>CAMCRV010000061.1 GCA_945877365.1 uncultured Clostridia bacterium | reverse complement strand
GGGGGCTCGTTCATCTGACCGAAGACCATGGCGGTCTTGGCGATAACGCCGGACTCGGTCATTTCGTTGTACAGGTCGTTACCCTCACGGGTACGCTCGCCAACGCCGGTGAACACGGAGTAGCCGTTGTGCGCGGTGGCGATGTTGTAGATCAGCTCCTGAATCAGAACCGTCTTGCCGACACCTGCGCCGCCGAACAGACCGATCTTACCACCCTTTGCGTAGGGGCAGATCAGGTCGATGACCTTGATACCGGTTTCCAGAATCTCGGTAGCGGGCTGCTGCTCCTCGTAGGAGGGAGCGGGGCGATGGATGGGCCAACGCTCCTGGGTGACGGGAGGCTCCTTGTTGTCGATGGGCTGACCCAGCAGGTTAAACACACGACCCAGGCACTCGTCACCAACGGGAACGCTGATGGGGGCGCCGGTGTCCACAGCCTCAGCGCCTCTCTGGAGGCCGTCGGTGGAGGACATAGCAACACAACGAACCACATTGTCACCGATGTGCTGAGCAACCTCAGCAACCAGAACCTTGTCGCCGTTGGGGACTTCGATTGCGCTGTTCAGCATGGGCAGCTGGTCATCAGCGAATCGAATATCAAGGACAGGACCCATGACCTGGATCACAGTACCTTTGTTTTTGGACATTGGATTCTCAACTCCTTGTGTTGGAATGATGGGGAGCAAAGTAGAGCTTTAAGAGCCGGCCACGATCTCGGTGATCTCCTGGGTGATGGCTGCCTGACGGGCCCGGTTGAACTTCAGGCTCAGGTCAGCGATCATTTCCTCAGCGTTGGAGGTTGCGGAGTCCATTGCGGAGCGGCGGGCAGCCTGCTCGGAAGCACGGCTCTCGCAGATGGCACCGTAAAGGATACCGGCCAGATATTCGGGAACGATTTCCGCGAATACCTCCTCGGCACTGGGCTCATATTCGATCAGGTGAGAGGGGGCTGTTTCCTCGCCTTCGGGTCGAACCAGAGGCAGCAGCTTCATGGTGCCGGGAACCTGAGACAGAATGGAGACAAAATCGGTATAGGCCACATGAATTTCGTCGTACTCACTGCCCAGGAAGCCCTTGCAGAGCATATTTGCGATGGAGAAGCAGTCGCCGATGCTGACATCGGCAGCCACTGCATAGGTCTCCGTGATGGAGGGAACACCGTGGGACTTGAAATATTCCACAGCTTTCTTACCGATGGGCAGAACAGCAGCATCCTTGCCCTGAAGCTCGTTCATAACCAGCTTCAGAATGTTGCTGTTATAGCCGCCGGCAAGACCGCGGTCACCGGCCACCACAACATACAGCGCCTTGCCGCCGTCGCGATTCTTCAGATAAGGGGAAGAAAAGTCCCGGTTGGAACAGATGATGTCGTGGATAGCGGTGGAAAGGCTGTTGAAGTAGGGGCGGGTACCCAGAACCTGTGCCTGCGCACGGCGAAGCTTGGAGGCTGCTACCATCTCCATGGCCTTAGTGATCTGCTTGGTGCTCTCCATGCTTCGGATTCGGTTTTTAATCTCCTTGGTGGAAACGCCAGCCATGGGTTACCTCCTCCCTTATGCCAGGTTGAACTGTGCTACCAGCTCGTCCAGGGCGGTCTTCAGTTCGTTCTCGGTCTCGGTCTCCAGCTTGCCGGAGGTACGGATGTTCTCGAGAACGGCAGGATGGTAATTGTCCATGAACTCTTCCAGCTGCTTTTCGAACTCGGGGATCTTCTCCAGTTCGATATCATTCAGATAGCCCTTGGTAACGGCGTAGATGATGCAGACCTGCTGAGCAACTTCCTTGGGGTTGTTGTTCTTCTGCTTCAGAACAGCCACGATGCGCTCACCCAGAGCCAGACGGGCCTTGGTGTCAGCGTCCAGATCGGAGCCGAACTGGGCGAAGCTCTGCAGCTCACGGTACTGGGAGTACAGCAGCTTCAGGGAACCGGCAACCTTCTTCATGGCCTTGATCTGAGCGTCGCCGCCAACACGGGACACGGAGATACCGGGGTTCACTGCGGGCATAACGCCGGAGTTGAACAGCTCGGATTCCAGGAAGATCTGACCGTCGGTGATGGAGATAACATTGGTAGGAATGTAAGCGGAGACATCGCCTGCCTGGGTCTCGATGATGGGCAGGGCAGTCAGAGAACCGCCGCCCAGCTCAGGAGACAGCTGTGCAGCACGCTCCAGCAGACGGGAGTGGAGGTAGAAGACATCGCCGGGGTAAGCCTCGCGTCCGGGGGGACGGCGGATCAGCAGAGAAATGGCACGGTAGGCCACTGCGTGCTTACTCAGGTCGTCGTAGATTACCAGCACATCCTTGCCCTGATGCATGAAATACTCGCCCATGGTGCAGCCGGCATAGGGAGCGATGTACTGCATGGGAGCCAGCTCGGATGCGGTAGCGGAAACCACGATGGTGTAGTCCATAGCGCCTGCGGCGGTGAGGTTATCCACCACCTGAGCAACGGTGGAACGCTTCTGACCGATGGCCACATAGATACAGATCATGTTCTTGCCCTTCTGGTTCAGAATGGTATCTGTAGCGATGGTGGTCTTACCGGTCTGACGGTCGCCGATGATCAGCTCACGCTGACCGCGGCCGATGGGGATCATGGAGTCAATAGCCTTGATACCGGTCTGGACAGGACGATTGACATGCTTTCTTTCAATGATGCCGGGGGCGGGGCTCTCAATGGGGTGGAATGCTGCGGCAGCAATTTCACCCTTGCCGTCGATGGGCTCGCCCAGAGCGTTGACAACGCGGCCAATGAGGGCCTCGCCAACGGGAACGGACACAACGCGGCCAGTGCGCTTGACGATATCGCCTTCCTTGATGCCCTGGTCGGAGCCCAGGATAACGATGGAGACGGTATCCTCTTCCAGATTCTGTGCCATGCCGAAGGAGCCGTCGGGGAATTCCAGCAGCTCGTTGGCCATGCACTTGTCAAGACCGGAGGCCTTTGCGATGCCGTCACCCACCAGGATAACGACACCGGTTTCGCTTACCTCGATCTTGTTTTCGTAGTTCTTGATCTGACTACGAAT
>CAMCRV010000060.1 GCA_945877365.1 uncultured Clostridia bacterium | reverse complement strand
AAAATCAATAGATTTTTGCCACCTCCCCTTACACAGGGGAGGCTTTGGGCACCCCGCAAATTCCAATTTATCTCATCCCCGGAGGGGATACCATAACTCCTAACTCCTAACTGCTAACTCCTAACTGAAACCTACACCATTGGAGGAAATCCATGTCCGAAAAGAAAAAAATTCTGCTGCTGACCACCGGCGGCACCATCGCCTCCGTCCCCGGGGGAGAGGGGCTGGAGCCCCACCGCAGCGATGTGATGGAGCGTGAGCTGGAACAGCTGCGCACCTACTACGAAATTACCGTCCGGGATGTGATGTGTCTGGATTCCTCCAATATCACCCCGGAGGAGTGGCAGCTCATCGCCCGGGAGATTTTTGAAAACCGGGTTGGCTACGACGGCATCGTGGTCTCCCACGGCACCGATACCATGGCCTATACCGCCTCCGCAACTACCTTCATGCTGCCCAATATTGACATTCCCGTGGTGTTCACCGGCTCCCAGCTGCCCCTGACGGATATGCTCTCCGACGGGCCGGACAACCTGCGCACCGCCTTTGCCATGGCCGCCTCCGGTCACAACGGCGTGTTTCTGGCCTTTGACCGGAAGGTGATGCGTGGCTGCCGGGCGGTGAAGGTTCGGGCCTCCGGCTTCTCCGCCTTTGAAAGCGTCAATGCCCACTATGCCGCCCAGGTCAGCAATCGGGGTCTGGTGGTGGAGGAAGCAGAGCTTCCTGTCCCCTCCGGCGAGGCCAGACTCTGCCCGGAAATCAGCCGGAATGTGTTTCTGCTGAAGCTGACCCCGGGGCTGAATCCTGCGGTTTTCGATATGCTGGCCGCCATGGGCTACCGGGGCATCGTCATTGAGGCCTTCGGCCTGGGGGGTGTCAATGTGCTCCACAAGGGTCTGCGGGGCATCCGCCGGGCGGTGGAGGACGGCATCAGCGTGGTGGTCACCACCCAGTGTCTGTATGACAGCTCCGACCTTCGGGTCTATCAGGTGGGCAACAAGCTGCTGGAGCTGGGGGTCATTCAGGGTCGGGATATGACCTCCGAGGCCGCCATGACCAAGCTGATGTGGGCCATCGGTCAGGGAATGGAGCAGGAAGAAATTGCAAGACTCTTTGCCACCAGTCTGGCGGGAGAAATCACTGTGGGATGATCCCTATCGGCAACTCGCTGGAACACTTTCAGATAAGTTGGAATTTGTGGGGATGCCCAAAGCCTCCCCTGTGTAAGGGGAGGTGGCAAAAATCTATTGATTTTTGCCGGAGGGGTTGTCAATCCCCCAGTCAGCTTCGCTGACAGCCCCCTTTACACAAGGGGGCCTTTGAGCTCACTAAATAACAATTTGTCCGTTTGAATCATTCCATCACAATTTCACATATAACAGGAGGAACTATGGATCCAATCTATGTCACCGGACACCGAAATCCGGATACCGATTCCATTGTGGCTGCCATCGCCTATGCAGCCCTGCACAACGCCATCGGCGACCGGGAATATGAGGCCGCCTGTCTGGGCGTCATCTCCGACGAGACTCAAGTGGTGCTGAACCGCTTCGGCTTCCAGCCCCCCAAGCGGATTTACAATGTGTACAACCAGATCCGGGATCTGGATTTTGACCCTGCCCCGGTGCTGGGCAAGGCCGTCACCGACGACCGGGCCTGGGAGATTTTGCAGCAGAATCACGCCGCCCTGCCCGTTGCCAACGACGATGGCACCCTGTTCGGTATGCTCTCCCGGGAGAGTGTGGTGAACTACCACATGGGTCTTATCACCGAGAGCCATCTGGATCAGGTTCCCCTGTTCAATGTTCTGTCGGTTTTGGAGGGAGAAATCCTCAACGAAGCCGGTGAGCTGCTGGACACCGTCTCCGGCGAGGTGCTCATCGCCCTGCCCCAGAGCCACGGCACCCTGCCCTTCAACAGCCCCGACAGCATCGTCATCTGCGGCGACCAGCCGGATATGATCAAGGCCGCGCTGGACAAGAATGTGGTGATGCTGGTGCTGTGCCAGAGCGAGCTTCCTCAGGAGCTGCGGAACTACCCCACCAAGACCTGCATCATCTCCACCCCCTTCGATGCCTACCGGGCAGCGAGGATGATTTTTCAGTCCACCCCCATCTCCCGAATCTGCCGCACCAAGGACATCACCTGCTTCCATCTGGATGACCGGGTGGACTACGCCAAGGAGATGGTGCTGCAGCACCGGGAAACCGGCTACCCCATTCTGGACGAGAATGAGCAGATTGTAGGCGTTATGGCCCGGTATCATCTGCTGCGCCCCAAGAAAAAGCGGGTGGTTCTGGTGGATCACAACGAGGCGTCCCAGTCCGTCCCCGGTCTGGAGCAGGCGGAGATTCTGGCCATCATCGACCACCACCGTCTGGCGGATATCCAGACCGGCAACCCCATCTATATGCGCAACGAGCCGGTGGGCTCCACCAACACCATCATCGCCAATATGTTCCGGGAGCGCGGACTGGTGCCTGCCCCCAATCTGGCGGGTCTGATGGCTGCCGCCATCGTCTCCGACACCGTCATGTTCAAGTCCCCCACCTGCACCCCCCGGGACATCACCACCGCCGAGCGGATGGCCAGAATCGCCAATGTGTCTCTGGATGAGCTGGGCAAGGAGCTGTTCACCTCCACTGTGGCCCGGAAGTCCGTGGAGGAGATGCTCTACACCGACTACAAGGAGTTCCTCATCGCCGGTCACAATCTGGCGGTGGCGCAGGTCACCTGTATGGACAGCCCTGCCCTGCTGGATCGGAAGGACGAGCTGGTGAAGCTGATGAAGGAGGTCGCCAAGAAGAAGAAATTCTCCATGGTGATCCTGATGCTGACGGATGTGCTGCTGGAAGGCACCCAGCTGATCTATGTGGGCGACGACGATGTCATCACCCAGGCCTTCAATGTCACCCCCAAGGACAACATGGTATTCCTGCCCAAGATTATGAGCCGGAAGAAGCAGATCATTCCCATGCTGTCCACCCTGTGGGGCTAAAAAAATTGACAATTGACAATGGACAGTTGACAATTTTTTCCTTTATCCCACTGAAACACGCGTATGTCATTGCGAAGGTGACCGAAGGTCACCTGTGGCAATCCGTTCTCCAAAATGTTCTGTTTTTGCCAGGTTTTGCAAAAAACTGCGCTTTCCTGGGAAACGGATTCCCACGGCCGCTTCGCGACCTCGGAATGACATACCTTTTTCGACACGCTGCCATCCCGATCCTCTGGGTCGGGATGTTTTCAATTATTTCATAATTTTCCCGTGGAAAAACCTATATTTTTCCGGAAAACTATGCTATACTAATAAACTGGAATGTGTTTATCGGCATTACGCCGCTGGTTGATAAATTGGAATTTGGCACTTTCATAGGCCCCCTTGTGTAAAGGGGGCTGTCAGCGCAGCTGACTGGGGGATTGACAACC
>CAMCRV010000059.1 GCA_945877365.1 uncultured Clostridia bacterium | reverse complement strand
GCTGACAGCCCCCTTTACACAAGGGGGCCTTTGAGCTCACTAAATTCCAATTTTTACATTACTTCAGTGCGGTGAACCGCAGGGACAGGCAGCTCAGGCCGCCGTCGATCTTGCGGAACTCGCTGGTGTCCACCAGAAGCACCTCATAGCCCATGCTTTTCACCAGCTTTTCCACCGTGGGATATCCCTCGGGCACCAGAACGGTGCCGTTCATCCAGATGCAGTTGGCGGCGTAGGCCTCGGCCTCGGGAATCACGAACTTGTTGTAGGAGGCAAAATCCGGCTTGTCGATAAACTCGCCGCTGACCAGCAGATTGTTGTTTTCCAGATAGTTGACGCCGGTTTTCAGGTGCAGCACCTTTTCCAGCGGCACCTCGCTGCCGGACAGACCGTACTTTTCCAGAATGGCAATGAACTGCCGGATGCCCTCGGCGTTGGTTCTGGCGCTGCGCCCCACATAGAAGTGGTCGCCCACCATCATCACATCGCCGCCCTCCAGGGTGCCGGGAGCCTGAATGTACTCGATCTTATCCTCCGGGTAGAACTGCTGAATCACCGGAATCATGGCCTCGATCTCCCCCTTCCGGGAGTCCGCGCCGGGGTTGGTGATGATGGCGCACTTGGTGGTCAGCACTGCGTCGTCCTCTACAAAGCAGCTGTCGGGGTAGTCGGGGTTGGGGGGCAGAATGGTGACCTCCACGCCGGTCTTTTTCAGGGCGGCGATGTAGGATTCATGCTGCTTCAGTGCCAGCTGGTAATCGGGCTTTCCCAGCTGGGGGTTGCTGGTGATGCCCTCCACTACGGCAGGGCAGGGGGTGCGGACAATGACATTGTGAAACATAATTTATACCTCTTTTTTTACAAAACTTTGGAAAGAAAGTCCTGAAGCCGGGGATCCTTCGGCTCCGTAAAGAACTTCTCCGGGGAGTTTTCCTCTTTGATGATGCCCTCGTCGATGAACAGCACCCGGCTGGCCACCCGGCGGGCAAAGCCGATTTCATGGGTGACGATGACCATGGTCATGCCGTCCTTGGCAAGCTCCTCAATGAGCTGCAAAACCTCACCCACCATCTCCGGGTCCAGGGCGCTGGTGGGCTCGTCAAAGAGCATCACATCCGGGTTCATCATCAGGGAGCGGACAATGGCAATCCGCTGCCGCTGGCCGCCGGAGAGCATATCGGGGTAGGTGTCTGCCTTGTCCAGCAGGCCGATTCGGGTCAGGAGCTTCCTGCCCTCCTCCTCCGCCTGAGCCTGTGTTTTCATTTTCAGGTGCACCGGAGCCAGAGTGATGTTCTGCATGATGGTCAGATGGGGGAACAGGTTGAAGTGCTGGAAGACCATGCCAATCCGCCGCCGCGCCATATCCACATCGGCGTTGGGGTCGGTGAGATCCTCCCCTTCAAAAATCACCTTGCCCCCGGTGGGCTCTTCCAGCAGGTTCAGGCACCGCAGAAAGGTGCTCTTGCCGCCGCCGGAGGGGCCGATGACCACCACCCGCTCGCCCTTTTCGATGGTGGTGGTGATGCCCTTGAGAACTTGAAGCTCTCCGAAGCTCTTCTGTAAATCCTTAACCTCGATCACTCTTAGCCAACCTCTTTTCCATACGATTGACGGCGGAGGACAGGCCTGCCACCAGAATAAAATACACGATTGCCACGCTCACCAGCGGGAAGAAGGCCAGCAGGGTACGGCTGCGCACCAGATCGCTGGCACGGGTCAGATCCACCACCGCCACCAGGCTGACGATGGAGGTCTCCTTCAGCACGGCGATGCCCTCGTTGCACAGGGCCGGGAGGATGTTCTTGATGGCCTGGGGCAGAATGATTTTCCGCATGGTGGTGAGCCGATCCAGACCCAGCGACCGCCCGGCCTCCATCTGCCCGGCATCCACGGAATTGATACCGGCGCGGATGACCTCGGAGACATAGGCTGCGGAGTTCAGGCCGAAGGCAATGCAGGCTACCGTGAGCTTGTCCTTGCCTGCCAGCAGCACAAAGGCCCAGATCATCAGCTGGATGGCCAGAGGCGTGCCCCGCATCACCGCCACATAGGCGGTGAGCAGCTTGTCCAGCAGCCGGATCAGGGTGCCCCCCAGATTTTTATGCCGCTGCTTCTGGGAGGCGATATTGTGAATCACCGCGATAACTGTGCCCACGGCGATGCCGATGAGAGCCGCCACGATGGTGATGAGCATGGTGTTCTTGAAGCCGGTGAGAAACACCTTATACCGGTTGTCGATGATAAAGGTGCTGCGGAACTGCCTGACGATGGTGTTGATGATTTCCATATTCTACCTCCCGGAAAGGGTGCGCAAGGGGGGAACAGAGGCGGTCTTTCCCCTGTTCCCCGCTATTTTGAATCACTCAGCAATCAGGGAGGATGCCTCCACATGCTTGACGAAGAACTGGTCGAAGGTTCCGTCGGCCACCAGCGGATCCAGAATCTGGTTGATGGCCTCCAGCAGGGCGGTGTTGCCCTTCTTCACGGCAACGCCGTAGCTCTCATCCGTGCCGCTGCCGTCGGCGTAGACCAGCGGGAAGCACTTCAGATTCTCGTTCCGGATGCACATATTCTCAGCCATGGGGCCGTCGCAGACAACTGCCTGCAAGGCACCGCTGTTGAGATCCAGAGAGGCAACGGTCAGATCCTTGTACTGGGCGTAGCTTGCGCCGGTGCCGTGGAGAACGCCGTCGTCCAGATCAATTTCATCGCAGACCAGGAAGTCGCCGGTGGTGCCCAGATGGGTGCCGATGGTGTAGCCTGCCATGTCCTCGATGGTCTTGACGCTGCTATTGTCCTTGGCAACGATGATGTACTGCTGCGCCACGGTGTAGGGGTTGGAGAAGTCCATGGTCTGCTTCCGTTCCTCGGTGATGGTCATGGCAGCCAGAATCATGTCAGCCTCGCCGCTTTCCACATAGGTGGGCAGGGTATCAAAGGCGGCGTTGATAATCTTCAGCTCCACGCCCAGCCCCTTGGCGATCTCCTTGGCCAGTTCGATGTCGCAGCCGTCAGGCTGTCCGTTTTCCCCGACATACTCATAGGGAGCCCAGGCGGCGTCGGTGGCCATGGTGATGTAGCCGCGCTGCTTGATGATATCCAGGGCATTCTTTTCGGCGGACTTGCCGCAGCCGGCGAAGAGGCTCAGGGTCAAAGCTGCGATGAGCAGCAAAGCGGTCAGTTTTTTCATAGTGGTCATTTCCTTTCCTTTGTTTTTCTCTGAGGTGCATTTGTGTTTGATGAATGGATTTTACTGCATAAGTATTCATTTGTAAAGAGGGAAGTTTGCATAAAATTCAGGTCAAAATGAATTTCTCCCTATACGATATTCACAAATGTACTGAATAATCCATAGTGATATGCAAAGTATCCCGGAAAAATCCGTATCCTTTCCTCCTGCCGGTTTGCAGAAATCCTCTCTGCCCTATCCGTTCTCGCCGCAGCTTCAAAGGAGGAGTTCAAAAAATGCTATTATAATGTATTGCATTCCACGAAATTTCAGAAGGATTTAGCGGACTGGATAATTTTGACAAACCCATCGTTTCTTCGGCATGGATTGTTGTATAGTTTTTCATTGAATATTTTCCGCTCACCTATTGCATATTTATTCATACCGTGTTATAATCCAGACCATAACAAATAACCTTCCGCAAAGTCGGAAGCTGTGGAGGTCAACATCATGGCAAACAAACAGGATATCAAGAAAATCGTGCTGGCATATTCCGGCGGTCTGGATACATCCATCATCATCCCCTGGCTGAAGGAAAACTACAACAACCCCGAGATCATCGCCGTGGCCGGCAATGTGGGTCAGGCCGACGAGCTGGAGGGTCTGGAAGCCAAGGCCATCGCCACCGGCGCATCCAAGCTCATCGTGGCCGATCTGGTGGACGAGATGGTGGACGATGTTATCATCCCGGCTCTGAAGATGGACGCCAAGTATGAGACCTATCTGCTGGGCACCGCCTTCGCCCGGC
>CAMCRV010000058.1 GCA_945877365.1 uncultured Clostridia bacterium | reverse complement strand
CAATCCCCCAGTCAGCTTCGCTGACAGCCCCCTTTACACAAGGGGGCCTTTGAACTCACTAAATTCAAGTTTATCGTTCTGTTTAATCATATCATAAGGCTTCAATTTATGCAAGAACAGCCACCGCAGTTCAAAACTACGGTGGCTGTCAACTGTCTTATGAACACTGCCCTTTCGCAGCGGCCTTGGGTATGTATGCCTTATACCATGGCGGCGGTGATAATAGCCATCTTGTAGACCTCGTCGGCATTGCAGCCACGGGACAGGTCGTTGATGGGAGCGGCCAGACCCTGCAGGATGGGGCCGTAGGCCTCATAGCCGCCCAGACGCTGGGCGATCTTGTAGCCGATGTTGCCGGCCTCGATGGTGGGGAAAATGAAGGTGTTGGCATAGCCTGCCACCTTGGAGCCGGGGAACTTCAGCTGACCCACCTCGGGAGCCACGGCGGCGTCAAACTGCATCTCACCGTCAATCAGCAGATCGGGAGCCATCTCCTTGGCCACAGCGGTGGCGTCGTGGCTCAGCTTCACGGTGCCGCCCTTGCCGGAGCCGTTGGTGGAGAAGCTCAGCATGGCAACCTTGGGATCGATGCCGAAGACCTTGGCGGTGTTGGCGGTATCGATGGCCACCTCAGCCAGCTGCTGGGCAGCGGACAGCACCACATTGCCATCCTTGTCCAGGCGATCCTCATAGCCCAGATTGATGGCGCAGTCGCCCATGGCAATCTTTTCCTCGCCTCGAACCAGAATAAAGCAGGAGGACACCAGATGGGCGCCCTTTCTGGTCTTGACGATCTGCAGAGCCGGGCGGACGGTATCGGCGGTGGAATAAGTAGCGCCGCCCAGCAGGGAGTCGGCATAGCCCATCTTCACCAGCATGGTGCCGAAGTAATTTCCGGCGGACAGAGCCTTGCGGCATTCTTCCTCGCTCATCTTGCCCTTGCGCAGCTCCACCATCTTTGCAACCATCTCATCCATTTTGGGATAGGTTGCGGGATCCAGAATTTCTACGCCTTCGATGTTGAAGCCACCCTTGGCAGCATTGGCTTTTACCTGCTCCACATTGCCCACCAGAATGGGCTTCAGGAAGCCGTCTGCCACCAGACGGGCGGTAGCCTCCAGAATTCGGCTGTCATGGCCTTCGGTAAAAACGATGGAACGGTTATGCTGCTTCAGAGTCTCGATCATTGCCTGAAACATAGGGAATCCTCCTCCATTTTTTGGGCAGCTGCCCTTTTTTTGACAGTTACCATTATACAGCAGGATTCGGCACGCCGCAACTCTTTTTTCCCCCGGTATTTTCCCTCCGGCAGCCAGATTATTTGGTGAAACTGATGAAAAAATATGGAAAATTCCCCAGATTCCACTTGCCTTTTGTGCGATATGGCATTATAATAGAGAAAATATCCTTGGGGAGGAATGTGCGTTTGGGTGAAGTTCTGGCAGTTCTGTCCGGCAAGGGCGGAACAGGCAAAACCTCCGTCTGTGCAGGGCTCGCCACCGCGCTGGCAGCCGAGGGGCTTCAGGTTCTTTGCATCGACTGCGATGTGGGTCTGCGGAATCTGGACATTTCTCTGGGAATGTCTGACAGCAGCGCCCTTTCCTTCTGGGAAGTTTTTCACGGGGGCTATCCCCTCAGCGCCGCGGCAAGGCATCCCCTGTACCCCACCCTGTGTTTTCTGACGGCTCCCATGAACTGCTCCATTGGCAGCATTGACCCCGAGGTTTTCCGCAAGGCTCTTTCCGATGCCCGGCGGCAGTTTGACTATATTTTTCTGGATGCACCGGCCGGTGTGGATGCCGGCTTTCATCTGGTGTGCGTCTGCGCAGACCGGTTCCTGCTGGTCACCGGCGCAGGGCCTGCCGCCGTCCGGGATGCCGCCCGGGTGGGAGACCTTCTGGAGCTGGGCGGAAAAACACAGGTCAGCCTCATCGTCAACCGGGTGGACAGGAGCTATCTGTCCCAGTGCAGCCAGACGGTGGACGATGTGATGGACACCGCCGGACTGCCCCTGACAGGAGTTGTGCTGGAGGATCCCAATGTGACGCTGGCAGCGGCCTTTGAAAAGCCTCTGCTGAAATATGCCCCCCGCTGCGACGCCGCAAAAGCCTTCCGGAAAATCGCCCGCCGACTTCAGGGCTACCCGGAGCCTGTTTCCCTGCGATAATCCTTTGGATACATGATGATAGAGAATAAGGAGTGACTGCTGTGAATATCGCATTTCTGGCCCACGACAAGAAGAAAGAACTGATGGTTCAAGTCTGTACCGCCTATAAAAGTATTCTGAGCAAGCATAACCTCTTCGCCACAGCCACCACAGGCCGCCTCATTGCGGACAATACGGGTTTGCCCATCACCCTGCTGCTGTCCCACAAGCAGGGCGGTCACCAGCAGATCAACGCCCGGATCGCCTACAACGAAATTGATCTGGTGCTTCTGTTTACCGATCCCAACACCACCGAGCACTGGGACGACAGCCAGATGATTGAAACCATCCGCTACTGCGACAAGCACAATGTCCCCATCGCCACCAACCTGGCCAGCGCCGAAATGCTGATCATGGGTCTGCAGCGTGGCGATCTGGACTGGCGCGAGATGCTGCATACCAAATCCAAATACTAAGGCAACACCGCACAATGTGGCTGCGGGCTTTGGCGGATCTTTCGCCCCAATCGTGCAGTATGAAAAATGGGAAATACAAAAGTATTCCCGCATTTTCCATACTTTCGCTGGGGTCAAAACACTGGCCAAATCTCCTTGTCCCATTATACGGTGATGCCCTAAGAAACCGAAAATTCCGCTGAAGAGTGAAGACGGATCTTCTCCATCTCCACTCTTCCATTTCTATTGACGAAAGGAATACCAGTATGGATATCATCAAGCCCCGGACACTGTCCGGGTTCATGGAGCTGCTGCCGGACAAGCAGATTCGCTTTGAGAAAATGGTGGAAATTCTCCGCTCCACCTACGCATCCTACGGCTTCGCCCCCCTGGACACCCCCGCCATCGAGGATGCCCAGATTCTGCTTGCCAAGGGCGGCGGCGAGACGGAGAAGCAGATTTACCGTTTCCAGAAGGGCGACAGTGATCTTGCCCTGCGCTTTGACCTGACGGTGCCTCTGGCAAAGTATGTGGCTCTGCACTGCAATGACCTGGCCTTCCCCTTCCGCCGGTTCCAGATCAGCAAGGTCTACCGGGGAGAACGGGCTCAGAGAGGCCGTTTCCGGGAGTTCTATCAGGCCGACATCGACATCATCGGCGACGGCAAGCTGGATGTTCTCAACGAGGCGGAAATTCCCGCCATCATCTACAAGGTGTTCAAGGGCTTCGGCCTGAACCGGTTCCAGATCCGGGTGAACAACCGCAAGATCCTCACCGGCTTCTACGAAATGCTGAATCTGCACGAAAAGAGCGGCGACATCATGCGCACCGTGGACAAGCTGGATAAGATCGGCTCCGACAAGGTAAAGACCATTTTGCTGGAGGACTGCGGTCTGACGGAGGAGCAGGCCGGGGAAATTCTCCGGTTCATCGCCATCCGGGGCACCAATGCCGAAGTGATTTCCGCACTGGAGGGCTATACCGGCCGCAGTGAAACCTTCGATCAGGGTCTGGCCGAGCTGAAGGCCGTCACCGCCAATCTTTCTGCCTTCGGTGTTCCCGAGGAAAATTTTGCCGTGGATCTCACCATCGCCAGAGGTCTGGACTACTACACCGGCACGGTCTACGAGACCACTCTGCTGGATCACCCGGAGATCGGCTCCGTCTGCTCCGGCGGCCGGTATGACAATCTGGCAGGCTATTACATCGAAAAGCAGCTGCCCGGCGTGGGCATTTCCATCGGCCTGACCCGGCTGTTCTATGTGCTGGACGAGCAGGGTCTTCTGAACCCGGAGCTGCCCAGCGCCCCCGCAGACGCTCTGGTGCTGCCCATGACACAGGACGCCGCCCCTGCCATTGCACTGGCGGAGGCTGTCCGCTCTCAGGGTCTGAAGGTGCAGCTGTACTGCGAGCAGAAGAAATTCAAGCAGAAAATGGCCTACGCCGACAAGCTGGGGGTTCCCTTTGCCATCCTTCTGGGGGAGGACGAGATTGCCGAGGGCAAGTGCTCCGTCAAGGATATGCGTTCCGGCCAGCAGCTGAAGCTCACCGCCGAGGAAGCGGCTGAGCACATCAAAAACGCCCTGCACTGCAGCAATATTCCGGTGATTCTGGAAAGGTAACACAAAAGTCCGGCAGTTCCCAGCAACTACCGGACTTTTCTGTATCACTCTGTTCAGGGGAATTGGCCAAATTCCAATTTGGCGCACCCAAAGGCCCCCTTGTGTAAAGGGGGCTGTCAGCGAAGCTGAC
>CAMCRV010000057.1 GCA_945877365.1 uncultured Clostridia bacterium | reverse complement strand
GGTTGGCTTCCTCCGGGGTGATCTCCCCAGGGCAGAAGGACTGGCGAACATGGTAAGCGATCACATCATCTATGCCCCGGACCCGTCCGGTGGCGGCGATATACTGGCGCTTTGCCAACATGAACTCGGCATCGGCCACACGGCTGTCGCACTCATAGCCGGTGATGAGTCTGCCGTGGTCGGTCTTTTGCGGGTTGGCCACATAGTCAATAATCTTGCTGATAGCACGGCTCTCGGTCCGGCCCTTGCCAATGTGCAGCGGCATAATGCGTGTGGTTGCCATAATGTTTCCCTCCCTTCAAAAAAACGGCCTGCGTGGTGCAGACCGTTTCTATCACTCTATATCAAATTCTTCATCAACCAGGAAATCCAAATCGTCCTCGGCTTCCTGTAAATCCCGTGGTGGGAATCTCATCTCATACTGTTCCTTCGCCAGCGCACACACTTCCGGGCGCTTATCCTTCATCCGGTTTTTCAGCCAGGAAAGCTGCTCTTTTGACAGCCGCCAGGGCAGATTCATCAGCCGGTTGATCGTCATCTGCTCTGCCTTTTTCTCCGGTGGAAGGGAAGCACAGGCTTTACAGATGTGTGCCGCATGGCCTTTCCCGGTAAACTTTTCGTTGGCTTTGTACTCGCCGCAAACTTTGCAGTAGTGTCCTCTCTTTTTCATGCTCCGCCTTCCTCACAAAGCCGGAACAGTCCGCGAACCGCTTCCATGACCATGGGCCATTCCACATCGGACGCATAGGAGAATTTCTTTCGGTATGCCTCCCAAAGTTTCTGCATGACCGCACTGCTCCCCACTTCATCGAACACTTCTCCGGCTTCCGCAAGATGGCTCTCTGTGCTGCGCTTGCGGGAGGTAGCCAGCAGAGCGTCATGGAGGACCTGGGGATTCAGGGTGCAGCCGTGAAGCTGGACCAGAACATAAATATCATAGAAATCCCTCATGCGGGTATTGGTGGTGGCCCGTGTGATGATGGTCTCCAGCTTCTCCGCCAGAACGGTTTCCAGATTGTAGGCCCAAATTTCAATAGAGCGATCCTCCAGCATCAGCTTAAAACTGTACCGCACTTCCTTCGGAGTAATGGCATCTCCGGTGGAAATGTCGATCTTCAGCGGGGTTACGACTCCGTCAAAGGTTGCGGTCATGCTGACCCGGATTCCCGGATACTCCGCTTCATCCATGATTTCCGAAATGCTTTTCAGCTGAAATGTCACGCCATCATCCAAGGGGACTGTGACAATGGCCGCAATCAGATTCTCAATGTCTTCCACATTGACATTCGTTCCTCTGACGGTCGCATCCAGGTCCATGGTAGAACGGGCGTCCAGCCCCACCATGGCCGCCACCAGCATACCGCCTTTCAGAATGAATTTGTCCCGGTATTCTGACAGGGAGATCCGCTCCAGAAACCGCTCCATCATATAGTTCCGCAGAAGAACCTGGGCGTCTGCGGCATTTTTCTTTGCCAGGTTCCGAATCAGGTCCTTCAGCTGTCTGGCTGTCTTTATCATAGCAACACCTCCAAATACTGCCGAAGCAGTTTTTCTACCCGGAACATTCCGGCATAGTGCATCAATGTCCGCAGGTTTTTATCCTTTCTCCGGGCGTACGCTTTCAGAGCCCCTTGGAAGGTCTGCACCTCCATGCTGCTTCGGCTTCGCAGCACATCGCAGATGGTCCGCTCCATATCATAGACCGGAACGGTATGTCCAAAGGGCGTCCTGGCGGTGGTCAGACCCACATCATGGAGCTGGGCCTTAATGGTGAAAACTCGCACACCCTCCGCTTTCAGTTTGGTTGGATTGTATCCGGTCTTGACCGTGACCGCATACTCCGTAGGCTCACGATCCGTCAGATCATGAAAGAACAGGGCTGTTTCGTGGGAAAAGACGACCTGTTCAAAGCGAAGATGGAGCAGATACATGGTGTCCACCCAGGAATCTCTGGAAAGATAAATCCCTGGGGCGACCCGCTGCAACTCCCGTGCCTGCACATAATCATAAAAAACCGGCTTGCTGATCCCGACAGATACCGCCTGAGCAGTTCGCAGCATCCCATCCTGGTTATCCAGCATCCGGTCCAGCTGTTCATATTGGGTCATGGTCTCACTTCCTTTCGTACTAACATTATATCCGATATTAGCGCAAAAGTAAAGTTCATAACATTGTTTTATCCATAAACCCGGTCCTGGATTAAGTATTTCAAATCCTGCACCTTGCCCAGCATCCAGATGGCCGCCAGCGGCAATCCGTAGGGGCTTACCAGGAACGCCAGCAAAAGCAGGATAAGCCCATTCTGCGGGGAGTAAGTAATCAGCACCGCCACGCCCAACAGCGCAAGCGCCAGGCTGACCAGCCCCAGCACCAGGCCGGAGACATACACAAGGCCCACGCATACCCAGATGAACAGGGTAAGCGCCAGGATCACCGGGGCCAATGCGATTTTAAGCAACAGCTTTAACAAACATATCAATGCCTTCATTCCACTTCCTCCTTCCATTGTTTCCGGTACTTCTGGCACCGGGCCTGTGCTTCCTGTTCGTCCTCCTTAGTCACTTCCCGGCATCCCTTTGTCAGCCGAAGTTCTTCAGCACTCTGACAGTCGGAAAGGAGCAGTTCAAACAGTTCCTCCGGCGTCCGGCAGAGGACCCCATCCACGCAAAAGGGCGAATCTCCATTCCAAGTCACACGGAGATACCCTCGTCTGCACGGCAGCACTTCCTCCTCCAAATCACGCTCCAGGTAATCCCGAAAAATCTCCAACACCTTTTCAAAGGTTTTCATATATCCTCAACTCCTTTGCGCCGTTCTTCTTCTGAGCTTATTATCCTGCAAGCACCCTCAAACCGCAAGGATATGGGAAAAAAGAAAAAGCGGAGGGAGGCGCGGCGAAAAGAACGCCGTTCCTCCCTCCGCAGATGGGATATATACCCCTGTTACGAAAGATTGGAGAGCTGGGTCAGGATTTCCTTCACGCCCTCCCATAGCTGCTCCTGCCGCTGGGCTATATCCTCCAGGTCAGCGTCATAGACGCGCCCGGTCTCATGCACCCGGCGGGTGAGCTGGTTCAGGTTGTTGCTGCTCCGGCGCAGCAGGGACACCAGCTCCTTCAGCTCCGGCAAGTCCAGCTGCACCACATAACCGTCCAGGGCCATCTTCCGCAGATAGGCTTCACGATTATTGGTCCCAAGTTGGGACATTTTTTTCTCGATCAGCGCCAGCTCTTCCGGGGAGACCCGGAAATTCACCTGGACATCCCGTTTACGCTTTGGGGCGCTCACCGCTCCGGCTCCCGTTTCTTATGAACCGGGGCTTTGGGGATTGCCTGTTTCGGCTCCTGCTTCAAATGCTCCCGGACAGAGGGCCGGAGCTGGCGCAGCTCCTTGGAGCGGTCCTCACTGGCCAGGATGGTGGCATAAGTCCCAGGCAGTCCTTTCATGCCGGTAAACGCCAGACTGCGGAACGGCAGAAGGTTCATCAGCCGGTCACGGTCATCGCTCCCCGCCCGATTCAGAAACTCCGGGGAAATGCGGGCCATGTAATGGGTCCCATGGGGGCTGTTCGGCACATCCGGTGCGCGCAGCTCCCGCAAAATTCGTTCCGCCTCTGCCTGGATGTCCTCTGCCGTCAAGGGCTGGCGGCGCTGATGTTCCTCGCGTACCAAATCAATAAACCCATTCAGGACAGCGGGGTGGCTGTTTACGGCATAGCCGCACCGGACGGTATCGGAGTTGTAGTTGGGGATGGTCTTGGCCCATTCCTTGTTGCGGGGCGAGTAGCGCCCATCCCAGTCCTGGAGCTGGACGGTGTTGGCAAGGACCAGCATGACCCGGTCCATGCCGTAGGTCTCGATCACGCCCTTTGCGGCATCGTGACTGAGATACATCCCGTCGAAGTGTTCCCGCACTGCCGCTTCAATAGCCTCCTTGCATTGGAGATTGGCGTTATTGGAGGCCCGGTACTGCTCCAACTCACCATGCTCTTTCGCATAGGAAGCAGAGTGGGGGTAAATGGCAGCCTTCCGCAGCTCCTCCTGAGCCTTGCAAGCATCATCGGCCAGGTTCTCAATGCTGTCCCGAATCATATCCATGTAGCCGGTCTCCAGTTTCTCAAAGTAGCGGTACACATCTGCCAGGGGCGTGGGCGAATCCAGCAGCGCCTGGGCCTGGACATCGGTCAGCTCCAGTTCCTCCATCGCCATCACGATGTCCTCCCGGACAGTGTACTCATAGGCGTGGTTCAGGATCTCTGCCGGGGGCTGGCTTTTCAGCCAGTCCCCGTACTTATTCTGCTCGGCGGCCATCTTCTCATAGAGGGCCGTATTCAGTTCGTTGTTATTCATGTTATCGCACCTCCTCATGCTGTTTTGGTTTCTTTTCAGCGTTGCGGGGCGGCACCGGGCGCTTCAAGCTGTCCAGCACCGAGGGCCGTGCGCTTTTGGCGATCACGGACTCCGGCTGGGAGCGGCCCCTGCCGTCCAGGTTCAGAAGCGTGTCCAGCTCCACCAGACGGGCGGACTTTACCCGCAGATCATCCTCATAAGGGAATGGCTTGCCCACTTCCTCCTTGGCGGCGGCCTGCTGCTGATACAGATTGTCCAGCTGGGCCTTGGTCGCCTCCAGGCGCTGGGGCATTTGAGAGAGCGCATTGTCAATGCGGGTCAGGTTGCCGCGTGGGTCTGTGCCGAGACTTGCCCGGTGGGTCATCTGGCCTTTCAGCAGGATCGTATATTCCTGTTTCCATGCCGAAAACTCCACGGACATAGTGAAGCCCCGGTAGCTGCCGATCTGCACAGGCTCGGAGCCTTTGACCTCCTTGCAGGCGTCCAGCAGGGCTGCACCAGCGTTCTCCTTGTCCGTCAGGGTATCGCCACGGATTTCCATACCGGCAAAGCCGTCCTCCGGGTGAGGGTGGGCGGCCAGGGTCTCCAGGTCTGCCTCAAACCCCTGGATAAAGCCCTTGTGCT
>CAMCRV010000056.1 GCA_945877365.1 uncultured Clostridia bacterium | reverse complement strand
AAATGAACGAAGCGCAGAAGCTGCAAAGCATTCTGGAATCCGGCAGCTCCGATGCAGCGGTGGAGGCGGCCCTGGGGATTATCCGAAAGCGTAAGCCGGAACTATTGAAGGAGTAAAAAATGTACGACTATCTCGTCATCGGCGCCGGTCTTTACGGCTCTGTCTTTGCCCAACAGGCGAAAGCTGCCGGGAAGTCCGTTCTCGTCATTGACAAGCGGGATCATATCGCCGGCAATGTCTACACCGAGAAGGTGGAGGGCATTGATGTTCACAAGTATGGCGCCCATATTTTCCACACTAACAATCAGGCAGTGTGGGATTATGTCAACCGGTTCGTGACCTTCAACCGCTTTACCAATTCCCCGGTGGCCAACTACAAGGGGGAGCTGTACAGCCTGCCCTTCAATATGTACACCTTTAACAAGATGTGGGGTGTTGTGACGCCCGACGAAGCTGCCGGGAAAATCGCCCAGCAGAAGGCCGCCGCAGGCATCACCGAGCCAAAGAATCTGGAGGAACAGGCCATTTCTCTGGTGGGCACGGATATCTATGAAAAGCTCATCAAGGGCTACACCCAGAAGCAGTGGGGTCGTCCCTGTACCGAGCTGCCCAGCTTCATTATCAAGCGTCTGCCCGTCCGCCTGACCTTCGATAACAACTATTTCAATGCCCTCTATCAGGGCATTCCCGTGGGCGGCTACACCCGACTGGTGGAAAAACTGCTGGAGGGAATTGAAGTTCGTCTGTGCGTGGACTATCTGGAACACAAGGCGGAGTTGGATGCGCTGGCAGAGAAGATTGTCTACACCGGCCCCATCGATGCCTACTTTGGCTATTCTCTGGGCGCACTGGAATACCGCTCTGTTCGTTTCGAGACGGAACTGCTGGACATTCCCAATTTCCAGGGCAACGCTGCCGTGAACTACACCGATGCCGAGACCCCCTATACCCGGATCATCGAGCACAAGTGGTTTACCTTCGGCAAGGACGAGCAGGGCAATAACCTGCCCAAAACCGTCATCAGCCGGGAGTATTCCAGCGAATGGCACCCCGGAGACGAGCCCTATTATCCCGTCAACGACGAAAAAAACAGCGCCCTGTACGCAAAGTACAAGGCACTGGCGGAGCAGGAAGAAAATGTGATTTTCGGCGGACGGCTGGGCGAGTATAAATACTACGACATGGACGCGGTCATTGCCGCCGCCCTGGCTGCAGCGAAGGAAATACGATAGAGTCTGCCAAGAACAGATTTCTTACTGCGGAGCATCCGCAGTAAGCTGGCGTGAGAGAATCCCATAGCCGTTTCTCCAACTGTTGGAAGAGTTGCTGTGGGGTTTTTACCTTTTCGATATTGATGTCAGATGCCGGGTAAGCGGTATGACATTGGCGATATCAGAATCAACATATGTGCAGAGTGTGTTTACTGATTCAATAGAAAGGGGGAACCAAAATGAATATTGCAGTAGCTGGCACCGGCTATGTCGGCTTATCCATCGCCACTTTATTGGCGCAGCACCATCATGTAACAGCGGTAGATATTGTCCCGGAAAAGGTCGAGCTAATTAACGGGAAGAGATCTCCGATTCAGGATGAGTACATCGAGAAGTATCTCGCAGAAAAGGATTTGGATCTGACTGCGACGCTGGATGCGGAAGCAGCCTATAAGGATGCGGATTTTGTGGTAATCGCAGCTCCTACCAACTATGACAGCAGGAAGAACTTCTTTGATACCTCTGCGGTGGAAACTGTCATCAAGCTGGTCATCCAGTACAACCCGGATGCTATCATGGTCATTAAGTCCACGATTCCGGTTGGCTTCACTGCTTCTGTCCGTGAGAAATATCATTGTGAAAATATCCTGTTCAGCCCGGAATTTCTCCGGGAATCCAAGGCATTGTATGACAACCTGTATCCAAGCCGCATCATCGTGGGGACAGATGTGGAAAATGCCCGCCTGGTGAAGGCGGCAAACACCTTTGCCGGTCTGCTCCAGGAAGGAGCCATCAAAGAAAACATCGAAACGCTGATCATGGGCTTTACAGAGGCTGAAGCAGTTAAGCTGTTTTCCAATACATATCTGGCGCTGCGGGTGTCCTATTTCAACGAGCTAGATACCTATGCCGAAATGAAAGGCCTGAATACCCGGCAGATTATTGAGGGTGTTTGCCGTGATCCCCGCATTGGCAGCCATTACAATAACCCCAGCTTCGGCTATGGTGGGTATTGCCTACCCAAGGATACAAAGCAATTACTTGCCAACTACGCGGATGTGCCGGAAAACCTGATCGAGGCTATTGTGGAGAGCAACAGGACACGCAAAGATTTCATTGCAGACCGCGTGCTCCAGATGGCGGGGTATTATGGCTACGGAGAAGATAATGAATATGAAAAAGCCCGGGAAAAGCTATGCATTATTGGGGTCTATCGCCTGACTATGAAGTCAAACTCTGATAACTTCCGCCAGAGCAGCGTCCAGGGTGTCGTGAAGCGCATCAAGGCCAAGGGCGCTTCCGTGATTATTTATGAGCCAAGCCTCGAAGATGGGAGCACTTTCTTCGGCAGCGTGGTTGTCAATGATCTTGAAAAATTTAAGGAGCAGAGCCAGGCCATTCTTGCCAACCGGTATGACAGCTGCCTTGACGATGTGCAGGATAAGGTTTATACGAGGGATTTGTTCCGGAGAGATTAAACAATGTAAAAACACTTTCAACATTTTCAGGTATGCAAAATCGAAGATACTGGCGGGATGGGAAGAAAATGTGATTTTTGGCGGCCGCCTGGGCGAGTATACATACTACGACATGGATGCGGTCATTGCCGCTGCGCTGACTGCTGCAAAGGCGATGCTATAAACGCCGCCCCCGGGGCACCAAAACATCCATCCAGAAACCAATGTACTTCCCATTGGCCTCATGCAGACAAACGGGAGACAGAAGAATATGGATGCAGAGCGCGAAGTGTGCAAACTACTGCGGCCATTTGGAATTACAAAAAAGTACATTGGCGTATCTCAATTGACACTTGCGCTTCTGATTCTGTTGGATGCCCCGAGTCCCTCCATGCAGCGCAGAAACGGATATACATGGGAATTGCAGAGCGGTACTGCGTGAACTGGAAATGGCCTTCTCACCATTGCAAAGCCCACCGATGTGCTCGTAGCCAAGACCATCGAGATCATCGAGTCCCTGCAGGCAGGCAACGGCATGCCCGCTGCGGATGTGGATGTAAACAATGGCAAGATCGATGTCCCCGTCTATGAGCTGCCTCCTGTTGTCGTCACCAAGGGCAACGCCAAAGCAGCATTTGCCAACGACCCCGGCCGTCTGGCACTGCTGAAGTAAGAACCGTAACGAAACATAACAAGGCGGCGGAAGGATTGTCCTTCCGCCGCCAGACCGTCGAGAAACCCCAGTTTTGCCTGACACAAAACTGGGGTTCTCGACGGTCTGCAGCCACCCATCAGGGTGGCTGTTGTTATTGGGAGCAGAGGGAATCGAACCCATTGAAATGCGGCAATCCGGTAGTCAGCGCATCGCATTTGTCAGCTAATCCAGCTTTTCCGCAATATCCCGGTATTCGCTCTGGGTGGGGGAGGTGGTTTTGGCATCCTTCTGATACTGACTGACCACTTTTGCAGCCTGCTCGATGGACAAGATGGTGCCGGCACCGGCGATGCAGCCCCCGGGACAGGCCATGCCCTCCAGCAGATACCCCTTGTATTTTCCGGCCTTGGCCATGGCCATCAGTTTGCGGCAGTCCCGCAGACCCTCGGCTCGGGCGGTTTTGATCTCCAGATCCGGGTGGGTTTCGTGAACCAGATTCTCCACGGCCTGCGCCACGCCTCCGGCCACGGCGAAGCCTCGTCCGGCGGCGGTGCCCTCGTTCAGCACATCGGCCTCGGGCAGGTCGGCAAAGTCGATCTCCTTTGCCTCGAACATACCCTGCAATTCCTCAAAGGTCAGCACAAAGTCCACATCGGAGCGGATATCCGCCCGGATGGCCTCCAGCTTCTTGGCGGCGCAGGGGCCGACAAACACCACTTTACAGCCGGGGTACTGCTTTTTCATCAGCCGGGCGGTGTAAACCATGGGGGTCAGGGTCATGGAAATGTTCTGGAACTCGCTGGGATACAGCTTCTGAATCATGGCGTGCCAGGCGGGGCAGCAGGAGGTAGCCATGTAGTCCTGCCGGGTGGGCACCTTTTCCAGAAAGTCCTTGGCCTCCTCGATGGTGCACATATCCGCACCCACGGCAACCTCCACCACTCGGGCGAAGCCCAGCAGCTTCATGGCGGTGACGAACTTGCCGGGAGTGAAGATCTTGCCGAACTGCCCGATAAAGGCAGGCGCCACAATGGCGATGACCTTGTCCCCCTGCAGGATGGACTGAATCACCTGAAAGATCTGACCCTTGTCCACAATGGCACCGAAGGGGCAGGACACCAGACACTGGCCGCAGGCCACGCACTTGTCCTGGTTGATCACCGCCCGGCCGTGTTCATCGGAGACGATGGCATCCATGCCGCAGGCGGCGGCGCAGGGGCGTTCCAGATGGATGATGGCATTATAGGGGCAGGCCTTGGCGCACTTGCCGCATTTGATGCACTTGTCCGGGTCGATATAGCTCTTGCCGTTGACAAAGGAGATAGCATTCTTGGGGCACACCTTCTGGCAGGAGGCCGCCAGACAGTTCTGGCAGAACTGGGTGACCCTGTACTGGTCGGTGGGGCAGGCGTGGCAGGCATAGGGGATGATGTTCACCAGCGGCGGCTCATAGTAGGCCTCAGCAACGGCGGCGGCATCCATGCCGTCGGTCATCAGGCTCCGGGTCTGGATGGGGCGCACCCCCAGACCCATGGCAAGGCGCACACGCTCACCTGCAATGGCACGCTCCAGAAACACGGACTCCCGGTGCAGGGGCTGATCGCCGGGGACGATTTTATAGGGCAGATCCTCGGCGTGGGAGTAGTCGCCCCCGGCATAGGCCATACGGGCAACCTCTGTAAAGACCTTTTTCCGGATGTCGGTAATCAGGGATGGAATACCTCTCATATTGATTCCTCCGATTGTTCGATTTCGTATCATGCTTACCGGGCTGACCCGGCAGTGGGGCAAATTGTTATTTGGCGGCGAGTCGCCGCTGACAATGCGTTACGGACTGCGGGT
>CAMCRV010000055.1 GCA_945877365.1 uncultured Clostridia bacterium | reverse complement strand
GGAAGAAGATTTTTTTGCGGCCGAAAGGCTACAGAATCTTCACCATCTCGATTTCATCTTCGTCCACATTCCCTGTCTCTTGGAATCCCAGGGACCGATAGAGCCGAAGCCCGGGTATATTCTGTTGGTTGCAGGTCAGTACAACCCGGTTGGATTCGCCGAAGGGCTTTGTCCCAATATACTCCAGCACCCGTTTCAGTGCTTCCTTCCCGTAGCCCCTCCCCTGCCGGGCCTCATCGATCATCATGTGCCAGATGTCATATTCCGGAACATCGTAATCATAAATCACCATGACATAGCCAACCATCTCCTCATCCTGATAAATGCCAAAGGGCTGGCATTGGTTCCGGTAAACATATGCCTGGGCAAGGCTGCGAATGGGGTGAGAAACAAATTCCTCCTGATCTTTCCGCAATTTCAGATGGAACGCGTCCAGAAAATTGTCCTCTGTAATGCACTTTAATGTAACTGCCATCCATCGATTCTCCTTATTCCGTTTTTACACCCGCAAGGGTCAGAAACTTCTTGTCGGACTGGATTGCCTGGGTCAGGAACACACCATCCCGAAACAGGGCATAGGTTGTCACCGGCGCGGGCACATTCCGGGCGGCCTCCCTGCTGGTAATGTGGACCACTTTCATGGGAATATGGTGCATCTTTGCCGCTTCCTCCACCCGGGGCACCCAGTAGTAGGTAAAGGGGCACTGATCCGTATAATAGAGGACAAAGCCTTTTTCCTCCACCCTGGGATGCCGGGCGCATTCCCGGAATCTTGGGGGCTTTGCGGTTGGATCCAGGGGCAGATACAGCAGGGTGATGCCGCAGTCCGATGTGTCCGCCAGGTCAAAGCCCTTGTAGGCCAGAAATGCGGGATCTGCCAGGAATTCCCTCTTCCTTTTCTCCGAGGACAGAATGCACAGGCCCTTCCGTCCCTGGTTCCGGGCATCCCGGATACATTCCGCCAGAAGTTCATTGGAATATCCATGTCCCTTCATGGAGCCGGAAACCCACAGGCAGCTGATATAGAGGTATCCTTCCGCTTCGATGGGCACCCAGGCGTTCTCCCCGGGGATGTACTCAATAAAACACTTGCCCCGTTCCTCACTTCTGTAAAAGACAAGGCCCTCCGCAAACCGCTGCTTCAGCCACTCCTTTTTTACAACACTCTGCTTGTTGGACATGGCACAGCAGATGTGCTCCCGATCGATGTTTTCGTTCGTGATTCGCAGATAGTTCATGTCCGTCCCTCCACTGCAGGCGCGTTCTGTGGTATTTTGTATAGCCCCGCCTTATCTATGCATCCGTCTTCTGTGTTGCCGGGAATTTCACATTCCATTATAACTACCGAACGGTAGGGTGTCAAGCCATTTGCGGGTTTCCTTCCCGGGAAATCGGAAAAGCGCAATGCTGTCTTGTTTATCCAAATGAATGGGCCGCTCCTCTGTTTCATGCATATTCGTCCCATTTTCCTTTCTGTATTCTGCTTTTTTGCAGCCCCCGGTCGATTCCCGCAGAATCGGACGAGGGTTTTCTGATTGTTTGATGCCCAATTTTTTGTTTAGAAATCCCCTGCTTGTTCCGATGAAAAAGGATTGTATTCGCACCTATCCATGCTATACTGATGGAAATGTACGCCGGTTGGCCGCACCGACCATTGCGGCGCAAGGTGGTTTTCTCTGTTCCGGAGGAAACATCCATCCGCATAAATATGATGATCAGGGACGAATTAGCAGTTTCGATATACATTTTCTGCGGATGAAATACCTACCGTGTATTCGGCAACCGGCAATGCCCATTGGGATGTGGAGGAATCAGCATGGATACTGCAAAGGGGCAAAAACCCATTCGAAGCTTTGTACTGGGCGGAATTCTGCTCGGTCTTCTTGCCGCGGGCGCTATTGTCTGGGGTCTCTTCTACTGCGGCAGGGTCTACCGTTCCGGTGTAACCGCCTCCGTGGATGGAACCATTCGGACAGACGGTCAAGGCGCGCAGACCGTTCTGCAAGCCCTTCCCGACTGTGCGCCCGCTTCCGTTATCTCCGACCGCGGCGACGGCAGCACCCAAATCGGTCTGACCTTCATAGGGTTATCCCAGGAAGAGGAGGTGAACGCGGCAGTCATTGGGCTGGTAAAGGAGCATCATCTGAAAGCCACCTTCGCGCTGTCTGCCAAGGATGCCGCAGAGCACCCGGATGCGGTGCAGGCCCTTCTGGATGCCGGTGGGGAAATCATCAGCAACGGCATCGCCGGAGAGACGGATCTGCACCGCAGCAGCCCGGAAGAGCTTGTGCATTCCATGTTCAAATCCAGGGAATCCATCAGCACCGGCACGGGGCAACGGGTTTCGTTGCTTTATTGCAGCGGCACCGAGCTCACCTCCCAGGTGCTACAGGCCGCCCGGGCCAGCGGCTATCAGGCTGTGGTGGACCCGGATGAACAGCACCTTCTGGACGAAACCAACTTTCCGGATATTGCCGATGCCGACTGCTTTGTCTCCAGCCTTCACGGCAGCGTCATTGTCGCCCTCTGTCTCCGGGGCCCGGCGGAACCCATCCAATACGAGCCGCCGGTGGCCATCCAGAAGCCGGCGGTGGATAAAATGCCGGACATCGCCAAGGCCCAAACAGTGGAAATTCCCCCGCTGCATACCCAGCTTCAGTGGTTGGTGGAGGCCCTGGAGGCCCATCAGCTGGAAACCGAATATGTGAGCCGGTTCCCTGCCGGTGATGGTCTGGAGGTTCTGAAGCAGCGGGCCGCATCCTCCGACACCCTGGCCCCGGTTTACCGCAGTGTTCTCACCTCCGAGCCTCTGGCCGGAGTCGGCATTGCCGGACTTCCCGCCCAGGAGGATCTGAGCTCCGGGCTTTCCCTGCTGAAGCAGCCCGTCACCTTCTTCTTAATCGGTCAGGAACCGGCTGACCGCCAGGAGGATATTCTGCGGCTTTCCGCCGCGGGCTGCTCCTTTGGCACCCTTGTCCCGGCGTCGGAGCTGAACCGGCTGTCCCCGGACGGGGTCTTTGACCGGCTGTATGAAGCGGTGCGGGATACCTCCGCCCTGCCCGGCTATTCCCGGCTGCTGCTGATCCAGGAGGGAACTTCCGAGCAGGCCGTAACTGCCCTTCGTGCCGCGGCCCGGCAGCTGGGGCTGCTTCCGGTGCAGCCGGACAATCCGGCAGGGCCCGTCCCCGGCGCTCTTTATCTGGTTTCCGGCATTGAGGATGCCGCCGCCCTTCAGGAACAGGCGGAGGGCATGGAATGGCTGGATCTTGCCTCTGCCCTCCGGCGTTCCGGGATTCCCGCGCTTCCCTCGGGCACGGTCAGCTCTCTGCGCAGTCAGAATGCCGGTGAAAAATCCGCCATTCGGGAAATTGTGTATGCACCGGCCCGTCAGGTTGGCTTTGCCTTCTACGGCATGACCAATCCTGCCGCTGCCGCGGATGTCTGCGCCTGTCTGGAAGCAAACAACGCCAGCGCCACCTTCTTTGTAACACTCAGCGAATTGGCAAGCAGCCCGGAAGTCATCGAGTCTCTGCTGAAAAACGGCAATGAGCTGGGCATCTGCTACCGCGCTTCTTCCGATTATCCCCAAACCTTTTCCGCTGTGACAAACTACTTAAGCGCCTGGAAGGCCTACGCCCAGTGGCGTTATGGCGCTACTTCCAGCCTGGTTTTCCTGCGGCTGGATACTCCTATGGATGAAACGCTGGAGGCCATTCACGCCAGCGGCTGCCAGGTCGCAAAGCCCGCCCTGCAGCCTTTGAAAAAAGTGCCCCCGCAGACCACGCTTTCCCAGGTTCCCGCCGCTCTGGAAGCCATCGATGGGCCGCAGATTGCCCGGGGCTCCTTTGTCTTCTTCCGTATGGATTACTTTACCGCCGACCGGTTCGCTGCCGTCGGGGAAAGCGTGATTGGCAAGGTGCTGGACTGGTTCTTCCGGGATCATATCGACGCCCTTGCCTATCGTTCGGAGAAAACCGGTCTTATCGAAGACGAAAGCCGGTTCCGGGTCACCTCTCTGAGCCAGGCTCTGTCCGCGCCGGACACCTATACCCTCTGCACCGAACCGCAAACCCATATTCTGGAAGACAAACATGTGCTGGCCAGTCTCCCGGACGATGAGGCCCGCAGCCGGTTTCTTGCCCAGCGTTACATCGGAAGTGTCACGGTGACCGGTGCCCAGCAGCTTCCCGGTTTCTCCTATGAGGAGATTCAGGCCCTGGATAGACAGGGGACCTTCACCAACGATCCTGTGCTGTTCCTGACCTTTGATGACTGGGGCACCGAAGCGTCCCTCAATCCCCTTCTGTATGTGCTGGAAAAGCAGGGAGTGAAAGCTACCTTTTTCATCCGCACCAACCATGTCAGCGCCAACCCCAATCTGCTGCGGGCCATTGCCCAGCAGGGCCATCAGATTGCCTGCCACACAAATAACCACATCGCGCTGGTCAACGATCTGGACCCAGGCGGCATCCGCACCAGCTCTCTGACCGAAGAACAGGCTGCCCTGCTGCGCAAGGACCTGGTGGAATCCTATGAGATCCTCTGGCAGTACACCGGGGACCTGATCATCGATGGAAAGCCCGCCCTTTCCAGGATGTTCCGTCCGCCCACGCTGGCCGTAAGCAAGCTTGGCCTTTCCCAGGTGCTGGATGTGGGCTTTGACTACAGCATTTCCGGCGACTACTCCACCGGCGATTACGAAGCATCCGGCTATCAGGATATGCTGAACCGGCTGACCTGGCGCTCCATCGGCGGCGGGCGCTGCATTACCATTCATAACGGCAGCGTCATTGTCATGCATATGCAGGGAAGCGCCAAATACACCGCCCAGGCACTGGACGAAATGATTCCCAAGTGGCGCTCCCGGGGTTATGAATTTGCCCGCATCGATGACTATCTCGGTTCGTAAGGAGGGATCCGTATGCTACTGTTTCACAAAAACACCCATCTCCGGTACGAACCGGAAACCATTGATGGAAATGTGCTCCTGCGCGAGAAAAAGGACCGGCGCAGCCTGCCGGATGTGCCGGACCCCACCGGTCAGCGCTCTGCCTTTGACCGGCGGGGCACCCAGACCGGAATGGATGACCTGGACGCCATTGTCAAAAACCGGAAATCCGGCACCCGTTTTCAGGCCCGTTTCCCGGTGGAAATTCACTATCTGGACGCCGGCAAAAAGCGGCACCGGCTCCGGGGCATCAGTGAGAACATTTCCGATACCGGCATCCTGATTCAGCTGGAGGAAGAGGCGCAAATTGCCGCGCTGGGGGAGGCGGCGGATGTTTCCCTTCACTTCCGCATTCCGGCAGGAAGTATGCCGGAAGGCTACGAAATGAAGGTGAACTGCGGCGCGCGCTTCATCCGCAGCTGCACACTGGACGGCCGCTCCTGTGCGGGCTTCTGCTTTTCTGAGGAGCTTGCCGCCTATGCCCGGCACCATAAGGACCGGTATCTCTACCTGAGCTCCAGTCTGCTGCTGCTTTTTGTCAGCATTCTGGTGGTGCTGATGCGCAGTGAAAGTGTGATCTACTATAAATACAACGCCCTTCTCTATACCTACAGCATCATCGCCGCCCTGTTCCTGCTGACCCGGTATCTCTGCGGCGCGCTGTACAAACCGGTGAAGATCAACCCGGACTACAAGCCCAGTGTGACCATTGTCATTCCCTGCTTCAATGAGGAGCGCTGGATCGATCGAACTATTCTCTCCTGCATGAACCAGCATTATCCCATCGACAAGCTGGAGGTCATCGTGGTGGATGACTGCT
>CAMCRV010000054.1 GCA_945877365.1 uncultured Clostridia bacterium | reverse complement strand
CTGTACTTTTGTATCCATAATACACCATCGAATGGAAGAGCCGTTATGAATCAGATAAACCGCAGTTGTCCGGAACAGAATATCGCCGCAGTTGTAGTGACCTATAATCGAAAGGAACTGCTGGAACAGTGCATTAAGCGCATCCTGAACCAGCAGGATTTTTTCTGTGATGTGCTTGTAGTGGACAATGCCAGCACCGACGGAACAGCGCAGTGGGTACAGCGGATCCAGGATTCCAGAGTGCACTACCGGAATACCGGAGCGAATCTGGGTGGTGCCGGCGGCTTCCACTTTGGGCTGCAATGGGCCGTGAAAGCCGGATATGATTATGTCTGGATTATGGATGATGATTGCCTGCCGCATGAGGATGCGCTGAAAGCATTCTGGGATGTCCATACCCAATTGAAAGGCGCCTATGGTTGGTTGTCCTCGCAGGTTCTTTGGACGGACGGCAGTATTTGCCGTATGAACATCCAGCGGGTCACGCCGTTTAGAAAGGTATCGGATTTTTCCAGCGAACAATCCGCTGCGGTGGCTGCCAGTTTTGTGTCCCTGTTTCTGCCGACTTCCAGCATCGTTACATATGGCCTTCCCATCAAGGAATTTTTTATCTGGGCGGATGATCTGGAATATACCCGCCGGATTTCCCAAAAGGAACGCTGCTATGTAGTCCCGGCCAGCAAAGTTGTCCATGCGATGGCAGTCAATGCCGACGGCAATATTGTCCATGCCACAGAGGAAAGAATGAACCGGTATTCCTATTCCTACCGCAATGAGGTCTATCTCTACCGCCGGGAGGGACTGCCGGGTTGGCTTTGGATTCTGGGGAAGTACAGTTATCATTCTTTACAGGTACTGATCAGCCCGACGGACAATAAGCTGGGTCGTATCGGCGTGATTTGGAAGGGCTTCTTCCGGGGCTTGAGATTCCATCCGGAAGTGGAATATGTTGAAGCACTTTCCACACCGAACTGCGGGGAGTAAATATGGGAAAAGAAGAGGATTTACCGAATGAATGAAGTGAAGGTATCCATTATTATGCCATCGCTCAATGTGAGCCGGTACATTCGCCAATGTGTTGACAGTGTACTAAATCAGACATTGAGGGAAATTGAGGTTATTTTTGTCGATGCAGGTTCAACGGATGGAACTGTGGAGATTCTGCAGGAGTATACGCAGAAGGATTCCAGAACAAAACTAATTCATTCTGATAAGAAAAGCTACGGTTATCAGGTCAATCTTGGGTTTGATGCAGCGCAAGGCGAATATCTCGGAATTATCGAAACGGATGATTACGCCGACCCGGAAATGTTTATGCGTCTGTATGAATGCGCCAAAGAGCATGATGCGGATGTTGCTAAGTCCGGCTTTTACTATTACTACTCTGTTGGAGAAGAAAAAAGCATTCCCAACCCCATCGCATCAGAGACCATGTCCCATTGGACCTTTTGCCCCGCAACAGATTTTAAGTCTCCCATGGAGAGAGCAGCCTTTTTCAACATTAAGCCGACAATCTGGTCTTCCGTATACAGGCGCAGCTTTATTTATGAGAACGGAATCCGGCTGAACGAGACCCCCGGTGCCTCCTATCAGGATGCCAGTTTCAATTTCAAAGTCTGGGTCTGCGCAAAAAGAGTTCGGCTGTTGAAAGAATGCTTTTTGCATTACCGGCAGGATAATGAAAATTCATCCATCAATTCTTCGGGAAAGGTTTACTGTATCTGTGACGAATATGATGAGATGAAAAGGTTTCTGGATACCCGGCCGATCGAAAAAGGCTTACTGGAGCCAGTACTCTACCGGATCATGTTTGACAGCTATGGCTGGAACTACCAGCGTCTGAGTGATACGCTGCGGAAAGAATTTATCCTTCGATTCCACGATGACTTTGCGAAGGCCAATCAGGAAGGGAAACTGAATAAGGAGTATTTTGAATGGTTCCGGTGGCATATGCTGGAAATGATTTTACTGAAACCTGCAGAGTACTGCCGAAAAATCGCCTGTGAAGAAAAGGGAGAGAAGTATGTGCCGGTTTCTCTTATGACGGGTCGTCCCCTCACCTTCTATGAAAGACTGCGTAACAATATTTTAGGTGGGTTCGACTGCCTTAAGAGACACGGTTTCCTTTACACGCTAAAAAAATTTGGGGGAAAAGTGAGACGGAGGATTCAAAATGACAGCCGCTTCTGAAAAAGTCTCCGTTATCGTTCCGGTCTATAATGTTGAGCCGTATTTAAGTGCGTGCCTTGTCAGCTGTATGCAGCAGACGCTGAAAGACATTGAAATCATTTGCGTAAACGACGGAAGTACCGATCACTCCCTTGAAATACTAAAAGAGTTTCAGAAGGCAGATCGGCGAATCAGAATTATTGACAAAGAAAACGGCGGATTGTCTTCCGCAAGAAATGCAGGCATTAAAGCAGCCCGCGGTGAATGGCTGGTTTTTTTAGACTCTGATGATCTGCTGTCCGAAAACGCCTGCGAGAGAGTCTGGTGCGAGAGTATGGAAGAACCCACCGATATTGTAATCTTCGGTGCGCGGACATTCCCCGGGTATCCCGCGCCGGACCCATGGCTGACAAATAATCTGAATGTTCCATCCAGAAGATTCTCCGGCTTTAAACCGGAGATTCTCTTTCAAACAAACGGTTCCATCCCATTTGTTTGGAGGCAGGCATTCAGACGGAATCTTCTGCTGGAGAACGATCTGCTTTTTGACGAGGAGGTACGCTTTGGAGAGGATGCTGTTTTTCAGCTGGAAGTATTCCCTCATGCAGCCAATTTCGCTTATATATCCGACCCGCTGTATCATTATCGCTGGTGCCGCCCCGGTTCTCTCATGGCAGAGGTCAATAAAAATTATGATGTAAAGATCGAGAAGCATTTGTTTATGATGCAAAGGGTTTGCCAATATTGGGACAGTCACGGATGGTTCCTGCTGTATGGCAAAGAATTTGTTGCGTGGATGCTTCAATTAATTGTTCCAGATACACAGCGTGTTGATGTTAAATATACCCGTGAACATTTGAAGAAGTTGATGGAAATATCTGAATGCTACGGCTTAATTCCATATATGAAATCGCTTGGAGGGACCTCACGGCATTGCTATCGGGTGATGAACAGAGGATAATCCACGACAAATGCCCGCAGCTGGGTTCCTTAACAGTGAATAAACGGAAAGAGGAAGAAAGATGACAGAAACCGCAAAAAATGTAAAAGTGTCTATCATTATCCCGGTGTATAATGCATCGAAAACACTTCCGGAATGTCTGGACAGCATCCTGAATCAGACCATGCCGGAATTCGAAGCAATTTGCATTGACGATGGCTCTGCGGATGATTCCTGGGAAATCTTAACTGCTTACGCCTTAAAAGACAGCCGAATCCGAATTATCCATCAGGAAAATCAGGGACCTGGAAAAACGAGAAATCACGGCCTCGAGCTTGCAGCAGGTGAATATATCATTTTTGTGGATTCGGACGATTATATCAAGCCGATGGCATTGGAATCCATATGCAGAGCTGGCTATGCACAGGACGCCGACATTGTGCTGTATGATGGTGACAAATTTGACGCTGTCACACGCAAGCGTATTCGGACTACGCATTTTCTGCGTGTGGATTTGCTGCCGAAGGATTTGGAAATTGTTTCCGTCCAGGACTGCCCGGAAACAATCTTCCAGCTGACATCTCCCGGCCCCTGCTCAAGAGCCGTCAGGCGGGAACTGATTGAGAGAGAAAAGCTGTGTTTTTCTGATTTGAAGAACAGTGAAGACCTGTTCTTTTCCTATTCTGCTATGGCAACAGCAGAACGGATCGCCTTTGTCCCTCAGAAGCTGTACATGTACCGCGTGGGGCAAACCACCAATGTGGAAAGCGGCAAAGCGAAGGCTCCTGTGGACTTCGTTGAGGCATACCTGGAGCTTTACCGCAAGCTTGCGGAAAAAAGCCTGTTTGAACTGTGTAAAAAGAGTTTTGGATTGCGGTTCTGCAGCAGCATTATTCACGCCATCCGTACCATTGATTCAGAGTCTGCACGCAAGGAAATCTGTGAGCGCCTTTGTGATGAGGATGTGACGCAGATGCATGTTCTGGATCAGAGCGATGCGTTCTATGGTAACAACAGAGAAGCCAGGCAGGTACATTATCTCTTGCGGGATTACCGGAAAGACACCATGACCGAGCCCAAGGTATCCGTTATTATTCCTGTTTTCAATGTTGAGAATTACCTGGAAGATTGTTTGGAAAGCCTTCTGAACCAGACCATGCCGGACTTTGAGGTCCTGTGTATGGATGACGGCTCCACCGACGGTTCCATCGACCTGCTGACCCTCTATTCCCGCCTGGATTCCAGAATCAAGGTATTCTTTGGTGAAAACGAGGGAGCCGCTGTTCAGAGAAACCGGGGTATCGATGCCTCTGTCGGCGAATATCTGTACTTTATGGATTCTGATGACATGGCAGTGGATACGCTGCTGGAAAAGACCTATTCAGCTGCAATTCGCGCTAATGCGGATGTGGTTGCATTCGATATCAATGCATTGGATATGCAAACAGGAAAGCTGCAGGGGCAGAAATATTGCTTTAGAAAAGCCAACGCTCCCGTGGGTAAGTCCGTTTTTTCTGTAGTGGACGCACCCGATCGTATTTTCCAGATTTCCAACCCGTCCCCCTGGACAAAGCTGGTTCGGAGAGAATTTGTACTGCGCAAGCACCTGCGCTACCAAAATCTGCAGAATACTAATGATGCCTTTTTTGCCCATATGTCCATGGCACTTGCAGATCGGATTACCCTGTTGGACGAGCAGCTCTATATCTATCGCATTGGTATGACATCCAATATCCAAAGCAAAAAAGAAAAAGAACCGGAATGTGCTGTGGAAGCCTATATGGCCATCTATCACAGGCTGGTGGAGGAGCGAATTTTCACGCTATGCGAAAAAAGCTGGGTAGCCGAATTATTGGCAGTCCTTTGCTTCACGCTGAAGACAGTCTCCAGCCGGCAAGCCTATAAGAAGCTGTATCAGCGCCTCTGCCAGCCGGATGTTGTCGCGACTGGGTATTTGGCACATGAGGAAGATTTCTATCCAGACCGATATCACTATAATCTGGTGAAAAAATTTCTTTCCTCTCCGATTAAGTTTGCAGATGCCGATGAACGGGATGCGAAAGTCCTGATTCCGGGGAACTGTCAGGACCCGGTGGTATCGGTGATTATTCCTGTCTATAATGTGGAAGAATACCTTGCCGACTGTCTGACCAGCATCCAAAACCAGACACTCAAGGACATCGAAATAATCTGTGTTGACGACGGCTCCACCGATTCTTCCCTGAGCATTCTCTGCCAGGCAGCGGAAGCAGATCCCCGAATTTGTGTTCTGGTGCAAAAAAACTCCGGCTTGAGTGCAGCACGAAACACAGGTATTCAGGCGGCCCGGGGCAAATATCTATACTATCTCGACTCCGATGATATGCTGGAACCGGATGCGTTACAATTCCTGATTGATACCGTAGAAGACAATGATCTGGAATGTATCCTGTTTGGTGGAAAAGCCATTTATGACTCAGAAGAGCTTCTTGAAAAACATGGTGAATATAGCGATTACTATCGTTATAAAGAAGCGTGTACAGATCCGATGGCAGGTGCCGACTTGCTTGTGTTACTGAAAAATGTTAAAGAGTATCGTGCTTCGGCTTGTATGCAGCTTGCGAAAACGGAACTGATACGAAATAACAATATTCACTTCTATGACGGCATTGTCCATGAGGATAACCTATATACTTTGGAGGTACTGCTGCATTCCCGCAGATGTATGGCCATACCGGAACAGCTCTATCTTCGTCGTATTCGCGAGAACTCAATCATGACAGCAACTGTTTCCGTTGCGAATTTTATTGGATACCTCATTTGCTACACAGAGACTCTGAAATTGATGGATAAGTTTGATCTAACTGCACCGCAGTACGAGGCTGTTTATTCTATCCAAGATACATTCATCTATCATGTAAGAAAGTACTATGCCGCTATTTCCGGGGATGAGCGGAATTGGGTATACGCTTTTTGCACCGGTTCCCAGAGAAGTGTATATCGGGCCCTCACGAATCTATTCACCAGTGCTCCGAAACAAAGCAGCCATTCCTCAGGCAGTGCTGCCCAGAACAAGCGTCTGGATGACCATGATACAGCTCTGCGCTACGCCCAGGAGGAACTGGCGGTCGACCGGAACCGTCTGAACGACCATGACACCGCATTGAGATATGCACAGATGGAGCTTGCGGAGCTGCGGCAGGAACTGCACAATAGCCTTTCCAGAAGAATTGCCAGAATTGTGTTGTGGCTGCCCAGAAAAATTAAGAGATTTCTTCGACGGATCTTATTTGTATCGGCAAGGGAATAAATATGATTGATACGATTTTACATACGATTCAGAAAAACAGGTTTCTATTTGAAGAGCTTGTGAAGCGTGACTTTAAGCAAAAATACAAGCGCACCGTTCTTGGAATGGGTTGGAGCCTTCTGTCCCCACTGCTGAATCTGCTGGTAATGAGTCTGGTGTTTACCCAGTTTTTTGGAAGAAATACTCCACATTACACGATCTATCTGTTCTGCGGCAATCTGATTTTCTCCTACTACCGGGAAGCAACCACCGGAGGGATGAACGCCCTGATGGCCAACGCAGCTATTTTTTCCAAAGTGAATGTTCCCAAATATCTGTTCCTCTTGTCGAAGAATGTCTCATCTCTTATCAATTTTGGGTTGACGCTGTGTGTTTTTTTCCTGTTTGTGTTGCTGGATCAGGTTCCCATCGGCGTTCATTTCCTGTCTCTTCTCTATCCCATCGGCTGTCTGATTGTGTTCAACATCGGAGTCGGCTTGATTCTCTCCGCGCTTTTTGTATTCTTTCGGGATATCACCTACCTGTACGATGTTTTTACCATGCTGCTGATGTATCTGTCCGCCATCTTCTACAAGGTTGATACATTTTCGCCTGCCATGCAGCGGTTTTTCCTGTGCAATCCCGTCTACTGCTACATCAAATACTTCCGGATTGTTGTACTGGAAGGCGGCATCCCCTCGCTGCAGGTTCACCTGCTCTGCGCCTTTTACGCGGTTCTGGCAGCGGCTGTTGGCGGAATCATCTACAAAAAGTATAATCACAGCTTTTTGTACTATGTGTAAGGAGGGGGTAGAATATGGCAATTATTCAAGCCACCGGGATATCCATTCGCTATATCACAGGAGATTTTAAGGACATTGGGCTGAAAGAATATGTGATGCGGCGGCTCAAGCGCAACTACCATGTCACAGAATTCTGGGCCGATCGGGATATCACCTTTTCGTTGGAAAAGGGGGATATGCTTGGGATCATCGGCT
>CAMCRV010000053.1 GCA_945877365.1 uncultured Clostridia bacterium | reverse complement strand
GTCAGCTGCGCTGACAGCCCCCTTTACACAAGGGGGCCTTTAGATCGCCAAATTCTAGTTTATAAAGCGGCTGTGTAAAACCGACAAGCACAATCTCAAAAATACAGCTCCGCAGCCACATTCCCGTGGACATACAGACACAGAGCCTTGCGGATGAAGTCCTCCGTGACCCCAAACCGGTCAGCCAGCTCCCAGATCTCGCAGCATCCGTCGGCAATGGCATCGTCCAGAGCATCCACCGGAATCAGAGCCTGAATGGCCCATTTGTCGGCTCTGTTCTCGTGGCGCTGGCGGCAATCAATGGCGGCGTAGATGTTGTAAAAGCTGCCGGTGAGACAATGCCCCATCTCGTGCCCCAGGTGTACCCGTTCCTGAGCCCCGCCGTCCCGGACGGCAGGGTCCATGCCGATGTAGCACCGCCCATCCTCTGCCATAATGGACATGGAGCCGTTTTCCTCCATGGGGAAGGGGAGAACCGCAATATTCTCTTGTCGGGCCAGATCATACAGGACTCCGATTTCCATGGCTACTCCTTGCTCCTGTCAGCCTCCCGCTGCTTGATAAAGGCGGCAAAACGCTTGACCTCGTCATACATGGCGTCGGTGATCTCACCGTCGCCGCCGAACAGGGCAAACTTGATTTCCTCGTCAGAAACCACCCTCCTGCGACCTTTCGCAGGGGGGATTTCTGTTTCGCAGAGCAGGTAATCCGTGGTGACGCCAAAGTATTCCGCCAATTTTGCGGCGGTGGTTCCATTGGGCTTGCCGCCGGACTTCCACTTGGCCACGGCAGAGCGGTTCAGACCGATATCCGTGCAGGCACGGTAGACGCTGATGCCGCGATCCTTGCAAAGCGACTGAAATCTGTCAAAAAACACAAAAGTTCCCCCATTCATTTGTGCAAGCTGCATGAGATTTCAAAAGTAATCATTTTCTGACTTGACAAGCTACTAAAGTAGCGTTATAATGCCTACAGAAAGATTACTTTAGTAATCGACCTGAGCTTTTCTCTCTGGTATTTACAGGAACATCATACCACATAAGGCTACTAATGTCAACATACCGGATGCAAAAAGCTACTTTTTTCTACAGCACAGAACCAGAATACCACAAAAACCGTCCAATAAACCGGGTAGAATCAGAGGAGGGACTTCCATGGAAGAATTTCAGACCACATTGCGATCAGGCAGGTTTCTGACGGAACAGGAGCGGGAAGCTGCGATAAACCGAAGGCAGAGCGCACTGCGCCACAGGCGATGGCAAAGGCGGCTGCGGATCACCGCGCTGCTGGCAGCAGACGGTGTGCTGGTATATATGATCCTGAACCTTTTGGTGGACATCGCTTACGGAACAATGTTTCTGGTGATCGTATCGTTTTCCATTGGCTACAACATGAAATAGGAGGAAACAACATGAGTATTTTGGAAATGCAGGTCAACGCCCTGATGCGGCTGTGTCTGGCAGAGCAGGAATCGGAGCAGCAGCGGGCAAAACAGGAATTGCGGGCTCTGCTGCGGCAGTATGGGCCGCAGACACTGGACCCGGAGGATGCCATCCGGCAGATTCTGCTGGAATTGGGTGCGCCGGATCATCTGACAGGCCACCGCTATGCGGTTCGTGGAATTCTGCTGGTGGTGAGCAACCAGATGTTCCTGAATAACATCACCTTCGGGCTATATCCCCAGCTGGCAGCGGAGTTTGATACCACGGCGGCCAGGGTGGAGCGGGCAATCCGCCATCTTGTTGAAATCACATGGGCCAGAGGCAGCATAGAGGCGCAGGAGTGCTATTTCGGCAACACCGTTTCTGCCGCCCGGGGAAAACCCACCAACGGGGAATTCATCGCCCGGATTGCCAATGTGGTGAAGAGCCGAATGAAAGCGGCTGCATAAGAAACGGGTTACACAGGAAAAACAGTAAAAAAGGTGTCCTTTCAGGCCGTTCCGGTGGACTGCTGCCGAAATCCGGCTGAGCGATTCGCTCCTTAATCTGGTCAACCACCATACTCTGAAAAAGCCACCCCATTGGGGTGGCTGTTTCATCGTATAGCAGGTTGATGTGCGTTCGCTTGATACTTATTGTATGTAGACTTATTGTATTCGCTTTATATAATCAAATCAGGGGGGTGCCTTTATGGACATTGTAAAAGTCTTTGGTTCCAACGTCAGACAGTACCGAGCCAAAACAGGTTTGTCTCAAGAAGCACTTGCAGAAAAATGCGGACTCCATCGCACCTATATCAGTGCTGTGGAATGCTGTCGAAGAAGCATTTCTTTGGAAAACATCCAGCGTATTGCAGACGCCTTGGATATTGATACCTACAAACTTTTTCTGGAGGAGGAAGAATAATGGCTCCCAGAAACCGCGCTGAGGGCTGGAAACACGCCAAAAAATCCGGTCATCAGAACGAACAGTTAGCTGCCCAACTCGTCCAATCAGATCCCGAAATCCAGCAGCGTCTGCTGCATTGTGCCCATTGGGAGGGCGAGAAAATCGTCAATATTGAATTTGGCGGTCTAAATGAACATAATGTTCCCTGTGTTTTTCCCGGGGAATCTACCAAATCCAAAAGCGATCTGTGGCTGGTGATGGCAAGTGGAAAGCGTCTGAATGTTTCCCTGAAAAAAGATGCGTCCGGTCAGGCTTTTCTCATTGGCATTGACCGTTTTATTCGTGGATTTGAAGCGCAGTACCATACGCTGATTCCCAATGAGGTCAAACGCGCTCTGACGCTCTACTTCGGCTCAGCCGCAGATGTTCCTGAAATCATAAAAGAATATGCATCGGATCATATTCCATTACAAATCAGAAAGCACAGGCTGGTCGCCTCAACCCTGAGTACCTATCATCCTGCTCTGGCAGATCTCCTGCTTTCCTGGATGGATTTCAATATGCCAAAAATCTTTGATTTCTGCTTCTCAAAAGGTCTGGCTCAAAACCCGGAGGATTGGGCACATATTCTATGGTATCGGAATCTGTTAGGAGAGTTCTCTTTTGATACCATGATTAACTTACAGGAAACCCCGAAGATGTGCTTTTCCTCCTGTTTTTACGGCAAGCGAAACGGAGGCAGTACCATTCAACTGCCCTTCGGCTTTGTTCAATGGCACAGTCCCACCAAATCGATTCCCGGCAGTATGCAGTTTCATCACAGCTATGCAAAGATTCTGGACTCTTTGAGATAACACAGTCAGGGGCGGCATGAAAGTGCCGCCCTATTTTTCCTCCAGTGCCTGCGCCATCTGCCCGGAAATGGCCAGCGATAACAGTGGGGGAACTGCATTCCCGATTTCCAGTCGTTTCATGCCGTCAGAGCCGTAAAAAAGGTAACTATCCGGAAAGCTCTGCAATCTCGCTCCCTCCCGGATGGTCATTGCTCGGGAGTCCCGGGGGTGAATACACCGGGAAGATGAGGGGCAGGCAAAATTTCTGGTGATTGTTGTGGAAGGACGGTTCCACCACAGCTTGGCATAGGTGTTGCCATAGCCGCTTTTAGGGCGAATCTCCTCCGGCAGGTCGTCCTTGCATTGTCCGTCCTGTAACGCCTCCATAATCCGAATCAGATGTTCCCCGTTTTTCGGAGCCGTATGCTCCGTAACGGTACGGCTTTCATTTCCCCGGACGAAACGCAAAAAGGCGTTGTCCGGTTCCCCGGCATATTGGGTGCTGCACTGCCCGCTTTTCAGCGGCGGCAAATCACCAATGGCCTGCGCCAGCGTAACATGGGGGATTTTTTCCTCGCCATGGGTTGGCTGGGGGTAAGTAAACCTGTTTTCCCCCTGCATTCCCACAAGGATTACCCGCTCCCGGTGCTGGGGAACCCCATAGTCCACGGCATCCAGGATTTGGAACTTCAGATCGTACCCCAATTCTGAGAACTCCTGCTGAACCCGTTGGAACAGCCGTCCCTTGTCCATGCTGAGAATACCTACCACATTTTCAAACACGAAGGCTCGGGGATGGAGTATTTCCAGAACCCGCCTGTATTCCTGAAAAAGGTTTGCTCTGCTGTCCATTCTGCGCTTTCCCAGTGTGGAGTAGGACTGGCAGGGTGGACCGCCCACCACAATATCCACCGTTTCCCCCTGTAAAGCATCCGTCAACATCTGCTCAGTCAGATCTGCAATGTCGCAGTTGAGCATCTTCACATCCGGATGATTCAGGCTGTAGGCAATGGCAATGTCTCTTTCAATCTCATTGGCTGCCAGAATCCGGAACTCCGGGCGATGGGCAAATCCGTAGCTCAAGCCCCCAACCCCGGCAAATAAGTCCATGATCGTATAGGTCTGCATCATTCCATCTCCCCACACAGCTCCAGCAGCTTCTGGGTAAAGCCGTAGCGTTCTGCCAGTCGCTGTGCCTCCGAGCGTCCGGCGGTGGATTTTTTACCGCCCCGGCGTGCCCGGATCATCAGATTTTTGGGGGAATGGTCAAAGTCGATGAACTCGATCATGTCCACCTGATAGCCCATATCCTCCAGAACCGCAGCCCGGATGGAATCCGTCAGCAGGGCGGACAGCCGTTCCTGTATAATGCCGTGGTGCAGCAGCAAGTCCAAATCTCCGCCCTTATGAATCCCGGCGTTGATCTCATGCTGGCAGCAGGGCACGGAGAAGATGAAATCCGCCCCCTTGGTGATGGCATAGTGCAGGGCATAGTCGGTGGCGGTGTCGCAGGCGTGGAGGGTGACGATCATGTCGATTTTCCGATCTGTCAGCACATCCCGGCTCACATCGGCGTGGACAAATTCCAGCCCGGTGTAGCCGTATTTCTCCGCAATCTTTCCGTACCGTTCCACCACATCCGCCTTCAGGTCGTAGCCGATGATGGTGGCCTTCAGGCCACGCTTGACGCTGAAATAGTAGTACAGGATAAAGGTCAGGTAGGACTTGCCGCAGCCGAAATCCAGAATGCAGATTTCGTCCTTTTTGTAGTCCCGGAAGGCCTGATCCACCAGCTCAATAAAGCGGTTAATCTGCTTGTATTTGTCGTATTTCGCCCGGACAATCTTCATATCCGGGGTAAAAACCCCCAGATCCACCAGCGCCGGGATATTCTCCCCCTCCTTGAGAATATAGCTTTTCTCCCGGTTGTGGCTCCGGGAGGCGGCAGGCATGGCTATCCCTGCGGAGACGGACTTTTTATAGCTGCCGTTGACCTTCAGACAGTACTGGCTGGACTGCTCAGGCGTCACCAGCAGTACCTGCCGGTAGCGGCCCTCCAGCTCCTGCTGCACCAGCTTCAGCAGCTCCTCCGGGGTCACATTGCGGTGGAAGGCCTTGTTGTCCCGGAGCTGCTCCAGCTGGAAGCCTGCCTGCCCCCGGATGGTCACCGCCCGGACGGAGATCTTGGAGTAATCTGTGCTGTCAATGGGCTGGCTGAACACCGCCTTGGTCAGGCTGTCCAGACAGGAGGAAAGATCGGTAATCAGTCTTGCCATATCATTCACCAAAGAGCTTCTTCAGCCGCAGGGCGGCGGCCTTCAGCTCGTTCTTGCTGTAGGAATTGTTGGGGTCAGCCAGCACAGCTGCCACGGCCTCCTTGGCCGAAATCTCCCCTGCCACCATGGCGTCCACCAGCATGGCCTCCGGGGAGACGGTGTGCTCCACCTTGTTGAAAATGTAGTCCTCGTCAATCTCCACCACAATGGCAAACTCGCCCTTGTCGTAGTTGCCTTTGGCAAGCAGCTGCTCCTTCACCTCCTGAGGGGTGCCCCGGAAGGTCATCTCGTGGAGCTTGGTCATGTCGTTGCACAGGCACATCCGCACCTGTGCGTTCTCCTGAATAAAGAAGTCCACCAGATCCATGATCCGCTTGGGGGACTCATAAAAGGCAAAGGTTCGGGTGTCTCCCCGGCGCAGCTTCTCCAACAGGCGGCGGCGGTCGGGATTCTCCCGGGGAAAGAAGCCGTAAAACAGGAAGGAGCTGAGGTCAAAGCCGGAGATGGACAGGGCGTTCACCGCGGCGCAGCAGCCGGGGATGCCCACCACCCGGATGCCCTCCTCCACGGCGGCCTTGATCAGCTCGTTGCCGGGGTCGGAGATGCAGGGAGTACCGGCATCGGTGATGACGGCGATGCTCTTGCCCTCCAGCAGCTCGTTGATGAAATACTTTGCCTTTCCGTGCTCGTTGAACTTGTGGTTTGCCATGAGCTTGTTGTGAATATCCAGCTTGTTCAGCAGAATCATGGATCGACGGGTGTCCTCTGCGGCGATGATATCCACCTCGGACAGGACTTTGATGCCCCGGGGGGACATATCCTGCGAATTGCCGATGGGTGTGGCAACAATATACAGTGTTCCAGCTTCCATAGTAACCTCCTGTGTACGCCCAAAGGGCATTTCACTCCATTATGATGTCACTATAGCATATCTTCCCGGGAAAAGCAATTCTCCCGGGAAGAAACCTGTTATTCCGCTGCCATGGCAATCCGCCGGAACACCTTCCCAAACATCTGCTTCCAGCTGAGCCGGGGCACTTCCTGCTGGGCAACCAATGGGATCTGCCGTAGAATCTGCTCCCCGGAGCGGTAGGTCAGGGTTCCCAGCCGTTGCCCCTGGCTCACCGGAGCCTCCACCGTTTCCTCCAGCTCCACCTGCGCCGTCACGGTGCTGCGCAGACTCTTCTCCACCAGAAGTGTCCCATCCTCCCCCAGCTGGGGGCTGACGGTTTTTGCGGTGCCCAGCTCTACAGGCACAGCTGGGGTATCGCAGATATCCGGCTGCACCAGGGCAAAGTTGGCAAAGCCGTAGTCCAGCAGCTGCTTGCAGGCGTTGAACCGGGTCTTGGAGCTGTCCGCCCCCATCACCACCGCCACCAGCTCCATGCCGTCCCGTTGGGCAGAGGCCGACAGGCAGTACCCGGCGCCGGAGGTGAACCCGGTTTTCAGTCCCGTGGCCCCGGGGTAGAAGCGGATCAGCTTGTTGGTGTTGGACAGACCGAAGGCGCCCTGCCGGACGGTGTCCATCCAGATGGTGGTGAACTGCCGGACATCCGGGTGGTTTTTCAGCAGCTCCCGGGACATCAGGGCGATGTCGTGGGCGCTGGTGCGATGCTCCCTGGCATCCTCTCCGTCGTCCAGCCCGGTGCAGTTGACAAAGTGGGTGTCCGCCATCCCCAGCTCCTGAGCCCTCTGATTCATCTGCTGCACGAAGGCCGCCTCTGACCCTGCCAGATGCTCTGCCATGGCGCAGGCACAGTCGTTGGCGGAGCTGACGGCGATGGACTTCATCATGTCCCGTACCGTCATCTGCTCTCCCACCTTCAGGTAGATCTGGCTGCCGCCCTTGGCAGCCGCAGCCTCCGATGTGGTGACGATATCCTCCCAGCCAATCTTCCCGGAGTCCACCGCCTCCATAATCAGCAGCATGGTCATCACCTTGGTGACGCTGGCAGGAGCCAGCTTTTCATGGGCATTGAACTCTCCCAGCGTGGTACCCGTTGCCACATCCATCAGATACACGCTCTTGCCCCCTACCTCCGGCGCCTGTGCCAATACCCTCAGTGGCAGCAGACACAGAAGCACTGCCAGCGACATTGCCGCCGCAAGCCCTCGTTTCATGGTCATCCCTCCCCAGTTTGCTTGTACAGTCTACGGTGCAAACGCCGGAGCTATGCCCATGGGAGAAAAAACTTTGGCCTGCCAGTGGCATTTTTTGCAGCGATGTGTTATAATACAGGGCAATGCAAACCAGCCGGTTACTGCCGACAGATAAATTGGAATTTGTGGGGATGCCCCCACGGGCAATGCGAGCCTTCGCCCGGGTGG
>CAMCRV010000052.1 GCA_945877365.1 uncultured Clostridia bacterium | reverse complement strand
AGCTGAGCAGCGGGGAATAATCCCGGACCGCCGTAATGAACAGCTCCAGAAAAACAAGCTTTTCATGGTTTGCCAGGGGGGTGATGTCCGAAACACCGGTATCCGCCAAAATAAGATACTGTAAATTGGGCATATACGCCGCCCAGGTGCAGGTGGTAATCGCCATATGTCCCAAATCGATGGCCACCAGGTCCGTGCAGTATTTCAGCGGCTCCATCTGGTTTTCGTATACATGCTCCCGGGTAACCACCGGAGCAAAGTAGATCGCGTCTGTGCGGACGCTGACTCTGCCGATGTGCACCATCCAGACAAACCGGATGTCCTCGTACCGTTTGTTAAGAGCATCCATCTCCTCATTGCCAATGCCGCAATCACACATGACTACCTTTCGCAGGTTTTTCATATAGGGAAGCATACACTCCACCTGGTCTGTGCTTTCAAATAGCTGGCCGGAAAGATCAATCTCTTCCGCGTCGCTGGGGAAGGTGCCGTCGCCAATGGGTACATTCCACAAAAGAAAGACATCCGGAAACCGGCTGCACAGCTCCATCAGCTCCTGATCCGTCAGAGAAGCCCCCCTCAGATCCGCCTGCTCCAGATCCGGACACAGCGCAAACATGGCTGCCAGCGTTTCCCGGTCCAGCTCCGAATTGCTCAGATCCAGACTGCTGCTGCCCTTTCCCAGGCAAAGCTCCCTGTCCGGCAGCATATAGCCCAGCTGAATACCCGGGCAGGCCTGCTGAAGCCCTTCAAATTCCGCCTTCTCCGGCAGCGATTCCGTCAGAACGATCCGCTCAAGACTTCTGAAATGGGGCAGAACCTCCGAAAGCGCTTCCCAATCCAGCGCTTTGAGCTCCAATTGCCGGGTATCCGGCGCCCATTGCCTGCCCTCCAACAGGATTTGGTAGGCAACCTGACAACCAGGCATCGCCTGGGAAAGCGCTTCCAGGGCCTCATAATCCCGGCAGGCTTCCGCATCCACCCTGCGCAGTCGGGGCAGATGCTTCAGCGCCGGCAAATCCTCCGGCGTCAAACGGGAAACCGTCAGTTCTTCCGTATCCGGATCCAGCAGCGCTCCCTGAAAGGGCACCAGCCAGGCAATTTCACAGTCCGGCATCCGGCCGCGCAGCCAGTCGAACTGCTCCACGGTTAGTCCCGTGTTTCGAAGGTCCAGCTGACGCAGGTTGTAAAACCGGGGGAGCTTGGAAAAATCCACATCCTGCCTGCCGGAAAGGTCCAGGGACTGGGCATACCGGTCGTAGACCCCGTCTCCCATACGGACGAAGCTGCGCAGATCATACTGGATGCATACCGTGATAATCCCGGCAGCCAGCGCCGTCATCAGCGCGCCCAGAGCCAAAAACCGTTTCCGCTTCACCATCCGCCTTTTCCCCCTCGAGATATTATGTAACCGCATTTCATTATGCAGGCAAACAATCCCAATGTCAAGCACTTCCGGGGACTATGGGTAAAAACATTTTTCTTGCTTTTCCTTTGAAACTGTGCTATCCTATAAAGGCAAATTTTCACACGCCGGTGTGATGGAATGGTAGACGTAGTGGACTCAAAATCCACCGCCAGCGATGGCGTACCGGTTCGAGTCCGGTCACCGGCACCAAACCAATATAATCCGAACCTGGTTTTCCCTGTGGGAGATGGGTTCGGATTATTTGTTTTCTTTGGCCGGTTCGAGGAAAGCCATTTCCGAAACGGTGTCATCAAGCGTCCGGAATCAAAACCCAGAGGCCCAAGAAAAAAGAAACAGATTTAGGAGGATACTGTTATGGATCAGAACAATCAAATACTGATCTATCAATCATTCATTCTATCAAGAGGTATGCGGAAGGAATGGCAGACAGAATTTGAGAATTCGCGCATTTAGAAAGCCTTCCTTTTTGCCGCCGGAAATGCCCCGCTTGGAAATGCTCCGTCCAAAGGAAATGTGCCGTTTCCGATTTTGGCAGGAGGTTAAAGGTTTGCAAAGATTGGGAGGAGAAGTATTTTACCGGTGTGCTCTGAGCAGCTTCCGCCCCAGAGACTTTATTTCATGAAGCCCATAGTAAACCCCGGTCAGCACGATGAAGATTTCCAGTCTGCCAAGGATCATACCGACCATCTCCACAATCAGGGTAGCATTGTTGGTCATTGGCCCCGTCAGCCCAATGGACAGGCCCACCGTACCCAGGGCGGAGGCAAATTCAAACATGGCCTTTTCCAGACCGCACCCGGCAGTCAGGGTAAGAGCAAGCGTTCCAGCGATAAACAAAAGCAGATAGCAGCCCACAAAGCCCACGGTATCGGAGCAGAGTTCTCCGTCAATTTTTGTTCTTCCCTGGGCTTTCACATAGGTTGGGGCATCCACGCACCGCTGGGGGAGCAGCTTCTTATTGATGTTCTGTCCCATCATCCGCAAAATCAGGTAGACCCGGGTCAGCTTCAAACCGCCTGCCGTGGAGCCGATGCCGCCGCCAATCAGCATCAGCAGAATCATTAAACCGATTGCGCAGGCGGGCCAGCCTTCATAGGACATGGTTGCATAGCCGGTAGTGGACAGGGCGGAAGCCGCGTTGAACAAGGCATGGCGCAGACCCGCCCCCAGTCCCATGCTGCCGGAAAGCGACAGGGCCATCAACGGCACGAAAATCAACAGCAGCAAAAACAAGAACCGTACCTCGCTGACCTGCATCGCCTGCCGCCACTTTCCCCGGAGCAATAGCAGCAGCACCGCGAAGTTGGTGGTTCCAATGAGCATCAACACGATGGTGACGATTTCAATGGACAGGCTGTGATACTCGCCGATGCTGCTGAGCTTGGTGGAAAAGCCGCCGGTGGACAGGCTGCACATGGCGTGGCACAGGCTGTCAAACAGCGGCATCCCGCAAACCACATAGGCAGCCGTCCCCAGAATCAGGAAAAGGATGTACATTTCAAAAATGGTCTGGGCGGTTTGCTTGAGGTTCGGCATCAGCTTGTCGGGATGCCCCTCCGCGTTGAACAAATCCATGGAGCGCTTGCCGGACACCAGCATGACCATCATCATCACAAAGCCCAGGCCGCCGCAGTATTGCATGAAGCTTCTGTAGAACAGGAAGATATGGGAGGTCTTTGCCACATCCATCACGGAAAGACCGGTGGTTGTCCAGCCGCTGACGGATTCAAAGAGAGATTGCACGAATTTCAGTTGCCCCGAAAGGAAGAAGGGCATGGCACCGACTGCAATTCCCCAGAACCAGGTAAAAAGCACGGTGTTGTTGCTGTGCCGCTGAGCAGTCAGACGGTCAGAGCTGAAATAGGCTTCCCGCTTCCCAAAGGCGCATACAAGACCCCCTGCCAGGATAGAGAGCAGCCCGGTCAGCAGAAAGTAGATTGCATAGCCAATGTCCTGCGGATAGAACGGGAGAATTGCCACCGGGGCGATGACCAGCAGACCGATCATGACCATCAGCTTGCCGCGGTTGGAGCACTCTTTCATTTTTGCCATTTGGCTTCACCGCCCTTTAATTCCAGAATCGCGATTTCCTCCTGCTCGTTTCCCGAGATCAGGACAAGAATGTCTCCCGCCAGAATGCGGGTATCGCCTCTGGGGATCAGGGTCCGATCCCGGCGGAGGATGCAGCCGATGATGACCTCCTTGGGAAGATTGATTTCCCAGACCTGCTTCTGGGCTGCCGGATCTGTTTCCGTTATGGGCACTTCCAGAAGCTGCACCCGGCCCTCTCCAATGGGGATCGCCTTTGCCATCTCCTCCATGAACGCCTGCTGTTCAATGATGCTGGTGACAGCGGAAATGGCACAGACCACGCTGTCCACCCCCATTTTGTAGAAGAAGTCTGTTTTTTGGGGATCGGACAGCAGTGACAAAGTTTTTGGAACCCGGAACTTCTTCTTACACAGCTCGCAAACCACCAGGTTATCCTCGTCCCGGGGCGTCAGCGCAATGGCAATCTCCATATTTCCGGCCCCCGCATCCTCCAGCACATAGGGCTTTGTGCCATCACCGTGAATCACAGTCAGCTTTTCATTTTCCGCCAGTTTTTCGCAGTCGGGCAAATCCTTGTTGATGACCGTGACCCGATAACCTTTTTTCAGCAGAGACTGGGCAAGAGATTTCGCTTTGCTCCTGCCGCCCACCAAAAGCACATTTCCTTTCATGGTTAAACAGCCTCCTTCGTGGGGTTCTGCTTCTCCAGCAGCTTGTCAATTTCGTTGGCGGACAGCACTGCCGGGCAGATGGTGTCGATGCCCAGCTCCCGGTAGACGCATTCCCGCTCCGGGTCATACAGCCGGGAAATGACCCGTCCAACGGAATAGAATTCCTTTGCCAGCTGGGCAATGAGAATATTGGTGTTGTCGTTGTTGGTCACGGCTATGACCGCATTGGCACGGGAGATGTCCGCTTTTTTCAGGACATCCAAATCTGTTCCGTCGCCCTCCACCGTCAGCCCGCCAAAGGAGGGGGACAGCTTCCGAAACGCTTCCTTCTCCTTATCCAGAATCAGGACATTTTCGCCTTCCTCGGACAGGGTGTTCGCCAGATTGGCGCCCAGCCGTCCGCAGCCCACAATGATGGTATAGTCTGCCTGCTTTTTGTTCTTCAAAATGCTCATTTTGTATTCCTCCTGACCGCGTGACCAATGCCTCTTTCATCGAATTCAATTTCATAGGGCGATGGAGCTTCCTGCGGGCAATCGCTTTTGTCGTAGGCGCAGCCGCCCCGGGAATAAAATGTACCGTAGTGATCCAGGTTTTGCCTTGCCGGTGCATATGTGGGGTCCAGTGCGTAGGCTGCCCGGAAGTGGCGCATGGCAGAGGCGTGGTCACCCTCTTTTTCCATAACGATTCCCAGCAGATTGTGGGGCTCCGGCGCATTGGGAAATTCCCCCATGGCCTGGCAAATCATGGCCACGCATTTTTGAAAATCCCGGGCTTTGGCATATTTCCGCACCCCATCGCAAAGGGCTTGGAGCTGCATACTGCGGCTGGCCCGTTCCTGTGTCGTCATGTGAACATCCTCCTTTTTCCCTTCGGATTTACCTTACACTGGGATTTTAGCGCGGAAGCCGTGAGTACGGTGTGAGAGATCGGGGTTTCCTGTGAGAATTCTGTGAGAAAACACGCCTGCCGGTTTTCCGCAGGGGCACGATAAATTGGTGTTTGTCGAGCAGCCGCAAAAAACAAAAAATCTTGTCATCCTGAGCGAAGCGCAGCGTAGTCGAGGGAGCTTGGCACGGAATGGAACCGGCAAACACACAAGCTTTTTCGTTGGGCCGAAATGAATTGACCGGGAATTATTTTCGATCCCGGACATTTTGGGGTGTTCCTTCTGTTTTGCCTCGATTATCCCGTCAAAAGCTGTTTGCCGGTCCAATCCCAGGAAGATCAGGATCCTCGGATGCGTGTTGACAACATCACAAATTCGTGATAAGGTCACATCCGTCAGAAAAGGAGAACACCATGCAATCCAGAAAATCCCGGATGATATGCTATAAGGAGGAACCTGTCATGTACTATTGCATTGCTGAAACGCTCAAGCCCATACAGCCTGAAGAGATTTCACGCTGGGAGAAAATTGCTGTCATTCTGAAATCGGAAGATATCGTACACAGCAATCTGCCGTCTGCGCTGCTCCCGCCGGATTCCATGCTTTCCCCCGGAAAAAACACAGGCTGCAGGCTAATGGTTGAGCAGAATCGTATTCTTGGTGAGCTTCATATTCCGGCAAAACCACACCAACAGGATAAACATATTGTTTTCACCTGGTGGAACAGCAATCTTCTTTTTGTTGACCCGGACGGAGAAGCTGCCAAATGTATGGAACGGGTCAGAAAAATGCGTCCGCACCATGCGGATGGAGCGGACGATTTGCTGATGGATTTCTATCTTGCCCTGATCACGGATGACCTCTCCCATATTCAGAACATGGAGGAGCGCATTTCCGGGCTGGAGCAAATGGTACTGGATAATCGGACGGAAAAGTTCATTAGTCAAATGAGCCATCTCAGGAAGGAATTAAATCAACATAACCGGTACTACGCGCAAATGAATGATATGGTGGTAACCCTGCAGGAAAACGCCACCGACTTGCTGGATGAATGCAGTTCCGGCAGGCTGCAGTACATTCTTCGCAGACTGAACCGCTTGCAGGAAGAAACCCAGATGCTGCGGGAATATGCAAGCCAGGTTAGCAGTGAATACCAGGCTCAGGTGGATTTGGGGCAGAACCGGATCATGAAGCTTTTGACAATCGTCACCACAATTTTCATGCCGCTGTCCTTGATTGCGGGATGGTATGGAATGAACTTTGTCAATATGCCGGAACTTCATTGGGCCTATGGGTATCCGGCAGTAATTGCGCTGAGCGCATTGATCGTTGGCGGCTGCATTTTTTACTTTAAGAAAAAACGGTACTGGTAAACGGAAACGCCCTGGAATGAACTTCCAGGGCGTTTCGTATGGGGTTATTCATCCACCAGCCGGTATCCCACGCCGATCTCGGTGAGGATGTACCGGGGCTTTGCCGGGGATTTTTCGATCTTCCGCCGCAGTCCCGCCATCAGCGCCCGCAGGGCCTGGGTGTCGTTTCCGTAGCCCGGGCCGTAGATTTCCCGGATGATGTATTGGGTGGTCAGTACCTTGCCCACATTCCGGAGGAAAAGCGACAGAAGGCTATATTCCATGGGGGTCACATGCAGCTCCGCCCCGTCCAGAAATACCAGATGCCGCTCCAGATCGATGGACAGCCCACCCACAGCGTAGACGGTCTGCTGGGTGGAAACCGCGGTTCGGCGGGAATGCCGAAGAGCCACCCGGATCCGGGCCATCAGCTCCGTAGCGGAGAAAGGCTTGGTCAGATAATCGTCTGCGCCGCCATCCAGTGCGGCGGCTTTTTCGTTGTCCTGATCCCGGGCAGATACCACGATAATGGGCACCTCCGACCACTCCCGCACCTTTTTGATGACCTCCATGCCGTCAAAATCCGGCAATCCCAAATCCAGCAGCATCAGGTCCACCTGGTTGGATACCAGCTGGGACAGCGCCCCCTGGGCATTTCCGGCAGTGAGACAGGGAAAGCCCTCCTGTTTCAGGGTGTAGGTGATAAAGCTGCGGATTTGGGCATCGTCCTCCACAACCAGAATCCATTCACTTCTCAACGGCGTCTCCCTCCTTCAGTGGCAGGGTAAAGGTAAATTCCGCCCCTTTCCCATCCGTTCGGTTTTGGGCATGGATGGTGCCGCCGTGGGCGGTTACAATGGACTCGCAGATGGCAAGCCCCAGACCGATGCCCCGTTTGGCGTCCGACCCTTTCCCTTCTGTGGTGTAAAACATCTGGAACACATGGGGCAGATCCTGTTCGGGAATGCCGGTGCCCCGGTCGGCAACCACAAAAACAGCGAAATCGTTGTTCTTGGAGACCGTCACGGAGATTTCCTCCCCGGGCTGGGTGTGCTTCAGGGCGTTGTCCAGGAGATTTACCAGCACCTGTCCAATGAGCCTTGCGTCCATGGGCACCATCAGAAGGTCATCGGGAATCTCCACAGCAATTTCCCGCTCCGGCGCGCGCTTGCTGATGGCCAGCACCGCCGCGCCGATGACTTCTTCTACAGCCTCCGGCTGCTTGTTCAGCGTCAGGCGACCGTCCTGGAGCCGGGTCAGGCTGAGAATGTTTTCCACAAGGGAATGGAGCCAGTCCGCGTCCTTGTAGATGCCCTCTGCCAGAGAAAATCGGGCATCGTCTTTCTCCGTCATGTCCATAATCATTTCACTGGTGCCCATGATGCCCGCCAGCGGCGTCCGCAGGTCATGGGAAATGGCCCGGAGGAGATTGCCCCGGTAGCGTTCCTGATTGGCTTCCTCCCGGGTGCGAATGCGCTCTTTCATCGCCCGCAGTCGGTCCATGGCCAGAGCTGTGCTTTCCATCATGGAGTGGAGGAGCTTCGTCTGCTGCTCCGTCAGCGCTTGCGCCCGGTCTTTGGGAAGGCGCAGAATGCCAAGGACAGATTCGCTTCCGTAGATGGGCCAATCGTAGAATTCCTCTCCGGCGTCATAGTCCGTCCGCAGATTTTCCATCCGGTGCCGGATTCCATCCGGGTCGGGAACGCTGCGCCGAACCTGCTCCGTCTCCGTTTTCTGCTGAATGAAGGTGCGCTCCGGCTGTCCCTGCTCGTCAAAGCACA
>CAMCRV010000051.1 GCA_945877365.1 uncultured Clostridia bacterium | reverse complement strand
GAAGGATCATGTGGAGGGCTTCGCCCCCGAGTGCGCATGGGTCACCATGGGCGGCGGCGAGAAGCTGGAGGAGAAGTACGCCATCCGTCCCACCTCCGAGACTCTGTTCTGCGAGCACTTTGCCAATGTGCTGCAGTCCCACCGGGATCTGCCCATGAAGTATAACCAGTGGTGCAGCGTGCTGCGGTGGGAGAAGACCTCCCGTCCCTTCCTGCGGCACCGGGAGTTTTTGTGGCAGGAGGGTCACACCATCCACGCCACCGCAGAAGAAGCCAGAGCCTTCACCGAGACCATGCTGAATGTCTACGCCGATTTCTGCGAGAATGTGCTGGCCATGCCCGTCACCCGGGGTCAGAAGACCGAGAAGGAGAAGTTCAACGGCGCAGAGGCTACCTATACCATCGAGTGCATGATGCACGATCGCAAGGCTCTGCAGGCAGGCACCTCCCACTACTTCGGCGACGGCTTTGCCAAGGCCTTCGGCATTGAGTTTACTGACAAGAACAACCAGAGAACCACCCCCCATGAGACCTCCTGGGGTGTTTCCACCCGTCTCATCGGCGGCATCATCATGACCCACGGCGACAACAACGGCCTGGTGCTGCCCCCCAAGGTGGCTCCCATTCAGGTGATTGTCCTGCCCATCGCCCAGCACAAGCCCGGCGTTCTGGAGGGCGCAGCCGCCCTGCGTGACCGCCTGATTGACGCCGGTCTGCGGTGCAAGATGGACGATTCCGACAACTCCATGGGCTGGAAGTGCGCCGAGTACGAGATGAAGGGCGTTCCCCTGCGGGTGGAGTGCGGCCCCCGGGATCTGGAGAACGGCCAGTGCGTTCTGGTTCGCCGTACCGACCGGGAGAAGGTGGTTGTGAAGCTGGAAGAGCTGGAATCCGCTGTGGCAGAGCAGCTCCAGGTGGTTCAGCAGCAGATGTACGACAAGGCCAAGAAGAATCTGGACGAGCATATCTTCACGGCCTATTCTCTGGAGGAGGCCAAGCGGCTTCAGGAGGAGAACGGCGGCTACATCAAGACCATGTGGTGCGGCGATCTGGAGTGCGAGATGAAGATGAAGGAAGTGGCCGGAATGTCCTCCCGGTGCATCCCCTTCGCTCAGGAGCACCTGAGTGATACCTGCGCCTGCTGCGGCAAGCCTGCCAAGAAGATGGTCTACTGGGGCATTGCCTACTAAGCGGTTTCCCAAAACAGGCTGGTTGGCTATTCTCAGCAAAAGGAATATTTAGTTGAGTAATGCCTTCCCCTTTGGGGAAGGTGGCCGAGCGTAAGCGAGGTCGGAAGAGGCTCCTACCATTTCGCCGAAATGCAGAAGAAGGATTTATGCTTTACCGCCCTCTTCCGCCCCAGTGTGCGCACTGGGGCACCTTCCCCAAAGGGGAAGGCTTAAGTCACTAAAGACCGCTTAAGCCCATAAGCACATACGAAAAATCGCCCCCGGAAAATTCCGGGGGCGATTTGCGTTTGATGATTACACAATACCCTGAGCGCTCATGGCGTCGGCAACCTTCAGGAAGCCGGCGATGTTGGCGCCGGCAACATAGTTGCCCTCCATGCCGTACTTCTTTGCGGCATCGTCCAGATTGTGGAAGATGTTCACCATGATGGTCTTCAGCTTGCTGTCCACTTCCTCAAAGGTCCAGCTGAGACGCTCGGAATTCTGGGTCATCTCCAATGCGGAGGTGGCCACGCCGCCAGCGTTGGCAGCCTTGCCGGGGCAGAAGAGTACGCCGCTTTCCTGCAGGTACTTGGTGGCATCCAGCGTGGTGGGCATATTGGCGCCCTCAGCCACGGCGAAGCAGCCGTTTGCCACCAGAGCCTTGGCATCCTCCAGATTCAGCTCATTCTGAGTGGCGCAGGGCAGAGCCACATCGCACTTGACGGTCCACACGCCCTTGCCCTCGTGATACTGGGCGTTGGGACGAGCCTTGGCATACTCCGTCAGACGGGCGCGGCGCACCTGCTTCACATCAATCAGAGTGGCAACATCGATGCCGTCGGGATCGTAGATCCAGCCGTTGGAATCGGAGCAGGTGACGGGCTTGGCTCCCAGCTGCCATGCCTTTTCGATGGCATAGGTGGCAACATTGCCTGCGCCGGAAACCACAACGGTCTTGCCCTCCAGGGTCTTGCCGTTGCAGCGCAGCATCTCATCGGTGAGGTACAGCAGGCCGTAGCCGGTGGCCTGGGTTCTGGCAAGGCTTCCGCCGTAGCTCAGACCCTTGCCGGTGAGCACGCCCTCGTACAGATCCCGGATGCGCTTATACTGGCCGAAGAGGTAGCCGATCTCCCGGCCGCCTACGCCGATGTCACCGGCGGGCACATCGGTATCCGCGCCGATGTACTTGCAAAGCTCCGTCATGAAGCTCTGGCAGAAGGCCATGACCTCCCGGTCGGACTTGCCCTTGGGGTCGAAGTCGGAGCCGCCCTTGCCGCCGCCGATGGGCAGGCCGGTGAGGGAGTTCTTAAAGACCTGCTCAAAGCCCAGGAACTTCAGAATGCCCAGATTGACGCTGGGATGGAACCGCAGGCCGCCCTTGTAGGGGCCGATGGCGCTGTTGAACTGGACACGGTAGCCGTTGTTCACCTGCACCTGACCCTTGTCGTCCACCCAGGGCACCCGGAACAGGATGCACCGCTCGGGGGTGGTGAGCCGCTCCAGCAGGGCATCCCGGCGGTACTGCTCCTCGTTGGCCTCAATGACCACACGAAGGGATTCCAGCACCTCGGTGACGGCCTGAATGAATTCCGGCTCGTTGCCGTTCTTGGTTTTGACCTGAGCCAATACCTCATCTACATAACTCATAAACAAATGTCCTCCCCAGAAAGAATTTCATGTTCCGTATTTTAGCAGATGCGACGCAGGATTACAAGAGGGAAATTGCATTTTTTTCGACAGCTACAAAAAGAAGGAAACGGGAGGGCCAAATCTTTGGCACTCCCGTAAAAAACTAGCGCGCTCTGGGAAGGATATCCTCCCGGATCACCTTCACCAGAAGGCGGATGTCGCTTTCCGTGGTGTCCCGGCACAGGGAAACCCGGAAGGAGCCGTCGATGATTTCCGGGGCGATCTTCATGGCGGTGAGGACATGGCTCCGGTGACCCTTGGCGCAGGCGCTGCCAGCACTGACGCAGATTCCGGCATCCTGCAACAGGTTGATGGAATTCTGGGTGGGTACCCCGGGGATGCCGATGTTCAGAATGTGGGGGGCGGCGTGACAGCCGTTGATCACCACGCCCTCCATGGTGCTCAGCTCCTGCGCCAGCAGCTCCAGAAGCTGCCGCTCCCGCCCGGTATCCTGCCGGAAGGTGGCGCTGACGGCGGCGCAGGCGGCGCCGAAGCCGAAGACGGCAGGGGTGGCCTCCGTGCCGCTGCGGTAGCCCCCCTCCTGACCGCCCCCCAGAATCAGAGGGGGAAAGGATTTCAGCCGGGGGCTGATATACAGAGCGCCGGCACCCTTGGGGCCGTGAACCTTGTGGGAGGAGACGGTAATCAGATCTGCCCCCAGAGCCTTTGCGGTGAAGGGCACCTTCAGAAAGCCCTGCACGGCATCGGTGTGGAAGATGGCATCGGGGCAGACACGATGGGTCAGCTTTGCCATCTGGGCAATGGGCATCACGGAGCCAACCTCATTGTTCACCATCATCACGGACACCAGAATGGTGTCCTTCCGCAGGGCGGCCTTCAGGGAATCCACAGTGACGGTGCCGGTTTCGTCGGGGGTGAGGTAGGTGACTTCATAGCCCTGGGCTTCCAGAGCCGCCATGCACTGCAAAATGGCAGGATGCTCCAGCACGGTGGTGATGATGTGCTTTCCCCGTTTGCCCAGCTTTTTCACGGTGCCGAACACCGCCCAGTTGTCAGCCTCTGTGCCACCGGAGGTGAAGTACACCCGGTCAGGCTCCGCTCCCATGGCGGCGGCTACCTGATTCCGGGCAGTGCGCAGCAGCCGGGCGGAGGAGATTCCAAAGCCATACAGGGCGGAGGGATTGCCCCAGTCCTGGGTCATGGCCTTTGCCATAGCCTCCACAGCCTCCGGACAGGGCTTCGTGGTGGCGGAGTTGTCAAGATAGATCATAGGTTTCTTCCTTTATTCCATATATGTGGTTGCGGTTTCAGTCAGCAATGACGGACTTTACCGACTTAAGCCTTCCCCTTTGGGGAAGGTGCCCCAGTGCGCACACTGGGGCGGAAGAGGGCGGTAAAGCATAAATCCTTCTTCTGCATTTCGGCGAAATGGTAGGAGCCTCTTCCGACCTCGCTTACGCTCGGCCACCTTCCCCAAAGGGGAAGGCCTCAAGTCGCTAAATATTCCTTTCGCTGAGAAAAGCCGATCAGCATATTCCCTTATTTTCCCACGCAGAAGCGTTCAAAGATTCTTGCGGTGATGTCCTCCCGGACGGTGGCTCCTGTGACCTCGCCCATGGCTTCCATGGCTTCCTCAATGTCGATGAGCACCATGTCGGGGGTCAGCCCCTGATGCAGACCGGCCAGAGAGCGGACAATGGCCTCATAAGCCCGGCGGCAGGCATCAAACTGCCGGGTGTTGGTGAGAATGGAGCCGTCGCAGGGGATTTCCCGGGCAAAGATGGCATCCACGGCTTCCGCCAAGGCATCCAGTCCTGCCCCGGTTCGGGCACAGATAGGCAGTACAATATCGAAGGGCAGTTCTTCCTGTGCGATTACGCAGCCCAGATCGGCTTTGTTGATCAGGGCGATGCTGTGGCTGCAGCTGCGGCACAGCCGGATGATCTCCCGGTCGGCATCCACAAGAGGCTGGGAGCCGTCGCAGACAAAGATCGCCAGATCGGCGTTTTCCACCGCCTGACGGGAGCGCGCCACACCCATGGCCTCCACGGTATCCTGTGTCTGACGGATACCGGCGGTGTCTGTCAGGCGAAGCCGGGTTTTGCCCAGCATCACAACCTCCTCCACGGTGTCCCGGGTGGTGCCGGGGATATCGGTGACAATCACCCGGTCATATCCTGCAATGGCATTGAGCAGGCTGGATTTTCCCACATTGGGTCTGCCCACAATGGCGGCGGCAACCCCCTGCCGGAGAATCCTGCCCTGCCCGTAGGTGTCCAGCAGACTTTTCAAAGTATCGGCATCTTTTTGCAGGGGAGCGGCGTAGTTTTCCAGCCCGAAATCGGCAATATCCTCGTCGGGGTAGTCCAGTACGGCGTGAAAATGGCTGCATAAATCCACCAGCCCGTCGTAAATGGGAGCCAGCTTTCGCTGCAGCAGTCCTCCCACCTGCCCGGCGGCGTTGGCGGCGGCATCGGCGCTGTCCGCTTCGATGAGGTCAATGACGGCCTCTGCCTGAGTCAGATCCAGCTTGCCGTTGAGGAAGGCGCGTTTGGTGAATTCTCCCCGCCCGGCAGGCTTGGCTCCAGCCAGATACAGAGCCTCCAGTCCGGCACTCAGCAGGGCAGGGGAGCCGTGGCAGTGAAATTCCACGGTGTCCTCTCCGGTGTAGGATCGGGGCCCCCGGGCAACCACAGCCATGCCCTCGTCGATGATCCGACCCTGCCGGTCGTGGAGATTCCCCAGACACAGCTTGCGGTCGGCGGCGGAGGACAGGGGCTTTCCGTTTTTCAGGGTGAAGACCTTTTCGGCAACGGCAATGGCATCGTCACCGGTGAGCCGAAGAATGCCGATGGCGGTGACCTGGGTGCCGGTGGAGATGGCGGCAATGGTATGGGACATGGAGCGTTCCTCCTAATCAGTTCAGTTTATCCAAAAAAGCCAGAGGATCCCCTTCCGACGCGATAAAGTGCATCAGCATATAGGCGCACATGATGGCAACATTTTCCTCCCGAAGGATGCGTCTGCATTCTGCCCGGTCAGCCAGCACCACCTGAATGTCCTCGGTGGGCTCCTGATGCCGGGAGGTGGGCTCCCCGGTGCAGTAGCCGTAGACGGTTCCGCAGCTTTCGTCCGTCATGCCCACGGTTGTGAAGAAGGGGCGGCTGCAGGCACCCGCGGCTTTGGGTACCATGTTCAGGCCGGTTTCCTCAAACATCTCCCGGATTCCGGCCTCCAGCAGATCCTCCCCCGGCTCCACCAGCCCGGCAGGAAATTCGTATACATAGGCATCGATGGGGTAGCGGTATTGCTTCACCAGCACCACCCGATCCTTCTGCTCTCCGTAAACGCCATAGAGAATCACACCGTCGGGACGGTTGTCGTGGGTGGCGGCCTTGATGGCGTGGGACTCCGGTCTGCGCGAGGAGATATAATACTTCCCGGAAGAACCGTCCCGGAACCGGGTATCCAGCCGGTAAAGGTTCAGATAGGGATTCTGTGTCAGCTTCTCAATATTCTGGATGCGTTTCATGGCATACCCTCCCTTATATCAATGTAATATACCACCGGGACGGGAAAAATGCAACGCAAAAGGTATGGATTTCCGAGAAAAAGGGAAGACTGTGGGACGATGGAGGTGAATTTGCCATGACCGACCAGTCCATACGCACAAGATTTGATGGGGCAGGGGATTTTATTGCCCGGGAGCTGAAATGCGGTCAGTGGACGCTGTTTTGCTATGCCATTGACGGCCTGACCTCCGGGGCGGATACCTCGGATTACATTGTCAAACCCATATCGGAGCGGCTGCAGGGGGAAACCATGCAGCAGCTGTATAACCGCGCCCTGTCCGGGGCGGTGTACAACAGCGTGGCAGATCCCTGCCCGGATCTGGATACCGTGTGCAAAAAGCTGGTGAACGGCTTCTGCGTCATCCTGTTTCCTGGGGTGGGAGCCATCGCCTTTGAGGTGAAAACCGGGGAAAAACGGGGTCTGTCCGCGCCGGAGGTGGAGAACACCGTCAAAGGCCCCAAGGATGCCTTCGTGGAGACCATCCGCAGCAATACCAGCCTCCTGCGCCGCCATCTGCGTACCCCCGACCTGCGGATTTTTGAAACCAGAGTGGGCAGGAGAAGTCTCACCAATGTGGGAGTGGTCTGGATTGAGGGTATCACGGCACCGGAGCTGGTGGAAAAAATGAAGAAGCGGCTGGAAGCAATCGATGTGGATGGAATGCTGTTTCCATCTTCGGTGGAGGAGTACATCACCGGCTCCCGGAAAACCGCCTTTCCGCTTCTGCAATACACGGAGCGGACGGATACCTTTGCGCAGGGATTACTGGACGGAAGAGTGGGGCTGCTGGTGGATGGCCTGCCCCTGGCCTATCTGGCGCCGGTGAATCTGGGCTACCTGATGGACAGTCCGGAGGACAGGAGCCGGGATTATCTCTCCGCATCCGCCGTGCGCCTGCTGCGGTATATTGCACTGGTGCTGGGTCTGCTGCTGCCTGCTTTCTATCTTTTGATGGCAAATCACTACCAGTGGCTGATCCCCCTGCCCCTGCTGAGGGCCATGGTGGAGAGCAAACAGGCGGTTCCTTTTTCCACAGCCACGGAGGTGCTGGCACTGCTGGTGGCCTTTGAGCTGCTGCAGGAGAGCGGTATCCATCTGCCTCAGGCCATCGGACAGTCCGTATCCACCATCGGGGGCATCGTGGTGGGCACTGCGGCGGTGGAGGCGGGGCTGGTTTCGCCGGTAGCTCTGATTGTGGTGAGTATTGCAGGCGTCTGCGGCTTCGTGCTGCCCAACCGGGATCTGGCCAACGCCATGCGGCTGTGGCGGTTCGGAATCGTGGCGCTGACAGCCATAGGCGGCCTGTACGGAATTCTCGGGGGAATGACCATTCTGGCAATCCACCTTATGGGGCTCAGGAGCATGGGAAGACCTTATCTGGGGATCCCGGAGGGGAAAATTCTGAGGCAGAGACTGGTGAACCGGAAGTGGCGGGACAGAAAACTGAGACCTGAGGATGCGAGGAACCAAAAATGAAACGAATCCTTCTTTATCTGGGAATCCTGGCAGCGGTGTGCTGGGCGGGGGAACCCGGGACGGATATCGGAATGCTGATTCCCGTGGAAACGGTGTTCATTCAGAAGCTGGAAAACGAAATTGTCATAGAAACGGACAGCGGCGACAGAGGTACAGGCGCCACCATGAAGCAGGCGGCAGAGGATTTGAAGGAGAAAGCAGATGGGGTGATTTACCTGGATACCGCGGATTATCTGATTCTGAACAGGGAAGCGGAGGCTCTGCTGTACCAGCTGCAAAGCAATCAGAAGCAGGAGGTGGCTCTGTGTGAGACGGAGGGGAGAATCGATGTGGAGGAGATAACGCCTTTTCTCCGGGCTCATAAGCCGCAGCTGAGATTGAGTGATTGGAGGGCTGGGATGACCCTGCCAGGTCTGGAAGAGGCAGAGGGGAGCTTCAAAATAAAGACGAAAACAGCCGAAAAAGGGGGTTGACAAAGTTAGTCGGGGATGGTAGAATATGTGAGATGTCCGCGAGGGGCTGAGAATACGAGGATATCCGGAAGAAAGTTTCCAGAAACTTCAAAAAAGAGGTTGACAAACAGAAACGGATATGCTAAAATGACTCAGCTTGCTCAGAGCGGCAAGCAACAAGAATCCGCTCAGAAAAGTTTGAAAAAACTTGAAAAAAGTTCTTGACA
>CAMCRV010000050.1 GCA_945877365.1 uncultured Clostridia bacterium | reverse complement strand
CCACCTCCCCTTACACAGGGGAGGCTTTGGGCATCCCCACAAATTCCAATTTATCTCGCAGCATAGGAAAACCGATAAGCACAAATTATAATAAGACAAAATACGACACAGGAGGATATTCCATGAAATACGATTTTACTACCCTTCCCCAGCGGCAGGGCTGGGATGCCATCGCCGTGGACGGCCCCGGCCGGGTGTCCTGGGCTCCCCGGGCGCCCAAAGAGGGCTTTGACCTGATTCCCATGTGGATTGCGGACATGAACTTCGCCGCCGTGCCCACCATCCCACAGGCGCTCCACACCCGGGTGGATCACACCACCTACGGCTATTTCGAGCCCCGGCAGGAATATTACGACGCCATTATCCGCTGGCAGAACCGCCGCAATGGCGTAGAGGGTCTGAAACCGGAGCACATCGGCTACGCCAACGGCGTGCTGGGAGGCGTTGCCAGCGCTCTGGGAGTGCTGTGCTCCAAGGGCGACAATGTTCTGGTGCATTCCCCCACCTACATTGGCTTTACCAAAACCCTGAACAACAACGGCTACCACATCATCCACAGCCCTCTGGTAAAGGACGAAACCGGAGTATGGCGGATGGATTTTGCAGACATGGAGAAGAAAATTGTGGACAACAAAATCCACACTGCCATCCTCTGCTCTCCCCACAACCCCTGCGGCCGGGTCTGGGAGAGATGGGAGCTGGAGCAGGCCATGGCTCTGTACAAAAAGTACGATGTGTTCGTCATCTCCGATGAAATCTGGTCTGATCTGACCCTGACAGGCTACAGGCATATCCCCACCCAGTCCGTCAGCGAGGACGCCAGAATGCGCACCGTGGCCATGTACGCCCCCAGCAAGACCTTCAATCTGGCAGGCCTCGTGGGGAGCTACTCCATCATCTACAACAGCTGGCTTCGCCACCGCATTGACAAGGAGCAGTCTCTGTGCCACTACAACTCCATGAATGTGCTGAGTATGTACGCCCTGATGGGCGCCTATCAGGAGGAGGGCTACGAATGGCTGGAGGAGCTGCGGCAGGTGCTCACCGGCAACATCGACTTTGCCTGTGATTTCATCGCCCAACGCCTGCCGGGGGTCAGCGTCAGCCGTCCGGAGGGTACTTATATGCTCTTTGTGGACTGCACGGATTGGTGCGCCGCCCACGGCAAAACCATCAACGATGTGCTGAGCGCCTGCTGGGATGTGGGCGTTGCCGTGCAGGACGGGCGGCAGTTCCACGGCCCCTGCCACTTGCGAATGAATCTGGCTCTGCCCCGGCACCGGGTGGAGGAGGCCTTCCGCCGGATGGAGGAATTTGTGTTCACAAAGTAACCCGGAAGTTCCCCAGGCAGACAAAGTGAAACAATGGTGGAGGCTGTTCTGGGGGCGATGGGGAAGAATGGCTCTGTCCGGAGAAGCGGTAAGATAGATCAGCGCACAGAAAAGCAGGATTGGGTTTTCCAATCCTGCTTCCTTCATTTATCATCGTTTGAATGCCTGTTTCTGCCGTCTGGGCAGCGTTACCGCAATGCGCAGGCTGCCGGGGCTGGGCTGGGAGGCGTGAATCTGCCCGTTATGGGCGCTTGCGATGGCGCTGGCGATGGACAGGCCGATGCCGTGCCCGGCATCGGTGATAAACTGGGGTACCTTGGCTTTGCGCTGCTGTTTGCGCTGATCATGTCCGTCATGAATGTGCTCTACAATCGTCTGGGCTTGGGGGAAGGGAGAAATGGGCAGCGGTATCGTACCCTTTCTGTCACGATTCCCGAGAGCTTGGACTACAGCGGAGTCTTTGACGAGGTGCTTCGCCATTACACCACAGACTATACCCTGACCCGGGTAAAAACCACCAATATGGGAAGTCTCTTCCGCCTGAGCTACGACCTGACCCTGCGGGAAGTCGCAAGCGAAAAGGAACTGATCGACCACCTGCGCTGCCGGAACGGGAATCTGGAAATCATGCTGTCCATGCAGGAAAGCGCGCCCGCGGAGCTTTAAGGAGGAAATGCCATGAAGAAACACAGGATACGAAACGCCCCGGAAATTCATTCCAGGGCGTTTCCGTTTACCAGTATCGCTTTTTCTTGAAGTAGTAAATGCAGCCGCCAACGATCAGTACGCTCAACGCAATTACTGCCGGATACCCATAGACCCAATGTAGTTCCGGCATATTGACAAAATTCATTCCATACCATCCTGCAATCAAAGACAGCGGCATGAAAATTGTGGTTACGATTGTTAAAAGCTTCATGATCCGGTTCTGCCCCAAATCCACCTGAGCCTGGTATTCACTGCTAACCTGGCTTGCATATTCCCGCAGCATCTGGGTTTCTTCCTGCAAGCGGTTCAGTCTGCGAAGAATGTACTGCAGCCTGCCGGAACTGCATTCGTCCAGCAGATCGGTGGTGTTTTCCTGCAGGGTTGCCACCATATCATTCATCTGGGCGTAGTACCGGTTATGTTGATTCAGTTCCTTCCTGAGCTGGCTCATCTGCCTGATAAACCTGTCCGTCCGGTTATCCAGCACCATTTGCTCCAGTCCGGAAATCCGTTCTTCCATGTTCTGAATATGGGAGAGGTCATCCATGATCAGGGCCAGACAGACATCCATCAGCAAATCATCCGCTCCATCCGCATGATGCGGGCGCATATGCTGAACCCGTTCCATACATTCGCCGGCCTCTCCGTCCGGATCCACGAAAAGAAGATTGCTGTTCCACCATGTGAAAACAATTCTCTTTTCCGGCTGATGTGGTCTTGCCGGAATATGAATCTCGCCGAGGATCCGGTTTTGCTCAACCATCAGCCGGCAGCCCCTGATCTTTTCTGCACAGAGCATGGAATCCGGTGGAATCAGCATAGGCGGCAGCGGATTTGCTCTGATTTCTTCCGGCTTCAGAATGACTGCAATTCTCTCCCAAACCGCCACCTCTGACGGCTGTACAGGCTTCAGTGTCTCAGCTATATGGTAGTACATGGTGTGGCCCTCCTTGCCCGACCGGAGGTTGACAGAAAGCAGAGGACGCCCCCTGTCAGAAGCGTCCCCCCTGTCAACATTGGAAATTTACAATTACCTGTGTGCTCCGCCCTCCACGGCGGCGGTCTTCGCAGACAGATCCTCACACAGATTCAGTCTGGCGAACTCCTGGTTCTGCGGCAGGATGATCTCATATGCGTCCAGCCGGTTGAGCTTGAACGCCAGGGAAGATGTGCTCAGTCCCAAAATGTGACCGCCCTTCGTCCTGTCACCACTGAGGAAGTGGAAGTGCCAGCCCGGCATATTGATGCCGTTGACATAGGCGGGGCAGTACACAGCCACCAGATCGCCGCGCACTTTGGCGTAGTGGAACTCGCGCTGCTGGCTGGCCGCCTCAGACAGCGTCGGATACGGCTTTTCGCAGGCAAAGCAGCTGCGCACATGCATGGCGTCAAACTCGGCATGTCCCTTCAGAATGTAAAACACATTTTTATTGTCCTGGATGTATGGCTCCAGCTTCTGCTTCAGCATCTCGACAGAAGCAATGTCCGTCAAATGCTGCTGGGGCACATGTTCGTCAAAGTGTGCTACGGTGCCGAAGGCCACGCCATCCTCGGGCTTCATCACGGTCACATTGCCCTCTGCCGTGGCACGGTAGGCCACGCCATCCTCAAAAATGGCCTCGCCGTCCAGACCCGTATAGGTGCCAAGACCCACATCGCCCTGGCGTAAAAACTCCTTCACGGAAATGGTACGGTCAAAATTGCCCAGCATCAGCGCATTCAGTGTAGATGCCTGAATCATCTTGCTCATAATCAAAACCTCCTAAAATACAGTCGATTCCTGTTCGGTTACTCAAAGCCGTTCCATCTGCTGTGGCTCCGCCGGATGGCGCTTCAGGCAGAAGCGAACCATGAACGGGCACAGCACATTGGTGATTGCCAGCACGAATGCCAGCGTGGCGATGGCGGTGGATACATAGGGCTCCAGCGCTGCGTTGGATGCCGCCGCAATGGTCGGAATGCTCAGCGCCACGCCTGCCAGTGAGGAACTGGCCACGGAAGCGTAGCCCGGACGATGCAGCACGGCACGCTCGAACACATAGGACGGAACGATCGTGACCACGAAGTATACCAGGCTCAGCAGCAGTCCCTGCGGAATCATCCTGAACGCCTCAAACAGATTGATGGTGGAACCAAACTCAAAGCCCAGAAACGGCAGGATGATAGCGTTTCCGCCTGCGAACACCTTGCGGATATCCGCATCCAGATTGCCCAGAAGCATACCCAGCACAAACGGGATCAGCAGGGAGATGATCTGTTCCACCTGCGCAATGCCGAAGCCCGACGCACCAAAGAAGCTCAGGAACAGCAGCGGCAGCAACGGCATGGAGCAGATCAGCATCACACCGAAGCTGGCCTTGTCAGCCTTGTCTCCAAACGGCTGAATGATTCCCATGTACAGCGCGGCATTGGCGCTGGTGACGGCGCAGACGAAGGCCAGAAACGAGATGCCGAACACACCGTCATAGCCGAAGGCCAGGAAGAACAGCCCCGACAGCATGTATGCCGCAATCAGCCGCACAAGAATCAGCAAAATACCGCGATGCATTGCGTCCTTCAGATCACTCAGCCGCAGCGATGTGCCGGTGCAGAACAGCATCAGGCCGATCAGCAGCATCTGGCCGCTGGAAGAAAACATATCCTTCATGGGGTTGCCCAGCGTTGCCCACAGGTCGAAGTGGAACACACCCTCCGTGATCGTTGTGATCAACGCACCAATGATCAGCGGCACGAACATCGTGCCTGCCGGAACCTTCTGAAGTGACTTCCAGATGTTTACATTCTTCTTTTCCGATTCCATAACCCTTACACCTACCTCTGATCATGCTTTTCTTTCGTTTTTTTCGTACATTTTTTCCTGGTACGCATAATATTGTACTCGGCGGGCTTGATTTTGCAAGGTTCCTTCAGTATAATTTCGTATCATATGATTGTGCGATACGCACAAAGGAGGATTGCAATGGATCTCACCGCATTTCTCAACGATTTCTTCCGGACAGACAGTCTGAACCAGCTGACATCCGATGCAGCGGCACTGTTTGACTGCCCGGTGATGGTGGTGGACGACTCGTTCCATGCCGTATCCTGGTATATGCCCACCGGATTTCAGGACAGGCCGTTTCAAGGCTCCGTTGACCGGGGTGAATTAACCTACGAGGCCAGCTCACTGCTGAGCAACAGTGCCCCTCTGGCGCAGCAGGGCGAGCTGTATGTGGAATTGGCCGACAGTCCGTGGCAACGACGGTTTTCCCCACTGATTGCCAGCGGCATCCGCGTAGGTTATCTGGTGCTGGTGGATATCCACGGCACGCTCCGACAGGTGGAGCGGCGAGATTTCACTGTGGTGGAATCGGTGTTGGCCAAGCAGCTGTTCTTCGAGAGCAACCGCAGCGGACTGATGTTCAACACCGCCGAGGAGGTGCTTCTGCACCTGTTGGAGAACAAGTTTTCCACCGAAGCGCTGTTCTTGCTTCAGGCGTCCTCCACCTGGCTGGCAGGCTTCCACCCCGAGCGTGTTGCACTGATTCATCTGGGTCTGTATCACAATCTGCATCTGGCCGAGGATACGCTGAAAAGCGAGCTGAAATATGCGTTTTATGCCTCCCACCCGTTTTTGTACAACGATGAGGTGCTGCTGTTTCTGAACCGCGACCATGACCTGTCTGCACTTGAGCCGCTGGTTGCGCAATATCACCTGCGTGTGGTGATCTCCGACCCGCTGGACAGACTGTACGCGCTGCCTCAGGTTTACGCCGCCACGCATGAGGTCATGGACTACCTGCTTCTGCGCTCCTCCCATCCTTTCTGCGTGCGCGCCGACCAGCTGCACACATTGATGATGCTGCGCCGGCTGCAGGATCGCCCCGACCTGATCGCGTCGGAGGTATGTGCGCTGGCCCGCCACGATGCCGCCGAGCATACCCAATACTGCCAGACGCTGTTGGCCTATCTTCTGTGCCACCACTCTCTGCAGGAGACCTGCCAGCGACTGTACACCCATCGGAACACTGTTCTGTACCGCATTCGCAGGATGAAGGAGGATTTCGGCATTCCCCTGGATGACCCCGACCGTCAGCTGGAACTGCTGCTGTCCGTCTCTCTGGAGCTGCTTGCGCAGCATCAGGAAAACCTGTTCGTGCGCGGTCTGACGCTGGATGCTCCCAGGACGATGCCGTGCACGGTGGACGGCGACCGTTCCGCATCCGTTTCACCCCCCGCACACGCCTGATTCGCTTTGATCCGCCTGTGCATTCAATATGATTTCGCACCGCCGTATTACACGCTGCCTGCGGATACCGGCTGGTGGATGAACAGAATCGGGATAAGTGTCCCGGGACTTGCTCCCGGGACATTTTCTTTTTTTGCATATCGGTTAAGGGAAGCAAGGCGACAAATTGGAATTTGGCGGCGAGTCGCCGCTGACAATGCCTTACGGACTACGGGTAGACAATCCACATCCTTTGGGCCCTTCGACCGGAACTGCGTAGGTTAACAATACTCCCCATAGTGTAGTCTCGAAACTTTTGTTATTTCGAGTGTCTACTCTATGGGGAGCATATCATGGAGAGGGAAGCAGGTTCTATTTTCAGAAGCGATCGGTAATCATCAGAATTGTTATGCAAAAGGAATGTAATAATACGGTTTATCCACCCGGTAGCCCTGTTCATTCAGCTCGTATCCGGCGTAGAAATACATACCGGCAATCTGGCTGGGGTCAAGAATGGTGTTCATTGACCGCGTAATTGCCGTATACAGATGGCTCTCAGGGTTCCATTCACCATAGCCTGTGCCGCCAAACTCCAGAATCTCTGTTCCGTCTTTCAGACGGACACCTGCCGGACCAATGCTCCACTCATTTTTCTGGTGGAAGTCCTCAGGGTCCTGATATTGTTCATCCAGTTTGTATGTGGTTTTCATGCTGAACTGACCAATTTCCGCTTCCACAAGGGTGATGCCCCAATGTCCGATTTCCCCATTGGGCGTCCACTTCACAGGTTCCTGTGTGCTGCCTTCCAGCGTCCAGCGCAGTTCCCAGTTACCGGGGACGGTCATGATATCCTCGTCCTCAAGTTTCTCTCCCTGAATGCCGAAGCCGGTGAAGGTAAATATGATTTCCTTTCCGAACAGGCTCTCCCCATTTGGATTGAAATCCATGTCAATGCTGAACTCAATGCTTCCGTCGCCAAGCTGATAGTCCAGAAGCAGCTCCTGATTCTCGCCAACACTGGGAATTGACTTTCCGTTTTTTACATAAACAGGGTTTCCACCGGCATCCAGTGTATATCCGGGGAAAAAGCCTGCCTGCCAGCTGATTCCCAGATCCCGGCTGTCTTTGCCGTCAATCCGGAAGTCAAACCATGCCCAGGGAGCCTGTCCCTCCTCCAGCTCCAGTCCTTCCATGCGGAAGATTATCTTGCCGCGGTACGAATCCATGACCGTCTGCGCCAGTGTCACCGTAATGCCGTTGTCCGTTGCGAAAACCGCTTCCTTTTTCCCGTCCTTTCTCTCCGTGGGAATGACAGACAGGCCGCTTTGCTCCGCTTGCTGCTTGATCTGCTCAGAGGGCTGCACACCGCCGCCCAGCTGCATGGTGGTTGACCACCGGGTAAATACCGCTGCGGCGGTCATGGCGCCCATAATCAGGGTTGCCGCCAGAAGAAGCAGCAGCTTCTTGCTGCCGGAAATACCGGCTCGGTTTTCCTGAAAATCACCAAATTCTGCTTCCTCAATGAAACCCGCATCCAGATTCTGGATGCCTTCCAGCATATCCTTTCCTGTCATACGCGAATACCCTCCTTTTTCAGATAGGATGCCAATTTGCTTCTTGTCCGGGACAGCCGCATCGCAACGGCGCTCTGGCTGAGTTCATAGCGCAGGGCAATCTCGCTGACGCTGTCACCATACCAGTAGCGCCTGACGAAAATCATTCGGTTTTCCGGTGTCTGGCCGTGCAGAAAACTGCTGATCAGGCTGCCGATTTCGTCGCTTTCCACAGTCTCGTCATGCCAGGAGCCTGGAATGCACTCCTCCATTTCCTGCGTCAAGGTGATAACCTCCGCGTTTCGTTTGGCGGCATTGTTCCAGTCCAGCCTGCCAAAGGAAAAAAAGCGGCAGATTTTCGCCAGGTACGCAAAGAAATGATCCGGCTTCGTTGGCGGAATCGTGTCCCACGCCTTTAGATAGGTGTCGTTCACACACTCCTGGGCGTCCTCGTTGTTCCGGACGATATTTGCCGCCAAGCCCGTCAGCCGGGTTCCGTACTTGCAGGCTGTCTGGGCGATGGCATCTTCGTTCCGGGTGAAGAACAGTTTGATTATCTGATTGTCATTCAATGATTACACCTCCTGTGTTTTGCTCTTCACCCTAATAGAGGGATTCTTAGCAGGAAACCTAACATATTTCTGTAAAAAATACAATGCCCCTGTGAAAAATTCACAGGGCATCGGGAAATCAGAGGAACGCTGCCATCCTCGAACTTGCCAAAGAAAACAAATAATCCGAACCCATCTCCCGCTTAGGAAAACTAGGTTCGGATTATATTGGTTTGGTGCCGGTGGCCGGGCTCGATTGCCCGTTTGCCGCAGGCAAACGGTAAGGAGGCAGCCGGTTTTTGAACCGGCTGCCGGAACTGTCCACCGGACTGCCCCATCCAATAGGTTCGAGTCCACCACCCATACCAATGAAAAAGCACCCCCGAAGGGGTGCTTTTTCGTTG
>CAMCRV010000049.1 GCA_945877365.1 uncultured Clostridia bacterium | reverse complement strand
GTCATCGAGCCCTCTCTGGGCTGCGACCGCGTGGCTCTGGCCTTCCTGTGTGAGGCCTATGACGAGGAGCAGGTGGGCGTGGACAAGAACGGCAACCCCGATGTCCGCACCGTGCTGCGTCTGCATCCGGCTCTGGCTCCCTTCAAGGCAGCCGTCCTGCCCCTGAGCAAGAAGCTGACCCCCAAGGCTGAGGAAATCTATCATATGCTCCAGAAGGACTTCATGGTGGACTTCGACGATGCCGGCTCCATCGGCAAGCGTTACCGCCGGGAGGACGAGATCGGCACACCTCTGTGCATCACTGTGGACTTCCAGACCGTGGGCGACGAGAATACCCCTGCCGACAACTGCGTCACCGTCCGTGACCGTGACACCATGGAGCAGGTTCGTATCCCCATTGCAGAGCTGAAGGACTATATTGCCAAGAAGTGTGAATTCTAATATCCAAAAGGAGCGTGCTGTTTTGCAGCACGCTCCTTTTGGCAATTGACAATGGACAGTTGACAATTATCTGCTTTTTCCAACGGTTCAGCCCCTCCTGTCATTCTGAGCGCAGCGACCGAAGGGAGCGAAGTCGAAGAATCTTCGCATTTACCCACTGCATGGCAGAAACCGGGTGCGAAGATCCTTCGACTCGTTTCACTCGCTCAGGATGACAAACATGGGGAACTGTCAATTACATAAAAGAGTGCGCTATACTGCGCACTCTTTTGCGTTCTTAAATTCCCAGCAGGGTCTTTGCAAAGGAGAAGTACACCAGCAGGGACAGGGCGTCCACGATGGTGGTGATGAAGGGAGAGGCCATCACCGCAGGGTCGAAGCCCAGCTTCTTTGCCAGCAGGGGCAGGGAACAGCCCACGAACTTGGCAATCACCACGGTCACCGCCAGGGTCAGGCACACAACACCGTTGACCATCAGGTTGATGCTGGTGTTGCCCATCAGCAGACGATCCACCAGCAGGATTTTCACAAAGCAGAGGACAGCCAGCGTTATGCCGCACAGCACCGCGGTGCGGACTTCCTTCCACATGACCCGGAACACATCGTTGAATTTCAGCTCGTTCAGGCTCAGGGAACGGATGACGGTGACGGAGGACTGGGAGCCGCAGTTACCGCCGGTGTCCATCAGCATGGGGATGAAGGCGGTGAGCACAGGCAGCAGGCTCAGGGCGCTTTCAAAGGAGGTGATAATCATGCCGGTGAAGGTGGCGGATACCATCAGCAGCATCAGCCAGGGAATCCGGTGCTTGAACAGATCGAAGGGGGTGCTCTTGAGGTAGCTCTTCTCCGAAGGGGTCATAGCGGCCATGATTTCCATATCCTCGGTGGTCTCGTCTTCGATAACATCCATGGCGTCGTCGAAGGTGACGATACCCACCATCCGGTTTTCCTTGTCCACCACGGGCAGGGCAAGGAAGTTGTACTTTCCGAACATCCGGGCGACCTCTTCCTGATCGTCCTGAGTGGTGACGGAAATCACATTGGTGAGCATGATGTCCTCAATCTTCGTCTCATCGTCCTCTGCCAGCAGCAGATCCTTGACGGTGACAAGACCGATGAGCTTCCGATCCTTGCCGGTGACATAGCAGGTGTAGATGGTCTCCTTGTCCACGCCCTGACGGCGGATGCGGAGGATGGCCTCCTCCACGGTCATGTTGGGACGCAGAGAGACATACTCCGTGGTCATAATGGAGCCTGCGGAGTAGTCGGGATAGCGAAGAATCTGGTTGATGGACTTGCGCATCTCCGGGTCTGCGGCCTTGAGAATCCGCTTCACCACATTGGCGGGCATTTCCTCCACAATGTCGGCGGCGTCGTCCACATACAGCTCGTCCAGCACTTCCTTCAGCTCATTGTCGGAGAAGCCCCGGATCAGCAGCTCCTGGGCATCCGGCTCCATCTCAACGAAGGTCTCCGCCGCCTGCTCCTTGGGCAGCAGACGGAACATGAGAGGAATCTGCTTTTCCTCCAGATTGCTGAATACCCCGGCCACATCGCTGGGGTTCATGGTGGCCAGAATATCCCGCAGGGTTGCATACTTTTTTTCCTCCAGCATATGCAGGAGGGCTTTTTCTACAATTTCAAACCGTTCAGCCATAGTTTCCTCCTAATTATTTTCAGAATTAAGAGGCAAATCTACCTGAAACGAAGCTATCGAAGTCCCGTCAAAAGCGCGGGCGGTTCACTACTTCGCTCCGGTATATTGCCACTACTGCCAGCGTCCATGACGGATCCTCCTTTTCTCAATATTCAAAACTATTCTACCCCATTTTTGCCCCACTGTCAATGCTTGACGCAGGGGCGATAAAGGAATAAAATAACAGCAAATGGATATCGGCATGATGCAGAGGAAGGATAAATTGTTATTTGTGGGGATGCCCAAAGCCTCCCCTGTGTAAGGGGAGGTGGCAAAAATCTATTGATTTTTGCCGGAGGGGTTGTCAATCCCCCAGTCAGCTTCGCTGACAGCCCCCTTTACACAAGGGGGCCGTTGAGCTCGCTAAATAGCAATTTGTCGTTTTGCTGACGGATACCGGTATGCGCCTGACAGAAACAGGAGCGGGGCGGCAGAAAGCCTGCGCTCCCGGAAAAGAGGAAAAACCATGATTCGTGCCGCGGAACTATCCGATGTAGAGCAGATTCTGGAGATTTATGCCCCCTATGTGCGCAGCTCCACCGCCACCTTTGAATATGATGTCCCGGATTTGGACACCTTCACCCGGCGGTTTCTGGATATCACACAGCAGTTTCCCTGGCTGGTGTGGGAGGAGGACGGCAGCATTCTGGGCTATGCCTATGCCAGCCATCCCTATACCCGGGCGGCCTATTCCTGGTGTGCCGAGCCTACGGTGTATCTGCGCCCGGAGGCTCATGGCAGGGGCATCGCTGCCCGGCTCTACCGGGAGCTGGAGGAGCTGCTTCTGAAGCAGGGGTATCAGATTCTGTATGCGCTGGTGACGGAGGAGAATGTCCGCTCCGTCCGGTTCCACGAAAAACAGGGCTATGAGATCCGGGCCCATTTTCCCAACTGTGGCTTCAAATTTGGCCGGTGGTTGGGGCTGTATTGGCTGGAAAAACGATTAAAAGCTGTGGAAATCCCTGAAAAAATGCCGATTTCCTGGAAGATGCTTTAGGCAGAATCGACAAAAGTTTTTGCAATATTTATTCAAATTGTCCCTTTCGCAATGGTTAAAAATATGGTATGTTATTTGTGTGGAAGAATACGGGTATCCCGTTTGTTTTTCAAGGAGAGAAGCAAGAAAACTAAATGTAAGGAGCTGTGACCATGTATTTTCAGAAGAAACGCTGCATTGCCATGCTTCTGGCCGGTGGCCAGGGCAGCCGCCTGAAGGTTCTCACGGAGAAAACGGCTAAGCCTGCCGTCCCCTTCGGCGGTAAGTACCGCATTATCGATTTCCCCCTGTCCAACTGCGTAAACTCCGGTATTGATACCGTTGGTATTCTGACCCAGTACCAGCCGCTGGAGCTGAACGAGTACATCGGCAACGGCCAGCCCTGGGGTCTGAACAAAACCCACAGCTGCGCTCAGGTGCTGCCCCCCTACGAGCGCCACGACAAGAAGTCCGGCTGGTATAAGGGCACAGCAAATGCCATCTACCAGAATATCGACTTTGTGGATCGCTTCAATCCCGACTATGTGGTGGTGCTCTCCGGCGACCATATCTACAAGATGGACTATGCTGCTATGATGCACTACCATGAGGAGCATAACGCCTCCTGCACCATCGCCGTGCGCAATGTGCCTCTGGAGGAGGCATCCCGCTTCGGTATCCTGAATACCAATCCCGACAACTCCATCTATGAGTTTGAGGAGAAGCCTGCCAAGCCCAAGTCCACCAACGCCTCCATGGGTATCTACTGCTTCAGCTGGCCCGTGCTGCGGGAGGCTCTGCTTGCCGACGAGGAGGATCCCAATTCCTCCAATGACTTCGGCAAGAACATCATTCCCAACCTGCTGAACGCCGGCCACAAGCTGATGGCCTATCCCTTCGACGGCTACTGGAAGGATGTGGGCACCATCGACTCCCTGTGGGAGGCCAACATGGATCTGCTGGGCAAGGATCCCGCCTTCAAGCTCTGGGGCGACGAGCGCAGCAAGATTTCTGCCCGCAACAGCGCCATGCCCTCCAGCTATATCGATACCAACGCAAAGATCCGCAACTCCTTCGTGGCAGAGGGCTGCGAGGTCTATGGCAAGATTACCCATTCCATCATCTCCGTGGGCTGCACCGTGGGTGAGGATGCCGTGGTGGAGGACAGCGTGGTGATGCCCGGTGTCGTCATCGAGCCCGGCGCCATTGTCCGTCACGCCATTCTGGGCGAGAACAGCCGCATCTGCAGAAATGCCGTTGTGGGCGGAGCCTTCGCCCCCGGCGAGAAGAAGCAGATCAGTGTCACTGCAAAGGGAGCCGTGCTGGAGGCCAATGCCGTACTCCGTCCCGGCGATATGCTGTAAGAGGAGGGTCGCACTATGAATGTAATGGGTATTATTTTCACCAATGACGCCACCCTGGGCGAGCTGACCAACAAGCGCACCATGGCCAGCATCCCCTTCGGCGGCCGCTACCGCCATGTGGACTTCGCACTGAGCAACCTCTGCGCTGCCGGTGTCCGCCATGTGGGCATCCTGTCCCGTCACAGCTATCAGTCCCTGATCAACCACATCGGCGACGGTGAGGAGTGGGGTCTGGAGCTGGAAGAGGGCGGCCTGGAATTCCTGACTCCCTACGCCATGTCCACCAGCCATGTCTATCGCGGCAAGCTGGAGTCCCTGAACAACGCCATGGACTTTCTGGAGTATGGCGGTGACGACGAGCTGGTGGTGATGATTGACTCCGCCGTGCTGTCCAACATTGACCTGACCCATGTGCTGAACTCCCATGTGGCCAGCGGCAAGGACATCACCGTGGTGACCAAGGCCGGCGTTGCCAACGGCTCCAAGCTGCTGGATCTGGCCATCAAGCTGGATGAAAACGGCGAGGTTGCCGATATGCTGGTGGACTATGCCGCTCCTGCGGACTACCTGGCATCCATGGACATCTTCGTGGTGAACAAGATGTGGCTCATCAAGAATGTCCAGGAGATGATTGCCCGGGACAAGTTCCATATGGATCGGGATCTGGTGCTGGGCGGCTGGCAGAGAGGCAAGGTAAGCGTCAATGTTTACCAGTTTGCAGGTCTGGCCATGTACAATGAGTCCATTGAGGAGTATTTCAGCAACAGCCTGTCTCTGCTGGAAAAGGATGTCCGGCAGGATCTGTTCTACTACAACCACCCCATCTATACCAAGGTTCGCGACCGGGTGCCCACCTACTACGGCGAGGATGCCGAGGTGGAGAACTGTCTGGTGGCCGACGGCTGCATCATCGACGGCGAGGTGGAGGATTCCATCCTGTTCCGTCAGGTCACCGTCCATGAGGATGCCGAGGTGGAGCACTGCGTGGTGATGAACGATGCCGTCATCGGCAAGGGCGCAGAGCTGAAGTATGTCATCCTTGACAAGAATGTCACCGTGACGCCCGGCGCCAAGCTGATTGGCACCAGAAAGAATCCCATCATTGTCAAGCGGGGGGAAACTGTATGAAAATTGCCATCTGCGCTTCTGAGGGCGCGCCCTACGCCAAGTCCGGCGGTCTGGGAGATGTAATGGAGGCGCTACCTGCGGCGCTGGCCCGGATTGAGGGCAACGAGGTTTCGCTGTTTCTGCCTTATTACCACAAGATCAAAACCAATACTGCCTATGTCACCGTGAAGGTGGCGGAGTTTCAGGTAAGTCTGGGCTGGCGGCGGCAGTATTGTGCTGTGATGAAGCTGACAAACCGCAGCGACGGCGTGCAGGTCTACTTCCTGGATAACGAATATTATTTTGGCGGCCGTACCGGCGCCATCTACGGCGATATGGATGACGGCGAACGCTTCGCCTTCTTCTCCCGGGGCTGTCTGGATGCCATGGCAGCGCTGAACATCCTTCCCGATGTGATTCAGTGCAACGACTGGCAGACGGCTCCCATCCCTGCCTACCTGAAGTCCCTGTACTATCACCAGTTCCCCAAGACCCGGGTGATGTTCACCATCCACAACATCGAGTATCAGGGCTGGGCCAACGCCGCCTTCTTCGATGATGTGCTGGGTCTGCCTTGGGAGTACCGGGGAACTCTGGATATGAACCACTCCGTCAATGTGATGAAGGGCGCCATCGAGACGGCGGATCTGGTGACCACCGTTTCCGAGACCTACGCCCGGGAGCTGATGTATCCCTACTATGCCCACGGTCTGGACGGCATTCTGTCCAACAACGCCTGGAAGCTCTCCGGCATCACCAACGGCATCGATACCAACACCTTCAACCCCGAGACCGATCCCGCTCTGCCGGCACATTTCAACGCCGCCGACTTCGTCGAGGGCAAGGCCGCCTGCAAGGCCGCCCTGCAGGAAGAGGTGGGTCTGCCGGTGAAGCCGGATGTGCCCCTGATGGTGATGGTCACCCGGCTGGCCGGACACAAGGGACTGGATCTGCTGTGCTACATTGCCCGCCGCCTGCTGTGGGAGGAGGATGCCCAGCTGCTGATTCTGGGCACCGGCGAGCCTCAGTACGAGCATTTCTTCCGGGATCTGGCTGCCCAGTTCCCCCAGCAGTGTGCCGCTAAGATCACCTTCAATCTGGGGCTTGCCGCCCGGATCTATGCCGGCGGCGACATCTACCTGATGCCCTCCAAGTCCGAGCCCTGCGGCCTGAGCCAGATGAACGCCATGCGCTACGGCACCGTGCCTGTGGTTCACGCCACCGGCGGCCTGAAGGACACCGTGCCCCCTGCCGATGAAAACGGCCAGGGCGGTCTGGGCTTCACCTTCCAGAGCTACAATGCCGATGACTTTATGGCATCCATCAAGCGCTGCCTGAACCTGTACAACTACAACCGGGATGGCTTCCGGGATCTGCAGAGAAGAGGCATGGAGACGGACTTCAGCTGGGATGTCCCGGCAGAGAAGTACATGAAGCTCTTCCACAAGATGCTCTCCTGGTAATACAAAGTTGAACTTACCGCCCTGCACGCCATGTGCAGGGCGGTTTTGTGCGAAAACTGGAATTTAGTGAGCTCAAAGGCCCCCTTGTGTAAAGGGGGCTGTCAGCGAAGCTGACTGGGGGATTGACAACCCCTCCGGCAAAAATCAATAGATTTTTGCCACCTCCCCTGTGTAAGGGGAGGCTTTAGACATCCCCACAAATAACAATTTGCCGCGCTGCTGTCCTTCGACTTATGGATAAAAATGAATTTTTTCCTTTTCTTTTTCGGGGCAATCGTGTATAATAAACGCCGGAAAAAAGGAAGAGGAGAACGGTATGAGAATTCTTTACGACAGCAAATCCCCCCTGCATAAAACCCCCTTCGGAACCCTGATTCCGGGGCAGGAATGTACCCTCAGTGTCCATGTGCCGGTGTCGGTGCAGGCGCATCAGGTAGTCTGCGAGCTTCTGTATCAGGACAGCACCCCCGCCCGGCAGATTCCGCTGGAAAAGGCGGAGTGCAAGGGTGCCTATCAGGTGTTTCGGGGCAGCTTCCGGCTGGACTGCTGCGCCCTGTATTTTTACTTTTTCCGGGTCTATAACCATGAGGGCAGCTTCCGCCTGTTCAAGCAGGGGGACGACACCAATATGGAGGCTGGGGATCTGTGGCAGCTGAGCTGCGTACCGGAGTCCTTCCACACCCCGGACTGGGCCAAGGGCGCGGTGATCTACCAGATTTTCCCAGACCGCTTCCGCAAGTCCGGCAATCCCGATCTCACCGGAAAACTGGAACCCTATGTCCTGCACAGGGACTGGAACGAGGATGTCCACTGGCAGCCGGATGAGAAGGGCATTATTCAGAACAATGATTTTTACGGCGGCAATTTCCGGGGCATCGCGGAGAAGATGGACTATATCGCCTCTCTGGGGGTAGGGCTCATCTACCTCAACCCCATCGGCAAGGCCTATTCCAACCACCGCTATGATACCGGCGACTACAGGAACCCCGACCCCATGCTGGGCACTTTGGAGGATTTTCAGGCCATGTGCAAGAGTGCCCATGAACATGGTATCCGGGTGATTCTGGACGGCGTGTATTCCCACACCGGCTCCAACAGCCGCTATTTCAACCGGGAGGGGGCGTTCCCGGGGCAGGGAGCCTATCAGTCCCAAAGCTCCCCCTTCTACAGCTGGTATACCTTCTACCAGTGGCCCAATAATTATCACTCCTGGTGGGACTTCAACACCCTGCCCACCGTCAACAAGATGGACCCGGCCTTTATCGACTATATCATCACCGGGGAGGACAGCGTCATCGCCCACTGGCTGAAGCTGGGCTGCGACGGCTTCCGGCTGGATGTGGCGGACGAGCTGCCGGATGAATTTCTGAAGCTGCTCTACAACCGGGTGAAGGAGCTGAATCCCGAGGCACTGGTGCTGGGGGAGGTGTGGGAGGATGCCTCCAACAAGGTTGCCTACAACCGCCGCCGCACCTACTTCACCAACGCCGAGCTGGACAGCGTGATGAACTACCCCTTCCGCACCGCCATTGTGGACTTCATGCGGGGTCGGGACTCCGGCCGGGGCTTCCGGGATGCGGTGATGGGCATTGTGGAGAACTATCCTGCGGAGGTAGTGGCCTGCAACATGAACCTGCTGGGCACCCATGACACGCCCCGGATTCTCACGGCGCTGGTGGACGATTTTGACGGCACCCGGGAGGAGAAGGCCTCCCGGCACCTGTCCCGGAATCAGCTGGAGGTGGCCAGGGATCGGCTGATGATGGCCTCCTTCCTGCAATTCACTCTGCCGGGCAGCCCCAGCATCTACTACGGCGACGAAGCTCTGATGGAGGGCTACAAGGATCCCTTCAACCGCCGCACCTTCCCCTGGGGGCGGGAGGATCGGGAGATGGTGGAGCATTTCCGCCGCCTTGGCCGTCTGCGCAGGGAGTACGCCGCCCTGCGGCTGGGAGATATCCGGTTCTTCACCGCCGGGGACAAGCGTCTGGGCTTCACCAGAAGCTGGCAGGGAGAGAGTGTCAAGATTTATGTAAACCGCAGCGGCGATCCCTGGGATATCCCGGCAGGACGGGTGATTCTGGGTGCCAACTTGCAGGTGCTGGCTCCCGACTGGCTCACATTGGCACCCAGAGGCTACTGCATCGTGGTGGAATAAAATTGACAATTGACAATGGACAATTGACAATTCGCCGTGATCCGTCAGCAGTACCTCTGCTGCAAGATTCCCCAATATGCATATCGGCATAAGTCAGCAAAGCGACAAATTGGAATTTGTGGGGATGCCCCCACGGGCAATGCGAGCCTTCGCCCGGGTGA
>CAMCRV010000048.1 GCA_945877365.1 uncultured Clostridia bacterium | reverse complement strand
CCACAGATCGGTATGCGGCCTGGTAATGATCTCCACCCTGTCATCGGACACAGTAAAGCTCTCCGGCTCTCGTGTCCATTTGAAATGATTGATTCCAAATTCCATAGTATTCTTCCTTATCTTTTTTTGGCGGCAGAAAACTCCGCCGCTTCCTGAATCCAGCTCAGCAGTTCCTCGTCGATTTCCTCCGCACTTCCCACCATCACATGATGCGTCCATCTGCCCGGATAGGGTTCCGTCGCCACATCGATTCTGGGGGATTCCTTGCGGTAGCCCAGCCCGAAAGTGACGGTCATCCAGACCGCCGGGCGGTCTTTCGATCTTCGGCAGAGATTGCACGCACTCCCTTTTGAAATGTCACCCGTGTTCGTTGGGTTTCCGGATGTCTTTGTTATCCTAATACCTGCCATTGTGGGACAGTCAAGGGAAACTTTTCCGAAGCAGTCCCATTCCTCTATGGATTTGCAGCATCATAGCCTGCAAAGGCGGCGTTGCACTCCGCGATTTCCTTTTTTCCCTTGATGTAATCATCATAAAACTCCCACAGGTCGATATCGCAGCCGTCCATCGCCTCATCCTCCGGAATCCACTTTCGGATAATCTCCATGCGCTCTTCCATGGTGGTGTCTTTTATCAATGTGCTTTTGGACATCATCATTCCCCTTTCTCCTGCCGGTGTATTCTATTTCTATTATAGATGGTTTTTCCTTTTCGTCAATTCGCTCTTCTTCGCTTTCACCATTTTGCCACATATTTTCCCCTCTGCGGCAAACACTAAGGCGAAAGGAGCGATGAACAATGGACGGACAGGAACTTGTCAGGCAGACTCTGGATCAAATCCCGCAGGCCGCTCCGGATGCAAAGCGCATCGTGGGGCTTGTGAAGGAGGGGGGCAGAGTCAGGGGCTACAAGCTGTCGGATGAAACCCTGGTATCCAAGCCCGAGGCCGTTTCCATGGCAAAGCAGGGGCAGATTGCCGGTGTGGGCATCGCCCACCGGGGCGACACCGAGTACCTGAAAGCCATCCCCAATGGGGATGAAAACGACAATCTGGGGAATCTCCCCTCCGTATCCCCCCAATCCGGGGGATAGGGTTTCCACGCAAAAACCGGACTCCGAGGGAAGGATCCCCGAAGTCCGGTTTTTTCCCGAAAAGTCTGGCAGCTTCTTCCGTCGCAGTCTGAGCCACGCCGGAAAAACAGGAATGGAATTATTCTATAATCATATTGATAAATCGAAACGGAAACTATATAATAGAAAATGTGCTTATCGGTTTTACTCAGCCGGTTGAGAAATTGTTGTTTAGTGAGCTCAAAGGCCCCCTTGTGTAAAGGGGGCTGTCAGCGAAGCTGACTGGGGGATTGACAACCCCTCCGGCAAAAATCAATAGATTTTTGCCACCTCCCCTTACACAGGGGAGGCTTTGGGCATCCCCACAAATAACAATTTGTTGCTTTGCCGACTTAAGCCGATATGCACAATAGAAAAATGAGATTGCTGCCGGAACCGGTGGTTTCCGACAGATAAGAAGGTGTGGCACAGATGGGCTCTGCATTTTTAAAAGGATACCAGCTGATCTCCATTCTGATTGCTCTGGCTGACGGCATCCTTGCGGCCAAATCCTTTCAGAAACGGACGCCCGCCGGGCGTTTTCTGGGGCTTGCCTGCGTGGGTGCCGCGGTGGTGGATATCAGCTATCTCATCAGTATTCTCAGCAGCAGCTACCTGCTGATGTCCGCCATGTCCAGCATCTATTTTGTCACCATTGACTTTATGCTGCTGTGCCTTCTGGAATTCACCGTATTTTTCACGAAAGGCAGCTTTTCCAGATCCGGCAGAATCCTGATCCGGCTGCTCCTTGCATACGCGATTTTTGAGCTTCTGGTTTTTTCCGTCAATCCCTTCCGGGAAATTGCCATTCACTATGTCCCCAGAAACACCGCCATCGCCAGATTCAGCTATCAGATGAAGCCCCTGTATATCCTGCATCTGGGGTATACCTATTTCATGGTTGCCGCGGTGCTATGGCTGCTGGTTCGCAAGCAGCTCCGGGTCCCACGGGAATACCGGTCACAGTACACCTATGTGGTTCTGGGTATTCTGGGCGTTGTGGGCGTAAACGGAATCTTTCTGTTCTGGCCGGAGGTGAGCGTGTACAGTCTGCTGGACTACTCCATCTGCGGCTATAGCTTCACCGCTGCCCTGCTGTACTGGAGCTGCTTTGAGTACTCCACCCACGGTATGCTGGATACCCTGAAAACCCGGATTTTTGAAAACATCGGTCAGGGCATTGTTCTCTTTGACTACAACGATCAGCTGATCCTCCACAACGCCCGGGCAGACGAGCTCCTGGGCGGGATTCACCCGGAAGCCTGTCTGCACCTGAAGGATTTTGCGAAGCAGTATGATCTCCCCCTCAGTTCAGGTGCAGAGGACGACAGCATCTGCGTGCAGGTTTACCCCCAGGCCGACAGAGAGCTGCGGCCGCTGCGCTGCGACATCCGCAGTCTGAGAAACGACACCGGTCAGTGTCTAGGGCAGCTGTTTGTCTTTTCCGACGCCGCGCTGGAAACGGATCTGCTCACCGGCTTTCAGGATTGGGACAGCTTTCAGGTATTTGCCCGAACCAGCCGCAGCTCCTTCCCCGCCCCCACTGCCGTGGCCATTTGTGACATCAACGGTCTTTCCGTCATCAACAGCACCATGGGCAACCAGGCGGGCAACCAGAAAATCCAGCAGCTGGCCGGTGTCATGCGTTCGGTGTTCCCGAAGCAGACCTACTATGTCCGGGGTGTGGAGGCAAGCCTCATCGCCCTTTCCAGCCACAGCACCGAAGCGCAGATGCACGAATATATGCGTCAGATCAAAAGCCTGTGCTCCGATCCCATGCAGTATGCCGTCAGTACCACCGACGACGCATCCCCGGACATTCTGGATGCCATTCAGGTTGCCGCCAAGGCCATGCGGGCAAAGAAGCTGCTGGATCGGAAATCCACCCACTCGGAAATGCTCACCTCGCTGATCCGCGCCCTTCAGGAGTGCGACAGCGACACGGAGCACCATGTCCAGCGCACCCAGCAGATGGGCGCAGCGCTGGGCAAACGGATTGAGCTGACCGACAGCCAGCAGAGCAACCTCTCCCTGCTGTGTCTGCTGCATGATATCGGAAAAATCGGCATCCCTCTGGAAATTCTCAACAAGCCCGGCAGACTCACCCCCGAGGAATGGAAAATTCTCCAGTCCCATACGGAAAAGGGCTACAAAATCGCCAGCAGCAACAATGAGCTTCGGGAAATTGCCGGAGATATCCGCCACCATCACGAGCGCTGGGACGGTAAGGGCTATCCCGACGGCCTGAGCCGGGAGACTATCCCCCTGCTGGCCCGGATCATCGCCGTGGTGGATGCCTACGATGCCATGACCAACGACCGCTCCTACCGCCGTGCCAAATCCCCTGCCGATGCCATCCAGGAGCTGAGACGCTGCGCCGGCAGTCAGTTTGACCCCTTCATCGTATCGGAATTCATCCAGATGCTGAAGGAAAATCCCCAGGACTACATCATGCAGCCGGAGCGTGCCCAGAGCGCCGGCAGCAGGACTTTGGAGCCTTCCCCCGTTTCTCACGGTGCCGAGTCTGCCTGCACCCATGTGCATCCCGTGCCCTACAGCCGGTATCTTCTGGATAACTCCATGCGGATCATATCCGCAGATGACAATTTCACAAAGCTCACAGGCTACACACAGGAGGATCTGCAAGAGCACCCCATGTATCAGGCCGATCTGATCCCGGATGAGGAACGGATGGAATACCTGTGCCAGACAAACGCCGGCCTTGCCTGCAGCACCATGCTGTTTCAGGAGCACAGTCTGCGCCGCAAAGACGGTACGAATACCTATGTCTTCTGCCTTGGCCGTGTATACTTTGATTCCGCTGTCCGTGAAGAACGCTCCGAAATCATCGTTGTGGATCTGTCCCAAACCTACTCCATGAAGATGCTTGCCCAGGCGGAGGAGAACAAGGCGCAGATCCGGCTGAAGCACTGGGAGGAGACCTACCGGAGGGATTCTCTCACAGGGCTTCTGAACCACGCCGCCTTCCGCAGCGATGTGGAGCAGCGGCTTCTGGAGGGTCGGTATCAGGTTATGATGCTGATGCTGGATGTGGATCACTTCAAGGAATACAACGACACCTACGGTCACCACGACGGCGACAGGTTCCTCATTCTCGTGGCTCAGGCTCTGAACCTGGCGCTGCGGAAGGAGGACTGCGCCTGCCGCATGGGCGGCGACGAATTTGCAGCCGCTCTCTTCTTTATAATCGGCACTCCGGAGGATACCATCCGGATGCGCGCCCAGCAGGTCTATGACAAGGTGAATCTGGCGCTGAAAAGCGCGGAGCACCAGACCGGCATCTCCATGGGCGTGGCAGTCTGCCAGGGAGAGGGCACATTTAACCAGCTGTATGAGGCCTCGGACAACGCCCTGTATCAGGCCAAATCGGACGGCCGCGGGAGAATGGTGATCCACCCCGGCAGCCTCTGTGGCGACAGCGCAGTCCCGGGCACATAGCCTCCTGCATATGCCATACCCCCTGCCCTGAATGCTCAGCGGCAGGGGGTTGTTTTCCCAAATGTGCATATCGGCGCGGCAAATTGTTATTTAGTGAGGAGTTAGGAATTAGGAGTTAGGAGTGATTAAAGTTCTTTCACTTCTTTCGTAGGGGCGGCCATTGGCCGCCAGAATCGGGTAGTTCCGCATCGAGGGTTGAGGGCGGCCGATGGCCGCCCCTACAAGAGTAGCAAAAGAATTTCATCAAGTTATTTTTTATCTATCCCCAAAGGGGATACCATAACTCCTAACTCCTAACTCCTAACTGCTAACTCCTAACTTGAAAAATTCCAATTTTTCAGGCGGCTGAGCAAAACCGATGAGCACATTCCAAAAATTTTTGAAAAAGGCCTTGACTCTCACCTTGCGTCATAGCTTATACTGTCTTTGACGGGAGGAGATCAGATGAAAACCGTAAAAGAAGTCAGCTTGCTCACCGGTGTGAGTGTGCGCACGCTCCACCACTACGACGCCATCGGTCTGCTGAAGCCCACCCGGGTGACCGAGGCAGGCTACCGGCTGTATGACGATACCGCCCTGCGTCGGCTGCAAACCATTTTGCTGTTTCGCCAGCTACAGTTTCCTTTGAAGGAGATCCGGGAGATTCTGGACAGCCCGAACTTTGACCCCATGGAGGCTCTGACCCAGCAGATTCACCTTCTGGAGCTTCAGCGGAAGCATCTGGACAATCTGATCTCCCATGCCCGAAAAATTCAAACGACAGGAGTGTTTTCCATGGATTTTTCCACCTTTGATACCACCGAACTGGATCAGTATACCGCCGAGGCAAAGGCCAGATGGGGCAAAACCAAGGCCTGGCAGGAATATGAGCAGAAGGCCGCCGGTCAGACCGTCGAGCAGAAGCAGTCCACCGGCGATGCCCTGATGGATATTTTTGCCCGGTTCGGCAAAATCCGCCATCTGTCCCCCGAATCCCAGGAAGCCCAGGAACTGGTCGCCAGTTTGCAGGACTTCATCACCCGGCACTACTACACCTGCACCAAGCCCATTTTGCAGGGTCTGGGGCAGCTCTATATCGCCGGAGACAGCATGACCGAGAACATCGACAAGGCCGGCGGTGAAGGCACTGCCCGGTTTGCCCACGATGCCATCGAGTTTTTTTGCAGATAAGAAGTGCCTGTCTTACTAAGAAATCGTTTTGTCAAATCGTACAGAGTGACAGAAAATCGGGTTTTTGTATTAAAGGTTCCCTCGCATCAAACCGGCAAAAAACGCCCCCACATAACTTGCATACCAATTACGGTAAACAAGCTATGTGGGGGTTGCTGCTTAACCTACAGTGCGCTGCACGAAACCGGTTCCAGCGCAGCCGCGATCTCACTGAGAATCATGGATTCTGGCAGCTGGGTCAATTCCGCATCATCCAATGTCACACAAACGGGGCAGTCCGCATTCTGCGGGTCCACTGTAATGATGTAGGAGCCATTTTCAAGCTCTGTCAGATGAATCATGACCACGCTGTCTCCGGTTTGGAACATCAGCCACTCATAGCCAAGAGCGATCATCATGCGGACGGTTCCCGCATTCAGGTGCAGATGTCTTAGCTCATTGGTAACGGATACGCCGTCTTCATCCAAAGCCCAGATGTACAGGACATTCCCTTGCACCGCATCCAGTCCACTGCCGCGGATGTCCACCATACGGCTGCCGCCCACTTCCTTCAGGGTCAGAACATCCTCGTTCAGCTCCACGGGAAGCATCGTCATAAACGCATATGGTACGAATTGGAAATTAACATCGCTGACGATATCGCCAAAGGAAATGGCTTTCTCGCCTGTGGTGTAGAGATTTCTGACATAGATCGTACCGAACTGTGTCTGGATGTTGGCTCTTCCGGGCACATGGATCAGCAGTGGCTTCTTTGCCGTACCGATATTGCCAAGGACATCCATTTCCAGATCATCCGCCCGGATGTGCTCAGGTCTGCCATTGCCCGCCAGGACATCACCGTTGACGGAGATATCCACCTTCTCTCCTTCGATGTGATCGATGGTCACATCCTTGAGGAAGTTGATGTAGATGTCTCTGCCGTCTGCGGTAATGCGGTCAGCGTCAACAATCAGGGGGTTCACTTCCGTGCCGATATCCTTGTTAGCAGGAACCGTGATAGTCAGATTGCCCGCCGTGATGTTGGCAGTGCCGTCGGCCTTGGTGCCGGCAGTGATCGCGCCGTCTGCGCTTAGATCCAGCTGCCCCTTTACAGTCAGGTCATCCACCCGGAGATCCCCGGAGTTGCTGATCTGCGCATCGCCGGAAACCGCACCGCTGATGCTGTTCACATCCGTCTCCACCTGCACATTGCCGCCAAGGGCGTTGATATCCAGATCGTCGCCGGAAATCACACTGTCGGAGGTAATGCCGCCGGTACTGTCCAGCGCCAGCTTGGCATCTTCCGGATTGGTGATCGTGCCGATGTGCATATCGCCTCTCTCGGACAGGATTACATCACCCTCAGCGGAGACATTCGTCTTGCCGCCCACCTCGGTATCCAGAGCATTGCTGCCGGTACCGATGGTGCCGCCTGCGGTGAGGTTCAGATCTCCGCCCGTCTTAATGGAAGGATCCTCCGCATTGGCTTTCTCGAGAGCTGCATCTGCTGCATCCTGAGCTGCCTTGGCTGCATCATTCAGCATCTGTGCCTTCTCCGCTGCCTCGTCTGCGATGGCACGCTGGGCCTTTGCCTCGGCCTTGGCCTGATCGGCAATTTCCTGTGCCTTGTCGGCAGCTGCCTGGGCCAGCTTCAGCTGATTCAGCAGAGCGTTCACATTGGCATCAGGATTCTTCGCCAAAGCATCGTCAATCTTCTGCTGGATTTCTTCGGCACGCTCCGCAGCTTCCTTGGCAAGATTTTCCTTGTCTGCGGCAACCTTCTCAATACCTGCTGCATATTCATCCAGAACATCTGCTTCCGACTGAGCTTCGTCTGCCAGGTTCTTGGCATCGTCAGCCTTCTTCTGGCTGTCTGCCGCATCTGCAATGGCATTGCCATTGGTATCGGTGATGCTTCCGTCTGCGGTAATATTGGCGTTGCCGCCGGAGACCACGGAATCAATGGCCAAATCGCCGTTGATTTCTTCCACGGTGACATTTGCACCGCCGATGGCTGTCAGGCTGCCGGAGCCCGCTGCGGTATCCACTCTCAGAGGCTGCTGAGCGGTGCCAATGCTGCCGACTGCATTCAGTGCGATGCTGTCGCCGGAAACCAGAGAACTGCCGTCCGAAGCCAGCATATCGCCCTTGGCAGTAACGGAAGCCGTGCCGCCAGCCTGGATGGTGCCGATGAGCATATTCCCTGTGCCGCCTGCGCTGCTCTGGGTATTGTCAACCGTCAGATCCTTCTGGCCTTCGATATTCAGCTCACCTGTCTGAGAATCTGCAGTGATGCTGAGGTTTTCCGTGGTGGTGATGTTGACATCGCCTTCCGCAGAAGCCTTCATGTGCTCGCCAATATTCACAGAAATGGGCTGCTCTTCTGTACCGATAGACCCGTTCCCGGAAATGACAACGGCTTCTTCCGCCGTGATGTTGGGCGTTCCGGCTGCCTTTTCCGCATCTGTGCGAACATCGGTGATGCTGCCAGGTGTCTGGACAGATACCGTGCCTGCCCCGGTAAGGATTCCCAGGCCGGTGTTTCCGGTCTGTTCTGCCAGGAAGATATCGCCATTGGCTGCCTCGGCATCCAGACGCTTGGTGGCCTCAGCATCGTCCGTTCGCGCCCAGTCGTAGCGAAGCTCCACATCCATAACCCAGATGGTCTTTTCATTTCCTTCCGGATCGGTGATGGTCTCGCTGTGGGCGACACCCTTGCCGATTACGGTTACGGTCACATTGGGTTCTTCCTCGACCTGCTCCACATTCACAGGCTTATCCTGGGTGCCGATATTCTCGGATGCACTCAGGCTGACATTTTCACCGGTGATGTTTGCACCGGTGCCTGCGGAGAGGATGCTGCCGTTTTGCACTTCAACGCTCACATCGCCGCGCTCGGACTGGATGTTCTCGGCGGTGAGATCGCTGTTACCGTTCACGGTAATCTCGATATCGCCGTCATTGTAGATTGTGGTATTGCCGGTGCTGACACCGATTTCCACATGGAACGCTCTGGGATCGGTATCGCCGGTATTGTTGGGGTCTGCTTCTTCGGGAATGCCATTTTCACGGATTGCCTGCTTGTAGAGCTCCTCACGCTCCTCATCGGTAAGCAGATCATTGATCAGCTGATCCAGATCGGCGAAGGGCTTTCCTTCGGTCTGCCCGCTCAGCTGGGCATCCATCAGCAGGGCAAAGAGCTTCTTCTGTCCGGCTTCATCCGTTGCCAGCATGGCGCTGTAGATTTGCTCTGCATCATAGGCTTCACTCTGCAGGATGGATTCCAGCACCTTCTGCGCCTGCTCAGGAGCCAGAAGCTCCTGCTTCTGCTGCTCAGTCAGACCATCCAGCATTCCCAGCTGGTTCATCAGCGTTTCACGCTGTTCATCGGGGATAATCTCAGAGAGCACCTTGCTGTCCAGCTCCGCACCAATCATGGTCTGAACCGCAGCTGCATTGAGAATGCCGTTCAGCTCTCCCTTCGCACCCAGGAAGCGGTCTGCCAGATCTTCTGCTGCGGGAATCTCAAATTCCGTTCCCACCGTCTTGGCAACGATGTGATCCAGCCGATCGCCCTGCATGGTTTCCTCGCCGGTGGCAGGATCCCGGGCAGTAAACTCGTTGATCTTCGGGTTATCCAGCGTCGTGACGAAGTAGCCATCCAGCAGGTCATCCGTCTGGCTGAGCCAGATCCTGTTGTATGTGCCGGAATTGGGATCGAAGGAATCAGAATCTGCCAGAACCAGTTCCAGAGCGTCAATGTAGACATTGCCGACTTGCGGCATCTGCATGGTCAGCTCTGCGGGGATATCCACCACAAGCCTGTTGCTCGTTTCGCCCACATTGCCTGCGGAAATGCTGAGCAGCGCATTGGTGTTGTTATCCGTATCCGCGTACTTGATAAAGGCTCTGTTGCCATAGCCTGCCTCATAGCTGTCGAAGCTGGTGCCGCCGTTTTCACGCATACCGAAGGTACCGCCCACAGCTACGGTATTATAGCTCTTTTCCGACATCCAGTCGTCAAAGCGCATATCCGCACCTGCAGTGAAGCCGGTAGTGGTATTCAGGGTACGAAGCTTCGTGAGAGCGATGTCGCCTTCCGTAGCTTCTGCCGTCAGTTTGCCGCCGGTTACCACCGTGTTGCCGCCAACCGTCAGATTCTGGTTGGCAGTCAGCTTGGCGGTGCTGTCGGTAAGTGTTGCATTCCCGGCAACCGAGATATCGCCATTGGTGCTGGTTTCGGTCAGGATGCTGCCGGTGACCGTCTGGCTGCCGCCTACGGTGATGTTGCCGTTGGCATTCTT
>CAMCRV010000047.1 GCA_945877365.1 uncultured Clostridia bacterium | reverse complement strand
GAGATAAGCGGGATCGAACCGCTGACCTCTTGAATGCCATTCAAGCGCTCTCCCAAGCGAAACAGTTACACACCCCCAGTTAGGAGCATAAAGTGATCTTGATTGGGGAGTTTTTGTTGGGGTGTGGAATTTCATAGGTATGTAACTTGCTCTCTGTCAGATTTCCTCCACAATGCAGGACGCACCGTAAGGTATCCATTGCCTACAGCATTTGAATAACGGTGGGTCAGCTTTCAGGTAATTTCACACATACGGTTTATTCCTGTTACAATGATAAGCTTTTTGTTTTTTCGTTTGGCCATGGTGAATCCCCCTTCGTGTAGGATAATACTACAAGAAGGGGGATCTTTTGAGGAGAAAACAGGAATCAGATTCAGAATCAGTTAGCCCTTGACGGAGCCGGCGGTGACGCCTTTGATGATGGACTTGCTCAGGAAGCCATAGACAATCAGAACAGGCAGAATTGCCAGCAGGATGAACATATACACCTTGCCCATGTCGAACTTGGAATAGTCGGCGCTGCGCAGCTGGGCGATCATCAGAGGCACGGTTTTCATCTCTGCCTTATCCAGCAGCAGAGCGGGGATGAAGTAATTGTTCCAGGATTCCACGAAGGTGAAGATCAGCTGCACCGCCAGAGCAGGCTTCAGCATGGGCAGGATGATGGTATTGAAGGTGCGGAACTCCCCGGAGCCATCCACCCGGGCGGCATCCACGATCTCCATGGGCAGGACGCTTTCCATGTACTGCTTCATATAGAAGAACACCACGGGAGCGGCGATGCCCGGCAGGATCAGGGGAAGATAGTTGTTGGTCCAGCCCAGCTTCAGACACATCTGGTAGAAGCCCACGGCAGAGACCTGATTGGGAATCACCATGACAGCCATGATGAAGGTAAAGGCTGCCTTTTTTAACTTGAAGTCATAGGCATGGATACCGTAGGCCGTCAGGGCGGAGAAGTAGGTGGACAGAACGGCTGTGCAGGATGCCACGATAAAGCTGTTCAGCATACCCCGGGGGATGTTGATGGAGGCATCCGTCCAGGCGTTCTTCAGGTTCTTGAGGAAGTAGTTGCTGGGCAGCAGCCGGAAGCCGCCCTGCAGGTTTGCGTTGGAGCGGGAGGCGTTGACAATCAGCATATAGAAGGAGAACAGACACATCGCGGACAGGAGAATCAGAAATACATAGACCAGAAAGCGGCTGATTTGCAGACTGCGTCTTGCCTTCAGGTTTTCATCAGGAACTCGTTTCATAGTATCCCCTCCTTAGTCCTTTTGGGTCAGGGAACGGTAAACCAGCAGGCTCAGCAGACCCGTGACGATGAAGATGATCACGGAGATGGCGCCGGCCATACCGTAGTTCTTGCTGGTTTTCAGATAGTTGTTCAGGAACATGATCAGGGTCATGGAGCTGCGGTTGGGTGTACCGGCGCCGTTGGTCAGAACCTGAGGCACATCGAACATCTGCAGGCCGCCGATGAGAGCCGTGATAATGGTGTAGACCAGAATGGGCGTCAGCAGGGGAAGGGTGACCTTGAAGAAGGTCTGGGTGGAGCTGGCGCCGTCGATGTTGGCGGCTTCAAACATATTCTGATCGATGCCCATGATGCCCGCCATCAGCAGAATGGTGGTGTTGCCAAACCACAGCAGGAAGTTCATCAGGCAGATCAGACCGCGTACTGTAATCTGTATGGCGAAGAAGTCAACAGGAGCATCGATGATGCCCATTTGTGCAAGCAGCTGGTTCACTGGGCCAACATTGGAGAACAGAGTGTAAAACAGCATGGAGAAGGCGGAGGCCATAATCAGGTTGGGCATATAGATGACAGTTTTGAAGAACTGCTGCCCCTTGATGCGCAGCCGGTAGCTGGTAAAGAAAATGGCCAGCAGCAGGGCGATGACGATCTGGGGAATGGCGCCGCCCAGCCAGAGAACGACGGTATTGCCTGCGTACTTGAGAATATCGATGGTGCCGTTGGCATCGGGGGTAAAGAGCTTGATGTAGTTGGCCAGACCCACGAAATTGGGGCCGACCTGCTTCAGGCCGGATCGATAGTTCTCAAAGAAGCTGTTGTAGAAGGTGAGAAACAGGGGATAGAGCTTGAAAATGCCATAGGTGATGAAGAAGGGGGCGATGAATAGGTAGCCCCACTTGGCATAGCTGATGGTTTTGCGCCTGGCGGGTGCTTTTTCACAAAGTTGATTCATAGGACATCCTCCTTGCTTTCTTGTCTTCGCTTCAAGTCGTGCATTTGCGCGGTCTGAAGCCAGGACAGACTGCCTTTTGGAAAGTGGGGCAAGGCTTTCGCCCTGCCCCACAGGTTATATGGATTTACCGAAGCAAGTAATCAGGGAGTGACGATCTCGGGATCCATCTCGTTGATGTACTTGTAGTAGTTGGCCATAGCCTCAGCCTCGGTGACCTCGCCGTCGCAGTACTCTCTCCAGTAGCCCTGCAGGCCCTCGGTGAGTTCCTGATCATAGATGGTCTTATTTTCGAACTTGATGTTCTTTGCCAGCTCCAGGAAGACAGCCACATCGTTCTGGCCGCCAAGGAAGTCGTTGCCGTAAGTGGGATCCTCAGCGAACTTGGCGTTGACAGTCTGGTTGTTGGTGAACTGAGCCTCGTTCTTGATCAGGTTGGAGCAGACTTCCTCGTCGTTGATGAAGGTGTCCATGATGTCAGCCAGCATGGTGGGGTTGTCGGAGCCGGTGGCAGCCAGCAGCCATGTGCCGCCCCAGAAGTGGGCAGCGGGGCCTTCACAGATGGCCCAGTCGCCGTAGCAGCCCTTGTCGGGATCCTGAGCGTTGCCCATGCAGAAGTTGAAGTACCATGCAGGTCCGAAGAAGCACATGGTCTTGCCGTCGGCAAACATCTGAGCGGTGCACTCATCGGACCAGATGTCGCAGGTCAGAGTGTAGCCCTTATCGGTGAAGTCTTTGGCTTGGGCCTGCCATGCGCGGATAGCATCATTCAGAACCAGTTTGCCGGATTCATCCACCAGAGGTGCCTCACCGTTGTTGGAGAACACACGGAAAGTTTCGGCCTCGGAGGAGGTCATGTAGTAGCCCTTGGCCTTGGCCTCGGCGGCCACAGCGTTGAACTTGTCCCAGCTGTTCAGCAGAGCCTGAACCTCGGCGGGATCGTCAGTGCCCAGAACATCCTTGGCGATGGAGCGGCGGTAAATCAGAGCGGAGGGGCAGCACTGGAAGGACACGCCCTTGACAACGCCGTTGGCATCGGAAGCGGCCTGAACGGTGTAGGGATAGGTGTTGGAGAAATCGGTGACGCCCAGAGCGGTGATATCCTGAGTGTACTCGCTGTCTGCATACTTCATGATGTAGTCAGCCTCGGCCAGGAACATATCGATCTTCTCGTCATCGGGTGCATCGGCCTGATTCAGCAGAGCCTCGACCAGCTTGGTCTGATACATATTGCCGTCGGAGGGGTTGATGATCCAGTTGACGGTGACGCCTTCGGGGACGGTGTAGTACTTCTCAAAGAAGCCCTTGAACTCTTCATTCCATGCGTAGATGTTGAAGACCTTGCCTTCCTCGGCGGGAGCCTCGGTGGCAGCGGGGGCGGCGGGGGTGGTTGCGGGCTTATCGGCGGCGGGAGCCTGAGTAGCGGCAGGTTCACTTGCGCCGCAGGCGGCCAGAGACAGGGTCATGACCAGTGCCAGCAGCAGGGCGAGTGCTTTTTTCATTTCAATTTCCTCCTTAATAATTCGTTACGGGTTTGACCCGAAAACTTACAACATTGGACTACAGCTGCCTGACCGAGGCGCCCTCCAGCAGAGAACCGGGGATGAGAATCCGGTCGGTGAGGGTGGTTTTGGGATGCTCGATGAGACGAATCAGCTGGGCGGCAGCCGTAGTGCCCAGCGCCTGGGTATCCTGACAGTAGGTGGTGAGGTTCAGAACTCTGGCGAGGTGGATGCCGTCGTAGCCGGCAACGGAAATGTCCTCCGGAACCCGAAGTCCTGCTTCGTTCAGGACATTCAGACCGCCGATGTAAGAATAATCATCGGGAAACAAAATGCAGGTAGGCCGCTCCGGCAGATTCAGCAATTCCTTGGTGACCCGGGCACATCGATCCGGATCATGATAAGTGCACTCCTGGATATATTCCGGCGGGATCTCCAGTCCCAGTTCCTCGCACGCCCGGTAAAAACCGGTCAGCCGGTTTTCTGTAACGGAGGTTCGCTCACCATGGAGAAAAGCAATTTTGCGGTGCCCCTTGCGGTAAACATGGTGAACAAGTTCATACAGACCGCTCACATTGTCGGAAACCACCGCCAGACGGTTGTTGAACACATGGTCAATGGTAACCAAGGGAATGCCGCTGTCCACCAGTTCCCGAACCTGAGGATCGTTGAAGTCTACACAGGCAATTACCACGCCGTCCACGCCCCGATAGAGGCAATGCTGCAGGTAAGTGGTTGGGCGTCCGCCTACATTATGGTTAATAAAGGTGATGTCGTAACCGTGGCTTTCCGCTTCCACCTTGAAGCTTTCCAGTACAGCGGAGAAGTACTCATGGGACAGGCCGCTTCGCCGCTCATCTACGAACAGCACCCCCAGGTGGTAGGTACGGTTGGTCTTCAGAGCCCGGGCGGCGGAATTGGTCATGTAGCCCAGCTCCTCCGCTACGGCGGAAATTCTGGCGCGGGTCTCCTCGCCGATGTCCGGCTGGCCGTTCAGCGCCTTACTGACAGTGGCTACGGATACGCCGCAGCGTTTGGCAATATCCTTCATGGAAACCATGCCCCAAAGCCCTCCGAAATTTGCTTAATCGATTTCGTAAATTCACTATAGCTCATGTTGCACGAAAAAGCAAGGGGTAATTTTAGTAAAACAAGCAGTTTGACTAATATTTAGCGATATTGTACATTTTGCTTCCGAAAAAATGTGCAATCTGACTTCGAAAATGGTACGAAATGCTGTGGGTAATAAATTTTTCCGAAAAATCTGAAAATAATGCTTGCATTTTTTTACTCAATCCGCTATTCTAGCATTAAATTTCACAACTTAATCGTTAACGATGTGACATAGGAGGGAACCGTATGCAGTTTGGCTACTTCGATGATCCCCGCCGGGAATATGTGATCACCACACCGGCCACACCCTTGCCCTGGATCAACTACCTGGGTAGTGAGGATTTTCTCGGCATGATCTCCAATACAGGCGGCGGCTACTGCTTCTACCGGGACGCGAAGCTCCAGCGGCTGCTGCGCTACCGCTACAACGCCGTCCCTGGGGACAATGGCGGCAGATTCTACTATATCAAGGAGGCTGGCAAGCCCGCCTGGAACCCCGGCTTTCTACCTACCAGAACCCAGCTTGACCGCTATGAATGCCGCCACGGCATGGGTTACACTACCTTTAACAGTGCCAAAGACGGTCTGAACGCGAAGATGACCTTCTTCGTTCCCGTGGGTGAAAACTGCGAGCTGCACGATCTTGTGCTGACCAACGAAAGCACCGAATCCAAGACCGTCCACGTCTGGGGCGTCATGGAGTGGTGCCTGTGGAACGCGGTGGACGATGCCCAGAACTATCAGCGCAACCTGAACATTGCCGAGTCCGAGGTAGAGGATGGTGTGATCTACCACAAGACCGAGTACCGGGAGAGGCGGGATCACTATGCCTATTACGGCGTGAATGTTCCTGCTGCCGGTTGGGACACCGACCGCAACACCTTCCTTGGCCACATGGGCGACTGGTCTGACCCCCAGCTGGTTCGGGAGGAGCGCAGCGCCTTCTCCAAAATCGTGGGCTGGTATCCCATTGGCTGTCAGCACATGGAAGTGACGCTGGCTCCCGGCGAGAGTTGGCGCGCCACCTTCGTGCTGGGCTACGGCAGGAATCCCAGAGATCAGAAGTTTGTGGCCCCCGGCGTCATCCGCAAGGACACCGCAAAGGCTGTCTGTGCAAAGTATTCTACCCCCGAAGCTGTGGATGCCGCTCTTTCCGAACTGGCTGCCTACTGGGACAAGCTGCTGGGCAACTACCAGCTTTCCAGCAGCAACGAAAAGCTGAACCGCATGGTGAACATCTGGCACCAGTATCAGTGCATGGTCACCTTCAACATGAGCCGCTCCGCCTCCTACTACGAAACCGGCACCGGACGGGGTATGGGCTTCCGGGATTCCTGTCAGGATCTATATGGCTTCATGCACATCATCCCCGACCGGGCCCGGGAGCGGATCATCGACATCGCCTCCATCCAGTTTGCCGACGGCTCCACCTACCACCAGTACCAGCCCCTGACCAAACGGGGCAACAACGACATCGGCGGCGGCTTCAACGACGACCCCCTGTGGCTGGTGGGCGCGGTGTGCGCTTACATCAAGGAAACCGGCGACTTCACCATTCTCGATCACCCCACCCCCTTTGACAATGTGCCCGGCACCGAGGTGCCCCTGTTGGAGCACATCCGCCGCAGCGTGAACTTCACTCTGAACAACCTGGGCCCCCACAAGCTGCCCCTGATTGGTCGGGCGGACTGGAACGATTGCCTGAACCTGAACTGCTTCTCCGAAGAGCCCGGGGAGAGCTTCCAGACCTTCGGCCCCAGTGAGGGCCCCGTGGCGGAGTCCGTGTTCATTGCCGGTATGTTCGTCAAGTATGGCGGCGAGTATGCTGAGCTGTGCAGCCAGCTGGGTCTTGACGAGGAAGCTGCAACCATCCGCAAGGCCGTTGCCGACATGGAAGCCGCCGTTCTGAAGGACGGCTGGGACGGAGAGTGGTTCCTCCGGGCCTATGACGCAAAGGGCAATAAGGTGGGCAGCCATGAGTGCAAGGAAGGCCAGATTTTCATTGAGCCACAGGGCTTCTGCACATTGGCTGGCATCGGAAAGAAAACCGGCGAGGGCTTGAAGGCTATGGAATCCACCCGGAAATACCTGCTGGGCGAGTACGGCGTGGAGCTGCTGGACCCCTGTTACACCGAGTACCATGTGGAGCTGGGCGAAATTTCCTCCTATCCTCCCGGATTCAAGGAGAACGGCGCAGTGTTCTGCCATAACAACCCTTGGATTGTCTGCGCGGAGGCAGCTCTGGGCCGGGGCAACGAGGCCTTCGATATTTATCGCCGCATCTGCCCCGCTTACTTGGAGGAAAAGAGTGAAATTCACGAAACCGAACCCTACTGCTATTCCCAGATGGTGACAGGCCGTGCCTCCGGCAACCCCGGTCACGCCAAGAACAGCTGGCTCACCGGCACCGCCAGCTGGACCTTCCTGTCCATCTCTCAAGCGATTCTGGGTATCTATCCCGACTACAATGGTCTTCGGATTCAGCCCTGCATTCCCGACGACTGGAACGAGTACACCGTCACCCGGAAGTTCCGGGGCAGCGAATATGCCATCCATGTTCAGCGCGGAGCGGAAAAGGGCATCACCGTCAACGGCGCCCCCATTTCCGGCGAGGTTGTCCCCCTGACGGCGGAGCCCAGTGTACAGGTGGAGGTAACCCTATGAAGCGGGTGTTTCCGGAAGATTTTGTATGGGGTGCGGCTTCCAGTGCCTACCAGATAGAGGGTCATTCCACCGAAGATGGCGGCGGCCTGTCCATTTGGGATACCTTCAGTCACACCCCCGGCAAGATCGTCTTTGACGATACCGGAGACATCGCCTGCGATGCTTACCACCGATATGCCGAGGATATCGCCCTGCTGAAGCAGACGGGGGCAAAGGCCTATCGTTTTTCCACTAGCTGGGCCAGAATCGATCCCAACGCCGACGGAAACTGGAATCAGGCGGCTCTTAGTTATTATGACGGACTGGTGGATCTGTGCCTGAGCAGCGGCATTACGCCCTATATGACCCTGTATCACTGGGAGCTGCCCCAGGCGGCTCAGGATCGGGGGGGCTGGCAGGTGCGGCAGACAGCCGAGGCCTTTGGACGGTATGCAGGCATGATGGCGGCTCACTTCCGGGGACGGGTGAAGCACTACTTCACTCTGAACGAACCTCAGTGCACCGTTGTGCTGGGACATCAGAACGGTCTGCACGCCCCGGGAATCCATCTGGATTTGGCAGGGCAGTTTGCTGTGCTGGTGAACCAGCTGCTGGCCCATGGGCTGGCGCTGAGAGCCATCCGCAGAGCAGACCCGGATGCGCAGGTTGGTATTGCCTCCACAGGCCGGCTGTGCTATCCGGAGCAGGAGACCCCGGAAAATATCCGGGCTGCCCGGGAGGCCACATTTGCGGTTTCTGAGGAGGATTGGGGTTTCACCCATCATTGGGTGTTGGATCCCGTCTGCTTTGGAAAGTTCCCGGACTGCGCCGGAACAGCTCTGGAACCACTGGTGCAGAAGGTCATGGAGCAGGATATGGCAATCATCCACGCAGTTCCAGACATGCTGGGCTACAACATCTATAACGGTCATGCTGTTGCGGCGGATGGGGAAGGCTATGCCTATGCCCCCCGGTATACCGGCTTCCCCCGCACCGCGCTGAAGTGGCCGGTGACCCCCGAGGTGCTGAACTGGGGCGTGGGCTTCTTGCAGGAGCGCTATGGTCTTCCCGGTTTCATCACGGAAAACGGCGTGAGCTGCAACGACCGCATCTATCTGGACGGAAAGGTGCACGATGCCGAGCGGATCGATTTTCTGGCGCGGTATCTCACATGTCTGGGGCGGGCAGTGGAGCGAGGCGCGGATATCCGCGGTTACTTCCACTGGGCGCTGACGGACAATTTTGAGTGGAACAATGGATACTCCGACCGCTTCGGTCTGGTTTTTATCGACTATCCCACCGGCAAGCGCATCCCTAAGGACTCCCTGGACTGGTACGGACAGGTGGTTCGCGGCGGCGGTATTCCCGACTAAAAAACAACCCCCTTCACTGCCTGAATCCGGGCGGCGAAGGGGCTTTGTTTGCGGCGGCAGATGGCCGAAGGGGTATTTCTGATAAAGCGCTTGCCAATTTGGCAATTATGTCCTACAGATACAACAATCCTTTTGGTGGTAAGGAGAGCATTGATTTTGACCGAGCTACTGAGTCCAATTTCAAAGCAAGGTTGTAGTGAAATACGACGCCCTATCGCAGTTCTAATTTTGTCCCGGATGGCCTTTTTCCCTGTCCCGGGATTGGAGTGGTTTTCTCGTTTTCTGACATAACGATATAGGGGAGAGTGGATTACTTCCGCCCTTTTCGGTTCCCTTTCCCATGCACCTGATACGGCGCAACTTTGCCGCGCTGGTTATTGGGGCTTTTCAGGTGTTCGGACTTCTTCAGGATATTGATCTGTGTGACAAATTCCTCCGGGGTCAGTTTGTCGTAATCAATGCCCAGAGTTGCCAGGAACAGCCGGGCTTTCTTTTCTTCCTCAGTACCCTCGTAGTGCATGGCGGTTTCCATCTGCTTTTGGATTTCAGCAACCGGAGAAGCGGTATCGGCAGTGGTTGTGTCTTTCCTATGGGCTTCCCGAATATCCTGCATAATACCGTCAATGTCCCTGTGCACCACATGGGCAAAGTAGTTTTCCTCGCTGACCTGCGCCAGCTCCAGGGTGCGCACATACAGATCATTCTCCCCGGGATTGTGCTTTTCCATGATTTGCTTTCGGTTGGCTTCCAGAATGGCGTTCATGTCGTTGATCCGCATATCGGCAATGCGATCCACAAATATCTCAATGTCCACCAAGAACCGCTGGAAGTCCTTGTGCAGAGCCAGCTCAGACAGCAGCCGGTTGTTGAGCTTTCCGCTTTTCAGAAGATCAATCATTTCATCACTCAAATGCAGATCGTGCAGGTCTGTGTTTGGGTGATTTTTTATTTCCGTCAGTCCCAGCAGATAGTCAGTGGACACACCGTAGTATTTTGCCAGCGTGACGATGCTGAAGGGGCTGATGTCCTTGAAATCGTCGGATTCATACTTGCCCAGGGCGGATTTGGAAATGCCGGACTCCTGCGCAAGCTGCTCCAGAGTCAGGCGTCGTTCCACCCGCAGGTCTTTCAGTTTCTCCTGTATTGTCAGTTTTGTGTTCATAAAGCAGTCCTCGAAACAGTTTTCTTCCATTATATCACGCTTGTCTATAACCGTGGAAATATAAAATTTCAAGGGTCTTTTCCATCCTTTTGGATATCCGGGAAAGGCCCTTTTTTTGTTGTAGAATACGGACAGATTCGCCTGCATTTGAGGCTACGGGTGAACCTTGAC
>CAMCRV010000046.1 GCA_945877365.1 uncultured Clostridia bacterium | reverse complement strand
TCCGAGCGGGGCGGCTATCCCGTGGTGAAGAAGAACATGATGCAGTGGGTCATCGACCAGCCTGCCTTCGCCGAGAAGCTGCTGGAGGGTCTGAACGAAATCGACTGGCCCGAATCTACCAAGGAGATCCAGCGCAACTGGATCGGCAAATCCACCGGCGTGGAGGTGGACTTCCAGCTGGTGGGGGGCGGCGAATTCTCCATCTACACCACCTGTATCGAAACCATCTACGGCATCACCTTCATGGTTCTGGCTCCCGACGGCAAGATCGTTCAGGATCTCATGGATCGGGTTCAGAACAAGGATGAGGTTCAGGCCTACATCGCCGATTCCATCAAAAAGAGCGACATGGATCGCACCGAGCTGAACAAGACCAAGTCCGGCTGCCGGCTGGAGGGCGTGTACGCCATCAACCCCGTCAACGGCAAGGAAGTGCCTGTGTTCATCGGCGATTTCGTGCTGGCCAGCTACGGCACCGGCGCGGTTATGGCGGTTCCCAGTCACGACCAGCGTGACTTTGAGTATGCCCAGGTTCACGGCATCCCCATGATTCAGGTCATCGACGGCGCGGATGTGTCGGAGCACGCCTTTGAGAAGCAGGACTATCTGGGCAAGGGCTGCCGCCTGATGAATTCCGAGGAGTTCACCGGACTTACGGTGGAGGAGGCCAAGGAGGCCATCACCTGCAAGCTGGAAAAGGCCGGTGTTGCCAGAAGAAAGAACAACTACCACTTCCGGGAGTGGATTTTCGCCCGCCAGAGATACTGGGGCGAGCCGGTTCCCTGCGTCTACACCGATGACGGACAGACCGTATTCCTGCCGGACGAGGAGCTGCCCCTGATTCTGCCGGAGCTGGAGGATTACCGGGGCCACAACGGTCAGGCTCCTCTGGAGAATGCCACCGAGTGGAAGAAGTATGACAGAAACGGCATCCACGGCACCCGGGAGACCTCTACCATGCCCGGCAGCGCAGGCTCCTCCTGGTACTATATGCGATACATCGACCCCAACAACGACAAGGAGTTCTGCAACCAGGAGCTTCTGAAGCACTGGATGCCTGTCGATCTGTATGTGGGCGGCCCGGAGCACGCCGTGGGCCACCTGATGTATTCCCGGATCTGGAACCGCTTCCTGTATGACAGCGGCCTGTCCCCCGTGAAGGAGCCCTTCCGGAAGCTGGTGCATCAGGGCATGATTCTGGGTGAGAACGGCATCAAGATGGGTAAGCGGTATCCGGAATTTGTGGTGAATCCCAGCGATGTGGTTCGGGATTACGGCGCAGACACCCTGCGGCTGTACGAGATGTTCATGGGTCCCCTGGAGGTTTCCAAGCCCTGGAGCACCACGGGCGTGGCCGGTGCCAGGAAGTTCATCAACCGTGTGTGGAACTTCTTCACCGAGCCTGCCAATATCACCGACACCGACGACGGCAAGCTCACCAAGATCTACCACCAGACCGTGAAGAAGGTCACGAACGACTTTGAGGCGCTGGCCTTCAACACCGCCATTGCCCAGATGATGGTATTCGTCAACGAGGTCTATAAGAACGGCACCTGCCCCAGAGAGTACGCCGAGGGCTTCATCAAGATGATCTCCTGCATCATCCCCCATATGGGCGAGGAAGTTTGGCAGCTTCTGGGTCATGACGACACCATCGCCTACGAGAGCTGGCCCACCTACTGCGAGGAAAAGTGCAAGGACTCCGAGATCAACATCGCCGTTCAGATCAATGGCAAGATGCGGGGCACCGTGCTGATGGCAGCGGATCTGGACAACGACACCGTGGTGGCCAACGCCGTGGCAGACGAGAAAATCGCCCGTTTCCTGGAAAAGAACGGCGGCAGCATCGTCAAGACCATCGTTGTGAAGAACAAGCTGGTGAACCTCATCGTAAAATAACCAGAAGCGCCGCGTTTCATGCAAAGTTTTTTGTAAATATATAGAATACTCCCTTGACATTTGGGGAAAGGGCGTATATAATAGTCAAGCCTGAGTGAAGGCCCTGAAAGCATCCTGGATTGAGCCGGATGCATCGGAGGGAGGGAAAACAATGTCTGAAATTCGCGTCAAGGAGAATGAGTCTCTGGAGAGCGCTCTGCGTCGTTTCAAGCGCAGCTGTGCCAAGGAGGGCGTCATCGCTGAAGTTAAGAAGCGCGAGCATTATGTCAGCCCCAGCCTGAAGCGTAAGCAGAAGTCTGAAGCTGCCCGTAAGAACAAGAGAAAGTTTTATTAATGGATAATCCCTCTTGATTTATGCGCAAAACCGCTCTGCAGCAATGCAGAGCGGTTTTTTGTATCGGTATGAAAACCCATCCGCCAGTAGCGGATGGGTTTTTCGGATATATCAGGGCTTCTCTGTTGTGTCTGCGGAAGATCAGGCGTCCAGAACATTCAGCCGGTATACCTTGCTGGGCCGGCCGGTGGAGGAGACCAGCCGGGTGCCGATCACTTCAGCCACCCCATTCTCGGTCAAAGATGCCAAAATCCGATTGGCATTTCTCACGGTAACTCCCAGAAAGTGGGCCAATTCGGGAGCCGTTAACTCCGCAGACTGGTTGAAATCCACAATGAACATGATTTTTCGCATGGTATTGGAAGAAATACAGGCCTTTTGCGCCAGCTCAGCACAGCGGTTCATCAGCTTGCTGTCTGCAAAAAAGGGATTTGCCCCATCCAAAGGGCCGATGAGTACATTTCGGTCATCCAGATAAAAGCTGGCACGCCGGAAAAAGGATTCCCGCAGTGCCAATTCGGCATGATTGCGTGCCTCCACCAGATTTTTTCCAATTCCATACCCGACAGATACCGGAAAAATCGAATACTTCCGTTTGATCAGGTCGCAAATACCGCAGATCGTGAGATTTTTGGTAAGAATGGAAACCGCTTTTGCCGTAGTATGGATGTAGAAAAAGGAGTTTATCTCCTCCAGAACGGTTCCGTACTGCATTTTGGTTTTGAGATCCAGCAGCGCTGAGCGCAGATCCTCCTGGGAGTAGCTGCAGGACTCTGCCTGAGGTCTGGCAACCAGAATCACACTGGGAAGCAAATCCTGAAGCTGCTGATGTGCCAGTTCTGACTCGATTTTGGATACGGCTTCTGCCAGCGAAATCCGGGAGGGATAGGCGCAGACAAAGGGAATTTTCTTTTTTTCCAGCCAGGGAATGATACCGATGCAGCCGCAAAAGACCATATCGATCTCATTATCATCCCACATCCGGCATAGCTTTTGTGCCATTCTGGCTCTTGAGGTCAGGAGCTCATCCAGAGATGCATTTTCCAGGAAGGGCTCCAGCTGGGGCGAGATAATCTTATGTCCCCAAAGCGTTACCAGATGATCGATGGTGTAGGCTTCGCCGTGAAACAGCAGGAAATCCACCGGAATCCGCTTGGGGTTGACAGGCTGGTCGGATGCCAGAATCTGGGCGATGGCTTGCCAGTAGTGCCCGCTGTCCGTGTCCAGCACATAGAGCTTCTTCTTGGTGTCGGGATATTTCTTTTTGATGACATACAGCGCGGTTGCGGAGGTAAATAAAAAGCAATCTGCACGATCCTCATACTGGGGATAGAGATCCAGAAGATCTTCAAAGTCATCATAGCCCACGACCTGAAGCTCCGAGGCTGTTGTTAAGGAGCCGGCAAGTTCTTCCATATGCATTTTAAAGTAATCGGGGGAAAAAACGATAATCTTCATGTCGAGCTCCTTTCAGCCGAACTACTATAGTATATAAGATTGCCTGTCATAATTCAACTGTTTATTTTTTAATTCATTAATTTTTTGTGGATATTGACATTTTGTATCGAAGGCGTTATACTATTCCTAAAGTATTCCTTAACTAGAGGGGGAATACCGAAAAAACAGAACAGGAGGGAGTTTTATGAACTGTTACGAAAGAGCGGTTGCTCTGAAAGACGAGACGATCGCCCACCGCCGCTGGTTCCACACCAATGCAGAGGTTGGCCTGAATATGCCCAAGGCGCAGGCTTACATTCTGGAGGAGCTGGGTAAGCTGGGCATCGATGCCAAGCCCTGCGGACACGGCGTTACCGCAACCCTGGGCAAGGGCGGCAAGGTGCTGCTGCTTCGGGCCGATATGGACGCACTGCCCATGCCGGAGCTCAGCGGAGAGGCCTTTGCCTGTCCCACCGGCAAGGAGGCTCATGCCTGCGGCCATGATTTCCACGCCGCCATGCTGCTGACTGCCGCCAAGATCCTGAAGGAGAATGAGGCAGAGCTGGAAGGCACCGTGAAATTCATGTTCCAGCCCGCTGAGGAAACCTTTGAGGGAGCAAGAGACATGATCGCCAACGGCATTCTGGAGAACCCCAAACCCGATGCCGCGCTGGCCTTCCATGTGTCCTCCGGCAAGAACCCTGCCGGTATGTTCATCTATAACAACACCGGCACCATGATGTACTCTGTGGACGGTTTCAAGATCACCGTCAAGGGCAGAGGCGCCCATGGTGCATATCCCCAGATGGCCATCGATCCCATCAACATCGCCGTCAACATCTACCAGGGTCTGGAGGCTCTGATTGCCCGGGAAGTGGATCCTTCCAAGGCAAATGTGCTGACCATCGGCAAGTTCGCCGGCGGCACCGCTGCCAACATCATCCCCGATACCGTGGAGCTGCAGGGCACCCTCCGCTCCAATGACAAGGCCAGCCGGGAGCTGCTGGTTCGCCGCATCCGGGAGGTTGCCGAAAAGACCGCAGCCGTCTACGGCGGCACCATTGAGTACGAGGTTCTGTCCGAGGTTCCTCCGCTGATCTGCGATCCTGCCAACACCACCGAGTTTGCCAAGTACATGGGCGAGCTGCCCAACATCCGCAGCTACGCCGGCATGGTTGCCAGCGCATCCGAGGACTTCGCCGTGGTGGCCGATCAGATTCCCAGCACCTTTATGTTCCTTTCCGCCGGCTTCACCGATGACCGCGGTCTGTATCCTGCCCATAACCCCAAGGTTCGCTTCAACGAGGATGTCTGCCCCATCGGCGTAACCGGCTATGCCCACTGTGCGATTCAGTGGCTGAAGAATCACAAATAAAGAAGAAATAACGGAGGATCTATTATGTCTACTCAACAGGCTGCTCCTATGGTAGCAATGCCCCTGCCCAAGGCCAAGAAGACCATGGCTATGGCAGGCTGCTGCTGCCTGATGCTGGCAATGACCTTCTCCGGCATTGCCATGAACACCATTCTGTCTCCCATCCTCAGCTCCATGAATGCAATGCAGTATGTCTCCCTGTTTTCTGTGTTTGCGACTCTGGGTGTCGCCATTATGACCCCCGTGGGCGCAAAGCTGGGTGATATCGTCGGCAGAAGAAACATTCTGGTATTTGCCCCTCTGGTGTGCGTGATCTGCACCATCGGCATGGCCTTCATCCGTGCTCTGGTTCCGTTCATGATCTGCCGCCTGCTGCTGGGCTTTGCACAGGGCGCCTTCACCGCTACTCCCTACATTCTGGTGAGCCTGATCAATGAAAGAAAAGATGTCCCCAAGGCCATGGGTATGCTGGCAACCTCCATTGCCGTGGGTACCTTCGTGGGTGGCCTGATTTCCGGTGCGCTGGCAGATGCCGGCTCTCTGGAAGGCGCTATTCTCGTCGCTGTGGTTCCCTACGCCATTGGTATTGTGCTGCTGGCTCTCAGCGTTCCCAACAACAAGCCCTCCGGAAAGGTCAACATCGATGTTCCCGGAATCGCTGCTCTGAGCGTGGCACTGGCCGGCATTATCCTGCCCCTGAACTTCGGTTCCTCCATGGGCTGGACCAGCCCCATCGTCCTGGGCGGTCTGGTTGTCGGTATCATCGGTCTGGTTGCTCTTGTTAAGGTGGAAGGCAAATCCGCCAACCCCATTATCCCCCTGCGCCTGTTCAGCAACAAGCTGTACACCGTGCTGCTGCTGGTGGGTCTGATGTGCTACTTCTACATGACCGCCATCAACATCTATGCCTCCATGGCTGCCATCCGGGTTCTGGGCGCCTCCACCAGCGTTACCGGCACCCTGCAGATGGGCCGTACCCTGATTACCGTTCTGCTGCCCACCGTTGCCGGTGCATGGGTCGGTAAAAAGGCTGCCAACTCCTGGAAGGCAATGGCCATCGCTACTGCCTGCGCAGCCATCCCCATGCTGTTCCTGGCCGCTGTTGCCAAGCCCGGCACCAGCCCCCTGCTGTTCATCCTTGCCATCGCTGTCACCGGTCTGGCTGAGAGCTTCCGCTCCGTGTCCATCACTCCTGCCGCCCAGCGTACGCTGCCTCCTCAGGACATTGCCATCGGTACCGGCCTGATCAACTTCATGAACAGTCTGGCTCCCGTTATCGCCAGCGCCTCCATGGGCGTTGTCTACAATATGCAGATCGTTGCAGATCCTACCAATGTAGAGAACATCCAGAGAGGTGTCCGTTCCGTATTCCTGCTGGCTGCCACTGTCCTCACCGTTGGCTTTATTGTGGTTCTCACCGTGGTTCGTCCCCTGATGACCAAGAACGCTGAGGAGAAGTAAGGCCTTTGCTCACGGTGAGCGCGAAATGACATCTGTCATCCGCTGCCATTCCTGAAACAGCCCTACCCCGCCAACAACACCCAGCCCTTCTGCTCTTTGCAGAAGGGCTTTGTTGTCCTCCGGCGTGCGCCAGAGGGTAAATGTGACGCTGTCTGCTGCCCTTCGGATGCAATAGTGACAACACAGCGTCTCATGGGAAAAACCAATCTTCGGCACCGGGATTTCCTCCGGAGAGGCAGCGGCGCCGGCCTGTGTCAGCACCAGCTGCTCCGGGCACAGGGAAAGCTCCAGCCAGACTTCCCGGCCCTTCCAATTCCTGAGATAGTTGTCAATGGGTTTGTCCGGCGGTGCTGGGGGCAGGAACACGGGACAGGAGAAATCCCCGGCATACAGTGCAGAGACTATGACGGAATCAGAGAGGTTGCGGATCAGGTAGCTGACCAGCGCGGCATTCTGGGGAATGTTCCGGCGCTGAAAGTCCAGCAGCAGGCCACAGCATTGATTTTGCTCCAGACACTGGGTCAGCTCCTGAACGATGAGGGCAAAATCCTGCCGCCCGCCCATGGGGATTCGGTCGTTGAGAATCAAAAGGGAATCCGGAGGCAGGGTAGGGGGGAGGTTGGAAAGCCCTGTGGAATAGGGAGAAAAATGGCAGGCCATCCAGCCAATTTTCGAGGGCAGGGAATCGGACTGGCGGAATTCCGCCCCGGTCATGGCAAGATATTCTGGGATTGCCATGGACAAATCCTCCTTGTCGTGGTATAATATCCCCATACTATATGCTCGGGGGTGCACAGTTATGCCCTGCCCCCCGGCGAGAAAAAGGAGTATATTATATGAAGAATCTGGATAAATACCTGTCCATTCTGGATGGCGAGGTGGACGGCCTGCTGCTGACCTCCCGCTACAGCCGCCATTACGGCGCCGAGTTCGACATCGCTGAGGGCGTTGCCATCGTCAGCAAGGCTGGCTGCCGCTATTTCACCGATTGCCGGTATATTGAGTCCGCGGAAAATAATATCAAGGGCTTTGAGGTACTGTGTGTCAATCAGTTCACCGGCTATATCCAGCGGCTGAAGGATGCCATTTCCGACTTCGGCATCACCACTCTGGGCTATGAGGAGAGCTACCTTACCGCCGGGGAGCTTCACCACTACGAGAAAGAGCTGGATGTGAAGTTTGTCCCCTACAACAAGCAGATCAACGGCTTCCGGGGCGTCAAGGAGCAGTGGGAGCTGGACAGAATGCTGAAGGCTCAGGAGATCACCGACAAGGCCTTCTCCGAGGTTCTCACCCGGATCAAGGTGGGTATGTCTGAGCTGGATCTGCAGGCGGAGCTGATCTACTGCCTGTACAAGAACGGCGCACAGGGTCTTTCCTTTGATCCCATTGTGGTCTCCGGCCCCAACACCAGTATGCCCCACGGCGTAGCCGGTGAGCGGATCATTCAGGAGGGCGACTTTGTCACTATGGACTTCGGCGTGCTGTATCAGGGCTACTGCTCCGACATGACCCGTACCGTGGCCATGGGCTACGCCACCGAGGAGATGGAGAAGGTCTACAACACCGTCCTGCAGGCTCAGCTGGCAGGCATTGCCGCTACCAGAGCAGGTGTAATCGGAAAGGATATCGACGGTGCCGCCCGGAAGGTGATTACCGATGCCGGTTACGGTGAGTATTTCGGCCATGGCTATGGCCATTCTCTGGGTCTGGAGATCCACGAATCTCCCAACACCAACCCCGGCAACAGCAGCCCCATGCCCGCAGGTGCTGTCTGCTCTGCCGAACCCGGCATCTACATCCCCGGCAAGTTCGGCGTCCGTATCGAGGATGTTGTGGTGGTTACTGAAACCGGCTGTGAGGACATCACCCGCAGCCCCAAGAATCTGATTATCGTAAAATAATCGGATTTGGCTACCGCGAGGCTGTAATTTTTTGAGAAAATGTGTTTTTCCTCTTGCATTATGCCTTCTTTTGCGGTAAGATATATGAGCTAAAACTGTGCAATTAAATCATTTCCCGAGAGGGAAGGTATCTTAGGAGGATAAATACAATGATTTCTGCAGGCGATATCAGAAACGGCATTACCTTTGAGATGGACGGCAAGGTTATGCAGGTCATCGAGTTCCAGCATGTCAAGCCCGGCAAGGGTGCTGCCTTTGTCCGCGTGAAGATGAGAAATGTCATCACCGGCGGCGTCACCGAGACCAGCTTGAACCCCTCTGCCAAGTTCCCCACCGCTTTCATTGAGAGAAAGAAGATGGAGTACTCCTACAATGACGGCTCCCTGTACTACTTCATGGATCAGGAGACCTACGAGCTGGAGCCCATCGACGGCTCCAATCTGGACGATTCCTTCAAGTTCGTCAAGGAGAACGACATCTGCACCATCATGAGCTACAAGGGCAAGGTCTTCGGCGTGGAAGTACCCAACTTTGTGGATCTGGTGGTTACCAAGACCGAGCCTGGCTTTGCCGGCAACACCGCTACCAATGTCACCAAGCCCGCTACCGTGGAGACCGGCGCTGAGGTGAAGGTGCCCCTGTTCATCAACGAGGGCGACAAGATCCAGATTGACACCCGCACCGGCGAATACCTGGGCCGCTCCAAGGCCTAAGCTCCCCTGCGCCGGCAGGCACATTTTCAGAAAAGGAGAAGGACGAATATGACGATTTCCGAAAAGGCTGCCTACCTGAAGGGCATGATGGACGGCATGGCTCTGAACACCGACAGCAACGAGGGCAAGATGATTGCCGCTATTGTTGACCTGCTGGGTGACATGGGCAAGCGCATCACCGACATCGAGGATACCACCATCGCTATCTCTGACGAGTTGGACGAGATCGAAGAGGATCTGGATGCCATCGAGGACTTCATCATGGATGAGGAGGACTACGATGACGAGGACTTCGACGACGACTTCGATGATGAGGACGACGAGGACTACGAGGAAGGCTTTGAATTCGGCGACGAGGACACCACCATCTACGAGGTGGAGTGTGCCTGCGGCGAGGTCATCGACTTCGATGAGGAAACTCTGGAGAAGGGCAGCATCACCTGCCCCAAGTGCGGAGAGACCCTGGAGTTCTCTGTGGAAGAAGACGACGAATAATGAAAAGGTGCCGTGGCTTGTACGCCACGGCACTTTTTTACAGCAGTTCCGAAGCCCAGTCTGCTTCTTTGAAGCCCACCAGAACCCTTCCGTTGTCCAGAATCAAGAGGGGACGCTTCACCAGCATTCCGTCACCGGCCAGCAGCTGAAGCTGTTCTTCTTCGCTCATCTGCGGCAATTTGTCCTTTAGGGACAGGGATTTGTACAGCTGACCGCTGGTGTTGAAGAACTTTTTCAGGGGCAGTCCGCTGGAACTGTGCCAGCACTTCAGCTCCTCATAGGAGGGTTTCTCATCCCGAATATGGCGAGCCGTGTAGGAAAGGCCGTGGGCATCCAGCCACTTTTTGGCCTTCTGGCAAGTGGAACAGGGGGGATATTCCAGAAAAAGCATAGAATCACTCCTTTTTGATGCTGGCATGATTTTACCACAGTTTTTGCCCGGATACAATGGCACAAAATAGAAAAGAATCTCCTTGACAGAAATCGGTTTCAATGCTATAATATCACCCGTGGTGAAGCTCACCCGTGATTTTACATGGGCCTTTAGCTCAGTTGGTTAGAGCCTCCGGCTCATAACCGGATAGTCCCGGGTTCGAATCCCTGAAGGCCCACCAAGACCTCAGGCTCCACGCCTTTTTGAATATAGGGGTATAGCTCAATTGGTAGAGCGGCGGTCTCCAAAACCGTAGGCTC
>CAMCRV010000045.1 GCA_945877365.1 uncultured Clostridia bacterium | reverse complement strand
GCCAACAATGCAAACTTTGAGAGCTATATCAAAGTCATCAAGGTAGATGCAGAGACAGGCAAGACCATTCCTTATGCGGGCGCAGGCTTCCAGCTTTACCGTCCGGACGGTAGCAAGGTGGAAATGACCTTCACCTACCCGACACCGACCACGATTGATACCTTCTACACCAATGACGAGGGGTATCTTGTGACGCCTGAAAAGCTGGAATACGGTTCCGGGTATTCCCTTGTGGAAGTATCCGCACCGTATGGCTATGTACTGAACGCTGACCCGGTTTACTTTGATGTGACCGCTGACAACGCAACAGAGGAAAGCTCTGTGACAGTAGTGGAAGTAACCAAACCCAACATGGCACAGAAAGGGATCATCAAGATCAGCAAATCCGGCGAGGTATTTGCCACAGTGACCGAAAGCGACGGCATTTATCAGCCTGTATATGAGGTGCAGGGCCTGCCCGGTGCGGTCTATGAAATCACCGCCGCCGAAGATGTGGTTACGCTGGACGGCACCCTCCGTTATTCTGCAGGTGAGATAGTAGATACCATTACCACAGATGAAAACGGGTTGGTAGAAAGCAAACCGCTGTACCTCGGAAAATATGAAATCCACGAAACTACTGCACCTTTTGGTATGGTGCTGAATACCGAAGTCCGCACCGTCGAGCTTGTCTATGCCGGCCAGGAGATTGAAGTTACCGAAACATCCGCCAGCTTCTACAATGACCGCCAGAAAGTCCTTGTCTCTCTGGATAAAGTCATGGAGCAGAATGAGAAGTTCGACATTGGCATGAACGGTGAAATCACCGCCGTCACCTTTGGCCTTTATGCAAAAGAGGATTTGACTGCCGCAGACGGTTCCATTATCCCGGCTGGCGGCCTGCTGGAAATCCTCTCGGTGGACGAAAACGGCCATTCTGTCTGCAAGACGGATCTTCCTTTTGGCAGCTACTGCCTGAAAGAAATCTCTACCGACAGCCACTATATTCTTTCCGATACCGAGTACCCGGTTGTATTTGAATATGTCGGACAGGATACGGCCCTTGTGGAGATCAGGGCAAATGATGGCGCTGCCATTGAAAATGACCTGATCTATGGTGAAATACAGGGCATGAAAAAGGACGACAGCGGCAACGCCCTGGGCGGTGCGTTGATTGGCCTGTTTGCTGCTGATACCGAAGAGTTTACAACCGATACTGCGATTCTGACTGCCACCTCCGCAGAGGACGGCAGTTTTTCTTTTGCCCAGGTTCCTCTCGGTAACTGGATCGTCCGTGAAATTAAGGCCCCGACAGGCTATGTGCTGTCAGAGGAAGACTACCCGGTAAACATCGAAGCGGATTGCGCCATGATCGAGGTAGAGATTGAGAACACGCTGATTCGCGGCACGGTACAGCTTACCAAGGTGGATAAGGATTACCCGGACAACAAACTGACCGGTGCGGAGTTTGAAATCTACCGTGACTTTAACGGCAACAAGGAGCTGGACGCTGAAGATGAAAAGCTGGGAACGCTCATGGAGGTCAGCACAGGTATTTATGAGATGAGCGAACTGACCTACGGCGGCTATCTGGTCAAGGAAACCAAAGCGCCGGAGGGCTTCTATCTGGACGCGAATGCCTACTATTTTGAGATCACCGAGCATGGCAAGACCGTGGCTGTGGAAAATGAAGCTGGAAAAGGCTTTATCAATGCGGCACAGGTGGGCAGTTTGAAAATCATCAAGATATCGTCGGACGGCAAGGTGGAGGGCTTCTCTTTCCGTGTGACTGGAGCAAATGGCTATGAGCAGGTGTTCACCACGGATAAGAACGGCGAAATTCTCGTGGATGGCCTGCGCATTGGTGATTACACCATCAGCGAGGTTTCCGACAGCGTATCTCAGAACTATGTGCTGCCTGCGGATAAGAAGGCCACTGTCTTTGAGGGTGCTGTGACCAAGGTGGAAATGCACAATGAACTGCGTGATACCCCGAAAACCGGCGATGACAGCAACCCGGCCCTTTGGATTGCCCTGATGGGCATTGCCGCTGTGGGCGCTGTTACCTGCGGTGTGTTCGGAATCAAAAATAAGAAGAAAAAGGAGGATGCTGAATAATGGATGCAAAAACCGGTATTGCCATCGGGCTGGTCGTGTTTATTCTTGCGGCGTTGGTCTTTTTGAAGATCAGGGCTAAGAAGAAGTAACGACCTGGGGCGGCTGAAAAGCCGCCCCCCTTTTACATAACCAAAAGGAAAGGAGTTATGGACAAATATGAAGCTAAGAATTTATCAAATCAATTCCGACAGGGATGAACACCGAATGATGTTCCTATCGCATGACCGCCTTGAGAGGTTCCAGGGCAGCCCGGAGGTGGACAGCAAAATCTACGACAAGGTATATGACAAGGAGGTGGATTGCAGCAATCTGGAGGAGGTTTATACCCTGTTGAACATCAACCACCCTTCCGATTACAGGGGGCGTTCCCTCTCTGTTTCCGATGTCGTGGAGGTCTATGAAAGTGATACCGTACCGCAGGGATTTTATTTCTGCGACAGCGTTGGCTTCAAACAAGTTGCTTTCCACCCAGAGGAATGTAGTGTCAGTGAGAGAATGAATCAGAGTGCAGAAAAAATCTCCGTTCTGCTTGTTGAACCGGGTAAATATCCCCGGATGATCGAGATTGAAGATTCCCTTGAAGCCATGCAGCGTGTTGTCGGAGGCGATATTGAGGAATTTATGCCGTATGAGGAAGAAATCGCCATCATCTGTAATGGGGAAAGCAAGATGAACGGTATGCTTCCCAACCGGGCGATCTATTCCGAGCCGGAAGGAGCAAAAGGCCGGGAGATGGTGGACATTATTTTCGGGCAGTTCTTTATCTGCTATGCTCCCGCTGAAAGCGAAAAGTTTCTCAGTCTGCCGAAAGAACTGGCGCAGAAATATGAGGCGCAATTCAAGCTGCCGGAGAGATTTTTCAAGCAGGGCGACAACATCATTGCTGTGCCATATAAGCCTAAATCCAAGGAATATGAGAGGTGATAAGGCTATGAGTGAAGAAAAACGCATTGCCGGTGATTATGAGATTATCCAGTCCGTGCATATCGGTGATCGGGAGATCGTGGTGGGTGAAAATCAGGCGGATACAGATGGCCTCCCCTATTTGGTTGCCTACTATGAGAGCAACGCAATCATAGGCCGGTATTACGATGCAGTAGGCAGCAACGATTTCCCGGAGATTATGGAGATCTACGGGCAACGCATTATGGAGCAGGCACAGAAAACCCGTGCGGAGCTGTCCAAGCCCAAAATGCAGGGCATTGACAACAGCCCTATCACCGCCGAGGGGTGTACGCCCATCAGTTATGATGATGATCTGAATGGTAAGGTCATTGTTATCAAACCAGAAGTCCTGCGGCCGGAGTACCGGAGGGCGACCAGCCAGCTCAAACTATGTACAGGCGGCTTCGGTGCCTATCCCCACAGCCGTGGATCGGCGGTCTTTTGCACAGAAATTTACACTGGACGGCAGAGCCGCTTTGAGCGCAGAGATATACTCGGCATATTGGAGCCGGAGAATCAGCCCAAATGGGTGCAGCATTATCTTTTGATACTCCAGCAGGCTGAAAAACAGAAAAACGGAAAGGAGCATGAACGCTGATGGATATGACAATACGGGCCATGACCCCGGCAGAACGAAATTACTGCTATTTACAGAGCCAGCAGATTTCCATGCAGACGGGTCTGATCGGACACCTCCGTGCGGATATGGACAGCAACGGCAAAGGTTTTTTCAGTACCTTTTTTGATTTCCGCGCAGATCTAAAAACAGAGGACTTCAAAACAGAGTTTGACGAGGTTATCAACGCCCTCCGCTTTGATGAGAACTATGGCGGCGTACTGAAAGACCGCAGTGCACTGGCCGCCTATTGCCGGAGGACACCGGAAAGCAGCTTCGGCGGCGATGGCCGGGAGTTTGGTTTTCGTGCAGACACGGAGCAGTATTCCTATATGCTGCGCTTGAACCCCAACAGGGGCGAATACAATCTGTATTGCTACTGCTATCAGAGAAAGTGGCTTGACCGTCATTTGCAACAGGCAGAAAGAGGCATCCGCTTTATCAACCCGAACTATAAGGAACTGTTCCGTATCCCGGACGGCGATAAAATCAGAATCACCTACGCGGATGGTGAAAAGGCTGACCGTACCTGCCGGTATATTGACGATTATCATGTGGAAATCGGAAGTGGCTGGAACAGTCTGCTTCACATCTGCCAGTTTGCCGAGATGATGGAGCAAAACGGCAGTACGGTCATTCCGCTGCGTTCCTCCCTGCCGGAGCAGTGTTACAGTGTCCTCCCCGATACGGGAGAGCTTATCATCATCAAGAAAGGTGAATCCGGGTATTACAGGACGGATATTGACATGGGCAGCAAGGCGGAAAACCGGGCGCTGGCAGATGAATATAATGTCAAGCTGGGCGTCAGCAAAGCGCAGGAACAGGCCATGTCTGCTGGTTCTATGTTCGGCTGGGCAGTTCCCGCTGCTGACCCGAAGAATTACGATGAAAGCGGCCAGCCTATCCGCCCGAAACACAAAGACCGGGGTGACGCACGATGAAGCCGGAGGAAAAGCACATCATCTGGAGCAATTATGATCTGGATTACGATGACTGGAAAGACGATCTGGAAGCGGATTACCCGGATTTGTCCGAGCAGGAACGGATTGCCCTGATGTATGAAATCAATGGTGATTATCTGGATGATGAGCGTATGAACCTGAATGTGCAGCTTTCAGCTCCCATTTTGGTCATTGGCGACCTGGGCCTGTGGAACGGGCGGCGGATGGGATATAAGGAAATCGCAAGCGGAAAAATCAGCGATTGCCTGTACTCTGACACTGATTATGCCACATGGTATGTTGATCGCCTGGGCGACCTGCGGTGTGACGCGATCCACCATGACGGCACAAACCATTATCTTTACCGCACCTACAAGCCCGGTGTGCGGCAGTCTCAGATAGATCATTTGAAAGAAAAACTGTATTTTGGAACGGCGACCCGCGCTGACATTACGAGGATTACCCGCAGGCTTGGCGATGACATTGCCAAAGTCTACGGGTTTTCCATTCCCCGTCAGCGGCAGGAACAAGCCGCAGAAAGGTAGGACACTATGGCACAGTTACCTCCGGTTCACATGAAGCTGAACCCCGATAATTTTGATCTGCTTATGACCATTCTGGCGTTCCATACGGAGGAACGGGAAGTTCCCGGCCTTGCCAATGATGCCCACGACCTGATAGATAAGCGGATGCGGTTCTCCCGGCTATGCACCGACCTGGATGGCCGGCAGTATGTAGATATTTTTATGTACGAGGACGAAGCCGTGGAAATGATATGGCAGTTTCTGTTTGCCGCAGCCGATGCGGATATGGCTGTGTGCGATTACCACAGCAGGCTGCAAAAAGGCGGCGTTCGATGAGCCGCCGCTAAAACACAATCTTGCCATGACAGGAGGTGTATCGGATGGCGAGAAGATACGAAATCATTACGGAGCTGTACCGCAAAACAGTCGCGGGTCTGGCAGCTCCCCAGGTCTGGCAGAGCTTTCTGACCACAGCCTGCCACAACTTCCGCCTGCCCTTTGATGAGCAGGTGCTTTTATATGCTCAGCGCCCGGACGCCACCGCCGTCCTGCCGATTGAGGGTAAAAACGGCTGGAATAAGCGTTTCGGGCGTTGGGTCAATCGTGGGGCAACCGGCATTGCCGTCTTTGATGGAGATGCGGTCGGACGCTCCCGGCTCAAATATTACTTTGACATTTCGGATACCCACGAAAGCCGGTTCGCACGGCCTGTGCCGATCTGGACAATGCGCCCGGAATATGAGCCTGCCGTTATTGAGGCTCTGGAAAACAGCTTCGGAGAACTGGCGGACAAAACCGACCTTGCGGCGGCACTGTTGTCTGCGGCAAAAAACGCTGTTGAGGACAATATGCCAGACTACCTCACGGAGCTGAAATACTACAAGGAAAACAGCTTTTTGGAGGAACTGGACGACCTGAACATTGAGGTAGAATACCGCAGAACGCTGGAAAACAGCATTGGCTATATGCTGCTGGCTCGCTGTGGGATTGACCCCACATGTTATTTTACCGACGATGATTTCCGGGATGTTGTGGATTTCAGTACCCCGGAAACCTTAAATGCCCTCGGCACAGCCACCGGCGACATTGGGCAGATGTGCCTTTCTGCCGTTTCGCGAACGGCGCTTACAATGCAAAGACAGAATCGCACATTTGCAGAAAAACCGACAATCCAGTATCCTGAAGCTGAGAAGAAAACGACAACGCCTGAAAGGAGCGAAACCTATGAGCGAACTGACATACACGATGCAGGGCGGCTACCGGCTGCCGAATCTGCTTCCGCCCCAGGAGCCGGAAATGCACCTTGGGAAATACGCATTGCTGCGGAGGACATACCTGAAACAGCACCGCAGAGTGACCTTCACGAACCTGCTGACATCGGGCAGGCTGAACCAGCACCTGATGGAGATCGAGCAGGTGGCTCTCTCCCGGATGGAACTGCTGACCAGCCAGATGGCGAAAGCCGAGGGCGTGACGGAGGAACTGAAAGCCAGCGACCCGATGAAGTGGACGGGGCTGATGAACAACATCCGTCACTCAGCGGAGGAGACAGTCCTGAACGAGCTAATTTGCAACTAACAGAACAGGAACCGGAGGCGGACAGCGCAGAGCTGCCCGCCTTTTTAGATGACAAGCTGATTATGGCCATCATCTCCAACAAGGACGATGACCTCAAATACAAGAAACAGCAGATCGAATTGTATTTCTCCATTCATCCGGAGGAGGCCGACCGGGCCGAGTACCTGAAATCGGCCTACCAGGACAGATACACGGAAATTCTGGTGGATGGAGTGCGCGTGGGCTATAAGCCCCAGGCGGACGGACTTCTGATGTGGGAGGGCGCATACCTCTCCCGCGCCAGCGAGTCCGTTTTTTCGTGGGGTGTTGTTGCCGGATGGACGGCCCAGCTCATTGACAAAAAGGAATACTTCATCAACACCAAAATCACGCCGCCGAAGAACTACGACAGCCAGCAGTTATCACTATTTGACTTTTCGGGCTTCAATGCTCCGGTACAGGAAGAAAGCGAACAGCTTTCTTTTATGCCGCACTCCCAGCTTCCCCAGCAGGTCATTGACGAAGCACTTTGTATCGGCGCAAACGACAAAAACAGCCGTCTGATTATTTGCGCTTACTTTATGAAAGACCATACGCCGGAGGAAAATGCCGCTTTTCTTGCGAAGCACTACGGAACCAATGGTGCAGGTTTTTATATCAACGAGCTCAAGTATTCCATTTGGTATGGGGATGAAGGTATCCGTATTTCTGAGGGTGAATCTGCCCAGCGCCGTTATGCCACCCTGCTGACCTGGGAACAGGCTGCAAGGCGTATCCGGGAGCTTCTGGATTTGGGGCGCTATATGCCGCAGAGTGAGCTTGACCGCACCGTGGAGTATGAGCGAAAGACACTTGCGGAAAGCCTTGCTTTGACTGCCAGAGATTTTTCGGAGGAAGCCAGGGATGTGGGCTATGCACCTACCCTCCGCCTTGCACTGTCTGCCAAAGGCGGATTCCCGGAGATTGAACAGCAGATTTCGGAATTACTGAAAGACCCGGATATGCTGCAAAAGATCACAGAGGAATGGGGCGAGTTTGTCGCAGCCCATGAGCAGAACCGGAACCTGATGCGCTTCGGTTACAACCGCCCGAAGGAACTGCTGCAGAAACTTACCGATCTTCAGCGAGAGCCTGTCACCTTTACCGCCGCCGAGGATTACAATCCCCAGCGGCGTTTCTTTATCTCCATGGACGAGATTGACAAGGTGCTTCGCGGAGGTGGTGAGGATTACCGGCTTGCCGTATATTCCTTCTTCGTCAATCATCCCGATCAGAAAGACCGGGAGAAGTACCTGAAAAGTTATCATGGCGAATACAGCGGCTATCACGGTGGAAATGACAACCGCACCTATACGAGCAAAGGTCTGTCATTCAGCCACGGCGACCTGACACAGCCCTATGTAAAAGTAGAGCTGAAATGGAGCATTATTGTAAAGCGCATTGATGTTCTGATGTCTCAGGACAGATTTCTCTCGGATAAAGACCGTAAAGCAATGGCAGGCTATGAAATCAGGCAGCTTGCCAGAAGTATCCACAGTTTCTTTATAGACGCCCCGGAACTGTATCCACGGCCTTATCAGGCCAATGCTATTGCGGACTATTGGGAGGGTGTTCAGGAAGTTGCCGGGCAGCTTACCGATCCGGCCCGTGTTGAGGAAATCTATCAAATGATGCTGCCGCTGTGGGAAGGAACCCCGCAGGACGACCGGCATTATCAGAGCCGCAAAGCAGGGCTGGAAAATATGCAGGCATACCGGGCCGGCACTTACTCCGTGTTTAACCGGGCGCAGACGCTCCGGCCTCTTTCCTCTGGCGCAGAAACAACGGTGGTGGAGCCGGAACTTCCAATGCTGGAATTGCCGGAGACACCTGCCGAAGAAAAGCAGTCCGATCCTTACCATGATCTTGCCGCAGGGCTTTTGCGTTTCTATCAGGAATATGACCCTTATGACTACCGTGACAACATGGAGTTGGGAGAAACAGATGAGGACGCTCTGGCAAGTCTGGAACAGCAACTCCATGATCCAGACCTGCGCAGAGGGATTCTCGACACGCTCCAGTCTTTCCTTGATGATACTGACCCGGAGGAAGAAATCGCCGCCGATCTGGAGCTGTTCATGGAGCAGCTTCAGGAGCTATCAGACCAAAATCGCTCCAATGCCGAATTGGAAGAAGCTAAGCAGCTTATCAACGAGTATTGTCTGGAGGTGTTCGATCAGGAGGCGGATTTCTCCGACCTTAGCCATGTTGATCTGGCGTTCAGTTCTACTTCCGATAGTGAGCATACGGTGGAAATCTTTGCCGATCTTGATGCTTTCCGGCTGGTGTATCAGGTGGACGGAGAAACCGTCCATGAGATTGCCTGCGGAAGTTTGTCGGAGCTGAATGGCTACCTGGCAAATCTCGATTTCGATGAGATGGTTGCCCATGCAGATGACCGGTATCAGCAGGAACACGCTGACCGGGGTGAATTGGCGGAGCAAGAGCCAGAGCCGAAAGAACCCGCCGAAAAAGAACAGCCCGCTGTCCTTGCCCCTCCGAAGCCGAAGCGGGAGCGTGTGGTGTTCACTACCCTGCACCCGGAGATACCCGCAGAGCAGCGCCGCAACTTCCGTATTACCGATCCAGAGCTGGGCCACGGCACCCGCAGCGAGAAATATGCTGCAAATGTGGCCGCTATACGAACTCTGAAACAGATTGAATCCGAGGAGTGCCTTGCTACCCCGGAAGAACAGGAAATCCTCTCCCGGTATGTGGGCTGGGGCGGTTTGGCTGACTGCTTTGATGAGCGCCACGGCAAATATCTGGAGCTGAAATCACTGCTTGACGAGGACGAATATGCTGCCGCCAGAGCCAGTTCCCTTACCGCCTTTTATACCTCCCCGGTCATAATCGGGGCTATGTACCAGGCACTTTCACAGATGGGCTTCCGGCAGGGAAACATTCTGGAGCCGTCCTGCGGTGTTGGAAATTTCATCGGTATGCTGCCTGACAGCATGGCGGACAGCAAAGCCTACGGTGTGGAAATCGACTCCATCAGCGGGCGGATCGCACAGCAGCTCTATCAGAACAGCAGCATTGCCGTGAATGGCTTTGAAAAGGTGCAGATGCCCGACAGCTTCTTTGATGTGGCCATCGGCAATGTGCCGTTTGGCGACTTTAAGGTGCGGGATAAGAAATACGACAAAAACCACTGGCTGATTCACGATTATTTCTTTGGAAAGACGCTGGACAAGGTTCGTCCGGGCGGCGTGATCGCGTTCATCACCTCCAAGGGTACGATGGACAAAGAAAACTCCGCTGTCCGCAAGTACCTGGCACAGCGGGCCGACCTGATCGGGGCGATCCGACTGCCCAACAATGCGTTTAAGGCTAACGCCGGAACCGAAGTCACCAGCGACATTATCTTCCTGCAAAAGCGTGACCGCATGACGGACATCGAGCCGGATTGGGTGCATCTGGACGCCGATGAAAACGGCATCCGCATGAACCGATACTTTGTGCAGCACCCGGAAATGGTGCTGGGCGATATGGTCATGGAATCCACCCGGTTCGGCATGGACAGCACCTGCCGGGCCTACGAGGACGCAGATCTGTCGGAGTTGCTTACCGAAGCGGTACAGAACCTCCATGCGCAGATCACCGATTATGAGGTGGAGGAACTGGACGAGGAGGAAGATCGCTCTATCCCCGCAGACCCTGCGGTGCGTAATTTCAGTTTTTGCCTTGTGGACGGCAAGGTGTATTACCGGGAAAATTCCCGTATGCACCCGATAGAGGTATCCGTAACCGCTGAAAACCGTATCCGGGGCATGATCGCCATCCGGGAGTGTGTCCGCAGGCTGATCGAGTATCAGACTGAGGGCTATCCGGACGAGGATATTCAGAAAGGGCAGGCGGAGCTGAACCGTCTGTATGACGATTACACGAAAAAGTATGGCCTGCTTTCCAGCCGGGGCAACAGTCTTGCCTTTGGTGAGGACTCCAGCTATTGCCTGCTGTGTTCTCTGGAGGTGCTGGACGAGGAAGGCAACCTCAAACGCAAGGCTGATATGTTCACCAAGCGTACGATCCGCCCCCATGAAGCCGTTACCAGCGTGGACACCGCAAGCGAGGCCCTTG
>CAMCRV010000044.1 GCA_945877365.1 uncultured Clostridia bacterium | reverse complement strand
ATGTGCTTATCGGTTTTACTCAGCCGTTTGATAAAATGGAATTTGGCGAGGTCAATGGCCCCCTTGTGTAAAGGGGGCTGTCAGCGAAGCTGACTGGGGGATTGACAACCCCTCCGGCAAAAATCAATAGATTTTTGCCACCTCCCCTTACACAGGGGAGGCTTTGAGCATCCCCACAAATTCCAATTTGTCGCTTTGCTAACTTAAGCCAATATGCACATTACATTATAGCACAGACTGTCAAGAGTTTTCAGCCGGCTTTCCCTTTTTATTTCCAAAAGTCATTGTATTTCTTCCGGGTGTTTGGTATACTGGATGCAGAAAAGCAAGGAAAGGACGGTAACACCGTGAAATCCATCCGTGAAATCTATAAAATCGGCAAGGGTCCCTCCTCCTCCCACACCATGGGGCCGGAGCGGGCTGCTCTCCTGTTTCAGCAGCGCTACCCCCAGGCCACCAGCTTTCAGGTAACCCTGTATGGCTCCCTGTGCAAAACCGGCGTAGGCCACGGCACCGACCGGGTTCTGCTGGATACGCTGGGGCAGGAGCGGACGAAAATCGTTTTCTCCCACCAGGAATGGGAGGGTATGCACCCCAACACCATGGATTTTTCCGCCTTTGTGGAGGATATGGAAATCGGCACCCTCCGGGTGGAGTCCATCGGCGGCGGCGATATCCGTTTCCCCGGTCAGGACAGCCCGGAGGGCGAGGAGGTCTATATCGAGCACTCCTTCGCGGAGATTGCCGACTTCTGCCGCTGGCGCTATATTCAGAGCCTGCCGGAATATGTGGAGCTGAACGAGGGGCCGGAGATCTGGGACTTCCTGCAGGAAGTCTGGCAGGTGATGAAAAACGCCATTGCCGAGGGTCTTTCCGCGGAGGGCGTGCTCCCCGGCGGCCTGAATGTCCAGCGCAAGGCAAAATATCTTTTTGAACAGCCTGCCAACAGGCATGAGACAGGTCTTCTGGAATTCCAGCGGATTGCCGCCTACGCCTACGCCGTGGCGGAGCAGAACGCCGACAACGGCACCATCGTCACCGCCCCCACCTGCGGCGCCTGCGGCGTTCTGCCTGCCGTTCTGAAATACGCTCAAGAGACCAAGGGCTTCTCCGACGAGAAAATCTGCCGGGCGCTGGCCACCGCCGGTATCATCGGCAACCTCACCAAGCAGAACGCCTCCATCTCCGGCGCGGAATGCGGCTGTCAGGCGGAGATCGGCACCGCCTGTTCCATGGCTGCCGCCGCCCTGGCCTACCTGTACGACCAGGACATGGATCAGGTGGAATACGCCGCCGAGGTGGCCATGGAGCATCATCTGGGGCTGACCTGCGACCCCATCTGCGGTCTGGTCCAGATCCCCTGCATCGAGCGCAACGCCGTTGCCGCCATGCGGGCCATGAACGCCTGCAACCTCAGCTACTTCCTCACCGGCTCCCGGAACATCAGCTATGACATGGTGTGCCGGGCCATGAAGGAAACCGGCGAAAACCTGAACCACCGCTTCCGGGAGACCAGCGAGGGCGGTCTTGCCAAGCTCTATAACCGCAGAGGAAGATAACGGCACACCCCGGCTGGGACGCCGGGGCAGGCCACTGCCAGCGCAGGTTTTTCTCAAAAGTGCTTTCTTTTCCCATATTCTTGATGTATAATCCGTTATGATTGGCATTTCAAGGATGCCCGGTTTCGGAAGGAAAGGAGGATTGGTGCCGGAATGATCAACACCGAAGAAATTGTCATCGTAAATACTGCCGGCGTTTTGGTTCTGCTGGTCTCGCTGCTGTCCCGGATCGATAACCGGAAAAACCGGCACCTGAGCGACCATCTGTTTGACACCATGATCGGCATTACGCTGGGTGCGCTGGTGGCTGAAACCGCCTCCTTCCTGCTGGACGGCGTGCCGGGGCGTTGGAACTACTATTTGCAGTACTTCCTCAATGCCTACCTGTTTCTGGCCTCCTGCAGCGTGGGAATGCTGTGGGTGCTGTATGTAAATGACCGGATCTACCACAGCAGGCAGCAGCTGCGCAGGTGGCTCCTGCCGGTGGCCGTGCCTGTGGCATTGATTGCCGTGCTGCTGGTCTGTGACCTGTTTGGGGCAGGCTTCATCTTTTCCATCTCAGAGCGGAATGTCTATCAGCGGGGCACTCTGGTGGCTCTGACCTACCTTATCGTATTCTCCGACTATTGCATCAGTCTGGCCATGGCCATTGCCGCGGTGCGGCGGAACAACCATGTCCGCTTCTTCCCGGTTCCGTATTTTGTGGTTCCCTGTGTTCTGGGCACCGTGGTGCAGAGCCTGCGCTACGGCCTGTCCGTGGGGTGGTTCTGCGTCAGCCTTGCCTTCCTGTTTGTGCAGCTGCATCTTTACAATGAAAACGCCTTCGTGGACGAGCTTTCCGGCCTGTATAACCGGAAGTATTACGACTGCGTCATCCGCAAGCTGGCCTCCTCCCGAAAGAGAGGGGTTATCTCCGGCATCATGCTGGATGTCAACCGGTTCAAGGACATCAACGACCGATTTGGTCACTCTGTGGGGGATGATGCCATTCGGAATCTGGGCAGAATCCTGTCGGAGATCACCACGGAACGCAACATCGCCTTCCGTCAGGCCGGAGATGAATTTATTATCCTCAGCATCGGCGCCAGCGAGCAGGATGTTCAGCAGCTGATGGAGCTTCTGAACCACAAGCTGGAGGCATTCAATGCCTCCGGCGGCAAGCCCTACCGCCTGTCACTGGCCATGGGGTATACCATCTGGGAGGAGGAGGCCTTCGACCCGGACACCTTCCTGCACAGAATGGATATCCAGATGTACAAATCAAAAAACCGGTTCCACGCCGGAAAGTCCGAAGCCGCCCGAAGATAACAAAAGCAGTCTGCATCCCGGGATGCAGACTGTTTTTCATTTATGTGCATATCGGCTTGTGTCAGCAAACGGTCAAATTGGAATTTATCGACTTCGTCGAATTGATAATTTATAATGGATAATTGAAAATGATTGTGTCCCTTCGGGACGATTTTGAAATCATTTTTTGTGGTTCCTCTCGGTTTTTCTTTTTAAATTCATCCCGAAGGGATACCACAATTATCAATTATCAATTTTCAATTGTCAATTAAATAACAATTTATCAAGCGGCTGAACAAAACCGATAAGCACATTTGTTTATCAGGCGGCGCAGACATCCGTTGTGATTCCCATTGGCATGGTTCCTCTCTCTTTAAAATTCCGGATTGGGGGCATTGGCTGCCCCGTTTTTCTCCGGAATGATATCCCCGGATTTGCCCTGCGTCCATTCCAGATCCGGTCTCGCGGCGCCCGGCGGAAAAAAATGAGGCAGCCATCGGCTCCGGAAAACCCGGAGGAAAATGGCTGCCCCAATGGAGGGTAACAGGATTAAGTGTCGGCTTGTTCAACAATGGACTGCACCGCATAGATCACGATGCGCATGGTGGTTCCGGTATTCTCGTCAATCAGAAGCGTAACCGTATCCCCATCGCGCTCCGTCACGGTGCCCAGGATTCCGCCGATTGTGGAGATGGTATCGCCAACCTTGACAGCATCATGCATCTGCTGGGTTTTCTTGTTCTTGCGCTTTCCGGGCAGAATCACCGCGAAATACATCAGCGCAAGAAGGCCAACCGAATAAATCAATACGAATTCCCAAGGTCTCAAGCTGCATTCTCCTCTCGTTTCACCGGCAAAATCCCGCCGGATATCAGTTGTTCAGGAATTTCTCGGTAATGGCCACAAACACAGCCGAGCCAATCCACAGGACATCCTCATCCACATTGAACTTGGGGTTGTGGTGTGCCACATCGGTGTGCTTTTCGGGGTTGGAGGAGCTCAGGAACATGAATGCGCCGGGAACCTTCTCCAGATAGTAGGCAAAGTCCTCACCGCCCATGTTGGGAGCGGGAACCTTGGTAATGACCTTGTCCTCGCCCACCACGGCTTTTGCGCAGTCAGCGGCCAGAGCAGCCATATCGGGGTCGTTGATGACAGGGGGAGCGCCCCAGATCATCTCGTAGTCCACGCTGCCGCCGAAGGCAGCTGCGGTGGCGGCGGAAATCTCGCCGATGCGGCGTGCCATCTTCTGGCGGACGGACTCCTCCACGCAGCGGATGGTGCCCTCGAAGGTGACCTCATTGGGGATGATGTTGTACTGGCTGCCGCCATGGATGCTGCCGATGGTGAGAACCGTGGGGCAGGTGGCGCTGAATTCCCGGGAATTGATGGCCTGCAGTGCCAGGATGATATGGGCGGCGATGTTCACCGGGTCAATGCCCTTCTCGGGGGTGGAGCCGTGGCAGCCCACGCCCTTGACCTTCACCACGAACTTATCGAAGGAGGCCATGCAGCAGCCGGGGGTGACGATCACGGTGCCGCTGGGGATGGTCTTGTCAATAATCGTGCCAATGTGAGTACCGAACACAGCGTCAACACCGTCCACGCCGCCCTCGGCAACCACGATCTCGGCGCCTCTGGACAGCTCCTCTGCGGTCTGGAACAGCAGGCGAACGGTTCCCTGCAGCTCTGCCTGATGTGCCTTCAGCACCTTGGCGGCGCCCAGCAGCATAGCCATATGGGTGTCGTGTCCGCAGGCGTGCATACAGCCCTCATGCTTGGATGCGTAGCACACGCCGGTATCCTCCAGAATGGGCAGTGCGTCCATATCGGCCCGCAGAGCAATGGTCTTGCCGGGCTTGCCGCCCTGAATGGTGGCCACGATGCTGCTGTCCTTCTGGGACTTGACATAGGGAATCTCCAGTTCATCCAGAACCTTGGTGACATACGCGGCGGTCTCGGGCAGAATCAGACCCAGCTCAGGAATCTGATGCAGCTCACGGCGCGTCTTGACAATGTAATCCTGCAAATCCTTGCATTCATTCCACATCATAATGACTTGACCTCCAAATTAATTATTACTTGCCAGCCTTTTTGGCCTCAGCAGTATAGAACAAACGGGCGATACCCACGGTGCCGAACACCGAGCAGACGATGACCAGCCATGCGGGGATGGGGATAAACAGCTTGCAGATCAGGGGAATGCCCAGACCGAAGACAGCCAGCTTGGGCTTCTTCAGTGCGAAGTTGCCGAAGGTGGCGCCGAAGATGGCGGCAGAGGCATAGGTCTGCAGACCCTTGTTGATGAATGCAGGCAGCACGGCCACAACAGCGGAGCCAACCAGTGCGGCAGAAGTGGTGGCGATCAGGTTGGTGATGATGGAGCCGCAGATGGCCATGGTGGAGACCACCTCAGCCTGGATGGTGCCGGCCTCGCTCTTGGTGACATCCAGAGCCAGAGCCGCACAGGGAACACGCATATTGCCGATGTTGCCGGACAGGAAGCTCAGGTAGGTGCCGGACATACCCAGAGAAGCGTAGTAGGAAACGGGCTCGACGATATAGAAGGCGCCGAAGGAAAGGGCGGTCAGGCCCCAGGCGGACAGGACAATAGAGGGATCCGGCCAGCAGTCATAGGCTGTGCACAGGTAGATAACGGGAATGAATGCGGTAAAGGCTGCCAGCAGGTTGGTGGGAGTACCGATGCGGATACTGTTTTTCTTCCAGGTGGACATATAGTTGTTTTCCATAACAATACTCCTTTCTTATGCTGCGATGGACTCGTAGAGGATGGCGCAGGCAATACCCACGATCATGGCGATGCCCAGAGAGTACTCTGCCAGCTTGGGATGCTTGGGGACGACAAAGCGTCCAATGGCCATCATGCTCAGAGCGCCGCTGAGAATGGCAATGGTGGGGCCGACAGCCAGAGAACCGGCCTTGACCATGGAGTTGGCATTCAGATAGCCGAAGATACCGATGGAGCAGGCAGCGGACATAACAGCCAGCCAGCCCATATCGCCGCCGCTCATCTTGTCGCGGAGTTTCTCCAGACCGGGGGTGGCCACGCCGGTGAACACCAGCCAGCCGGCGCCGTTGAGAGCCATGGCAAACCAGGACACAGCCAGAACCGACAGGGTATAACCCTCGCCGCCCAGCTCAACACCGGCCGCAGTGGCGCCCATGGTGGCAGCGGACAGCTCCGTTGCGGCGGCGCCGATGATGGAAAGACGCAGCCAGGCGATGGGGCCGCCGATGGCGGACATCAGGCCGACCATGACGATAAACACGCCGCAGGCAGGGCCGATGGCGGAGATCAGGCCGATCTTGAATGCCTGCTTGGGCAGCTGAGGATCCAGATGGCACTCCTTCGTGGCCTTATTTGCCTGGCGTACATACAGAATGGTCTGTACGGCCGAGACAACAACCGTGATGCCTGCCAGCAGCCAGAAAATAGGAAGGTTTGATATTGCAAGATAATCCATATTCGCTTTCTCCTTTTCAAAATTGAGCTTTGGGATTGGGCAGGGTGTTTCTTCTTCCCTGCCAAAAGCATACCAGATTCCATCAACTTATACAATTGTCAACCAAAGACGAGGTTTTTCGGGATATTTTGCTTAAATGGGACAGTTTTGTACCCCAGATACAAAGATACAGGCTGGTCTTTGTCCTTTTGGGATAAAGGCCGGCCTGTTTCGGGGCAAAATGAATCCTTATGTTTCCGAAAAATGCCCTCCTTCCGTGCTTTCTCGGGTATGCGGAGATAGTATTTGTACACTGTGGACAAAGAAAAGTGAAATAAACTGTATATCATGGACAATTCAAAACGCGCCGTGTCTATGATATCCTATATTATATGATAAGTTTGCTTATCGGTTTTCCTCAGCTGCGGGATGAATTGGAATTTGGCGGCAAGTCCAAAGCCTCCCCTGTGTAAGGGGAGGTGGCAAAAATCTATTGATTTTTGCCGGAGGGGTTGTCAATCCCCCAGTCAGCTTCGCTGACAGCCCCCTTTACACAAGGGGGCCTTTGAGCTCACTAAATAACAATTTATCTCTTTGCTGACTTAAGCCGATATGCGCATCACAAAATGTGCACTACAGAAAGCGGTGACAGAGAAATGCGAGTCTGCGATTTGCTGACCGATCCGTCCTTTGCCGATCTGAAGCTGCTGGCAGGCGGCGGGGGCGCGCAAAACAATATTTCTTCGGTTACGGTGGTGGATACGCCGGACGGCGCCCAGTGGCTGACCGGCGGAGAATTTGTCATCACAACCGGCTACATGGTGGGAAACAACACGGATTCCCTGGTGGCGTTCCTGCATATGCTCCACCAGCGGAAGGTTGCCGGACTGGGCATCAAAAAGAACCGGCACATATCCTCCATTCCCTCCACGGTGCTGGAGCTTGCCGATGTGCTGAATATGCCCCTGGTCAGCATCCCGGATCACTATTCCTTTGTGGACATTATCAATCCGGTGCTGACCCGGACGGTCAATCGCCAGTATACACTGCTGGCGCAGAACAGTCTGATCCACGATGAATTTCAGGCGCTGGCCGTCAACGACAGCACGGTGCCGGAGATTTTGCAGACCCTGAGCCTGATTGTGGGCGTTCCCTCGGCCTTTGTGGATACCTATTTCAACGAAATCTATTATTCAGACAGCAACAGTGCGCTGGCTCAGTCCCTCCGGCAGGTAAATCCTCTGGAAGTCTCCAACCAGCTGCCGGTGCTGTATGACTGCCACATTGTGGCAAAGCAGACCACCAAATTCGGCTATATTCTCTTCCCCAAGGGAGAGCTGAAGGCAAGCGAGGACAACTGCTTCCAGACCGCGGTGGAGCAGGCCGGCATCATTCTGATTCTGCGGATGCAGACCCGGATTTCCAATCAGTATGTGGTGGAGAAATACAAGGGGATCTTTATCGAGGACATTTTGCTGAACAACATCAAGGAGGAGTCGGAAATCCACAACCGTGCCGCTCTGTACAACTGGGATTTCCACAACGGCGGCGCTGCCGTTACCGTGGATGTCAACAACATCAAGCAGAGCTTTACGGAAAAGCTGGATTCCCACACCAACCGGATGCTGGAAAAGCTGACCGAGGACATTTTCACGCTGGCCATACAGGAGCTCCAAAAGACCTTCCCCGGCGCGAATTACATGAAGCAGAGCGATCTGATTTCCTTTATTGTCTCGGTGCCCCCGGAGGAGCGGGGCCAGCTGATTCCCCGGCTGGGGGAGGTCTTCCACCGTATTCAGGAGAAATTAAGGCTGATCAGCCCCTTCACCATCACCATGGGCGTGGGAAACTATTACGAGAACATCTGCGATGTATATAAGAGCTACACGGAATCCCGTATCTCCATCAATCTGGGATACGCGCTGCGGTGGTTTGATCGAATCCTGTTCTACAAGGACATGGGTCTGTACCGGATGCTGACACCCATTGCCGCCAATCCGGAGACGCTGGACTTCTGCGACAAGTTCCTCAAGCCCCTGGAGGATTATGACCGCGAAAACGGCAGAGAGCTGATGGATACCCTGCAGGAGATTGTGCAGTGCGACTGGAATCTGAAGAAGGCTTCGGAAAACCTGTATCTGCACTACAATTCCATGAAATACCGCTACAGTAAGATCTGCTCGGTGATGAATATGGACTTTGATGATCATGGCAACCGGCTGATGACGGAAATCGCCATTGTGGTGCATATGATGAACCGTCGGCAGTTTCCGGATATCCGGCAGTATAAGCTCCAATAGGCCGGTCTGCCGCCTGGCTGCCGGACAATACGCTTGATTCAAAGGTTCCTTAACGCAAAACCCCCGGCTTGCGCCGGGGGTTTTGCGTTGCATATTTTATCTTGCATATCGACAACGACGAATTGGAATTTGGCGAGGCAATGCCTTCCCCTTTGGGGAAGGTGCCCCAGTGCGCACACTGGGGCGGAAGAGGGCGGTGAAGCGTAAATCATTTCTTATGTTTCGGCGAAACGATAGGAGCCTCTCCCGACCTCGCTTACGCTCGGCCACCCTCCCCGAAGGGGAGGGCTTTGGCAGACACACCGCCAAATTCCAATTTGTCGCTTTCCTGACCTGAGCCGATATGCACAAAATTTTTTTGCAGAATTCCCTGAAAAGTTGCCCATTTATGGGCAACTTTTGGCGCGTTCGGGACTATGGGTGAAATCCATATTTTTAGGAGGGATCCCATGCGCATATTTGAAAGCGTCAAGGCAGCAACAATCTGGCGCCGCTGAAAGCCCGGAGCTTCAGTGATGCTTTGGTTGCCAATGCCGACAAGTTCCATCTGGAACACTGCAACAGTGTAATCAACGCCGCCGGGCGGCGGGTTTGGGGCTTTCTGGGAATCGAGGCCGTGGCAAGACCCCATATGGTGTGCGGAGAAAATGCGGATATGGAAACGCTGCGTACGTACGTACCGGGCAGCTGGGACGGCTAAAGTATGCAGGTACCCAGGGTTTTTCTTCCCGTCCCGGCGGATTCCTATTGAAAAACCCGCCGCGCTGGGGTATAATGGGGAAAGGATTGGAAACAAAGGAGATTTGTAAGTTATGAAATTAGGTATCGTAGGACTGCCCAATGTGGGCAAGTCCACCCTGTTTAACGCCATTACCAACGCCGGAGTTCCGGCAGACAACTATGCCTTCTGCACCATCGACCCCAATGTGGGCGTGGTGTCCGTGCCCGACGAGCGGCTGGACTGGCTGGCTCAGCTCCACAACCCCAAAAAGGTGACCCCTGCCGTCATCGAGTTTGTGGACATCGCGGGTCTTGTGAAGGGTGCCTCCAAGGGCGAGGGTCTGGGCAACAAGTTCCTCAGCAATATCCGCACCACCGATGCCATCGTCCATGTGGTTCGCTGCTTCGAGGATTCCAATGTCACCCATGTGGAGGGCTCCACTGACCCCATCCGGGACATCGACATCATCAATCTGGAGCTGGTGATGGCCGATATGGAGATGGTGGAACGCCGCATCGACAAGTGCCAGAAGGCAGCCAAGGGCGGTAACAAGAGCTTTGTCCACGAGGCCGAGGTATTTTCCCAGCTTCTGGAGCACCTGAACGAAGGCAAGCTGGCTCGTACCTTCGAGGCCAGCGACGAGGATCTGGCGCTCATTGCCACCTCTGATCTTCTGACCCTGAAAAAGACCATTTATGTGGCGAATCTTGCCGAAAACGAGATCAACGAGCCGGAAAACAACCGTCACTACATGGCCGTGAAGGCTCTGGCGGAGGCCGAGGGCAGCCAGCTTCTGCCCATCTGCGCCAAGCTGGAGGCGGACATTGCCGAGCTGGACGATCCCGAGGAAAAGGCCATGTTCATGGAGGAGCTGGGTCTAGCAGAATCCGGCCTGAACCGGCTGATCCGCAGCTCCTACACCCTGCTGGGTCTCATCTCCTTCCTCACCGCCGGTTCCGACGAGTGCCGGGCATGGACCATCAAAAAGGGCACCAAGGCTCCTCAGGCCGCCGGTAAGATTCACACCGACTTTGAGCGGGGCTTCATTCGGGCGGAGGTCATCGCCTTCGAGGACATGAAGGCCATGGGCACCATGGCTGCCGCCAAGGCCAAGGGTCTTGTGCGCAGCGAGGGCAAGGAATATGTGATGAAGGACGGCGACATCGTCAACTTCCTGTTCAATGTGTAACACACGAGGGGGGTGCCAGACGGCATCCCCCCTCTTTTTTCTGTGACAGGTGCAATATTTCAGTTGCTTTTTCTGCACATATCGTATATAATGTAGCCCGTATCCGGGTGTGGCCCAGCTGGTAGGGCGCCTGGTTTGGGACCAGGATGCCGGGAGTTCGAATCTCCCCACTCGGACCATGAAAGCCGAAAGAGCAACTGCTCTTTCGGCTTTCATAGTCCGGTGGGAGATTCGAAGATTATCATGCAACTGTCCCGCGGACAGTTGCTTGCCGCCGGCTCGACGGCGGCAACACCTT
>CAMCRV010000043.1 GCA_945877365.1 uncultured Clostridia bacterium | reverse complement strand
GTCTATTCTATATAACCTACGCAGTTCCGGTCGAGGGGCCCAAAGGATGTGGATTTTCCACCCGCAGTCCGTAACGAATTGTCAGCGGCGACTCGCCGCCAAATTCCAAATACACAGGAGGACGCCATGATGAAAAAAGTTTTGATGATTGTTCAGAAGCAGGCAAATCGCTTCCTGGCGTTTATGGCGGATTGAGTTACATCTTATAGGGTATCACCGACAAAGACATGGCATCTCCGAAAAGCTGCAGATGCAATGGAGATTCCGCAAGGCACACTGTCGCAGATAGGCGGCATACACCGCCCCAAAAGCAACCGCCTCACCGTATTGGTGAGGCGGTTGCTTTTGGGGCTGCCTTGCTTCAGCCAGCAGCAATCAGGTAGTCGAGATAGTCCTGGCACGCAGCCAGTCGTGGGGTATTGGCAATGATGCCGATATACACGCTGCCAGAGAAACCGGCTTCCTGAAACACAGACAGCTGGGTCAGTTCCAGGGCGTTATACACGGTTTCCGTTACGGCTGTATATTCCTGCGCCTCATTCAGATTGTACTCCACGGCGTTGTCTTCCAGAATGACCTGATTGGCAGTCAGAAAGGCGGAATCCACCATATTCGACAGATCCAGCAGATAGCCGCTGGCAGAGCAGAGATCGTAGGCTTCCCGGTTCATGAGAACCAAATCCAGTTGCCTGGAATTGATGGTTGCCAGCAGCTTCATTCTGGATGCATAGGCGAATTCGTGATCGACGGCTGCGGGATCATCGGACAGGTACAAATCCCGGTAGAGCCGCACCTCGGTACGCTTGGGATTCAGCCCGCGGCAGGTCAGATAGTCCTCCGTCAACCGGGCTTCCATATCCTCGCCCGCAGAAACATTCACGCAGGCGAGATACACCACGGGCTCCTTTTGGGTAGCTGCCCGATACACCCCGGATATCAGGATGCCCAACGCCAGGATGGTCAGAAGAATCGGCGCTTTGTAGTACAGCCAGATGTGTTCCAGCTTTTTTGCCCGGCTCAGCTGCCGGAACATTTCCCGCCGCTGACGGCGTTCTTCCGCAGAGAGCTTCATGCCTGACCTTCCCCTTCTTCGGCCGGGTCATAGGCGCAGGCGCGGATCACCTTGCCCAGCAGGTAGGAGCTGAGCAGCGCGCAAAGCCCCTCGCCAAAAACAATCAGCGGCGTAAATACGGCCACCACCGCGAAAAACATGGCAAAGTGGATGGCGAATACCAGAATCGTACAGAACAGATAGTGAATGCCGATGAGCAGGGCGTTTTTCAGCATGGCAAAGCTGGTGTTTTTTACGCTGGCAACCAATGGAAAAACATAGATCAGCACAATTACATAAGCAATCGCCGCCACAATGATCAGCGCCAGACCCAGCGTGCAAATCACGGACACCATCCCTGCGGTGCTTTTGTACAGGTGATAGAGGATGTAAGCGTCCGCACCCAGCAACGCTCCAACGCCCAGAAGAATCAGCCACAGAACGGTTGCCTGCCGGAAGTTTTCCCGGAAGGCCCTGAAAAACCGGGTGGTCAGGGGGGGATCTTCTTCACGGGCAATCCGAAGGGTTACATCATACAGGGCGGCTGTGGCGGCTCCTGCGGTGAACACCGGCAGGGAGCATACCATCCACAGAAGATTCAGATAGCAGCCATAGCACAGCTTCAGCATAATCTGGCTGAATTTGCTGTCATAGGAAAACAGTCTCATAGGCAACCTCAAAGCGTTCCCGTGGATTCCCGGTAGATCAGGTCGGTTTCCGTGTGGATGGTACGATAATCCAGCGAGGGCGACTTGATCCTGGAAATCAGAAGGTGGACAGCCGAATAGGCGATGACCTGGGTGTGAATATGCACCGTGGTCAGCGGCGGCTTGCTGAGCCGGGATTCGGCGGAATCATCGAAGCCGCACAGACGCACATCCTCCGGCACCCGCTTTCCCGCAGCGGCCAGCGCCTGCATCAGATCGGTCGCCACAAAATCGTTTGCGCAGATGAAAATCTCCGGCAGTTCCGGCATATCCGGAATGATTTCCATGAGCTCCTCACGGTGATTCTGTTTGATGACGAAGCGATCCTCAACCTTCTGCCCAGCCATCAGCATGGTCAGATAATAGGCGGAATACCGCTCAAAAAAGGACTGGCAATGGTCGTAATTTCCAACGAACCCAATCTTTGTGAAGCCTTTTTCCAACATATCATTGACAAACCGGGTAATTTCGGTAGTATTATCCATATAGAGCTGATCCGCTGGGAGGCTTCTTCCGCCGCGCTTCGCAGGACCATCCACGAACAGAATGGGGATGCCCAGACCACAGAGCATCTCATCGTAATCCCAGTCAAACATCTCAATGCACATGATTGCTTTAATCTGCCCCATGTTCATGGTAATCGGGAGGGTCTTGTTGGCTAGTTCTGTCCCCGTGACCCGATGGGTGTTCATGGTGTAGCCCAGCTGAGAGATTTCCCGCTGAAATTTATCCAGCATCAGGGATGCGAAATGAGAATGTGTCAGGAAAGAACCGGTAAGCAGGGCGATTTCTCCCTGATATCCGGGCGTTACAGGGCGTTCTGTTTCAGGGGCAGCAGGTGCGCCGGAAATGGATGCAACAGAGCCTGCATAGGAAAACTGCTTATAGCCCATCTCCATGGCTTTCTGCAGAATCTTTTCTCTGGTGGCGTCTGCCAGCCCTTCGGTGTTGTTGATGGCTTTAGATACGGTATTTCTGGAGATCCCCAAGGCATCGGCAATATCCTGAATGGTAACTTTTTTGTTCATCTCAGCCCTCCTGATTCGCGTTCTTTATGACGGTAGTATAGCACATTCCATATGCAAATGTCAAATTTTGACCACTGTCATTGTGCGCAAATATGTAATTGTGAAATCGTGCAAATGCACCAAAGAATGTGTATTTGCATCATTTGCGGTTGACACCATCCGGGGCTTGTGATACCATGAATTTGACAAAAGTTCCCTTGAATTGTGCAAATGTAAAATCCAAGGGGGCAAAAATAAAATAAGGAGGAATCAAATGAAAGGAGCAATGACAAGCACCTCTGAAAAGGCAGGCAAGCCATCCGTAGTGCATAATACTCTGGTATATATGCGCCAGCATTGGCAGCTGTATGCGATCTTTATGCTGCCTGCTGTTCTGTTGACCGTCATTTTCCGCTACATACCCATGGGCGGCGTTTTGATCGCGTTTACAGAATACAACCCCATCAGAGGTATCCTGGGAAGCGAGTGGGTTGGCTTCAGCCACTTTACCCGGTTCCTGTCGTCCCCGGACTTTATGCGGTATCTGATGAACACCCTGAAGCTGAGCATCTTCGGCCTTCTGTGGGGGTTCCCGGCTCCGATCCTGCTGGCCTTCCTGCTGAACCGGATTCTCAGCAGCGGCATCAAGCAGAAGATCCAGCTGGTACTGTATATGCCCAATTTCATCTCCGTCATCGTCCTGTGTGGTATCGTCAGAATTCTGCTGTCTCCCACCGGTATGATTAACATGCTGCTGGGAACCAACTACAACTTCATGACGATGCCCGAAGCATTCCGTACCATCTACATCGCCAGCGGCATCTGGCAGGGTGCAGGCTGGGCCTCCATCATCTACACCGCAGCCCTTTCCAACGCCAGCAAGGAGCTGAAGGAAGCCGCTGTCCTGGATGGAGCCAACATCATCCAGCAGATCAAGGCAGTGGAATGGCCCGCCATTAAAGATACGGTGCTGATTCAGTTCATCATGAGCGTGGGCAACATCATGTCTGTTGGCTTTGAAAAGGCATACGCTCTGCAAACCGATCTGAACCTGAACGCCTCCGAAATCATCTCCACCTATGTCTACAAAAAAGGTCTGCTGGACGGCGACTACGGCTTCTCCACTGCCGTGGGTCTGTTCAACACGGTTATCAATGTCGTCCTTCTGGTCTCCATGAACGCCATCGTGAAGAAAATGAATGACGGCAAGGGTGTCTAAAGGAAAGGAGAAGATGCAATGAACACCAAATTCTCCCGGCTTTCCGGCGCTGACAAGGCCATCATGGTCTTCGCCCACACCGTGCTGGGCCTGTTTATGGCAGCCATTATCCTGCCGGTTATCTACATTATTCTGGCATCCTTTATCGACCCCGTCACCCTGCAGAACAGCGGTCTGACCTTCGACTTCAGCAAATGGACACTGACGGCCTATGAGCGAGTCATGTCCAATTCGCAGATCTGGATCGGCTTTAAGAACGCCATGATCTACTCCGTCCTCTTTACCATCATTTCCGTAACGGTGACGCTGCTGGCAGCCTACCCCATGTCCCGCCCGGACTTCAAGGGCAAGGGCTTCTTCAATGTCATGTTCGTCATCACCATGTTCTTTGGCGGCGGTCTGATTCCCACCTACCTGCTCATCAGCAATCTGGGAATGCTGGACACCATCTGGGCCATCCTGATTCCCGGTGCATTCAGCGTTTGGAACATGATTATCGCCCGCACCTACTACATGGGCATTCCCCATGATATGCAGGAGGCCGCCGAGATCGACGGCGCTTCCGAAATGGTCTACTTCTTCAAGATCCTGCTGCCTCTGTGTATGCCCATCATCGCCACCATTGCCATGTGGCAGTTTGTGGGTATGTGGAACAGCTACTTTGACGCCATGATCTACCTGAATGACGCAGCGAAGCAGCCTTTGCAGCTGGTGCTGCGAGCCATTCTGATTCAGAGCCAGCCGGAACCCGGCATGGTTTCCGATATGCAGAGTACCGCTGCACGGGCTCAGCTGGCAGAGCTTCTGAAGTACGCCACCATTATCATCTCCAGCGTTCCCCTGATGATCCTGTATCCCTTCTTCCAGAAGTATTTTGACAGCGGCATTATGGCAGGTGCCGTGAAGGGATAATCCAACATTATTGAATCGTAAAGGAGAAGAACAATGCGTAAATTTACAAAACTGATGTCTCTGGCACTGGCAGCCGTTCTGACACTGTCTCTGCTTGCCGGCTGCGGCGGCAAGGGCGGCGTTGGCGGCAATTCTGCCGGTCTGGAAGTTGACCCCGCAACCCTGCAGTTCCCTCTGGCAGAAACCGCCACCATCAAGGGTCTGACCAACTTCCCCGCCGGCACCGAGTCCGAGCCCAACAACCGCACCATCTTCAAGCGGCTGGAGGAGCAGACCAATGTCCATGTGGAGTGGAAAACCATTCAGGGTGACCAGTGGGGCGAGAAGATCGCTCTGGAAATGGCCAATGTCAAAACCCTGCCCGACTTCGTGTTCAACGCCGGCTTCAGCGACACCGACCTGCTGAAGTACGCCAAGCAGGGTGTCATCATCAATCTGGAGGAGTACATCGACAAGTACATGCCCAACCTGTGCAAGGTCTTCGAGCAGGCTCCTGAGTACAAGGCCATGTGCACCGACGAAAACGGTCACATCTGGGCACTGCCCTGGATTGAGCAGCTGGGCTACGAAAAGACCGCCATCCAGACCGTTGGCAACATGAGCTTCATCAACACCGCATGGCTGGAGTACCTGAATCTGGAAATGCCCACCACTGTTGACGAGTTTGAGCAGGTGCTGATTGCCTTCCGGGACAATGCCGCTGACCTCAAGTCCCACTTTGGCATCGAAGGCGATATTATCCCCATGGCATGCATCGTCAATGACGGCGACCAGGATCCCTGCATCCTGATCAACGGCTTTGGCGAAGGCTATGGCGATCCCGACCGCGGCCGTCACATTGCTGTCACCGACAACAAGGAGGTCATCTGTGTCGCCAATTCCGAAGGCTTCAAAAAGGGTATTGCCTGGCTCCATGACCTGTATGCCCAGGGCCTCATCGACCCCGAAGCCTTTACCCAGGAATGGTCTACTTACGTTGCCAAGGGCAAGTCTGGCCGCTACGGTGTCTGCTTCTCCTGGGATGTTGCCAACATTGCAAGCCTGGATGGTTGGGAACCCCTGCCCGCTCTGACTGCGGATGTGCGCAACATCACGGCCCAGAACGGCTCCTTCACCTCCGGTTTTGACCGCGGTCGCTGCGTTGTTACCGCTGTAGCAGAGAATCCCGCTCTGGTCTGCGCATGGCTGGATCAGATGTACAATCCCATCCAGTCTCCTCAGAACAACTGGGGTACCTACGGCGAAGAGGATGATTTCGACATCTTCGAGATGAGCACCAACGCCAATGGCGAGCCCATGCTGAAGCACGCACCTCTGGGTGATGCCTCCCCTGTGGAAGTCCGGGAAGCTGAGAGCGTCAACGGACCCCTCGCCATTCTGGACAGCTACTACGGTGTGTATGTCACCTGCCCCGATGATGCCCAGTACCGTCTGGACTGGATTAAGGACATCTACACCCCCGACATGAACCACAAGTATGTCTTCCCCAATGTGTTCATGAGCACGGAGGATACCAAGAAGATTTCCGACCTCCAGGCGGACATCTCCAAGTGCATCAACACTGCTAAGGCAGACTGGATCATGAACGGCTTTACCGATGCAGACTGGGATAAGCTGCAGTCTGATCTGGATGCCTATGGCCTGAAGGAGTATCTGGAAATCTGCCAGAAATATCTCGACGCCTACTACGCATAACTTCTCCATCCCTGCCCCCCTTATCGGGGGCAGGGAACGAAGCCTATCTTCTGGATTTTGACGAAAACCCGCATTCCCGGGTTTTCGTCAAAGCACAGAAAAGCCTCTGTGCATCTGCACCCGAAAGGAGCATTTCTATGATCAGTAAAAAATTACAGCGCGCCCGGGATTTCGAGAAGAAATATGGCCCCTATGTGGCATCCGAGCTGCCCAGCTTCCATGTAACCGCCCCCATCGGCTGGATCAACGATCCCAACGGCTTTGCACCCTACAAAGGCGAATATCACCTCTTTTTCCAATACCATCCCTACGATGTGAAGTGGGGTCCCATGCACTGGGGTCATGTAAAGACCACGGATTTTGTGAAGTGGGAGCGGCTGCCCGCTGCTCTGGCTCCGGACATGGATTACGACAAGGACGGCTGCTTCTCCGGCGGCGCTGTGGAGATGCCTGACGGACGGCACCTGCTGGCGTACACCGGAGTCCGCAATGTCCGCCGGAAGAACGGTAAAATCGATTCCTTCCAGACCCAGTGCATCGCCATCGGCGACGGCGTGAACTATGAAAAATACGAGGGCAACCCCGTCATCCGCAGTGAGGATATTCCCGAAAACGGCAGCGTTCACGACTTCCGCGACCCTAAGATCTGGCGGGAGGACGGGATGTACTACATGGTGGTGGGCAACCGCACCCCGGACACCAGCGGCAGCATCCTGTATTTCAAGAGTGAGGACGCTGTCCACTGGGAGTTTATCAACAAGCTGGCTTCCTGCCACAACCAGTACGGCAAGATGTGGGAGTGCCCGGATTTCTTCCCCCTGGACGGCAAATATGTGCTGATGACCTCTCCCCAGGAGATGAACGCGGTGGGCTTGGAGTTCCATCCCGGCAACGCCAATGTGTGCATTATCGGTGAGCTCAATGAGCAGAGAAATCATTTGCTCCGGGACAATGTGCAGGCCGTGGACTACGGCATGGATTTCTACGCCATGCAGACCCTGGAAACTTACGACGGCCGCCGGGTGATGATCGGCTGGATGCAGAACTGGGAAACCTGCGGCAGTCACCTGCCTGACCAGCGCTTCATGGGTCAGATGACCCTGCCCAGAGAGCTGCACATTCGCAACGGCAGACTGTGCCAGACACCTGTCCGGGAGATTGAAAACTACCGTGTCAACAAGGTAGCCTATCAGAATGTGATGATGACCAGCGAGAACTCCCTGCAGGGCATCAACGGGCGTTTTATCGACATGACCGTCACCATCCGTCCGGGCAATGAAGCCTCCATGTACCGCTGGTTCAAAATCAATGTGGCCCGGGATGGGGAGCACTGCACCTCCATCCGCTTCAAGCCCGCCACCAACATCCTCCGCATTGACCGCACCCAGAGCGGTCTGCCCTGCGATATTGTGAATGTCCGGGAGTTCCCGGTGTTTGCGGGAAATGGGGAGCTGAAGCTGCGGCTGATCATGGACCGCTACAGCCTCGAGGTCTTTGTCAACGACGGCGAGCAGGCAGCCACCAGCGTCATCTATACCCCGCTGGAGGCCAAATCCATCAGCTTCTCCTGCGACGGCACCGTGCTGATGGATGTGGAAAAATATGATCTGGAGGTTTAAACCATGGCAGAAAAGTTTGATGTGGTAGCTCTGGGTGAGCTTTTGATTGACTTTACAGAAAACGGCGTCAGCAATCAGGGCAACGGCCTGTTTGAAGCCTGCCCCGGCGGCGCACCCTGCAATGTGCTGGCTATGCTGCGGAAGCTGAGCAAGTCCTGCGCCTTTGTGGGAAAGGTCGGCGATGACATGTTCGGCATTTTGCTGCAGCATACCATTCTGGAGGCTGGTATCAATGCGGATCATCTGATTATGGATCCGAAAATCCCCACCACGCTGGCCTTTGTCAAGACCTTTGCCAACGGCGACCGGGATTTTTCCTTCTACCGTAAGCCCGGTGCGGATATGATGCTCACCGAGGGCGAGCTGCCGCTTGACACCATCGCAAATACCCGGATTTTCCACTTCGGCACCCTGTCCATGACCCACGAGGGTGTCCGCAAGGCCACCGAAAAGGCCGTTGCCACTGCAAAGGAGGGCGGCGCGCTGATTTCCTTTGACCCCAATCTCCGTCCTCCCCTGTGGGAGAATCTGGAGGATGCCCGGGAAGCGATTGCATGGGGTCTTGCCCAGTGCGATATCCTGAAGATTGCGGACAATGAGCTGGAATTCATGACCGGGGAAACCGACTTCTGCAAGGGCGCAGCCATCCTGCACCAGAAGTATCCCAACATCAAAATTCTGAATGTCACCGCCGGCGCCGACGGCAGCTACTCCTTCTATGGCGAGGATGCGCCTGTGTTCGTTCCCTCCTGCAAGCTGGGGGGTGTCATCGAGACCACCGGCGCGGGGGATACCTTCTGCGCCAGTGTGTTGAATTTTGTGCTGGAAAACGGCATTGCCTGCCTGACTCCCGAAGATCGGGAAGCTATGCTCCGCTTTGCCAATACGGCGGCTTATATCGTCACTACCCGGAAGGGCGCTATCCGCTCCATGCCGGAGCGCAGCGAAGTGGAAGTACTGCTGGCGGCAAACTAAGGCAACACCGCACAATGGGTGCTGCGGGCTTCGACGGATCTTTTGTCCCAATCGTGCAGTATGAAAAATGGGAAATACAAAAGTATTCCCGCATTTTCCATACTTTCGCTGGGATCAAAATATCTCGCCGAAACTCCTTGCCCCATTATGCGGTGATGCCCTAAGAAAACTGGAATACATTTTCCATTCGATAAGTCGAAATTCATCTGGAACAATAACGAAGGGTCGGATCATCCGACCCTTTTTCCAGTGAGAAAGGAATGGGGTTTCCCTCCTTTGGCATCTGAGCCTATTTTAAAAGCAGTTGTGTCCAATAAACTTCCCTTTTTGAATTGCACCCGTTTTTTAGGACAGAATCCCGGTATAATGGAGGCAGAAACAAAAACGGGAGGTTACGACGATGATTATCAAATTTTTGGAAGATTTGCTCCACTGGAACGAGGAGGAAGAAGCGCTGGACGCGGAATACGAACCCTTCCGGGATCAGCTGAGTCTGGCGGGGCTCAGCGAGGAAGAACTGCGGAAAATGGATCCGGATGACCGGGTGGCTGCATTGGAGCAGGCAAACCTTGACCCCTACGATTTCATTTATCTCGCCTGCTAAAAGGAAAGCTATTTACAACCGGCGAGAAAAGGGCTAAAATGGGGGCAAAAGGAGGGGGATTCCCATGAAAAAAGTCCGCATCACCGCCATCCGAAAGACCTGCTATCCTGACCTGATGGAGAAGTACGAAAATCCCATCCAGCACGCCTGTGAAGTCAAAGAGGGGGAAGTCTGGGTCGCCAACGGCTGGTGCAAGCCGGAGGGCTTCTGTGACAGCGCGTGGGACAGTATTTCTCCCTTTGTCATGACCCTTGCCCACGGCGGCGGGGATTTCTATGACGGCTGGATGAAGAATCCCAAATCCGCCATGATTTCCTGCAACGATGGCTTCCGACCTGTGAGCTTCTATCTGGAAGCGCTGGAGGAGGACGCGGAATGAACCGGGCGGAACTGGAACGCTATATCGCGGAAGTCTACAGTACCCAGGGGGAAAACCCCTGGGCGCAGTCGCCGGCAAATACCGTATTTCGGCATCGCCACAACCGGAAGTGGTTTGCCCTTATCATGGACATTCCCGGGGAGAAGCTGGGACTTCCCGGTGATGGAATCCTTTCTGTGGTGAATGTCAAATGCGATCCCCGGCTGACCGGCTCCTTCCGGGAAGAACCGGGAATTTTTCCTGCGTATCACATGAACAAAGCCCATTGGCTGACCGTTGCTCTGGACGGCAGCGCAGACGGGGAAAAACTGAAATTTCTGCTGGATATGAGCTATGGGTTGACAAAGGGTTGATTGTATAGGTATTCTGTTTCTGATACTGCGCATTTAATGCTGGTTTTGAAAGTATTCTACCATGAAAAAATATCGGTATATTGCAGTAAATCCGCATTGGAAGTGATTTCCAATGCGGATTTCTTAGATGTGATTGTACCATCTTAGCCAAGCCTGCGGAGTTCTGTCTCAAACCGTTCCCTGAAATTCTTCAGGTCGCTGTGGTAAAACGACAGGAAGGGAATGCCATTGGCAATATAATTTGCCTCTTTCCATAGCTTATACTTTTCATAACCTGCATCATTGGTCATGCCCCAAAATTCTATGTGGACATGATAATCGGGCAGGTAGAAATCACTGTGTGCTTGTTCCTCCGACTTGGGAAAGAATACTGTCCGCTCATACTCGAAACAGATGCTATTTGCATAGAACCAGTTTGCAATACATAGCTCCGATAGAGAACGAACATAGATACCGTTGTCACATCGATACTCCGCAGGATACTTTTTACGGGAATCTATACACGAAGAATATGTATTGGCTTTCTTATAGGAAGGCACGGGTGCCGACAGACTTTTTTCCCAGTCCCCGTGGTCGAAGATTGCCATTGCCCATTCAATACGGATATTCGTTCCGGTTGGGGTGCAATTCGTTGCGGCATTCCACTCGTTGTGTATTTTCTCGATGATATCTGTGCGCTGCCTGGTTTTTGCAAGCGTGAGGAGATCATTCTGGTAGTTCTTCCAAAAGGAGTAACCAATATTTTGTAACGCATAGGGCAATGAATAGTCCTCGGATCGATACTTAGGCATATCGAAATCCCTCCCCCAAATGGATGTGCTTTAGCAAGATTGTAACATGAAAAGGGAAGAAAAGCAAAATAATCTTGCGAAAAATAGAAGAAAGACAGTTTTCCGGGAGGCAATGCGGGATATCTAAAAGAACTGCTTAAATCGTTCTTTAGAACTTATTACAAGGCATGCGCAAAAAAGAAAAATGTTGTGCTATTTGTAACGAATAACACAACATTTTTGTATGGGCAAGTTTCTTGTTGGTGCTCGTCAGGGCTGAATGACGACCTTTTGGGTGGACAGAGTGCTGCCATCCACCGTCAGAATCGCCAGCGTAATCTCCTGATCGAACCGGCGCTTGCCGCAGCTGCCGGGGTTCAGCCAGAGCCGCCCGTCAATCACCTGCTCAAAATACCTGTGGGAGTGCCCGAAGATCATCGCGTCAATGCCGGTCAGGTCTTTGGGGACTTCCTTTTTGTTGTGTACCAGAAAGAACCGGCAGTCCTCAATCTGGAAGGTCAGCATTGCGGGGATATGCTCCGCCCACTCCTTGTCGTTGTTGCCCCGCACCACATAAACCGGGGCGATTTCCTGCAATCGCTCAATGATTTCCGGCTT
>CAMCRV010000042.1 GCA_945877365.1 uncultured Clostridia bacterium | reverse complement strand
GAATATAGGGGTATAGCTCAATTGGTAGAGCGGCGGTCTCCAAAACCGTAGGCTCTGGGTTCAAGTCCTAGTGCCCCTGCCAGAAAAAACCGACAGCATCTGCTGTCGGTTTTTTCTGCGTGGAAAAGGACTTGAAAAACTGGATGCCTCTGTCCGGGGGACAGCTCCTTGACCCCGGTTCGACGGAGGCAACTCCTTACGCTTCTCTGTAAGAGAAGCGGCACCAAGTCCTGGTGCCCCTGCCAACAAAAGACACCAGCTGCATACACAGCTGGCGTCTTTTGCTGCCCAAAGGGAAAGGACAGACTGTTTGTAGCATATAGTGCATTTTTTCCTGCATTGCTATGAAAATATTCAGTCAGAACGGATGGAATAATTTGGAAAAAGGACCTTATAGCACATTCTCTTGTGGTGTAAATTCCGGGAATATACTGTATATTGTGGTAAATCTTGAATATTGGATTTTTGCTATGTACAAATACCACAAAACAGCATGGCTTTGCGGAGGATTATTTATCAAAATGATAAGATTGAAAATAAACTGAGAGTCATGTATAATTAATTATAAATTTCCGATGTATCAGCGGGAAAATTCCGGATTTTTTGAAGGATTTTTTGCTGAATGCTGTGCGTAAGCTCTGGTTGCTTGGAGTGGGAAATACACAATAGAGAGCGGATGATTTGCTGTATAAAGCACACTCCGTGGAAAGGAAGAATGTTAATGAATACAAAAACGCTGCTTTACATCCTCAAGCGCATTGCCATGGCGGTGCTGACGGTGTGGGTAGTTATTACTGTCACCTTCTTCGTCACCCGTGCGGTGCCCGGCGGCCCCTTCATGGGAGAGAAGGCCATCACGGAGGCAGCTCAGGCTGCGCTGGAAGCAAAGTATGGTCTGGATAAGCCGGTGATGGAACAGTATTTTACCTATCTGAGCGATGTGCTTACCAAGCTGGACTTCGGCCCCTCCCTGAAAATGAGAGGCCGTATGGTCATTGATGTGATTGCGGACGGACTGAAAACCTCCGTAAAGCTGGGTGTCATTGCGGCTTTCACCGCACTGGGCATCGGTGTGGTGCTGGGCTCCGTGGCCGCTCTGCGGCGCAATACCATTCTGGATAAGTGCATCATGGTGATTACCACCGCCTTCGTCTCCATGCCCTCCTTCATTATGGGCACGCTGCTGCTTCTCTGCTTTGCGGTGATTTTCCCCATTTTCCCGGCCAACGGCTCCACAACCGAGGGCCTTGTGCTGCCCATCATCACCCTGTCCCTGTACCCCATGGCCTATATCACCCGTCTGACCCGCAGCTCCATGCTGGATGTTCTGGGTCAGGATTACATCCGTACCGCACGGGCCAAGGGTGTTGCCCCTGTTAAAATCATTTTTGGCCATGCTCTGAAGAACTCCCTGATTCCCGTCATCACCTACTTTGGACCCATGCTGGCCTATATTGTCACCGGTTCTCTGGTGGTGGAGCAGATCTTCGCCGTGCCCGGCATCGGCAGAGCCTTTGTCAGCTCCATTACCAACCGTGACTATCCCATGATCATGGGCACCACCATCGTGCTGGCCTGCCTGATCGTCATTATGAATCTGGTCAGCGATATCCTGTACAAGGTTGTTGACCCCAGGATTACTCTGGAGTAAGGAGATAGAAATGAAAGAAAGAATGTTCTCCATGCATGTGGATGTCAGCGACTTCCTCCCGGCTACCGAGGAAGAGAAGGCATACATGGTCAAAATGCGCCCCTCCACCACCTTCTTCAAGGATGGCATGAAGCGGCTGATGAAAAATAAGATCGCGGCCATCTCCATGTTCGTGATTATCATCATCACCCTCTCTTCCATTATCATTCCCTTCTTCTGGCCCTATAAGTACGACAAGATGCTGGGCAATACCCCCGGTAAGCCTATGGATCCTTCCTACAACAATCTGGCTCCCTTTGAATACGGAAAAGCAGAGCTGAAGCGGATTGAGGCAGGGGAGAAGGTATTCCCCCACATTTTTGGCACCGATGCTCAGGGCCGTGACTACTTTATCCGTATTGTCTATGGTACCCGGATTTCTCTGGCCGTCGGCTTCTTCGCCAGTATCATTGTGCTAATCATCGGCCTGACTGTGGGCTCGGTGGCCGGCTATCTGGGCGGAAAAGTGGATATCATCATCATGCGGATTGTGGATATTATCTACTCTCTGCCGGATACGCTGATGGTTATTCTGTTTGGCTCCGTCATGAAGGTCACCCTCGGCCCCCTGCTGGAGGGAACGATTCTGGAGAAGCTGGGCAGCAACATGGTCTCCCTGTTTGTGATTTTTGCCCTGCTGTACTGGTGCTCCATGGCTCGTCTGATCCGCGGCCAGATTCTGTCCCTGCGGGAGCAGGAGTATGTGCTGGCAGCCCAGGCCACCGGCGCCAAGGCCGGCTGGATCATCCGCAAGCACCTGCTGCCCAACTGCATCAGCGTGGTGATTATCTCCACCTGCCTGCAGATTCCCAGCGCCATCTTTACCGAAAGCTATCTGTCCTTCCTGGGTCTGGGCGTCAACGCCCCCATGCCCTCTCTGGGCTCTCTGGCTTCGGACGCCCTGAACGGCTTCACCTCTTATCCCTATCGTCTGATCATTCCCGCCATTGTCATCAGCCTCATTGTGCTGTCCCTGAACCTCTTTGGTGACGGCCTCCGGGATGCCTTTGACCCCAAACTGAAGAAATAAGGAGGATGCACGAATTATGGCAATGTTAGAAGTAAAAGATCTGCACACCTCCTTCTTCACCCCCGTCGGTGAGGTAAAAGCTGTCAACGGTGTTTCCTTTACTCTGGATCGGGGTAAGGTTCTGGGCATCGTGGGCGAGTCCGGTTCCGGCAAATCCGTCACCGCTTACTCCGTGATGCAGATTCTGGAGAAAACCGGTAAGATCGTCTCCGGCTCCATCAAATTTGACGGTCAGGAGCTGGTGGGAGCCGGCGAGAAGGTCATGAAGACCATCCGCGGCAACAAAATCTCCATCATTTTCCAGGACCCCATGACCTCCCTGAACCCCACCTACACCATCGGCCACCAGCTGATGGAGGCCATCCTGCTGCACACCAACCGGAATAAGAAGCAGGCATGGGATCGGGCTGTGGAGATGCTCCGCCTCGTCAATGTCAACGAGCCGGAGAAGCGTATGAAGCAGTACCCCTATGAGTTCTCCGGCGGTATGCGCCAGAGAGTCATGATCGCCATGGCGCTGGCCTGCGAGCCGGATATCCTGATTGCCGATGAGCCTACTACGGCTCTGGATGTCACCATTCAGGCTCAGATTCTGGAGCTGATGCAGTCTCTGCAGAAGGAACTGGGCATGGCAATTATTATGATTACCCACGATCTGGGTGTTGTGGCTCAGATGTGCGACGAGGTCATCGTCATGTATGCCGGTTCCATCTGTGAGCAGGGCACTGCCGACGAGATCTTCTATAACCCCAAGCACGAGTATACCAAGGGCCTGATGCGTTCGATTCCCACGGTGGATTCCGATGGTTCCCGTCTGCACCCTATCAGCGGCACCCCCATCGACCTGCTGAATATGCCCAAGGGCTGTCCTTTTGCTCCCCGCTGTGATGCTGCCATGAAAATCTGTATGCGCCAGCGCTGTGAGCGGATGCAGATCAATGCGGATCATCAGGCCGCCTGCTGGATGAATGTGAAGGAAGCCTTTGAAAACGAGAAAGGCGGTGATGCTGAATGAGCGGCAATGAAAATCTGGTTGAGGTAAAGCACCTCAAGGAGTATTTTAGTATCAATACCGGCCTGTTCACCAGCAAGCCCCTGAAGGCTGTGGACGATGTCTCTTTCTCCATCCGCAGAGGCGAAACTCTCGGCCTCGTAGGCGAGTCCGGCTGCGGCAAGACCACTGTGGGAAGAACTCTGCTGCACCTGTACAAGCCCACCGACGGTGAGGTCTGGTTTGACGGCAAAAAGATTGCCACCAAGCAGGATCTGGTGGAGTACCGCAAAAAGACCGCTATGGTGTTTCAGGATCCCTATTCCTCTCTGAATCCCAGAATGACCGTTGCCGATATCATCGGCGAGCCTCTGGATGTCCACAAGCTGTACAGCAATAAAAAGGAGCGGGAGGAGAAGATCCTGGATCTCATGGCTCGGGTGGGTCTGAACTCCGAGCACGCCAACCGCTATGCCCACGAGTTCTCCGGCGGTCAGCGCCAGCGTATCGGCATTGCCCGTTCTCTGGCCATGGGGCCTGAGTTCGTTGTGTGTGATGAGCCGGTGTCCGCACTGGATGTGTCCATTCAGGCGCAGGTCATCAATATGTTTGACGAGCTGCAGGAGGAGATGGGACTGACCTATCTGTTCATCGCCCACGACCTGCTGGTTGTGCGTCACATTTCTGACCGGATTGCCGTTATGTATCTGGGCAAGATGGTGGAGATGGCCGATGCCAACGAGATTTACAGCCACCCCCTGCATCCTTACACCAAGTGTCTGATGTCCGCCGTGCCGGTGCCCGACCCCAAGGTGGCTCGCGCCAACCAGCGTATCGTCCTGTCCGGCGATATCCCCAGCCCCCTGAATGCCCCCTCCGGCTGCCCCTTCCGCACTCGTTGCCCCTATGCAACCGAGGCCTGCGCAGAAAGTATGCCCGAGTTCAAGGAGGCTTCCTCCGGCCACTTCGTGGCCTGCCACAATCTGGATAAGTTCGACTGATCCGGATTTCCCCCTGTTTCATTATTCATCATTTCTGTGCCGAAGAGATGATGGATTGTGAATATTCCACTTTATGAAAGGATAATGAGAAAATGAAGAAAATGATTTCCCTGCTTCTGGTTCTGGCTATGGCTCTGTCCCTGGTGGCCTGCGGCGGTTCTTCCGCTCCTGCTGCTACTGAGGCTCCCGCTGCCAGCACCCCCGCTACTACCGAAGCACCTGCTGCTGAGATGACCGCAGAAGAGAAGGCAGCTGCTGAGGCTGAGATCCGTATGGCTCTGGGTCTGCTGATCGACCGCAACTACATTGTTGACGAGATCACCCAGGCTGGCCAGGTGCCCGCTTCCTCCTTCGTGCCCATGGGCATGACCGAGCCTGACGGCAGCCAGTTCTATGAGAACGCCGGCGACAACGACGGCTTCGTGGGCTACTACAATGTCAGCAAGGAAGCCTTCGAGGACAACTACGCTAAGGCATACGAAATCCTCAGCAAGTACTACGAGGTGGACGAGAACGGTATGTTCACCAACTTCCCCACTCTGACCTACCTGTACAACACCTCCGAGGGCCACAAGGCTATCGGTGAGTACATCCAGTCCGCTCTGGCTGCTGTGGGCATCAATGTCCAGCTGGAGAACCAGGAGTGGGCTACCTTCCTGAACACCCGTAAGGCCGGCGATTACTCCATCGCCCGTAACGGCTGGATCGGCGACTACAACGACCCCATCTCCTTCCTGGATATGTGGATCACCTCCTCCGGCAACAACGATGTTCAGTTCGGCCGCGGCGCTCATGAGACCGCAGCTGTTTATGACCTGGATCTGACCGATCTGGGCTACGATGTCAAGGTCGAGGACGGCACCTGGGCTGAGACTTATGATGTTCTGATTGGCTACATCAAGACCTGCACCGAGCCCGCTGTCCGCTTTGAGCTGATGCACAGAGCAGAGGATCTGCTGATGAGCACCGGTGCCATCGTTCCTCTGTACTTCTACACCGACCCCTACATGCTGAACATCAATGTGGACGGCTTCTACGGCACGCCTCTGGGCTTCAAGTTCTTCGACAAGACCACTGTCAACGGCAGCAACGACAGCATCTCCGTCTGTATCGCTTCCGAGCCTGACACCATCGACCCCGCTCTGAACTCCGCTCTGGACGGCGGCACCATGACCTCTCACCTGTTTGCAGGTCTGACCAAGTGGGCTGCTGACGAGAATGGCATCACCTACATCGCTCCCGACTGCCTCACCGAGCTGCCCGAGGGTGTTACCAATGATGACGGCACCGTCACCTACACCTACACTCTGAAGGACGGCCTGAAGTGGTCCGACGGTCAGGCTCTCACCGCTGCCGACTTCGAGTTCGCATGGAAGCGCGCTGCTTCCTCCGAATTGGCTGCTGACTACGGCTATATGTTCGATGTCATCAAGGGCTACCCCGATGATCTGGCTGTCACCGCTCTGGACGACACCACTCTGGAAGTTACCCTGAACAACTATGTTCCCTACTGGAACGAGCTGGTGGCCTTCCCCTGCTACTTCCCCGTCCGTGAGGATGTGGTTGCCAACGAGGCTTGGGCTACCGATCCCTCCACCTACATCTGCAACGGCCGTTACACCATCACCGGCTGGGATCACAACTCTGTGATTACCATGACCAAGAACGAGAACTACCATGATGCCGACAGTGTTATCATGAACGAGATCAAGTTCTACCTGTCCGATGACGACAACAACATGCTGTCCAACTTCAAGTCTGGCGCATGGCAGCTCATTGACGAAGTGCCCACCAACGAGATTCCCGCCATCAAGGCTGAGTACACCGGCCGCGCCGACAAGCGCGACGAGTACATTGTTGGTCCTCAGCTCGGCAACTACTATGTCTGCTGGAACATCAATGAGCCCCTGCTGCCCTAAGTTCCTGAAAAAAACGGCATAAAAAGCAAATTTGCCCCGGCTTCTTCGGAAGTCGGGGCTTTCTTTTGTGCTCTGGGTGTGCTATACTGGTTTTGGAAAAACATACCGGGAGGGATCTCTATGGAAAAAGAAAAACTGTCCGCGGAAGAACAGCAGCTGAAGCTGATGAAGCTGCAAACCATTATGATGGGGTGCATCCTGATTTTGCTGCTGGCGGTGGCGCTGTTCCTTGTGACGCAGGTCACCGGTGTGGTGGCTCAGGTCAACGATGTGCTGGTGAAGGTGAATAATCTGGATCTGGATGAAATCAACCAGACTGTAGAGGCTCTCCACGGGGCCGCAGACGGCCTTGCCAAAATGGATGTGGAAGTGGTCAACGGTGCCATCGTCTCCCTGAAGGCGGCGGCAGACCACCTGGGGGATGTGGATATCGATGCTATCAACGATGGGATAGAGGCCCTGTCCGGGGCCGGAAAGCAGCTTCAGGATCTGGATATGCAGAGGCTGAACAGCGTGATTGAGTCCCTTGGTACCGTCACCGCCCAGCTGGAAAAAACCACCGGCACCATCTCCCGAATCTTCGGTAAATAAAAGGAAGGACTGCTTTGGCTCGCCAAAGCAGTCCATATTTTTTACAGTTCGCAGTTGCCCACGGTTCTGGGGAAGGGGATGGCATCGCGGATGTTGCCGATGCCGGTGAGGTACATGACGCACCGCTCAAAGCCCAGACCAAAGCCTGCGTGACGGGCAGAGCCGTATTTCCGCAGATCCAGATAGAAGTCGTAGTCGGCGGGGTTCATCCCCAGCTCCTCAATACGGGCCTTCAGAATGTCGTAGTTGTCCTCTCTCTGGGAGCCGCCGATGATCTCACCAATGCCGGGAACCAGGCAGTCCATGGCAGCTACGGTCTTTCCGTCGGGGTTCAGCTTCATGTAGAAGGCCTTGATATCCTTGGGATAATCGGTGACGAAGACAGGCTTCTGGAACACAACCTCGGTGAGGTAACGCTCATGCTCCGTCTGCAAATCGCTGCCCCAGTGGACGGGGTACTCAAACTGGTCGTTGTGCTGCTCCAGAAGGGCCACAGCCTCGGTGTAGGTGATGCGGCCGAAGTCGCTGTTCAGAACATTGTGCAGTCGATCCAGCAGACCCTTGTCCATAAACTGGTTGAAGAACGCCATCTCCTCGGGGGCGTGCTCCAGCACATAGGAGATGATGTATTTGATCATATCCTCAGCCAGACGCATATCGTCAGCCAGATCCGCAAAGGCAATCTCCGGCTCGATCATCCAGAATTCGGCAGCGTGCCGGGTGGTGTTGGAGTTCTCTGCCCGGAAGGTGGGGCCGAAGGTGTAGATATTCCGGAAGGCCATGGCAAAGGTCTCACCGTTGAGCTGGCCGGAAACCGTCAGGTTGGTGGGCTTGCCGTAGAAGTCCTGAGAGAAGTCAACCTTGCCGTCCTCGGTCTTGGGGACATTGTTCAGATCCAGCGTAGTGACCTGGAACATCTCACCTGCACCCTCGCAGTCGGAGCCGGTGATCAGGGGCGTATGGACATACACAAAGTCTCGCTCCTGGAAAAACTGGTGGATAGCCATGGCTGCCAGGCTGCGAACCCGGAACACAGCCTGGAAGGTGTTGGTTCTGGCACGAAGATGGGGGATGGTGCGCAGGAACTCCATGCTGTGCCGCTTGGGCTGCAGGGGGAAATCGCCGGTGGAGGGACCTTCTACGGTGATCTCCTCGGCCTGAATCTCAAAGGGCTGCTTGGCCTCGGGGGTCAGCACCAGCGTGCCCCGGATGATCAGAGCAGCACCGATGTTGATCTTGGAGATCTCCTGAAAGTTGGCCATGGAATCGTTATAAACCACCTGAACCGGGGTGAAATAAGTACCGTCATTCAGGGAAATGAAGCCAAACTGCTTGCTGCCCCGGCGATTGCGAACCCAGCCGCCCACGGTAATCTGCTGATCGGCATAGGTTTCCGTGTTCCTGAAGAGATCACGAACAGAAATCAAATCCATTGTCTTTTCCTCTTTTCCGGTAAAAAATATAAGCTAAGTATACGCCAATTCGGAAGATTTTACAAGAGGGAAAGACAAAATTTGTGAAAAGTATTGAAATTTTTTGAAAACAAACTCAGATTCCAGCGTTTTTTCGGTGCGGAATTTGACTGGGTGTGCTATAATGTAGAATCATATCCCGGGGAGGGAAGACTGCATGAGAACCGGCGCCTTCGAGGCGAAAAAGGAAAAAAGAAAAAACTTGCCTGCTGGACTGCTGCCGCTTGCATTTCTGCTGCCGGAGGTGTTTGCCTTTCGCTTTCTTGGGGACGGGGGAAAACCGTGGCCTCTGGCCTTCGGCCTTCTCTGGGCAGTGATGCTGTCCGGCGGATTGTATCTTCTGCCCCGGAAAGCGGCAAAAGTTGCTTTTGCCCTGATCTACGGGCTGGGAATGATTTATTCGGTGGGGCAGACCGGATATTGCATCCTGTTCGATGAAATGCTGTGGCTTTCGGAGTTCCGGTATGCTCCGGAGGGAGCCGGCTATCTGGATATTCTGACCAGCTATCCGGCAGAATGGTTTTTCTGGGTGCTGGGCTTGCTGATACTCGGCATCATCCTGCTTTGGAAGTTTCCTCACTGGCAGGGAAGGGCTTTGCCCAGAATTTTGGCGGGCTGCATGGCTGTGTTAGCGGCAGTGGGGGCTGTGCTGCTTCCTCAGGCTGTTTTTGAGGCAGACGATGCCGTGCGGTATTCCCACTCCGACTATGGCCGTATGCAGTCGGCGGAGGCGGCGTATGAGAATATGTTTAACGCCCATCGGCTGTATCAGGTTTGCGGACTGTATCAGACCTTCGCCAAGGATATCTATACCAACGGAATTTATCCCCTGACACCGGGCTACAGAAGCACCCAGGAGGCGGCCAAAGAGGAGATCAACGCGTGGTTTGCCGGGCAGGAGCAGCAGGGCAGCAATGCAATGACAGGGCTTCTGGCAGGGAAGAATGTCATTGTGGTGCTGATGGAGTCCATGGACGACTGGATGCTGGGGGAGTTCACGCCCACCATCTGCCGACTGATGGAAGAGGGCATCAACTTTACCAATCTGTACACACCGCCCTACGGCGGCATTCGGACTTTCAATACGGAGTTCTGCATCAACACCGGCTCGTTTCTCAGCAGTGCAGGCGGATATGCCTTTGACTATGTGACCAATACCTACAATCAATCTTTGGCCAGCCTGCTGACAGCGCAAGGCTACAGCGCCAAGGTATTTCACTATAATTCCCCGACCTTTTACAGCCGGGGCGTTTTCTCGGAGTCTCTGGGCTACGAGGAATATGTCTGTTATGAGAATTTTCTTACGGGAATGGGGGAGAAGGAGCGGAAAAACGCCCTGTATGACGATTGCCTGCTGTTTGAAAACGAAGCCCTTTCTGATGAATTTTTCCGGCAGGGGAGTCCGACCCTGAACTTTGTCATCACCCGGGCTGCTCACCTCAGCTACAAGTACAACGAGGTGCTGAGCAGTTGGGGACTGAAAAAATATCCGGAATTTCGGGATATGACCGGACATTCTGAGGTGGACTGCGCCTTGCTAAAGGCAAAGCTGGTGGACGATTTCTTCGCCCATATGATGCAGGCGCTGGAAGAGCGTGGGGAGCTGGATAACACGGTGATTTTGGCGGTCACCGACCACTACAGCTACGGCATGAAGGACACCCAAAAGCTGCTGGAGGTATCCGGGGTTTCCGACAAACTGCTGCTGGAGCGAACCCCGGCCTTCCTTTGGGCCAGCGGTCTGGAGCCTATGGAGGTAAATTCTGTGATGAACACATCGGATCTTCTGCCTACCTTCTTAAACCTGCTGGGTGTGGAATCGCCCTATCGGTATATGGGGCAGGATGTATTCAGCGAGGATTTTGCAGGCTTTGTCCCATTTTCCGATGGAAGCTGGATTACAGAAGCGGGATACTACAATGCTTCTACCAAGGAAACTGTGACCTTTGGGGAGGAAGCTATGCCGCAGGCATACATATCCTCTATGGCGCAGAAGGTGCACAGCTTCACCCATATTAACAACCAGATTCTGGAAACGGACTATTACGAATAATGCGCAAAACCCTTGCACCTACCAATTTGCATGGTGCGCCATGCAAATTGGTTGCACATTGATTGCTGTCTGATTTCCATAAAAACGGTTTATAAGAGCCGTTTTTATGGAATTACGCACTTAACAGTGCGTGAGAAAGCCGCGAGAGCGGCCTTTTCAGCAGATATTATATAGAAAATTGCCGGATACCCGTTGGGGTATCCGGCATAACTGTTACTTGAAAGAGGCCACATTTTTGCGAATCAAAGCCCGGCAGAGTCTGGCCTTGGCCAGCTGCAGATCAGCCTCCGTCGAATTGCTGTCGGCGAGGATCTTCTCAGCCTTCAGCCGGGAGGCCTCAGCCCGTTCCACATCAATGCTCTCAGCCCACTCAAAGGTGGTGGGAAGCAAGGTGCACTCTCCGTTCACCATGCTCAGCATTCCGCCGATGCAGGCGCCAAGACGGCGGTTGCCGTCGGCAACCACAACAGCCTGACCCATGCCCAGAGGGGTGACATAGTTGATATGGCGAGCCAGAATGGCGGTATCGCCGGAGGTGGTGCGGACAATGAGCTTCTCTGCCTGACCGTCAAAAATCAGACCCTCAGGAGTAACGATTTTCAGCGGGAAGCTGCTCATGCCTGCTCACCGCCCCGGTACTTGGCAACCACCTCGTCGATAGAGCCAGCGAACAGGAAGTAGGACTCGGGAATGTCGTCATGCTTGCCTTCGATGATCTCCTTGAAGCTGCGGATGGTTTCCTTCAGAGGCACATACTTGCCCTGATAACCGGTGAACTGCTCAGCAACATGGAAGGGCTGGGACAGGAAACGCTGCACCTTACGGGCGCGGTTAACGGTCAGCTTGTCTTCTTCGCTGAGTTCGTCCATACCCATGATGGCGATGATATCCTGCAGCTCCTTGTAACGCTGCAGAATGCTCTGCACGGCACGGGCAGTCTCATAGTGCTCGGTGCCCACGACCTCAGGGGAGAGGATACGGGAGGTGGAGTCCAGAGGATCCACAGCGGGGTAAATACCCAGAGATGCGATACCACGATCCAGAACGGTGGTGGCATCCAGGTGGGCGAAGGTGGTAGCGGGGGCGGGGTCAGTCAGGTCGTCAGCGGGGACATAAACTGCCTGAACGGAGGTGATGGAGCCGTTCTTGGTGGAGGTGATACGCTCCTGCAGGGCGCCCATTTCGGTGGCCAGAGTGGGCTGGTAACCAACGGCGGAGGGCATACGGCCCAGCAGTGCGGAAACCTCGGAACCGGCCTGGGTGAAACGGAAGATGTTGTCGATGAACAGCA
>CAMCRV010000041.1 GCA_945877365.1 uncultured Clostridia bacterium | reverse complement strand
GCGCCACGGCCCGCTATTCCAGCCTCACTACCCCCGTCGAAACCAGTACGGCCCCGGATAGAAAGAGGATGGTACCGGGGTGCCGGAGCACCCCGGTGTTCGTTTTTAGAATCTGCCGTAGGGATCGGGCAGTTTGTTGGGCTCCGGGTACACCTCGCCGTGGGTATCCACGGTGATGGAGGCAATCTTCTGCTCGGCAACAGGGCGATCCTGCATACCGGTCTTGGTATTTGCGATGGCATCCACCACATCCATGCCGGAAGTGACCTTGCCGAAGGCAGCGTACTGACCGTCCAGATGCTTGGCATCCTGATGCATGATAAAGAACTGGCTGCCTGCGGAGTTGGGGGACTGGCTGCGAGCCATGGACAGGACACCGCGCTTGTGCTTCAGGTCGTTCTTGAAGCCGTTGAAGAAGAACTCGCCCTTGATGCAGTAGCCGGGGCCGCCCATGCCGGTACCATCGGGGCAGCCGCCCTGAATCATGAAGCCGGGAATGACCCGGTGGAAGATCAGCCCGTCATAGTAGTTGTGGTTGCACAGGTCGATGAAGTTGTAGACGCTCTGGGGTGCGGTTTCGGGGTACAGCTCGCCTTCGATAACACCGCCGTTTGCCATGGTGATTTTAAAAGTGGGATTCATAGTTAATATCTCTCCTTCATGGCCCGGTCGATCTGACGCTTGGCGTCCCGATCTGCCGCGGCCTGTCTTTTGTCATATAGCTTTTTGCCCTTGCACAGGCCAACCTTGACCTTGACCCGGCTGCCCTTAAAGTAGACAGACAGGGGGATCAGGGCGTAGCCGTCCTGCTTGACCTTGCCGAAGAGCCGCATGATCTCCCGCTTGTGCATCAGCAGCCGCCGGGGACGCCGGGGGTCGGGGTTGAACCGATTTCCATGGTCGTAGGGGGAGATGTGCATCTGGTTCAGAAGCAGCTGCCCATCCTTGATGCCGCACCAGGCATCCTTCAGGTTCAGGGTACCGGCCCGGATGGACTTGACCTCCGTGCCGCACAGCTCAATACCGGCTTCCATTTCCTCCTCCACGAAGTATTCGTGATAGGCCTCCCGGTTTCGTGCCATAACCCGGATGTTTTCCTTTTCCAGACAGCTCACCTCCTTGCCAAGTCTCCAAAATATTATATCATAATTGTCAAGGGGATTATTCGGTAATTTCTATCAAATTTCCCTCGAAGCCGAGGATACAGCTTTCGTAGTATCCATCGCCGGTCACTCTGGGGCCGGAGAAAACAGGGTAGCCGTCGGCGTGCAGCCGGGCAGTCAGATTATCCACAGCCTCCCGGCTGCCTGCGGAAAAGGCGATGTGGGCATAGCCAAAACGATCCAGCAGGTTACCGGAGTCGGTCAGTTCGGGTTTTGTCATAATTTCCAGCCGGGAGCCGCTGGTAAAGGACAGAAAATAGGATCGAAAGCCGGTTTTCACATTATGATAGCCTTCATTGGCTGCTGCCTGAAAATAGGTTTCAAAAAAATGCTTTGCGCCATCCAGATCGTTGACATACAGGGCAATGTGGTCGATTTTCATCGGTTATGATCCTCCTCAAACAGAAAATGCTCCAGTTCTGCCGGGGTGTTAAAGGAAAAATCACAGAGCCTCCGCATTTCCTGTAAAATATTGGGATATTCCTGCCGTCCCCAGGCGGCGAAGGCAATGGGAACCCCTGCACAGGATGCCATTTCCCATGCGGGCTTCATATCGTCTACTACCAGAAGCTCCTCGGGGGAGAGATTATATTTCTCCATGATGCATTCCAGCGGATAGGTGCTGGGCTTGCGCTGTTCCTCCGGCAGATCCCAACCGTAGATATCGTCCGGCAGAATTCCAAAGTGGGTCTGATAGTCCCGGGTGATGTTGCTGATGCAGGAATGGGACACCACGCAGATCAGACCGCCCGCTTCCCTCTGGCGGCGCAGAAGCCTGCAGATTCCGGGGAAGGGGGCAGGTATGTGGGTTTGAATGTATTCCTGCCAGCCCAGGTATTCGTCCACCAGCTCCTGCTCCGTGAAGCCGTACCATTCCCGGCACATCCGGGCAAAGCCCAGATTGCAGCAGCCGTCCACATACTGTTCCAGGGTGATGGTGGTGCCGGGACGGAATTGATCCAGAATATAGACAAAAAACGGGTAGTTCACGGTGGCTTCGCTCTGCACCACTGTGTCGTCGTGATCCATCACAAGACAGGGAAATTTCAGCATGGGTTTACCAGCCTTTCTGGGGGATGCCGGGGCCAAAGGCATGGCAGGCATAAGCCTCCGGTTTTTGGGGGTCATAGTAGACACAAATGGTTTCTCCCTCTGCCGGGCAGCGGTAAAAGGGTGTAATAAACAGTTTGCCAGGATAGTCGGTTTTTCCGACCCGATAGGTAAAGGTTATAAAGTGAGAATATGCGGTGTTCTTTTTGTTGGGGTACAGCCGAATCGGTTTTTTTACGACATATAATGCGGAACTGCGGACGGATGTTACCCGGGCTTCCACACAGCAGTTTTTTGCCAGAATTCTTCTGGCTCCGATTCCGAAAACATGGCAAAATCCCATTCGACACCACTCCCTTATATCTATTATAGCACAGACTGGGAACTTGCACAATGTGGAAATTTAAGGCAACACCGCATAATGGGACAAGGAGATTTGGCCAGTGTTTTGAACCAAGCGAAAGTATGGAAAATGTGGGAATACTGGATGTATTTCCCATTTTTATACTGCACGATTGGGACAAAAGATCCGCCGAAGCCCGCTGTTCCCATTATGTGGTGTTGCCTTCGGTTGAGAAATGCAAACAGCGGAAAATATCGTAGAAAAATCGGGCATGATAGTGTATACTGAAGGAAATAAAAAACAGGAGGAAAACACGATGTCCATTGTTACCTTCTACCGGGGTGACCCGGAGCATACCCCCAAAACCACCATGCCTGCCCATCTGGGGGCCAACTGCATTTTTCTGTGGCAGGACAAGCTGCTGCTGGAAAAGCGTGCGGACAGCGATATCTGGGGCTTGGTGGGCGGCGGCTGCAAAAAGACGGAGACAGGCCGGGAGGCCATTGCCCGGGAGGCCTATGAGGAGCTGGGCGTTCGGATTCCCAAAGACCGTTTTGAAAAGCTGGCTGTCTACGGGGAACCGGGACGGGTTGCGGCATTCCGGGACGGCAGTGTCTGGCGGATGGTGATTGTGGTTTACCGATATGAGTTTCCCGAAGAGCCGGTGCTGCGCCTGAGCAGCGAGTCCAAAGAGCTGCGGTTTTTCACCCGGGAGGAGATTGGCAATCTGGAGATTGCCATTACCCATTCCGATATTGTGGAAGACTGGTTTGTCAGCCAAGTGCCACATCCATAGTCATCATGATGGAAAAGCCAAGAGCGAAAAACAGGATTCCGGATGTACTTTTTTCCTGCCCGGAGAATTGAGGCACCAGCTCCTCCACCACCACGGACAGCATTGCTCCGGCGGCGAAACCCAGCATCACCGGCAGAATGGGAACCAGAAGCCGGGCAAGCAGCAGTGTCAATATGGCGGCCACAGGCTCAACAGCCCCGGAGAACACACCCCAGAGGAAGGCTTTTGGGGTGCTGGTGCCCTGCGCCTTCAGGGGCAGGGAGATGATGCTGCCCTCCGGTATGTTTTGCAGCGTGATTCCCAGAGTCAGGGCAAAAACGGCTGCAAAGGAGATTCCGGAGCCCTGTGTCAGAAAGCCTGCGGCGATGGCCCCTACCGCCATACCCTCCGGAATGTTGTGAAGAATCACCGCAAAGACAGTCATAGTGCATTCCTCCGGCAGGGGAGGCAGCAGAGTGTCGCAGAATTGCAGAAACAGAAATCCGCCCCACAGTCCCACGGCGGCAGGCAGGAAGCACAGCCGCCCCAGCCCCGAGGAGGCCTCCATGGCCGGAATCAGCAGGCTCCAAACGCAGGCGGCAGTCATAACACCGGCGGCCAGACCGGACATTCTTTGAACGCCTACGGGATGCGCGTGGTGCCGGACAAACAGCACGGCGCAGGCACCCAGAGCCGTTCCCCAGAAGGGCAGCATCAGTGTTGCAAATAGAAGTGGTTTCATGTGCGTAGCTCCTTTCTCCCCATGGTATGCGAACGGGGAAACTTTTGTCTGTATCGAATTGGCCGAGCGCATAAAAACTATGGAGAAAATGTATATTTTTTGAAAACTCCCTTGTATATTCACAGAATATGTGATATCATTCAAGCTGACGGCGCAGTATCCTAGTCGGGATGGCCATTTTACAGGAAGGGCCTAAAAATCCTTTGAAGGGCACATCGATGAAGTCCCTGGTGTCTGCTTTTTACGCCCAGTTTAGGGTGGATGCTGGGGGTTAAGGATTCCGGGCGCGTCCCAATGGCATGGGACATACGACCCGGTCTCCGTGGAGACCTGAATTTGTGCGACGGCGGAAAATGACCCCATGTTGGGGAACCGTCCGCGTACGAACCAGGATAGGAACCTGCAAGGCAGTGCGCAGAATCGTGTGCTGCGTGTAGCGTAGCCTGCCTTGAGTGAACAAGTGGGGAAAGAGGATCATGCGGCTGGCTGCTATGGCCATGGCAGCTGCCGATATCGCCTCTGGAAACCTTGTTTGCAAAAGAGGCTAAGACTATGGTTCGTCCTGCCGTGGAAAACACCTAGGCTGTCGTAACTGGGCAGGCAGGGGATTACAGTACGGACTAAGTGGCAATCGGGTAGTCAAATTTGGCAACACTTGAACAGAGGAATGAAATGGAAACGGCCTGTTCGGCAACGGCAGGTTTCCTCTGGGGAAAACCAACCCGACCTAAGCCGTAAGATTTATTCTGTCTGCTGCCGTCTATCTTTCATACTATTATCTTATAAAACCATTTGGTTTTATAAGATAGACACCGCCTTACGGCGTTGTCGTATCCATGATTTTCGGAATAGAAAATCATGGATACCCGTCTCATTATGATCTTCATATTAAAAACTTCAATTCTAGCGAATTTAAGTTTTTAATTGAATATCAGTATCAAAAAAGGAGTATCCGCTGTGGCAAAATCAGATCCCGCCGCCCAGAAGCGTGAGCGGAAAAAGGCATTACGATGGGTTGTCACTGTCTTTGTGGTGACAATGATCGTATCCGGCACCATATCCCTTGCATCGGATGTGGTTATGGAGCGCAGCTCCATGGCAGTGGCCTTCCTGATTCTGCTGATGATTATTCTGGTGGGTATTGTATTCGATATTGTGGGAATGGCGGTGGCCAGTGCGGACGAAAAGCCCTTTCACTCCATGGCTGCCCGGAAGGTTCCCGGCGCCCAGGAATCCATTGCCCTGCTTCGGAATGCGGAGCGGGTCAGCTCCATCTGCAACGATGTGGTGGGGGACATCTGCGGCGTTGTATCCGGTTCCGCTTCCGCCACCATTGCTGCACAGATTCTTTCCAGTTTTGACATGAGCTGGCCTCAGCTCATTACGCTGGTCATGTCCGCTCTGGCAGCGGGACTGACCGTTGGCGGCAAGGCCGTCGGTAAATCCATCGCCGTGAATTCCTGCACGGCCATTGTTCATGGTGTGGGACAGATGATCTACACCCTGAACCACATCCCGGAGCTGTTCCGGAAGAAAAATAAGAACTAAGGTTGTGAAGCTCGTGAGCATATTACAGAATATCCGCTCTCATGAGGATCTTCTCCGGCTCAGTGACGGAGAGAGAACGCAATTATGCGGAGAAATTCGGGAATTTCTCATCGAGAATGTTTCCAAAACCGGCGGACATCTTGCCGGAAATCTGGGAGTTGTGGAGCTTTCCGTTGCTCTGGAAACCGTTTTTAATACCGAGAAGGACCGCCTGGTTTTTGATGTGGGTCATCAGTCTTATGTGCATAAGATGCTCACCGGTCGCCAGGCGGATTTTGCCCACCTGCGGCAGTTTGGGGGAATCTCCGGCTTCCCCAAGCCCAGTGAGAGTCAGACCGATGCCTTTGTGGCAGGGCACGCTTCCAGCTCAGTCTCCATTGCCATGGGTATGGCGCGGGCCAGAACCCTGCTGGGGGAGGATTATGAGGTGGTGGCTGTCCTGGGAGACGGCGCTGCCACCGGCGGTATGGCCTACGAGGGGCTGAATGATGCCGCAGCCAGCCGGGAGCCTATCACGATTATCCTCAATGACAATGAAATGTCCATCGGGAAAAATGTGGGTGGAATGTCCAACCACCTGTCCAAGCTCCGCTCCAGTTCAAACTATCTGGATGCCAAGCGTGCCTACCGGAACTTTATTAAAAAACTGCCCGGAGGCGAAACAATCTACGGCATCACCAGCCGCGCAAAGAATCGCCTGAAGCGGTTTCTGCTGCCCGGGACGATTTTTGAGAATATGGGCTTTACCTACCTGGGGCCTGTGGATGGCCATGATCTGCCCAGCCTGATCTCGCTGCTGAACGCTGCAAAGGAGCTCCGGGAGCCGGTGCTGGTTCATGTGGTGACCCAGAAGGGAAGAGGCTACTGCTTTGCGGAGGAGGATCCGGCCAAGTTCCACGGGATCGGCAAGTTTGACCCTGCAACCGGTAAGAAGCTGGGGGACAAGGTGAAAACTTACTCCGATTCTTTTGGAGAAACTATGGTGGAGCTGGCTCAGGAGAATCCCCGGGTTTGCGCCATTACAGCAGCCATGCCCGGCGGTACCGGCCTGCTGCGCTTCATGAGCCGTTTCCCGGAGCGGCTGTTTGATGTGGGCATCGCGGAGGAGCACGCGGTCTCCATGGCAGGCGGCCTTGCCAAGCAGGGCATGATCCCTGTGGTGGCGATTTATTCCACCTTCCTCCAGCGAGCCTACGACCAGATTCTTCAGGATGTGTCCATGCTGGATCTTCATGTGGTTTTCGCTGTGGATCGGGCCGGGCTTGTGGGCGACGACGGACCTACACATCACGGTGTTTTCGATGTGGGCTTTCTGCGTCAGGTGCCCAATATGCGGATTCTCAATCCTGCCAGTCTTGCAGAGCAGCAGGATATGCTCCGCTGGGCTGTGGAGGAGAATACCCACCCTGTGGCGATTCGCTACCCCCGTGGGACGGAGGGCACCTATCGGGAATCCCGATGGTCGGATCTGGAGCATACCATAACCTTCCACCGCAATGGTTCCGATATCACATTGATCACCTATGGTTCTCTGCTGGAAACAGTCCTGGACGCTGCACAGCTGCTGGCTCAGGAGGGCATTGAGGCAACGGTGCTTCGGCTGCTGTCGGTTTCACATTTTTCCGGTGAGGAAATCTGCCGGATGATGTCCCGGAACCATCGTCTTCTGGTGGTGGAGGAGACCTGCACCGGCTCCGGTATCCGGGAAGCGCTGGCATGGGAGCTGGAAAAACATCTGGACGACCTGAGGGCGGATGGCCTGGATCTTGGCCGGGATTTTGTTCCCCACGGAAACCAGAGCAAACTCTATGAATACTGCGCAATGGATGCGCCATCCATTGCCCGTAAAGCAAAGGAGCTTTTGCGCGGATGAAGGTAAAAAAGAGACTGGATGTTCTGCTGACAGAGCAGGGCTATGCGGAGAGCCGTTCCAAGGCACAGGCCATTATTATGAGCGGTCTGGTGTATGTGGACGGACAGAAGGCGGACAAGCCGGGCATCTCCTATGAGGAAAGCGTTTCTCTGGAGGTTCGTGGAGCTGCCTGCCCCTATGTCAGCCGGGGCGGACTGAAGCTGGAAAAGGCTCTCCGGGACTTTGGCGTGAAGCCGGAAGGCTTTGTTTGCAGCGATTCCGGTGCATCTACCGGCGGATTTACCGACTGCCTGCTTCAGCAGGGTGCCAGCAAGGTCTTTGCCATTGATGTGGGATATGGCCAGCTGGACTGGAAGATCCGCTCAGATCCCCGGGTGGTGGTGATGGAACGCACCAATATCCGCTATGTGACACAGGAGCAGCTGGGAGAGCCTCTGGATTTGTCCGTGGTGGATGTGAGCTTTATTTCCCTGAAAATCGTCCTGCCTGCCATCAAGGCTCTTTTGAAGCCCACCGGACAGGTTCTTTGCCTGATTAAACCCCAGTTTGAGGCCGGCAAGGAAAAGGTTGGAAAAAAGGGCGTTGTCCGGGATCCTGCCATCCATAAGGAGGTTCTGGACGACTTTGTGGCGCTGGCTCAGGAGCTGAATTTCAAAATTATGGGTTTGACCTTCTCCCCGGTGAAGGGACCTGAGGGCAATATCGAGTTTCTGGCGCATCTGAGTCTGGATGATGTGGCAGGAATGGAACCGAATACCGCAGATGTGGTAGAAAAAGCGCATCAGACACTGGACAAGAGTGTGTAGAGATGAGGGAGCATTGGTAGGAATGAAGAGTGTCGTTTTGACCCCGAATCCATATCGGGATAAAAATTTTCACACGGTTCGGGAGGCTTTGCGCATCCTGAAGGAGTGCGGCGTGCAGACCCGGCTCTGTCTGCCCTTTGAGGTGGACAGGAGTTTTGAACTGCCCCGGGATTTGCGGTTTGCCCGGTTGGACAGGGAGCTGCCCAATGCGGACATGGTGATCTGCTTCGGCGGAGACGGAACGATTCTGCACATGGCCAAGGCGGCGACCCGCCGGGGAATCCCGATTCTGGGGGTCAATATCGGAACAATGGGCTTCATAGCGGAGCTGGAATCCACAGAACTGGATAAACTGAGAAAGCTGGCAGCCGGAGACTATACCCTGGATCACCGCATGATGCTGGATGTCACCGTCCAGAGGGATCGGGATATCATGTTCCATGATATCTGCCTGAATGATGTGGCCATTACCAAGGGAACAGTGGCGCGGATTGTCCATCTTGGCATCAAGTGCGATGGTGTTTCGGCCATGGAGTGCGGTGGAGATGGTGTGGTTCTGGCTACCCCCACAGGATCAACCGCATATAGCCTGTCTGCCGGCGGCCCTGTGGTGGAGCCGGATGCCCACAGCATTATCATAACCCCCATCTGCGCCCATGCTGTGGCCAGCCGCAGCATGGTGGTGTCCGACCGGCGGGTGGTTACGGTGGAAATGGAGCGCAACGCCCGGCGAAACGCCTTCCTGTCTGTGGACGGAGGAAAGGCACTGCGTTTGAATTCCGGCGATGTGGCCATTGTGAAAAAATCCAATCTGGAGACAAAGCTGGTGCGGTTGAATGACCGGAGCTTTTATGAGGTGTTATCCACCAAATTCCGTAAACAGTAAGGGGGAGCAGCGTGAAAAGTAAGAGACAGGCCAAGATTATGGAGATCATCTCCACCAAGAATGTGGAGACGCAGGAACAGCTGCTGCAGGAGCTGCAGGCACAGGGGTTCACCGGAACCCAGGCAACGATTTCCCGGGACATCAAGGAGCTTCAGATTGTCAAGGAGCTGACCAGTCTGGGAACCTACCGCTATGCCGTGGCCAAAACAGAAATGAACACTGCCTTCACCGGACGGCTGAATACAATTTTCCGGGAATGTGTGACCCGATTTGACTATGCCCAGAATATCATTGTCATTCACACCATGCCGGGACTGGCCAACGCTGCGGCCTCTGCGCTGGATGCTATGAATATGAGTGTGGTTCTGGGCACTCTGGCGGGAGACGACACGGTGATAGTGGTTATGCGTGATACCAATGCCGCCGCGGCCTTTTGCGGAGAAATCAAGAACCTGATGAAGTAAGAGGGGGAGAAGCCGTGCTGAGTCTTCTGCATATTGAAAACATTGCGGTCATTGAATGTGCGGAAATTTCCTTCGACAGGGGCTTCAATGTCCTTACCGGTGAGACCGGCGCAGGTAAATCCATTGTGATTGATGCGATTTCCGCCATTCTGGGGGAACGGGCCTACCGGGATATGATCCGCACCGGAACCCAGGCGGCATCGGTTCGGGCGGTTTTTACCGGTGTGCCGGAGCTGCCCTGGTTTGAAGAAAACGGTGTGGAGTACGATTCCGAGACGGTGATTCAACGGCAGATCCATCTGGATGGAAAAAATGTCTGCCGTGTCAACGGCAGTCTGGTTTCCGTTTCCATTCTGCGGAAGCTGGGTATTCAGCTGATCAATATTCACGGCCAGCATGATACTGCCTCCCTGTTTGATGAAGACAATCATCTGACTATGCTGGATGCCTTTGCAGACAATCAGCAGCTCCAGGCCGATTATCAGGAGAAGTATACCGCCGTCTCCGCCCTTCGCCGGGAGATCGACCGGATGACCATGGACGAGGGGGAGAAGCTCCGACGGATGGAAACCCTTCGCTATCAGATCGCAGAGATTGAAAAGGCAGAGCTGGAGCCGGGAGAGGATGAGGTGCTGGAAGAACGCAGGAAGATTCTGCAAAATTCCGAGAAGCTCTCCGACGGTTTGAACGATGCGGCAGAGTGTCTGTATGGCGGCGAGGACTCCGATGGCGCGGCAGGTCTGCTGGCGCAGGCGGAATATGCCCTGTCCCGGCTGGTTCGCTTCAGCGACAGCTTTTCCTCCCTCCACGATCGGGTCAATGACCTGAAATATCAGGTGCAGGATATCGCTGAGGAGGTTCGGAATGCACGGGATGAGCTGAGCTACAGCGCGGATGAGCTGGAGCAGATCGAGTCCCGGCTGGATGTGATTCACAAGCTCCGCCGAAAGTACGGCGCCACCTGTGGGGACATTCTGGAATATCTGGAGAAATCCAAAAAGGAGCTGGATGATATCGAGTTTGCCGATGATCATCTGGAGCGCCTGAAGGGGAAGCTGAAAAAAGCGGAAAAGCAGGCCTGGGATGCGGCTCTGGTGCTTCGGAAAAACCGGCAGGAAACTGCGCAGAAGCTGTCCGAGCGCATTCTCACGGAGCTTGCCCAGCTGGATATGCCCCGGGTGCAGTTCCAATGTCAATTTCAGGAGCAGGAGCTGGGCAGCACCGGAGCGGATGCCGTTGCCTTCTATATGTCTGCCAATGCCGGTGAGGCCTTGAAGCCTCTGAGCAAGGTGGCCTCCGGCGGCGAATTGGCCAGAATCATGCTGGCAATGAAGAATGTGTTGGCGGAAAAGGATCAGGTGGAAACCCTGATTTTTGACGAGGTGGATACCGGTGTTTCCGGCCGGGCAGCCCAGAAGGTGGCGGAGAAGCTGCGCAGTGTGGCAGCCCATAAGCAGGTGCTCTGTGTCACCCATCTGCCCCAGCTGGCGGCTCTGGCGGATACCCATCTGCTGATTGCCAAAAGCGAGCGGGACGGCAGAACCTATACCACCGTTACGCCCCTGGATCTTGAGGGCAGAAAACGGGAGCTGGCGCGGATCATCGGCGGCGCCAATATTACCGAAACCACTTTGAAAAGCGCGGAGGAAATGCTTTGCCAGTAGGGAAAAAGAATATCCTTGACTTTTTCTCCCCTTTTTGTTAGGATACCCATGATAACACAGTGAAGGGATGAAGTAGGTATCCTGCTTCCCGCCAGAGAGTTCCCGGTTGGTGCGAGGGAACAGGGAAAGATGCCGAAATACCTCCCGGAGTGGCCTTCCTGAAAAAAGCAGTAGGGTAGGACGGGTTCGCCCGAAACAGCGGAAGGCGTTGTTGGACGCCGTGAGGGTGTTTTTCGTGAGAAAACACCGAACCAGAGGTGGTACCGCGTATGTTTACGCCCTCTGTCCATTTCGGACAGAGGGCGTTTTTTACGGAAAGGAGGCGGTTTCTTGGCGCAGAGGTCTTTGAATCTGCTCAGCCGTTTTCCCCTGCGGAAAACAGCTTTGCAAAAACAGCAATTCCGGCAGGAAGCGAAGAGCCTTTTCCGGGAGCTGGGCTATGCCGTAACAGAGGAGCCGGGATGCTTTGGATGCTGCAACCTTGTTGCAGGGAATCCGGAATCCGCCGGCTGCCTTTTGACAGCCCATTACGACAATAACATCTGGGATAACACAGCCGGGATCGTCACACTTCTGGAGATTGCCGAAGCCATCCCGGTGTCCTGCCGAAATCGGGTATGCTTTGTCCTGTTTGACCGAACTGGATTGAGCTTAACAGGAGGCCGCTCCTACCGCAAGGCGCATGGTGACGAAACAGAGAAACAGCTGGTGCTGAATCTGGATTTGCCGTGCTGCGGCGACCGGATTGCCTTTGTTCCCACGAAAGAACTGAAGAAAGACAGGAAAAAACTGACAGACTTGTACCGAGCCTGCGGCTATTTCGGGAAAAAATCCCTTCTGGTGCAGGAAAAGAAGGTGAATGCCTTTTCATCGGAACAGCGGTGTTTCCTATATGCCGCCGGAATCCATGTGCTGAAAAAGGGAAAACTGGGATGGCGGACGGTCAGATCCAGTGCCGGTGAAATTCCGGAACCCACCAATATCAACATTCTGCGCGCAGCCTTGACAAGCTTCCTGTGCTGCGACGCAGGGAAATAGAAAGGAAAAAAGGAAAAATGAAGGTTTATGACGAACTGGTTGCCCGGGGTCTGATTGCCCAGGTGACCAATGAGGAAGAAATTCGGGAGATGATCGACAACGGCAAAGCCACCTTCTATATTGGCTTTGACCCCACGGCAGATTCCCTCCATGTTGGCCACTTTATGGCGCTTTGCCTGATGAAGCGGCTGCAGATGGCCGGCAACCGCCCCATTGCTCTGATTGGCGGCGGAACCGCCATGATCGGCGACCCCTCCGGCCGTACCGATATGCGCAGCATGATGACCCGGGAGACCATCCAGCACAACTGCGACTGCTTCAAAAAGCAGATGGAGCGGTTTATCGAGTTTGGCGAGGGCAAGGCCATGATGGTAAACAATGCCGACTGGCTGCTGGATCTCAACTATGTGGATGTACTCCGGGAAGTGGGTGCCTGCTTCTCCGTCAACAATATGCTCCGTGCCGAATGCTACAAGCAGCGTATGGAGAAGGGTCTGTCCTTCCTGGAGTTCAACTACATGATCATGCAGTCCTATGACTTCTACCACCTGTACCAGAACTACGGCTGCAATATGCAGTTCGGCGGCAACGACCAGTGGAGCAATATGCTGGGCGGCACCGAGCTGA
>CAMCRV010000040.1 GCA_945877365.1 uncultured Clostridia bacterium | reverse complement strand
GCAGGAGCGGCTGGCCAAGCTGTCCGGCGGCGTAGCCGTCATCAAGGTGGGTGCTCAGACCGAGGTCGCCATGAAGGAGCAGAAGCTGAGAGTGGAGGATGCCCTGAATGCCACCCGTGCCGCCGTTGAGGAAGGCATCGTGGCTGGCGGCGGCACCGCTCAGGTCAACGCCATCGCCGCTGTGGAAGAGCTGATCGCCACCCTGCACGGCGACGAAAAGACCGGTGCCCGGATCATCGCCACCGCTCTGCAGGCTCCTGTCCGCCAGATTGCCGAGAACGCCGGTGTGGACGGCAGCGTGGTCTACGAGAAGATCCGCTCCTCCGGTAAGATCGGCTACGGCTACAACGCCTACACCGAGGAGTATGTGGACATGATCGCCGCCGGCATCGTGGATCCCACCAAGGTGACCCGTTCCTCTCTGGAGAACGCCGCATCCATCGCAGGCTGTGTCCTGACCACCGAGTCTCTGGTGGTGGACAAGCCCGATCCTGCCGCAGACGCCGCTATGGCTGCCGCTGCTGCACAGGGCGGCGGAATGTATTAATCCGGGGATGCCCCCGGGGGCAATGACGAGAGGCAGGTCTGGTGGTAGTCTTTCCATCCTCAGGGCTCGCCCGGTTCGTGATTGCTCAAATAGTCTATTGACGAAGTCCTCCCCGAAAGGGGAGGACTTTTAGACTTTCGAAACATCTGTCATTCTGAGCGTAGCGCGAAGCGCGGAGTCGAAGAATCCTCGCACTTACCCACTGCACAGCAAAAACAAGGTGCGAAGGTCCTTCGACTCGCTTGCACTCGCTCAGGACGACAACAGGTGTACAAATTCCAGTTTATCTCATCCCCGAAGGGGATATCGAAACTCCTCACTCCTCACTCCTCACTCCTCACTCCTCACTCCTAACTCCTCACCAGTCATTTCCTCCCCGTGCCGTGCATACCCTTAACCGGGAAGGAGGACTGCGGATGGAGGAACTGATGCTGCCCCATAAGCTGACCCTGGAGGGACGGAGCAAGCTGACCATGACCGGGGTCACCGAGGTGGTGAGCTTCGACGAAAACGCCGTATTTCTGCACACTACCCTGGGGGATCTGCTGGTGCAGGGGGAGGAGCTGAAGCTGAAAACCCTTTCTGTGGAGGGCGGACAGGTCAGCGTGGAGGGGAAAATCTCTGCCATGGCCTACGAGGAGCCCCGGCGCACCGGCGGCTGGCTCAGCCGTCTGCTGGGATGACCTCCCCGGCGGTGGCCGCCCACCGGCTCTGGGTCAGCCTGCTGCTGGGGTGTGGGCTTGGCATCTATTACGGATTTCTGCGCCCCCTGCGGCGCACCACCCTCCGGGATACCCTGTTTCTTGCCGCGCTGTTCCCGGCGTGGCTGTGGCAGAGCTTCGCCCTGTGCCGGGGGGATCTGCGGCTGGGATATCTGGCAGGGCTTTTGGGGGGCATCTGGCTTTGGGATCGGTTCCCCGGGTGCCTTCTTCGCGCCCCCTTTGCCCTGTTTTGGCAGGGTATGGCGGCGGTTTGGACAATTTCCCTGCTTCCATTAAAAAAATTTTGTAAAATTCTAAAATTTTTCTTTGCATCTGGGAAAAAATCGGTTACAATAGGATGGACCACTTGTCGAGATAAGCGACAGAATTCCGGAGGAAAACCCCATGGCAAACAAGCAAAGTCCCTTTCAAAATGTCAGGGTCGTTTTTCAACCCGGCAATCCCAAGCTGAAAAAACGGTTGATTGCGCTGATTCTGGCCTCCATGCTGGCGTTGGGCGCCCTGGCCTTCGTCCACCACCGGATTCAGGTGCGGACCCAGGCTCTGCTGGACGAAGCCGCCGCGCTGGAGCAGGAAAACGCAGATCTTCAGGAAGATATTGAAGCTCTCGGCTCCGCCCAGAGCATTCAGGAAATCGCCAAGGAATCTCTCGGTCTGGTAGACCCGGACACCGTGATTATCAAACCCAACAGCTAAATTTTTTTGGAGGAAGCAGAGCAGACTATGGAGTTAACCGTTGGAACCATTTTAGAGGGAAAAGTCAAGTCCATCACCAATTTCGGCGCCTTTGTGTCCCTGCCTGAGAACAAGACCGGCATGGTACATATTTCCGAAGTGGCCAATGCCTATGTCAGCGACATTCGCCAGCACCTGACGGAGGGTCAGGATGTGAAGGTGATGGTCATTGGCAACGAAAACGGCAAGATCAACCTGTCCATCAAGCGGCTGGAGGCCAAGCCCCAGCGGGAAAATACCGGCAGACCCGGAAACGGCTACCGCGGCGGCGCCCCCCGGCAGGAGGGTGGATTCCAGCCCCGCAGCGGCGGCTCCGGCTACCAGAACCGCAATTCCGGCCGGGCTCCTGTGCAGCCCGCCGCCCCCAAAACAGCCGACCAGCTGTTTGAGGAAAAGCTGAAGGCTTTTATGTCCGAGTCTGACAGCAAGATTTCCTCCATCAAGGCCTATTCCGAGCACCGCACCAAGAGCAGAAGAAGATAATTCCCTTTTCGGGTTTCGGTTCGGAGAATAGAAAGGGCTGCCTGGGCAGCCCTTTTTCATTTAAGGAGAATTCCATGGCGAATGTTGTCATTACCGGCGGCTCCCGGGGTATCGGCGCCGCCGCTGTTCGGCTGTTTGCCGCCCGGGGGGATCGGGTCTGGTTCCTCTACGCCGGAAATCACGCTGCTGCGGAGACTGTGGCCCGGGAAACCGGAGCCGTGGCTATTCAGTGCGATGTAGCCGATGCTGCCGCAGTACAGGCAGCCTTTTCCCAAATCCCCGGGGTAGACATCCTGATTTGCAGCGCAGGTATCGCCCACTATGGTCTCATCAGCCAGATCACCGAGGCGGAGTGGGACAGGCTCTTTGCCGTGAATGTCAAGGGCATCTACCACTGTGTCAACGCCGCCCTGCCCTTCTTTTTGCGGCAGCAACGGGGCGTGATCCTCACGGTTTCCAGTATGTGGGGTCGGGTGGGTGCCTCCTGCGAGGCAGCCTACTCCGCCACCAAGGGGGCTGTCATCGCCCTGACCAAGGCTCTGGCTCAGGAGCTGGGCCCCAGCGGCATCCGGGTCAACTGCGTTGCCCCCGGCGTCATTGCCACGGATATGTGCGCCAATCTGGACGCCGAGACCATGGCTCAGCTGGCCCGCGACAGCTGTGTCGGCCGCAACGGCAGGCCTGAGGATGTGGCGAAAGCCATGGAGTACCTTGCAGATGCCCAGTTCGTCACCGGCCATGTGCTGAATGTGGACGGCGGATATATTATGTAAACTAAGGAAGAGGAAAATCATGAAAATTGCAATCGCCTGTGATCACGGCGCGCTGAATCTGAAAAACGCTGCCGTTGCCCATCTGTCCGCCAGGGGCTATGAAGTGGTGGACTTCGGAACCCACACCCCCGACAGCTGCGACTATCCCGACTACGCTGCCGCCGCCGCAAAAGCCGTGGCCAGCGGTGAATGCGACAGGGGCATCGTCCTGTGCACCACCGGCATCGGTGTTTCCATCACCGCCAACAAGGTCAAGGGCATCCGCTGCGCCCTGCTCAGCGATGTGCTCTCCGCCAAAATGACCCGGCTCCACAACGACACCAACATGATGGCCGTGGGCGCAGGCATTGTGGGTCAGATGCTGGCTTTGGAGATCATGGACACCTGGCTGGGCACCGAATTCTCCGGTGAGGAGCGCCACCAGCGGCGCATCGACAAAATGATGGCACTGGAAAAGTAAGCTCATCCCATAAAAACATTCGGAACGGAGGTTATTCCGTGAAGAGAAGTCAGATTAACGCCGCCCTGAAGGAGCTGGAGGCCATGTGCCGGAAGCACTGCTGTTACCTTCCCCCCTTCTGCCACTTTACCCCGGAGCAGTGGCAGGATATCGGGCATGAATATGACGAAGTCCGGGACTGTATGCTGGGCTGGGATATCACCGACTACGGCATGGGAAATTTTGACAAATTCGGCTTTTCCCTCATCACCATCCGCAACGGCAATCGTTCCATGGCGGACAAGTATCCCAAGGTCTATGCCGAGAAGCTGCTGTTTTTGAAGGAGGGGCAGTATGCCCCCAACCATTTTCACTGGTACAAAACCGAGGACATTATCAACCGGGGCGGCGGAAATGTGCTGATCCGGGTGTATAACAGCCTCCCCGACGAGGAAATCGACTATGAATCCCCCGTCACCGTCCACACCGACGGCCGAACCTATACGGTTCCCGCCGGAACCCAGATTCGCCTGACCCCCGGCGAAAGCATTCACATTCAGCAATTCCTGTACCACGACTTCTCCGTGGAGCCGGGCAGCGGCGATGTGCTGCTGGGCGAGGTGAGTCAATGCAACGATGACAACACCGACAACCGCTTCAATCCCCCGGTGGGGCGGTTCCCCACCATTGAGGAGGACGAGGCTCCCTACCGGCTGCTGTGCAATGAGTATCCCGCCGCAAAGTAAGGCGGCATTGCAGCGGCGCAGACCATTTCCCCCTGTAAGCCCAACCCGGCAGGAATCCTGCCGGGTTTTTTATCGGAAAATTCACCAATTTTTTTCAAACAGGTTTGGCAGCGCCAGCAGTTGTATTGTCCTGCGGCGGGTGATATACTTTTTATGAAGCAGCGCGGTAAATTGGAATTTGGCGATCTAAAGGCCCCCTTGTGTAAAGGGGGCTGTCAGCGCAGCTGACTGGGGGATTGACATTTGTCAGGACAACCCCTCCGGCAAAAATCAATAGATTTTTGCCACCTGATGCATTTTGGTATGATTGCCACTGGCAATCATGGAGATTTTGATTCGCTGCGCGGAGCACAACCCCTTACACAGGGGAGGCTTTGGGCATCCCCACAAATATAGAATAGACCACCACCGCAAAAACGAACCGGGCGTGCCCAAAGGATGGAAAGATTACCACCCGGGCGAAGGCTCGCATTGCCCGTGGGGGCATCCCCACAAATTCCAATTTTTCATCATCATTAAGCTAGGAGGAGTGTATATGCAAAAAATCAAACGCCCGTTGGCGGTGCTTCTGGTGCTGATCTTCGGCATCTTCGCCTGCATGGGGCTTGCCCACCGGATTCAGACCGGAGGCGGTTCCATCGCCGTCACCACCGGCAGCTTTTCCTCCCGGGCTGGGGAGCTGACCTACAAGCTGTATGTGCCCAAGGGGGTCTCGGCTCAGAATCCGGCTCCCGGTGTCCTGCTGCTCCACGGCTATCAGAATGACCACGAAACCTGCGCCGCCTACGCCATCGAGCTGGCACGCCGGGGCGCTGTTGTCATGGCTCTGGACGAATACGGTCACGGCAGCAGCGAGGCCGGTCTGCTGGAAAGAGGTTATGTAAACCACCGTGTGAAGGTGAATTTCGGGCAGGACAGCGAAGCCGACGGAACCTTTGCCAAAATCGGCAGCACCGTGCGCTACCGGCTGCTGATGAACTTCTCCAACCTGTCTTTCTTTGACCAGCGGTACACCAAAGACAGCGACGGAAATGTCCTCACCGACAGCTCCTGCGGCGGCATCGATGCCTACGCCCTGTTGGCCGGAATGGATATTGTTGACCCCACCCGGCTGGCTCTCAGCGGCCACTCCATGGGCACCTGGTCCAGCTGGTCGGTAGCCGCCGCCTACGCCGGTGCCACAAATGCCGCCGGGCAGGACATCACCCCCAAGGCCACGGTTTTGCAGTGTGGTGAGCTGTTCCGGGAAAGTGCCTACGATTCCGACAATATCTACTTCAACAATGTGCTGCTTTTGCAGGCAAAATATGACGAATTCAGCTATTTCCGGGACTACCAGCCCTTTGTGGACGACAGCGTGCTCCACAGCGACCTCCGGGCGGAATTTTTGGGCTGCTCCAACGCCGATGCCGCATGGGACACCACTTTCGGCTCCTTTGCTGACGGCACTGCCCGGCGGATGGAAATGCTGGAAACCAACCACCGCCTCACCACCCATGACAGCAAGGGTCTGGCTGTGGCTCTGGACTGGTTTACCCAGTCTCTGGGGCTGAACACGCCGCTGGCTCCCACGGATCAGGTGTACATGGGCAAGGAGCTGCTGGTGTTTGCCGCCATGCTGATGGCCGTGGCCGCCATGCTGCCTCTGCTGGAAATGCTGCTGCAAATTCCCTTCTTTGCCAAGGCTGCAATCCCCCTGCCTCCGGAGCAGGATCCCCTGACCGGGAAAAAGTGGTGGAAGAACGCCATCATCACCATGGCTCTGGCAGGCATCACCTACCCCTTCATGACCCAGCTGGGGCACGCCCTGTTCCCCTTCCCGGAGAGCATCTTCCGCATGACCATCGGCGACGGTTTCCTGTGCTGGTATCTTTTGCTGATTGTGATTATGCTGGTCACCTCCGGCATTGGGGTTGCCAAGGCCAAAAAGCAGGGTGCTGAACCCTACTACAGCATGGGGCTTTCCACCCCTGAAAAGGCCGCGCATCCCGATGCAGCCCTCTGCGGCCGGGGACTGGCCGCTGCCTTCGCCATGCTGGGGCTGATGTATGTGCTGATGTGCCTGTGCGAAGGGCTGTTCCAGCTGGACTTCCGGTTCATCTGGCCCTTCTTCAAGAGCTTCACCGGGGAGCGGTTCGTGCAGTTTCTCGTGTATTTCCCCTTCTTCGCCCTGTTCTTCCTGCTGAACAACAGCAAGATCTTCGCCTCTATGCGCACCCACGCCACCTACAGATCCGGGCTGAAGGGCTTCCTCAGCTGCTGGTGGCGCAATGCTCTGCTTCTGCTGGGGGGCGTGCTGGTGATTGTTCTCATTGAGTACATCCCCTTCTTCGCCGGCATCGGGCCCGGCGCGGATCTGCTCTTCGGCTCCACCTTCGGCGGCCCCTTTATGAGCATCCTCATCGTCTTTGTGCCCCAGGTGCTGGTGTTCAGCCTGCTGGGCACCTGGTTCTACCGCCGCACCGGCAATGTGTATACCGGCGCCTTCACCATAGCCGGTATGGCTGCCTGGATCATCACCGGCGGTTCTGCGATTCTGTAAACGGCAATAATTCCCCCATTCCTTTCGGAATGGGGGAACTTTTTATGTTACCACTGCTCCTGCTGGGCATCCAGCAGGTACTGAACATAGAAGGCGGCTCCGCAGAACAGACTCTCCTCATCCAGGTCGAAGTGATCGTGGTGCAGAGAGTAGACGCAGTCCTTCTCCTCATTGCGGCAGCCTACGAAGGCGTACACGCCGGGGGTGCGCTCCAGGAAGAAGGCAAAATCCTCGCCGCCGGGGGTCTTGGTGTATTTCACCAGTCCCTCCTCGCCCAACAGCTTCCGGACGGAGTTCTCTGCCAGAGCGCTGCATCTTTCATCGTTGACGGTGGCAGGGATGTTGACATAATAGTCATACTCGTAATCAGCCCGGTAGGCTGCGCAGGTGTTTTTGATAACACGCTCGATCATATCCGGCAGCTCCTTGGCCAGCTGGGGATTGAAGGTACGGACAGTGCCCGACAGCTCAGCCGTCTGGTCAAAGATGTTGGGAAGACTGCCACTGTGGAAGGTGCACACGCTGATGACCACAGTGTCGTTGGGGTTGGTCTCACGGCTCACAAGACTCTGCAGGGCGTCCACCACCTTGCAGCCCACATAGATGGGATCCACCACGAACTGGGGCATGGCGCCGTGACCGCTCTTGCCGATGATCTTGATCTTCATAAAACCGGCAGAGGTATACCGGGGGCCTGCCTCCACGGAGATGGTTCCGGCGGGCAGGTAGGGGAAGATGTGCATACCGGCGACGGTGTCCAGATCGTCCACCAGGCCGGATTCCAGAATCTTCTCTGCGCCGGACATATTCTCCTCGGCCGGCTGGAAAATCAGCTTGACGGTGCAGTGAAGCTGATCTGCGTGCTCGGACAGCACCTTGGCTGCCAGCAGCAGCATGGTGATGTGGGCATCGTGGCCGCAGGCGTGCATCACACCGGGGTTCTCGGACTTATAGGGAAGATCCTTCACCTCGCAGATGGGCAGCGCGTCAATGTCACAGCGCAGGCCGATTACCGGCTTCTCCCGGTCACCCTGAATGGTGGCTACCGTGCCGGTTCCCGCCACCTCCACATAGGGGATGCCCATATCCGTCAGCTCCTGACGAATCCGCTTTGCGGTTTCAAACTCCTGCCAGCTCAGCTCCGGGTGACGGTGGAAATGCCGCCGCAGGTCAATGGCATACTCCCGATGCTTTTTGACTTCAGAAAGAACATCCATTGGTTTTGCCTTTCCTTACATGGGGCCGTAGCCGATCTGCAGAGCGATGAACAGGAATACAACCTGCAGGATCACAAACAAGCCGTGCAGAGGCAGGATGAATTTGTACCAGCTCTTCAGGGGAACCTTAGCCAGACCCAGGTAGATCAGCAGGGTGCCGTTGGTGAACCAGAAGGTGTTGGAGATGCCGTCGCCGAACTGGAAGGCCAGAACTGCGGTCTGACGGGTGATTCCCAGCATATCGGCCAGAGGCACCATAATCGGCATAACGGCGGTAGCCTGGCCGGAACCGGAGGGAATCAGGGCGTTGATGAAGAAGTTCATCACGAACATTCCCACGGTGGTGGCAAAGGCGGAGGCATTGTTCAGCAGGCCGGACAGGCTGTGAACCAGGGGATCAATCAGGCCGCCGGCGGTCATGGTCAGCTGCACAGCACGGGCAGCGCCGATGATCAGGGCGCCGGCCATTGCGCCGCGCATACCATCCAGAATCATATTGACGGTGTCGGTGGGGCTGACCCGGTTCAGGGCAGCGGCGACAACACCTGCCATCAGGAACACAGCGCTCATCTCAGGATAGGACCAGCCCAGATTCAGCATTCCGTAGATGGTGAAGGCGAAGGCCACTGCCAGAACCAGCAGGGAGGCGATCTTCACGCCGTCCATCTTCACATCCTCGGGCATATCAATCTGCAGGGAAGAGGTGTCCACATCGGCAACCAGGCTCTTGCTGGGGTCTGCCTTGATCTTCTTGGCATAGCGCAGCACCCAGAACAGGCTCAGTGCGCAGACAAAGCCCAGAGCAACGATGCGCAGCTGCCAGCCGGAGTACATGGGCAGCTCGGCGATGGTGTGGGAGGTACCCACGGTGAAGGGGTTGAAGGGAGCCACTGCGAAGGCGATCAGGCAGGCAAAGCCGGAGATGGCCATGCCAACCAGAGAGTCATAGCCCAGAGACAGAGCCAGAGAAATCACAATGGGAACGAAGGGAATGATATGCTCGCTCCAGCCCAGAATGCCGCCGATGAAGAAGAACATAATCATCACGATGGAGATAACCACCTGGCTGTTGAGGCCCTTGATCTTCAGCACACTGTTGATGCCGGCTGCGATGACGCCGGTCTTGTTGAAAATCTCCACAACACCGCCGATGATCATAACGGCGAACATCATGGCTGCGGTTGCGGCCAGACCCTGGGGAACCGTCAAAGCCATCTGGAACAGGCTGACGGGGGTGCGCTCCACGCTGTGATAGCTGTCGGCTACCACGCGGGTGACGCCGTTCACCGTCTCGCGGTCGTAGGCGCCCGGGACAACAAAGTAGGACACCACGGTGCAGATCAGCACCATGACCATCAGAACCAGAAACGGGTTCAGATTGCCGCTGAATTTCTTCTTTTCTTTCTTCATGTTTGCTCCTTCTTTCTTTGTATGTGTGAAAAACGGATCCGTAATCCGGCTTTTCCTTTTTATCGGGGAACTCCTGCAAAGGCCTCGTCCAGCACCTCCAGAAAGCACTTCTCCGCCTGGGTCAGCCTTCGTCCCATGTGCTTGACCCACATGGTGTTCAGGGTAAAATTCACGCCCTGAATGGGGATGTATTTCCGATACAGGTCATCCACAAGGGGGAAATTGCTGTAATCGCAGCCGATGTAATAGCCGTCGGTGTGGATAATCATGGTGCGCAGGGTTCCGCCGTCGTGGATGACGATGCGCTTTTTCTGAATCGCCGGGTTGAAGGTGGCGATGTCCGAGCAGTAATGGATTCCTGTGAGGTTTTCATCGTTATAGGTAATGTGCGGATAGGGCAGCAGATCCTCCGGCTTAACAGATGCCATATTTGCCAGCGGATGGCTGATATGCACCTGCGCCACCACGGGGCTGCGGTGAAACACCTCGCCCTCCAGCTGGTATTCCCGGCACTTCTGCAGAACCTCCTCCTCCTGATCGCTGGTGTAGTGGAAAATGCCCAGCCCAAAGGTTCCGCTGCTGACCAGCTGGAGAATATTCTCCGTGGTTTCCTCCTTCACCACCAGATTCACCAGATCCTTATCGGCGAAATACCGCTGGTAGTAAACCGCCAGAACCCGGATGATGGCGGAACACCGCTGGGTTGCCAGCAGCAGGGAAAACTGCTCCGGCCGGCCGCTGTGCAGGTACTGCCCCTCCAGCTGAGAGATATCCCGGAGGATCCGGCTGGCCTGGGTCACAAATTTCTCACCCTCATGGGTGGTATTCACGCCCTGATTGGTGCGGTTGAACAGCGTGATCCCCAGCTGATCCTCCAGTTCCTTGACACTCCGGCTCAGGGTGGACTGGGAGACAAACAAATACTGGGATGCCTTATTAAAGGAACCCGTCTGGGCAATGGTTACCACATACCGTAGCGCCTGCAAATTCATACCTGCACCTCCCAACTGTAGGTTTTTACAAATCTTTGTAATAACTATACCATCCATTTGGTTGTTTTTCAAGAATTCCGCTGGGATTGTGTATGCCGAAATTGAATAGCGGATATCCAAAAATCCGACTGTGCAGGCACAGTCGGATTTTCCTATTCTGATTCGTAGCAAAACACATGGCCGCCGATGCTGCCCCAGGTATTCCGGTTCCGGGGGGATCTGCCGAAATAGAGGACATCAAGCGGCAGGATATTGGGGCCGTGAAGCGCCCGGGCGATGGCCTGATACTGTGCCTGCCCCGGATCGGCCTGCCGGAACTGGCTGCTGGATACGCCATGGAACTGGTCTGCGGCATAGACCACGCTCCGCAGGCTTCCGCCGAACTTTTCGGAAACCATCCGGTTCAGCACCACCTCCGCCACGGCCTGCTGACCCTCCAGAGATTCCCCCCTAGCCTCCACCCAGATGACCTTCGCCAGAAGATCCTCTTCCTCCTGGGTCAGCTGGATATCGGGATAGCGGGTCTGGCTGGGGTCGATGGGCGGCTCCCAATAGCGGGTAATGTCCTCCGGAACCTGAGCCGGGTCAAAAATCCAGCCGCCGTCCCAGCCCCGGACAATCTGCCACGGTTCAAAGCCCCTGGCGAAGCCTTCCTTCAGATCCCAGCGTTTGTAATTCGGCTCCCGGGAGTCGTTGACCATAATCTTTCCCTGGGCGTTCAGCCCCTTCAGCACCAGAAAATGCTGGGAGACCGTAAAGCTGCATCCGCTGTGCACCAGCACAATGGCTGTCTTTCCGGCCTTCAGAGCATCCCAGACCTCCGGCCAGGTTTCTGCCTTCTGCGCCGGCAGACCCAGTTCCTGAATACCCAGCTCCAGCCGGGCGATGTTGTTGTGAGCCCTTCCGCCGAAGTATTCTGCCAGCTCCTCCGGGGTATAGTCAAATCCCGTCAGGGCGTTGGCCATCATAGCCAGACTGACGGCGCTGCACCCGTTGCTCTTGATGGTGCCGCTGCCGTAGCGCTGATCCGGGTAGTCCGTCTGAAAATACAGGGGGAAGTTCAGGTCGTTGGAAACCACGCTGTCGGCCTCATATTCCTGCGCATGGTCGGTTGCTTCCGGCCACTGCCCGACCTGCTCCGGTATGTAGCAATCTTCCGCAGTACCTTCGGGGATGGTCGGCTCCGCAGTGGGTTCCGTTTCCCGGATTTCTTCCCCGGCTGTATAATGGGGAAGGGTTTCTTCCGTTCCTGCCCCGTAACAGACAGGAGCCTGGGCGGCAATCACAACGGCAGCTGCCGCCAGAATCAAAATCCGTCCCATGAACTTCATGCTTACCCCTCTCTGCGCTTTTCGGAAAGCGGCTGCTTTGGCGTGCTCCCATCGGGAGCAGAAAAGCCTCAATTCCTGAGAATTGAGGCTTTTGGAATCAACGGTTTCCCAGACACAGCTCAGCCCCGGTAAGGTTGGATATATCGTTCGTGGCTCAGGCTTTGTGGTCTGGCATGGGCGCCGGAGACAAGCCCCAGCATGGCAAAAATGGTAACCACCGAGGATCCGCCGTAGCTGATCAGGGGCAGGGTCAGGCCGATAACCGGCATAACGCCGATGCACATTCCCGTATTGATCAGCACCTGGAACATCATGGCGGAGGCCGCACCGTAGCAGATCAGGCGGCGCATATAGTCCTGGCATTTGGTGCCCACATAGATGCACCGGGCGATAATGGCAATCTCCGCCAGCATCACGATCAGGCAGCCCAGAAATCCCACCTCCTCACCGATGGAGGAGAAGATATAGTCTGTATGCTGGGCAAACAGATAGCCGCCCTGGGTACGGTTGCCGTTGAACAGCCCCTGTCCCGTCAGGCCGCCGCCGGTGAGGGACAGCAGATTGATCTTGGAGTGATACCGGGCGCCGATGCCCTGGGCATCAAAAGTGGGGTCGATCAGCACCATAATTCGCTCCTGCTGATAGGTGCCCAGCAATGGCCAGGCAAAGGGGATGAGCACCGCGATGCCGCCGATTGCCAGCGCAAACCACCAGAGGCTGACACCGCCTGCAAAGGCCATGCCGATAAAAATAAACACGAAAATCAGAGAAACGCCCAGGTCTCTGGATAGTGCCATATTCAGACCCACCAGCAGTCCCAGGTGAATCAGCATATGGAAAATCGATGGGATACTGGAGATGTTGTTCTGATGGGAGGCCATCACCGATGCCATGATGATAACATAGGTGATCTTACAGATTTCCGCAGGCTGAATGTTGACGGGCAGCAGGGGAAAGTCCAGCCAGCTTCGGTTGCCGGTGTTGTTGTCCGTACCGAAGGGAATCAGCATCAGCAGCAGAATGGTGTTGAAAACCACCATGGCGCCCCGGTGCTCCTGCAAAGATTCCACATCGATGGAGGAAACCACGGCGTACATCATAATTCCCAGCACGATGGCCGCAAACTGAATCAAAATATAACGCAGATTTCCCTCAAACTTCGGCGCATTGGTGGCGCTGGCAATGACCACAAGGCCGCCAAAGGCGGTCAGCAGACACAAAATCAGAAGAATCCAGTCGCCCTTCCTGGGAAAATCCTTTAATTCTTCAATAAAGCGGCGCAAAGCAGCACCTCCTTATCCATATTTCTGTGGTATTATACCATTATTCCGGGGGGAAGTAAATAGACGAATTGTAAACGAAGGGTTAACACCGCAGGCCCCGCAGCAGACCCAGCAGCTTATCATCGGTGAACGCCCGATGGCTGTAGGCTGCATCCAGCAGAGCCTCTACATTCTCCGGATCGTTTTCCATCTCCTTGGAATACCGCTGGGCGTTGGTGACAAAATCCCCATCCATGGCGCGGATAACCAGACAGGACACCACCATGAACTTCACCCGGCAGGCAAGATCCAGGTCGGAAACCGCCTGAAGCCAGTACCGCTCCGCAAAATACCGCAGCAGGGGCAGGCATTCCTTCCCCGGCAGGGTAAACTCTCCCCGGCGAAGGTGATCCCCCCAAGCCGGGTTCAGAAGCTCCAATGCGGCCAAAAATTCCAGAATCTCCCCGAAATCCGCCGCTCTTGCCAGCTGCGCAGCGGTTTCCAGCGCCGTCTCGGGATCGAAGGGCGTTTCCTCCTCCCCGTCCAGCTCCCCCTGCGCCTGATAACCATACAGCAGGAACAGGGTGAAAATCTCCGGAACCGGGCGGTTCTCCTCCAGCAAAGACAGGGCTTTTTCCCGGGTTCTCAGCAGGATATCCATAGCCTCCCGGTCATATTCCGGCTCCTCGCCCTCGGGCAGCTCCCGGGTCACATAACCCCAGTCCGGGCAGGAGAGGATCAGCCGCGCCGCCTCCGGGCAGCTCAGCTCCAGCCCCAGCTCCGCAAAGTCCCCGTAGTCGTGGCGCAGCCGGGGAAAGTCCCGGCAGGTGTGGCAAAGGGCATCTTCCCCCAGTGCGGCCTGAATGGCGCACAGGCCGTCAGAGCGCCACATGGGGCAGCGGCCGTTTTCCAGCGTGAAGGTGTACTCCCCCTCCTCGCAGCACAGCACCCGGCGGAGCCTGTCCCCCAGCTGCCCCGGAAGAGCCAGATACCGGGCAGCGGCTTCCGGATTCACGGCGATCTGCCACTCCTTGCAGCAGCTGTCCGGGCAGCCGCCTGCCAGGCAGCGGAAGGAGTCATAAAAATCGGGTTTTCGTATCAGCATCCTGTTTCCTCACAAAAAAGCAGCGCATACCATAAGTATGCGCTTGCAAATCATTCATGATTGGGGCGCAGCTGCTCCAGCACGCAGACCGCATCCTGCAAAGACTGCCGGGTGGCGCCAACGCCGGACTCCAGATGCCGGATCTGCTCCAGAATGGAATCTGCCAGCGGCCCCACCTGAGAGGTGACGGAATCCAGCTTTTCGGCGGCATTGTTCAGAACCAGACTGGTGCGGCGGTAGACCTGATCTGCCCGTTCCCGAGCCTCCCGTTCTGTCCGCTCCGCCCGGCGGTAAGCCTCCAGCTCCTGAGCCGGATAGTCCACAGGCTCCTGACTCTGTTGGGCAAGCTGGGCGGCCAGTGCCTCCTTCTCCTGCTCCAGCTCCTGAATCCGCTGCCGCAGGGCGGCGTTCTCTTCCTCCAGACCGGAGCAGTCCCGCTTTTCCAGCTGCCGGTCGCAGTATGCATCCAGCCTGGCCCGCAGGCTCTCCGCCTCCGTCTTCAGCTGGTTGACTTCGCTGGCATGGCGGCTCTTGAGGTATTCCAGATAGCAGACCACATCCTCCCGGTTGAAACCGTTGAACGCAGTGCGGAAATTTTTCGGTGCCGGCATAGGAGATCCTCCTTACGCATTCAGAAAATTCAGGCAATCCCTGTAATTTTCTCGTATTATACCATAAGATTGGGAAAAATACAACTGCTTTCCCCTGTCCGCCCCGCCAAGAGAGGCAAAATTTTTTCGTTTTCCCCTTTACAAAGGGGAAAAATACTGCTATAATGGGTTGGCTATCAGGAAATGCACCGGTGGCTCAATGGATAGAGCATCGGATTCCGGTTCCGAGGGTTGGGGGTTCGA
>CAMCRV010000039.1 GCA_945877365.1 uncultured Clostridia bacterium | reverse complement strand
CCACCCGGGCGAAGGCTCGCATTGCCCGTGGGGGCATCCCCACAAATAACAATTTATCAAGCAGCTGTGTAAAACCGATAAGCACATTTGTTAATATGCCTGTTCCGTTTCGGGGTGGGTCTTGCTTATGCTGCGATTGCGGCAATATCCAGCCCGGCGCCGAACTGCTCAGAGTCGATGTTGGACAAATCCCACCGCATTGTGTGTACCATTGCGGTGGGATCGATTTATTTTCTGTCTGCTTTGTGGTTTTTCATTCTGGGAAACAGCATTACTGCGCGCTGTAGCGCTGTATGGAAATCGTGCCGTTTTCCACCAACTGAACGAACACCTGACCAAGCTGAGGATCAAACTGGGTGCCAAGATTTCTCCGAATCTCCGCGACAGCATCCTCCACCGCCATTGGCTCCTTGTAGCTCCGGCGTGACATCATGGCGTCAAAGGAGTCCGCAAGGCACAGACAGCGCGCCCCCAGCGGAATCTGGCTCCCTGCCAACCCTCTGGGATAGCCCTTGCCATCCCACCGCTCATGGTGCCCAAGAACCGAGGGAATGACATAGTCCAGGGACGGCAGATACTTGATCATGGAGATGGAAGCATCCACATGCTGTTGAATAACGGCGTATTCCTCCGGGGTCAGCCGGGACTGTTTGGTCAGAATTGCTTCCGGCGTGCTGATTTTGCCAATGTCATGCAGCAGCCCGGCCTGCCGGATGATCTCCACATGCTCCGCATCCAGCTTCAGCTCCTTTGCAAGGATGGACGCAAACTCCGCCACATTGTTGGAGTGATTGAAGGTGTAGTGATCCTTGGCATCGATGGCCGCGGTCAGCGCATAAATGGTGGAAGCGCAGGTATCCGCCAATGCCCGCTTAGTTTTGTAGCTTTCATCCGAGGCGCTTGCCCCGGTCTGCCTGGAGTAGAGCACAACCCTGTTCTTGCCATTGTTCTTCGCCGTGAACAGCGCCATGCTGGCATAGGTGAACAGCTCGTCAATCGACGCGGCATCGGTGGGATAGGCGCTGATTCCTGCGGAGAGCGTCAGGTGCTTTTTTATCTTTCCCTCCGGATTTGCCACCTGCGCCTGAAGCCACTGCTGCGCCTTCAGCGCATACTCCTGTGCCACAGAAGCGGTACACATGGGAAAGCTGACAACAAATTCCTTACCGTTGTACCGGGCCACTGTGCCCCGTTTCCCCACGAGATGCTCCAGTGCGTGGGCAAATCTCTTCAGAATCCAGTCGCCCTCACCGGTGCCGTACAGCTCATTGTAAAGATGGAAGTCATCAAAGCTGATAATCACCAGCGAGATCTGATGATTTTTGGACATCGCAAACTCTTTTTCCAGATTTTCACGGAAAAAGCGCCGGTTGTAGAGGCTGGTAAGCGGGTCCCGCTGCGCCTTATACTTCAGCTCCTCATACATGGTCGCATTGTTCAGAGCGATGGAAAACACCGCCGATGTGGACTCCAGAAAAGTCACGCTTCTGGCAGAAAGCGTTTTGTTCTTCCTGTTGTGATCCAGCGCGGAGATCAATGTGACGGCCACAAGCTGATTGTTGTTGCAGATGGGGAGAATGGCGGTCACATCCATTTCCTCCAGGCACTGCTTCTCTTTTGCCCACATGGCCCGATAATTCCGGGTTCTGCGGAAGGTTCCGTAGCTGATGGCCTGGGGATGCGCCGTCAGCCACTGGATCAGAGGATGATCCGCCGCAAAGCTGTCCTTCAGCGCAAGTGTAACATCGGTGGTTCCGCACATCCGATAGCTGCCGCTGGCGGAATCCCGCAGAAACACCCTCGCGGTGTGTCCACGCAGGTTCTCCTGCAGAAAGCCGCAGTACAGCTGGAGCAGTGGGGTCAGCTTCAGCGTCTTGCTGGCTGCGGTACTGAACTCCCGCAACCGCAGCTCCCGCTCCTCCGACTTTTTCGTTAACAGGTTTGCCATCAGCCAATGGAACAGCTGATAGAGCCACAGCGTCCCCAGCGTCATGATCACAGAGGTCACAATCGTATCATATTCTGCGTAATCCGGCAGAAGCTGATGATACAGGGCGGAAAACCGGTCATGAAATCCCACCATGATCAGCACGGAGCACAAAACGGACACAGCATAAATCGGTTCGTTACTGACAACGCCCTCCAGAGGGACAACCCGCCGCTTGTATAGCATATAATAGATGCAGATTGCGTTGATGGTGCAGGAAAAGGTATCCACAGGCAGGGACACCATCTGCGGGAAAGCAGCGGCAACGGTTCCAAAGAACATGATGAAAACGCCGACAAACAGAGGAAAAAACTGGCCGACGCTGATTTTCCCCTCCTTGCAGCTGCGATAGATCAGATAGTACGCAAGCAGAATGGTAAATACAGCCAGCACCACAGGCAAAGCCAGCAGCGGCGAAACGCCATACTCAAACCGCCGCTCACTGCCGTCAAACACCACCTGGGGATTGGTTATGAACACATTGCTCAGGTTCATTACGGCAATGATGATCCAGCTCACAAGCAGCACGCTGCGCAGGAAATACCCCCGGGTATTTGTGTAGTAAAAAATGAAGTTATACAGGAAGAAAGGCACCAGAAAAATGCCCGTAATGGAGACCATATACCAGAATGACGGGCCGGGAAACAGATTCATTCGCATGAACAATGACCCCAGGCTCCACGCGGTATAGACCAGCAGAAGCTCCATGAAGGAACGCACCATCCGGTTCTTTTTAACCGAAGCAACGGTCAGAAGCAGGAAGATATTACATATCGTAGCGATCAGCGGGACAATAATGAATACCCGTTCATTCAGTGACACGCTCTGTCTCCCCCTTCCGAATCATTTGCCGTCTGCAGCCGAAGAATCTCCAGCACCGTTTCTCTGGTGGCGCCGACGGGGGGAATCTGCTCGCCGGTAATCGTGGTGTAGCGCTCCATGCTGCCGGACTTGATCACGGTGATCTTGAGAGGGTCGGTGTTCAGCAGCCGCTTCAGGTCGCTGTAATCACCGTCATAGGAGTGAAAATACAAGGCAAGGTGATCCCTCAGAAGCTGGCATCCGATGGTGTTGGCATCTGCGTCCTCCATGTCCAGCTCTACATACAGATTGAGGAAGGATCGATTCTGCTCGCCATATTCCTTCACGGCAAACCAGTGCGCAATGGGCAGCCGCGAGAGACGAATCACTTTTTCGATCTCCCGCTGGGTGATCCGGGTAAATCCGGCGATGTCGATCACGGAAGGGATTCGATCCACATATTCAAACTGGGGCAGATCCAGCCTGTCGCTGGCGTTTCTCAGACGCAGGCAGCGATACACATCTCCCACGCGGTATCGCAGGAAAGCGCCCCCATGGAGCACCGTGATCACCAGCTCATAATTCTGCCCGGCTACCAGTTCGTTCATCAGGTAGGTGTTGGGCACATAGTTCGGATCGGCCATCTCTCTGCGCAGCTCCGTCTCAGGGATAAATTCATAGAAGCAGGCATCGGGGAACAGCACCAGTCCGTTCTTGCTCCAGGTTTCGGTGCCCATACAGGTGGGTTCCGTGCCGCCGGCAATTTCCAGCGGACGGATTCCCCAGGCTTCTTCCAGCTCGTCCCGATACAGTGCGGTGTCCGTACCCACGCAGACAAATCCCTGAAGGTGAAACAGATCCTTCGGCCGGATGGGTGTACCGTCCCGCTTTTCCCGATACTTGGCAGTCAGAAGACGATAGAGCATTTTCGGGCGGAAGGAGAGCAGATCCTTCAGGCGGATATGCCCTCCGGAGTTCTGGGTCAGCATATCCAGGCTTCTGGTCGCGCCGTAGAGCACGCTGCTCATGCCAAAAAACAGATTCATATCCTTCTGGATGGCGAGCTTGTACCCGTTTTTCATCTGCTGGCTGAAGGACATCTTCCGCGCCTCCCGCACCGATGGCATGAACCGCAGATTGATCTCCGGATGGATGATATCCGGGAACATTCCCGTGGCGTAAGGCATGGGAGCCAGACTGTACAGCACCCGCATTCCCGGGCGGACAGAGAAGGTATTCCGTCCGTGAGAGGTGGAAAGCAGCATGGCGCCGATGATATTTGTCTTGTATGTCTCCAGCATAGCCTCCGTGTAAGGTGCCCGCTTGGAGGGGAAGTCGCCGCCCTCCCAGGTGGTCTGAAGCCAAAGCACAGGCTTTTCCGGCAGCATCTCCTCCTTCTGGGGGATGAGCACATCCGCATAGTCCTCAAATTTGGTCAGGGGAACCATGCTGCGGAATTCCTCCACACTGGTGGGCACACCCTTGCGGAAAAAGCGCTGACCCAGGGAACAATGGGCCATGAGATCGATCTGCTCCATAAGCAGCCGCTTTTGAATGGTCATATATTCTTCCAGGGACAGATCCAGAAAGCTGCAGTATTCCTGCCAGATCTCTTCTGCCGAATAGTTTCTGAGCTTTTCTTCAAATGTCATGGCCATTTGCTCTCCTTTCCAATTATTTGAACGAGGCAAGCGCTTTCTTTATGCTGGAAGCGGTGGGAACCAAAAACGGCGTCGTTTTCCGGTATTCCCTGTAGCGGTCAATGGTATGGGGGAAAACGCACCGATCCTGATAAAACACATAGAGCACATCTCCCAATGTAAACAGCAGCAGCGCCAGCAGCCACTGTCTGCTGCGCCAGGCGATGGCCATAAAGCCATAGAAGCCCGCAAGCCACAGCACCCCGGGATGCCGGCACAGTGCGTACATTCCGCGGCAGGCCAGCGGACGCATACCCTCCGGACAGGCAGACTGATCTTCCTGCCTGGGCTTCACCGCGAAAAAGACACTGTACACCAGCAGAAGCAGGCTCACAAACGCCAGCCCCATGGGGATGGCGGAGATCCAGCCCAATCCTTCCCAGCTGCTTTCCCAAAGCAGACGGAGGGTGGAAGCGCAGAGCAGTCCGCACCCAATCGCAAAGAGCACCCCTGCGCGTCTTGCCCGGTTGTGCAGGCAGAAATAGTCGGCAGCAGCCATTGGCACAAAGGAAAATGTGCCGATCAACAACGGGAGCATCCTGTATCCCTCTCCAAAAAAGCAAGCCCAACACAGCCGGGGCCTGTGTAAACGCCGATTACCGCGCCAACCCAGCCGATTCGGACACGGCAGTCCGGGTCCATCTCCAGCAGCTGCTGCCGGATCTGCCGGGCAAGTGCCTCCCGGTCGCTGTGGAACAGCAGCACATCACCGCCAAAGGCAGCCCGCTTGCGGTAAAGCTCCACAACATGGTCTACGGCATTGCTGTAGCCGCGCACAACCCCAATGTCCTTCACCAGCCCATCCTTGAATGTCAGGATCGGCTTCACCTTCAGCAGGTCGGCAGCCAGCACCCGGATCGCGCCCACCCTGCCGCCGCGCCGGGCGTATTCCAGAGACTGCATCGCAAAGTACACCCCGACTTTCGGGCGAATCACATCCAGCTGTGCCACAATCTCGGCTGCGGAACAGTTTTGTCTGGCCAGCTTTGCGGCCTCTCTCACCAGCGTACCCAGGCCAAAGGATACCTGCAGCGAGTCATATACGGTTATGGGGGTGGGAAAGCCCTGCTCCATCAGCAGCGTGCGGCTGCTGCACGCGGTAGCGTACGCGCCGGACATCTTGCTGGTGGGGCTGATGCAGAGGATCTCGTCCGCATATTCCGCGGCCTTCCGGAAGGTATCCATATTCAGCTGCAGATTCGGGTGCGCGGTGGTGGGCAGCTGCTCACATTTGGGCAGCCGTGCAAAAAGAGTCGGAGGATCAATTTCCAGATTGTTCCGAAACTGCTCAGACTCCGAGAAGATGATCACATCCGGGATCATGAGAACGCCGTATTCTTCTGCCATTTCCGGAGACAGATCACAGATGGAATTCGTAACAACAGCTACCATAAAACGCACATCTCCCTCTTTTTGCAAAAGCGCATACCATCTCACTATTCGCATGCTATTCTACCACTATTTGTAACAATAGTCAATTATCCTGTTTTTTCGCATCTGTGTTTTTTACGAGCTCTACAGCGAAAAATCCGCTGTTAAGCCGAAGGCCATTGACTCAGAGCCTCCTGACTTGTTCCCGGAACGGGTTCCTTTCTCCTTCTGGGATTTTCGCCGGTGCGGCCGGAACCCCTTGACAATCCATACCCAGCACAATATAATGTATTTGTATCACTAACAAATACATATAAAGAGGTGACGGGAGAAACTATGGATATGAAATTTTCCGTCGCGGTGCATGTCCTGATTCTTATCTCGGAATCCCCCACCCCGATCAATTCGGATCAGATGGCGATAAGTGTCGGCACCAACGCCAGCTATGTCCGAAAAATACTGGGGTTGCTGAAAAAGGCAGGCATTGTCGATGGTCACCGGGGAATCAGCGGCTACACCATGCTGCTCCCTCCGGAACAGCTTACGCTTCTGCGAATCTATCAGGCGGTCATGGAGCAGCCGAACCCCCATCTTCTGGACATTCACCAGAATTCCAGTGACCGGTGCGTCGTTGGGCGTTATATCCGCCCGGTATTGAGCGGAATGTTTTCCTGTGTGGAGGATGCCTTTGCCCGCTCTCTTGCAGAGAAAACCCTTGCCGACTGCATTGCCGGCATCCAAAATAGAATGCATTAACTGGAGGAAACACTTATGAAAACCGTAGAAATCATTTTCAGCCCCACCGGCGGTACGGAAAAGGTCGCCCGCATTCTCACCAGCCGTTGGGAGCTGGATACTGTGACCATCGATCTCAGTGATGCCAAGGCCGACTTTTCCCAGTGCGTCATTGAAAAAGAGGATCGTGTGCTGATCGCCATGCCCTCCTTCGGCGGCCGGGCTCCTGCTGTTGCCATGGAACGGCTGAAGCGCATTGCGGGCAATGGTGCCGGATGCACCCTGGTCTGTGTGTACGGAAACCGGGCTTATGAAGATACCCTTGTGGAAATGGAGGATGCCGCAAAGGAATGCGGATTCCGGGTCATTGCCGCCGTCGCCGCTGTGGCGGAACACTCCATCCTGCCCCAGTATGCCACCGGCAGACCGGATGCTGCCGATAAAAAGCAGCTGGAGCAGTTTGCCGATGCCATTGCCAGTGGCACAGAAGGCGCTGTTTCCATTCCCGGAAACCGTCCCTACAAAAAGAGCGGCGGTGCCGGTCTGGTTCCGAAGCCCACCAAGGACTGCGTAAAATGCGGCCTTTGTGCTGCAAAATGCCCCGTGCAGGCCATTGACCCCGCCAGCTTCGCAGCGGATGCCAAGAAGTGCATCGGCTGTATGCGCTGTTTCAAGCAGTGCCCCGGCAGTGCCAGAAAGGTCAACGGCCTGATGGTGTCCATTGCGGGCATGGCTATCAAAAAAGCCTGCTCGGTGAGAAAAGAGAACGAGCTGTATCTGAGCGAATGAAAACCGGTATCGTGGATGTGGGCGGCGGACTGCGGGGGATTTACGCCGCTGGTGTGCTGGACTACTGCATGGATCAGGGTATTCACTTTGATCTGGGCATCGGCGTGTCCGCAGGCAGTGCGAACCTCTCTTCCTACTGTGCCCATCAGAGAGGGCGCAACTATCGGTTTTATACGGATTATGCCTTCCGCAAGGAATACATGAGCTGGGACAACTTTCTGTCTCAAAGATCCTATGTGGATCTGGACTATGTCTATGGTACTTTGAGCTGCGCCGATGGGGAGAATCCGCTGGATTACGCCGCCCTGCGGGACAATCCCATGGAATTCTATGTGGTTGCTACGGATGCGGAAACCGGACAGGCGCACTATTTTGCCAAGACCGATATCCGTCAGGACAACTACGATATTATGAAGGCATCCTCCGCCATCCCATTTGTGTGCCAGCCCTATGCAATCGGCGGAAGGTCATACTACGATGGTGCTCTGTCTGATCCCGTTCCCGTGGAGAAGGCATTCTCTCTTGGATGCGGCCGGGTGGTTCTGCTTTTGACCAAGCCGGAGCGCCTGCTCCGCACCTCAGGGAAGGACGAAAAGCTGGCCGCCTGCATCCGCCACACCTATCCGGCCGCCGCGAAAGAATTGTGCCAGCGTGCAAAGCGTTACAACGACAGCGTGGCGCTTGCCCGGCTGCTGGCGCGTCAGGGAAAGGTGCTGGTGGTTGCCCCAAAGGATACCTTCGGGGTAGATACCCTGACCAGAGACCGGGATGCTCTGGAAAAGCTCTATCAGGAGGGGTATGCCGATGGAGAAAGAATTGAAACCTTTTTGAAGCAAGGAAGATAAAAAGAATGCGTAAAATTCAGATTATGACGGATTCCGCCAGCGACATTTCCTATGCGGATGAGCAGAAGTACGGCATATCCGTCATCCCCTTTCCCATCACGCTGGGGGACAAAACCTACATCAGCCGGGTAGATTTCGACAGCCAGCAATTCTTTGATTTGATGGCTCAGTATGACGAAATCCCCAAGACCTCCCAGATTACACTCTTCCAGTTTCAGGAGATTTATTTACAGCGGGCGAAGGTTAAATTTGATGAAAGCAGCGCAGATTATACGCTACAGCAAAGATATACAGATCACTGTCAATGATATCCCTGTCCCCGAGATTGGGGACGAGGATATTCTGATCCGTGTCAAGGCTTCGGCAGTCAACCCGGTGGATATTCTCAACCTGACCGGTGCTGTCCGGTTGATTCAGGATTACAAAATGCCCCTGACCCTGGGAAATGAATGTGCCGGTGTGGTGGAAAAGGTGGGTAAGTCTGTTACCCGGTTTCAGCCCGGTGACCGGGTCTATTCCCGGCTGCCCATCAGCAGTCTTGGCGCCTTTGCAGAATATGCAGCTATCCCCGAAAATGCGGCAGCAAGGATGCCGGAGGGGCTGGACTTTGTGACGGCGGCAGCGATTCCTCTGACGGGACTCACCGCCTATCAGGCACTCACAGAGGAACTTTGTGCCAAGCCGGGGCAGACCCTTTTCATTCCCGGCGGCTCCGGCAGCTTCGGGCAGATGGCTGTGCCCATTGCCAAGGCATTGGGGCTGCGTGTCATCGTGTCCGGCAACGCCAGAGCCAGGGATGCCATCCTTGCCGCCGGCGCGGATCGGTATATCGTATATACAGAGGGAAACGATTGGCAGACCCTGTCCGGTGTCGATTATATTATCGACACTTTGGGGGATACTGAATTTGACCGCGAGTTGTCCGTGCTGAAGGAAAACGGCATTCTGCTCAGCCTGCGGGGTATGCCCAACGGCGCATTTGCGCAGAAAAACGGGCTTCCCCTGATCAAGCGGCTTCTGTTCACGCTGGCAGGCGCAAAATACGACAGGAAGGCCAGAGGTCAGGGCAAGGCGTACCGCTTCCTGTTTGTGCGGGCAGATGGGGCGCAGTTGGAAAAAATCACCCGGATCGTGGAAGCGGAACACATCATTCCCCAGATTGATCCCCACGAATTTGACCTCTCCCGGATCAGCGATGCGCTGGCATTGGTATCAGGCGGTCACATCAGCGGAAAAGTGATGGTTCGTTTTCCCGAATAACGGTGCATTTTCAGCGGCTTGAGGAATCAGGCCGCTTTTTCCCCCTTGACAAATACCCCAGTGGGGTATATTCTATAGATACCCCCACGGGGTATCTAAAGAAACGGAGGCAGCATCATGGCTGAGAAAGAAATGTGCGGCTGCTGCGGAAAAACAACAGACCGCTCAGAGGAAGAACGGAAAAAGCTGATTCACCGGCTGAACCGGATTGAAGGGCAGATCCGCGGCATCCGCGGGATGGTGGAAAAGGATGCTTACTGCACCGATATTCTGGTACAGTCTGCCGCCGTCAACGCCGCTGTGAATGCCTTTAATAAGGAACTTCTGGCAAGCCACATTCGGGGCTGTGTCGCCAGAGATATCCGGGAGGGCAAGGATGAAGTCATCGACGAGCTGGTGGCGACACTGCAAAAGCTGATGAAATAACAGGAGGTTTGGAATTTCGGTTATGGAGCAATACAATGTAACAGGCATGAGCTGCGCCGCCTGCTCTGCCCGGGTGGAAAAGGCGGTATCCGGCGTGAAAGGCGTCACCTCCTGCTCGGTGAGCCTGCTGACCAATTCCATGGGCGTAGAGGGAACCGCCTCTGCCGAGGAGATTATTGCGGCTGTTCAGAATGCCGGATACGGCGCATCTTTGAAAAAAGGAAATAAGGCGCAAGGTGCACAGCCATCTTCCGATGAGGAAGCGTTGAAGGACAGAGAAACGCCTGCACTGAAAAAGCGGTTAATTGCATCTCTTGGCTTCTGGATTGTACTGATGTATGCGTCCATGGGGCACATGCTGTGGGGCTGGCCGCTGCCATCCTTTTTTGACGGCAACCATGTGGCAATGGGGCTTTTGCAGCTGCTGCTGACGGTGATCATCATGGTCATCAATCAGAAGTTCTTCATCAGCGGCTTCCGGAGCCTGTGGCACCGTGCGCCGAATATGGATGCATTGGTGGCGCTGGGTTCTGCCGCAGCCTTTGTCTACAGCACCTTTGCCCTGTTTGCCATGACGGATGCACAGGTGAAGGGTCAGATGGATGCAGTCATGGTCTACATGGACGAATTCTACTTTGAGTCCGCCGCCACGATTCTGACCCTGATCACCCTGGGCAAAATGCTGGAAGCCCGTTCCAAGGGCAAAACCACGGATGCGCTGAAGGGGCTGATGAAGCTGGCACCCAAGACCGCCACGCTTCTGAGGGACGGTGCTGAGATCACTGTTCCCATTGAACAGGTGGCAAAGGGCGACATTTTTGTGGTGCGTCCCGGCGAAAACATCCCCGTAGACGGAATTGTCTGCGAGGGAAACAGTGCGGTGGATGAATCCACCCTGACGGGGGAAAGCATTCCGGTGGATAAGGCGGAAGGCAGCTCCGTTTCCGCAGGCACGCTGAACCAGTCCGGCTTCCTCCGCTGCGAAGCCACCAGAGTCGGCGAGGACACCACCCTCTCCCAGATCATTCAGATGGTCAGCGACGCTGCCGCAACAAAGGCTCCCATTGCCAAGGTGGCAGACAAGGTTTCCGGCGTCTTTGTCCCCGCCGTGATTGCCATCGCGGTTGTCACCGTGATTGTCTGGCTTCTTGTCGGACAGACGCTAGGCTTTGCTCTGGCACGGGGCATCGCGGTGCTGGTGATCAGCTGCCCCTGTGCGCTGGGTCTTGCCACTCCTGTGGCCATCATGGTGGGCAACGGTATGGGCGCAAAGAACGGCATTCTGTTCAAGACGGCTGTGTCTTTGGAAGAAACCGGAAAGGCACAGATTGTGGCACTGGATAAAACGGGAACCATCACCCAGGGGCAGCCGAGAGTCACGGATCTCCTCCCGGCTGAGGGTATGCCCGAAGGGGATCTGTTGTCCATTGCCTACGCATTGGAGAAGAAAAGCGAACATCCGCTGGCCCGTGCGATCCATCAAAGAGCGGAGCAGGATGGCTTGACGGCAGCAGAGGTTCAACAGTTTCAGGCACTGCCCGGCAATGGACTTTCTGCCTCCCTGAACGGAAAAACGCTGCTGGGCGGCAGCTTCCAGTTTATCAGCGGACAGATTTCTGTTTCCGAAGCCATGAAAGCCAACTCGGAAAAGCTCTCCGAGGAAGGCAAAACCCCGCTGTTTTTCGCCCGGGACGGCAAGCTCTGCGGCATCATTGCCGTGGCGGACACCATGAAAGAGGACAGCCCCGAGGCGATTGCGCAGATGCGGAATATGGGCATCCATGTGGTGATGCTCACCGGCGATAATGAACGCACCGCCAGAGCCATCGGCGCAAAGGCCGGCGTGGATGAGGTGATTGCAGGCGTCCTTCCCGACGGAAAGGAAAGCGTGATCCGTGCCTTGCAGGAAAAGGGAAAGGTTATCATGGTGGGCGACGGCATCAATGATGCGCCTGCCCTGACCAGTGCCGACATCGGCATCGCCATCGGTGCCGGTGCGGATGTTGCCATTGACGCGGCGGATGTGGTGCTGATGAAAAGCCGCCTGTCCGATGTGCCTGCGGCCATCCGCCTGAGCCGTGCCACCCTGCGCAACATCCACGAAAACCTGTTCTGGGCATTTATCTACAACACCATCGGCATTCCTCTGGCGGCAGGCGTATTTATCCCATTGCTTGGCTGGCAGCTGAATCCCATGTTCGCCGCTGCGGCTATGAGCCTGTCCAGCTTCAGCGTCGTCACCAACGCCCTGCGCCTGAATTTCTTCCGGATGCACGATTCCAGACGGGATCATGCAATCAAAACCAAGTCAACAACCAAAAAGGAGACGAAACCCATGACAAAGACACTGAAAATTGAAGGCATGATGTGCGGACACTGCAAGATGCACACCAAAAAGGCGCTGGAGGCTCTGGACGGCGTAGCCTCTGCCGAGGTCAGCCACAAGACCGGAACCGCTGTTGTAACCCTGAGCAAGGATGTTTCCGATGATGTTTTGAAGCAGGCTGTCACCAAGCAGGGCTACGAAGTCACCGACATCAGCTGATACGAAATTCTGATGAAAATCTTTCCTGCTTTCCGGTCTAATTCAGTATGATACCATAAAAAGGAGTTCCCACGACAGCTGTTCATGGGAACTCCTTTTGCTTATTTTCTGCTTATGTTGCCGGAAATAGCCTTCACGACCTCGTCTATGACGATGGGTTTGGACAGATGTCCATCCATACCTGCATCCAGAGATGCCTGCACATCCTCGGCAAAGGCGTTGGCGGTCATGGCAATGATGGGAATCAGCAGTGCATCGGGGCGGTTTGACATACCGCGGATGGCAGCTGTGGCTTCATAGCCGTCCATCACCGGCATCATAATATCCATCAGAATGATGTCAAAGGTTCCGGCAGGGTTCTGGGCAAAGAGGTTCACGGCTTCCTTGCCATCAGCGACTCTGGTAACCTGTATACCCATCTCCTCCAGCTGGATCACGGCAATCTCCGCGTTGAGGTCATTATCCTCCGCCATCAGAACCTTCACGCCTGCCAGATCCTGAATACCGGAACGGCTGTCCTGCTTGTGGATCCGGCTCTCCTCCGTCACCTCCAGCGGAAGCTCTACCGTAAAGACGGAGCCCACGCCCTTTTTGCTGACAATGGAAATGGTGCCGCCCATGAGATCCACATACCGCTTGGTGATTGCCATGCCCAGGCCGGTGCCCTTATACTGGGTGCGGGCACTGCTTTCCTCCTGCGAAAATTCGTCAAAAATATGCTCTACAAATTCCTCACTCATGCCCACGCCCGTATCCGCAACACGGTAGCACGCCACAATGTGCTGTTCATCCGCGCCGGGACGATAATCGGCATCGAAAGTGATGGTGCCGCCGTCCTTGGTGAATTTCACCGCATTGCCAAGGATATTTACCAGAACCTCCCGAATCCGCAGAGCGTCTGCCAGCACATAGCGTGTTTCCGGCTCCTGCAGATTGCATTGGAAGGTGATGTTTCGGTCGGACAGGAAACCGCAGGTAACATTCACAACGGTATCGGCCACCTCCGTGATATCCACAGGGACAGGCGAAAACTGGATCTTACCGCTTTCGATGCGGCTGATGTCCAGCACATCGTTGATGAGGGTCAGCAGGTGCTCCGAGCTGTCCCGGATCTTATCCAGACAGGCCTTGATCTCCGGCTTGGGGCTCTGCTTCAGGGCGATGTTGGTGAAGCCGATGATGGCGTTCATAGGCGTGCGGATGTCGTGGGACATATTGTTCAGGAAGGTGCTCTTTGCGGCGTTGGCGGACTCTGCTGCCATACGCAGCCGGTTCAGCTCCCGGTTTGTCTCCTGCTCCAGCTTCACCCGCTGGCTGGTGCGCTGGACATTGACAAAGCTGATAACCGCCAGAAGCATCAGGATTACCACTATGGACATGAAGATCGTCTGCGTCCGAACGGTGGCGTTCATCATATTCATGGTGCTCACCGCCACGCAGTCCGCAGGAATCAGAAGCATCAGCGTCATGTCATAATGCTCCAGCGCGGTAAGACAGTAGTAATACTCCGTCTGGTTCAGCAGAATATGGGCGGCAACAATGCCGTCCCTGTCCAGCTGCTGCCTGATCATGTCAAAGTTTCGTCCCTGAACATACTCCGCTTCCCGCAGTGCCTTGTAAATATTCCGGGCGCCAATGACATCATCTTCGTCTGCATCAAAATAGGCTAATGTTCCGTTCTCCTTGATGATGTAGGTTGCCGCCTTGCCGCCGTAGGTTGTGGTGGTATAATACTGCTTCACGGTTTGGATATCCTTCAGCAGCACCACATGGGTAAAGCGGACATTTTTCTCCCCCATGGTGATGGGAGAATCCAACTCCTGAGAAAACACCAGAAAGCATCCGTCAATATTGTCGGTTTCCGACACAAAGGTATGCTGATTTTTTCCGTCTGTCAGATGGCTGACATCCAGCCAGATTCCCACGGGGCCATTGCGCAGATACGCCGTGCCCTGCTCATCCAGCAGCATCACCCGGCTTCCGTACATATCGGTGCAGAACAGCTTTTCCAGATGGGCAATGGCGCCGCACAATTCCTGACTGCTCTGGAAATGGCTTCCCTGTACCGCATTGTTCAGTCCTGCCACCAGATTCCAATGGGTCTGCAGGCCGCTGTCCAGATTGGCCTGAATCTGGGTGACCATTTCCTCCAGCTGGTTGGAACGCTCCTCGATTGTCAGCTTCATTAAGGTACTGCGCAGGAAGCGAACGCCCAAGGCCAGGGAAACCACCAGAATGACGGCAAACGCCACAGGCAAAAGATATTTTGTTGTGTGTTTCCTCTCCTGCATTTGGGGGTTCACCTCATATTTCTCTTGTCCGCCGGGTACAGGCTGCCGGAGTGCGTTTTACCGCAGGATGATGTAATCCGTAGGTACTTCCAGTTGCGTCCCCTGCTCCACCAGGCACTGGGTCAGGTAATTCTCCGCCTTGGGGCCGGTGGTATCCACCTCGGAAACGCCCATCTGCTCCATAACCTCGGACATATACCAGTCCCGGTCGCCGTAGATCAGGAAGGAATAGGTCTTCTCCCGATCCAGCTCCTTACCGTCCATGGTCAGGGCGTTGAGGGTATAGCCGCTGTCCGTCTTTGTAATGTCCATCTCAAAGCCGCTGGAAACATACAGGGTGCTGTCATTGCAGACTGCGCCCCGGTTGCCGGTCATGGAGAGGGTCGTCTCCACAAGGGTATAAATCTGGTCTCCGGTCAGCTCCATCAGGCCGGGCCAGCCGCCGTCATTCCTCGCAATATAGGCAAGATCTTTCTGAGAATAGTCGCCGGCATAGATGTCGCTGGCAACATAGCAGGTCTGCATAAACACCAGATCCACACCGGAGAGCTTCCGTATGGTATTGGCAACAGCGGATGCCGCCTGATTGCCGTGTTCCGGTGTGAACTCGTTGGAATAATGGGTATCGATATGGGCGACGATCTCGGTGCCGGGTTCCTCCCCTGCCAGCTCGTGGTTAAAGACCTCCAGCGCCTCCTGTGGGGTGGTCACCGCCCCGGTGAGAATCAGCTGCACCACATCTCTGGAAATCCGGAACATCTCGTTGGATGCCAGACGGATGTACAGCTTGTTCTGCTCCACATAGGGCTTCAGGTTATCCAGCTCCGGCATCAGCTCCAGAGTAACATCTTTCTTGTAGGGCACCATGTTCTTGCCGTAGGAGATATGATCCTGCCCTTCCTGATTGACCATGGCGGTCATGATGTCCAGAATCAGCTTTTCCCGCTCCGGGTCATCCATGCCCTTGTTGGCGGCGGCGATCTGGAAGGTGGGATAGGTCAGGTACCAGTTGTCCTGCTCTGTCTGGCCGAAATAGGGCATCAGCAGCACCTCGTCCTGGCCGCGTCCGGGGAAGGTAATGACATCCGCACCGGTGCCCCGGTACATGGCGGCTTCCCCCGCGCTGAACATATCCTTGGGGGTTCTGTTGGGATAGGCGGCGTCCTCTGCACCCAGACCGACCTTCTCCTTAAAATCAAAGAAGTTCTCGAAAACAGGCAGCCACACCTCTTCGGAGAGTTCATGGGTCGCACCGCTCTCATACTGCTGAC
>CAMCRV010000038.1 GCA_945877365.1 uncultured Clostridia bacterium | reverse complement strand
TGACAGCCCCCTTTACACAAGGGGGCCTTTGGGTGCGCCAAATTCCAATTTATCAAGCGGCTGTGTAAAACCGATAAGCGCATTATCAATTGTCAATTGTCAATTCAAAACCCCAGCGTGCATTGCACGCTGGGGTTTTGTTAAATATCCGGCCCGTTCAGGGGCTTGATGATGTTCTCCACTTCCACGCTGTCCTCGGCATTTTTCTTGATCAGCTTCTTGGGACACACCGTGGCGCACAGGCCGCAGCTGGTGCATTTGCTGTAGTCAATCACCGCCAGATTCCGGTCGATGGTGATGGCATCCTCGGGGCAGATTTTTTTGCACAGACTGCAGCCCATGCAGCCCATGGTGCAGTTGCGGTTCACCACCGCGCCCTTGGCATGGGAGTTGCAGGCAATGACCACCGTATTCCGGGGGTCGATGGCGGTGATCAGGTTCCGGGGGCAGACATTGGCGCAGACCATGCAGCCCACGCACAGATCCTGATCCACCTTGGCGACCCCGTCCACCAGTTCCATAGCGCCGTACTTGCAGGCACGGACACAGGTGCCGAAGCCCAGACAGCCGAATTTGCAGGACAGGGGGCCATGGCCGCCCACGCCGGAGGCCGCCCGGCAGTCCCGGAAGCCCTCGTATTCCGCCTTCAGCCGGGAGCCGGAGATGAGGTTGCCCTCGGCATCATAGTGCTTTTCGCCGGAGCAGCGCACCAGCGCCACCTTCCGGATCACTTCCTCCGCCTCCACCCCCATGATGGCAGCCATGGCTTTGGCGCACTCACTGCCGCCGGAGGCACAAAGGCCGATTTTTGCCTCCCCCTTCAGAACGGCCTCAGCGTAGGCGTTGCAGCCGGCATAGCCGCAGCCGCCGCAGTTGGCACCGGGCAGACACTCGTTGAGCTGCTCCAGCCGGGGATCCGTTTCCACATAAAAGACCCGGGAGGCGGCAGCCAGTACCAGTCCAAATACCAGTCCCAGCCCCCCCAGAATTCCAATCGCCAGCAAAATTTCCGTCATACTCTGCCCTCCTTTAGAATACCTTCAGGCCGGAGAAGCCCATGAAGGCCAGCGCCAGAAGTCCCGCGGCAATCAGGGTGATGGGGAAGCCCTGAAAGCACTTGGGCACATCCGCCTTGTCCACCCGCTGCCGCAGGGAGGCAAACAGCACAATGGCAAGGGTAAAGCCCAGTCCACCGGCTGCGCCGTTGACCACGCTTTGCAGGAAGTCATAGCCCTTCTGCACGTTCACCAGAGCCACGCCCAGCACGGCGCAATTGGTGGTGATCAGGGGCAGGAAGATGCCCAGCGCCTGATATAGAGCCGGGACGGACTTTTTCAGGAACATCTCCACCACCTGCACGATGGAGGCAATCACCAGAATGAAGGCCACGGTCTGCATATAGGTCAGGCCGAAGGGCACCAGCAGGAAGGCGTTGACAGCCCAGGTGGCGGCAGACGCCAGCGCCATGACAAAGGTGACGGCCATGCCCATGCCCAGAGCGGTGTCAATCTTTTTGGAGACACCCATGAAGGGGCAGATACCGTAGAATTTTACCAGAATGAAGTTCTCCGTCAGCACAGCGCTGAGGAGAATCCCCAGCAGGGAATTGATGTAGTCCATGATTTAGCGCCCTCCCTTCCGGTTTTTCCGGTTCTTCCGGTCAAGCCGTGCCATGAGCCACTGGGAGCCTGCAATGACGAAGCCCAAAGTCAGAAAGCCGCCCACCGGCATTACCATCATCATGGCAGGGAACTGGGCAGGCAGAAGCCGGATGCCCTCGCCGCCATTGAGCAGGCCGCCGCCGAAGGTGCCGCTGCCCAGCAGCTCCCGGATGACACACATGATCACCAGAGCCACAGTGTAGCCGATGCCCTGACACAGGCCGTCCACCGCAGAGGCCAGCACCCCATTTTTGGAGGCGAAGCCCTCAGCCCGCCCCAGAATGATGCAGTTCACCACAATCAGGGGGATAAAAACACCCAGGCTTTCCGACAGGTCGGGTAGGTATGCCTTCAAAAGCAGATCCACGATGGTGACAAAACCAGCAATGATAACGATGTAGGCAGCAATGCGGATCTGGGAGGGTATCACCTTCCGCAGAGCGGAGATCAGCACATTGGAGCAGATGAGAATGATGGTGACGCTGAGACCCATGCCCAGCCCGTTGAACAGGCTGGTGGTGATGGCCAGCACGGAGCACATACCCAGCAGCTGGACAGTGACGGGATTCTTGGTCAGAAGCCCTTCTTCAAACTGTTTCTTGAAATTCATATCCCAGGCCTCCTCAGTTCAGTCCGGCCACGCAGGCCAGAGCGGCGTTGACACCGGAGCAAATTGCCCGGGAGGTAATGGTGGCGCCGGTGATGGCATCGATGCTGCCGCCGTCCTTGGCGACACTGACTTCACCGCTGCACCCGGCGAACTGACCCCGGAAGACCTCGCCTGCGGTGGTTTTTGCAGCCGACACAGCCCCCAGACCGGCGGTTTCCGTGTGGGAGATGATGTCGATGCCCAGCACCTGCCCGGATTTGTCCACACCCACCATCATGGTGATGGTGTTGTCAAAGCCGGTGGGGGTGACCTCCACGGCGTAGCCGGTGTCAGAGGCGTAGACACGGGAGACAAGGCCGGTTTCGTCGGGGAAGACATCCAGCGGCTCTCCGCCGCCGGGAAGGACGGCTTCGATGGCCTGTTGTGTTTTCAAAGCGTTGGCCTGAGCAATCCGGGGGGCGGTGATGGCGTTGACCCCGGCCAAAGCCGCAGCCACTGCGGCGGTGATAGCCAGCAGGGTCAGAGCCAGCCGCAGGATGTACAAAGCGGAATTCTTTTGGCTCATTTCCTTGCCGCCTCCTTTCTGGGGGCGCCGAATTTCACGGGACGGCCTATCCGATCCAGCAGCACCACGCAGCAGTTCATCACCAGAATGGCATAGCTGACACCCTCGGGGTAGCCGCCGAAGTAGCGGATCATCACCGTCAGAAGGCCGCAGCCCACGCCGAAGAGGATCTGTCCCAGCTTGGTCAGGGGAGAGGTGACATAGTCGGTGGCCATGAAGCAGGCTCCCAGCAGCACACCGCCGCTGAGCAGCTGAGCTGCCATCCATGTGATCCGGGGATTGCCCTGGGGGAACAGGAAGGTAAGGACTGCCACGGTGCCCAGAAAGGCCACGGGGATTCGGGGGGTGATGACCTTGCGTACCAGCATATAGGCAAGACCGATGAGAATTGCCAGGGCGGAGGTTTCACCAAGACAGCCTCCCACAGTTCCCACAAACAGCTGCCAGAGAGATTCGGTGCACAGCGTTCCCTGATGCATGGAAGCCAGAGGAGTGGCGGCGGTGACCGCATCGGCAGTGGAGAGAATGCCGACGGCGTTGGCAAAGCCGGGCTTTACCCACCGGGTCATCAGCACAGGCCAGCTGAACAGGAAGGCTCTTCCGGCCAGAGCCGGGTTGAGGATGTTCTTGCCCAGTCCGCCGAAGAGCTGCTTCACCAGCACAATGGCGAACAGATCCCCCAGAATCAGCGTCCAGTAGGGAATGGTGACGGGGCAGACAAAGGCCAGCAGCACACCGGTAACAATGGCGGAGCAGTCGTAGATCATCACCGGGCGGTGAATCAGGGTGCAGTAGCCCCACTCGAAGAACACACAGGCGGCGGCGCTGACCAGCGTCAGCATCAGCGCCCGGAAGCCGAAGACATACACCGCCATCACCAGAGCCGGACACAGAGCGATGAGGACATCCCGCATCAGGGTCTGGGTGGTGGCAGGGGCGTGGATATGAGGGGAGCTGGAAATGGTCAGCTCGTAGTAATATTTCATCTGTGCCACGGTTCCAGCCTCCTTTAACCTTTCTTTTTCGCGGCTTCAGAGCGGAGAATCTGCTTGCCGGAGCGGAAGCCCAGCACCAGGGGAATTCCTGCCGGGCAGACATAGGCGCAGCAGCCGCACTCAATGCAGTCCATCAGATGGGTACACTTCATTTCTTCTATGTCATTTTCCTGCTGCGCCCGGAACATCAGTACGGGAGCCAGCTTCATGGGGCAGGCATCGATGCACTTGCCGCAGCGCAGGCAATGAGGATCATCCACGGCGTATTTGTTTTTCCGCCCCAGAATGGTGACAGCATTCACGCCCTTCAGGGTGGTGACGCTGAGGTCATACTGGGAAACTCCCATCATGGGGCCGCCGGAGAGCACCTTGTAGGGGTTTTCGCTGTGTCCCACGGCCTCCAGAAGATCGTTGAAGGTGGTGCCGATGGGAACCATCAGATTTTTCGGCTCCATAACGATATCGCCGGAGACGGTGACCACCCGGCGGATCAGGGGCATCCCCTCCCAGACTGCATCATGGATGGCCTTGCAGGTGGCGGCGTTGAATACGGCGCAGCCCACCGCGGCAGGCAGACCGCCGGAGGGAACCTCCCGACCGGTGACGGCGAAGATCAGCTGCTTTTCTGCGCCCTGGGGGTATTTGGCGGGGAGCACATCGATGGTAATGCCGTCCCCGGAGGTCAGGCACCCCTGCAGCGCCTTCACAGCCTCGGGCTTGTTGTCCTCAATGCCGATGTGGGCGGTGGAGAGCCCCAGAATTTTCATAATCACCCTCAGGCCGGAGATCACCTTTTCCGGCATCTCCCGGCAGAGCCGGTCGTCGGCGGTGATGAAGGGCTCGCATTCGCCGGCGTTGACGATGATGGTGTCCACCTTTCCAAGGCCGGAGGACAGCTTCACATGGGTGGGGAAGCACGCGCCGCCCATGCCCACGATACCGGCCTCCCGGATAATGCCCATCAGCTCCTCAGAGGTCAGAGCCTCCACCTGCTCCCGGTTCCGGGGCTGAACCTCCGGGCAGAGGGTATGCTGGTGGTCGTTTTCAATCACCACGCTCATCACGGTGGTGCCGTTGGTGTGGGGGCGCATCTCCACGGCCTTGACCTTGCCGGAGACGCTGGCGTGGACGGGGACGCAAAGCCCCTGATTGTCACCGATTTTCTGACCCACGGTGACGGGGTCGCCCTTTTTCACCAGAGGAAGGCAGGGCGCGCCGATGTGCTGGGACATGGGAATCACCACCACATCCGGCTCGGGAAATTCCTGAATCTGCTGGTCGCAGGCATACCATTTACTGTCCTGAGGGTGCACCCCTCCGAAAAATGAAAATGCCATACCGGTTCACCTCTTTGCATAGTATGGAGTAGCCACTGTTATTACTGCCTATCATACTCCAAATTACCAGATTTGTCTATTATAATTTGTATATACTGCTAAAAATTTTTGTATTGACAATTAAATATCGATACAAAAAGACGAACTTCTCCGGTGTTCAGAAAAAATTTACAGGCGTTTTCGTTGACCGGAAAACCGGGAGCTGATATAATAAAGAAAACCTGAAAGGGGGAGATTCCATGACTTCCTATACCCTGTTCTGGCTGGCGGTGCTGGTGGCCTGCCTGATTGCGGAGGCGGCTACGGTGACGCTGGCATCCATCTGGTTTGCGGCAGGCGCCCTGGCGGCGATTCTGACGGTACAGCTCCACGGGAGCCTTGCGGTGCAGACCGCGGTGTTTTTTGCCGTATCCATCATCTTTCTGGTGCTGCTGCGGCCCTTTGCCCGGAAAATGCTGAAGCCCCAGATTGTGAAAACCAATGCCGATGCCCTGATTGGCACCACCGGTGTGGTTCTGACGGAAATTGACAACACCCAGGCGCAGGGACAGGTGAAGCTGGAGGCTATGGAGTGGACGGCCCGCAGCACCTCCGGGGAGGTCATCCCGGCAGGGGCAAAAATCCGGGTGGATCGGATTGAGGGCGTGAAGGTCTATGTCTCCACCGTGGAGATTCCGGCAACTGTGTAAGCGCTGACCTGCCACAGGCAGGTTGGAAATAGAAAAGGAGGATTTGCCATGTTTATTTTCGTTCTGATTCTGCTGATTCTGGCGCTGGTGCTGGCTGTAACCAACATCTTTGTGGTGCAGCAGTCCCGTGCCTATGTCATTGAGCGCCTGGGCGCCTTCCACTGCGTTCAGGGGGTGGGTCTGCATTTCAAGTGGCCCTTCCTGGATCGGATTGCCCGTCGGGTGAGCCTGAAGGAGCAGGTTCTGGACTATCCGCCCCAGCCCGTGATCACCAAGGACAATGTCACCATGCAGATTGATACCGTTGTCTACTTCCAGATTACCGACCCCAAGCTGTATACCTACGGCGTGGAGCAGCCCATGGCCGCTATGGAGACATTGACTGCCACCACCCTTCGGAACATCATCGGTGATCTGGAGCTGGATCAGACCCTCACCAGCCGGGATATCATCAATACCAAGATGCGCGCCATTCTGGATGAGGCCACCGACCCCTGGGGCATCAAGGTCAACCGGGTGGAGCTGAAGAACATCCTGCCGCCTCAGGACATCCAGAACTCCATGGAAAAGCAGATGAAGGCCGAGCGTGACCGCCGTCAGGCCATCCTGCAGGCCGAGGGACAGAAGAAGTCCGCCATTCTGATTGCCGAGGGCGAGAAGGAATCCGCCATCCTCCGTGCCAGCGCCGAGAAGGAGGCCGCCATTCTGAGAGCCGAGGCCGAGAAGCAGGCTGCCATTCTGAAGGCTGACGGTGAGGCTCAGGCTATTCTGGCCATCCAGAAGGCCATGGCAGACTCTCTGGAGCTGCTGAACCAGAAGGCTCCCAACGATCAGGTCATCAAGCTGAAATCCATCGAGGCCATGCAGAAGATTGCCGACGGCAAGGCCACAAAGATCATCATTCCCAGCGAAATGCAGGGGCTGGTGGGCATGGCGAGCGGCATTGTAGAGGCTGTCAACAAATAAAAAAAGGGGAGGAGTGATTTTTTCACTCCTCCATTTTTTGCGGCGCGGAGAGGGGAAGCAGCGCGCTGAGTTTCCGGTCGGCCTGCCGGTAAACCCACTCCGCGGCCAAAGTCAGGGGCATCCACAGCAGGGAAAACATTGGGCAGATCTGCCCCAGAAAATTGCCCCACTGCTGGCGGTAATCCCAGACACTGTAGTCCCGGTTGGCGGCGAGACCCACCGCCAGTTCTACCGCGGTAATGATTCCGGCCCCTGTGAGCATCCGTAAAATTGCAGGTCGCCGGGGTTTGCTCCGGTTCAGCTCCCCAATGAGCACAAAGCAAAGTCCCCCGGCCAGAAACATACTGCTGTGGCTGCGGCCGCGCCACAGCAGCTCCAATCCCACATACAGGCTGCCCCCCAAAGCAAACAGGGGGCAGTTTTTCCGCAATTCCATGTTCATCACCTCCCGGAAAGTATTGCCAAAAAAACTTTGAAAAAAACGGGGGAAAATACTTGACAAAAGGGATGTCCTTGGATATAATAATGAAGCTGATTTCGGCGGTGCCGGGATTGGCTTGACCACATGGCGGCATAACTCAGTTGGTAGAGTAGCCGGTTCATACCCGGTATGTCATCTGTTCGAATCAGATTGCCGCTACCAGGCCCGTTGGTCAAGCGGTTAAGACACCGCCCTTTCACGGCGGTAACATGGGTTCGATTCCCGTACGGGTCACCATGAAAAAAGCTCCCCCGCGTTTTGCGGGGGAGCTTTTTTCATGCTTGATGCGAAGGGAATCGAACCTATCAAATGCCAGTGCCCGGTGGGCACTGGCCGCCCGACGGCTGGACGGCGGGCGCTCCTTGTTTTTCTCGATTCCCGTACGGGTCACCATGAAAAAGCTCCCTCGCTAAAAGGCGGGTGCTCGTAAAACAGTTTCAGTCCCGGCAGTAATGTCTGCCGGGACTTTTCTTGCATATATTGAAGCCGTATGATATAATTAAGCAGACCGATAAACTGGAATTAAGGTGAGCTTATATGAATCTCCATTTATCTCCCACGAGAGACTATTCAGTGGATAATGTCCGTTTTATTTTGATTTTCTCTGTTGTATTTGCTCACCTACTAGAGGTATGTGCTCCATTTAAGGGCAGTTGGCTGATTTACAAATTTATTTACACTTTTCATATGCCTGCATTTATTTTCTTATTTGGATACAACGCCAAATATTCGCCGAAGAAGATAGTTTATCACTGGTGTCTTCCATATGCAATCTTTCAATGTGCTTACATCTTGTTTGCGAAGTTTATTCTAAATGCTAACACGAATTTCCAATTTACAACTCCTTATTGGCTTCTTTGGTATATGCTTGCATGCATTTATTATCAGTTACTGCTACCGCTGTTTGATACAGACGATAAAGGCAAGCAAATTATAACAATATTGTGTGCGTTTGTTATTTCCTTGTTAATTGGATATGAAAAATCTGTTGGATACTATATGTCCTTGTCTCGTTTTTTTGTATTTCTACCTTGGTTTTTATTGGGATACTACTGCAAAAAGAACAATCTTCTTGAACGGCTATCTATCCAACCCAAAAGACGATTTCTTGTTTTGCTAGCCTCAGTAGCAATTATTTCTATTCTTTTCCCATTTGTAGGCGCAATTCCAAATGGTTTGCTGTATGGGTCCTATACCTACTCAAGTTGCGAAGGAACATTGTGGATGCGTGGAATTGTATTGATAATATCTTTTTCTACAATTCTATTTCTGTGTGTTGGAATGAGACCATATTTGAGCAGGAAACTAATCTTAATAACCAATATTGGACAAAATACATGGCCAGTATTCCTGCTGCACGGGTTCGTAATTAAAGCAGTCCCTGTTTATTTCCCATATCTCGTTAGTTCGCCATGGCGTGTGATATTATTTTCTTGTGCAATTGTTATATTTGCAGGAAACAAATTATGCAACAATACAGTTTATTACGCAGGCTTATCATGGCTTGAGCAATATTTACCAAATACTTTTTATAAGGAAACTGTGCGCTAAATTCCAATTTGTCGAACTAAGAGCGCACATACGGGGCAAGCCCCGTATGTGCGCTCTGCGAGACGGAACACCCCGGACACCTGAATGTCCGGGGTGTTTTCCGTCACTATGTTCCGAGAAAGGGGCTGCACCCCTTGCGCTGCGAAAACGGCTATTCTCTTAAGACAAAATGCGTGACCACAAAAAGTCACGCATTTTGCATATTTCACTGCATTACGGACACCCCGCTAAAGCGAGGGAGCTTTTTTATAATGCCGCCGATGAAGCAGACAAATTGGAATTTGGCGGCGAGTCGCCGCTGACAATGCGTTACGAACTGCGGGTGGACATTCCACATCCTTTGGGCCCCTCGACCGGAACTGCGTAGGTTATATAGAATAGACCACCACTGCAAAAACGAACCGGGCGTGCAGCGGATGGAAAGATTACCACCCGGGCGAAGGCTCGCATTGCCCGTGGGGGCATCCCCACAAATGAAAATAAATTGTAAACTTCCAAATTTCCCCTTGCGAAATGGGAATCATAATGCTATACTATATGCCACATGAGGGAGTATTTCCGCGGAAAGCCGGTTTTCCGTGGAGCATTTCGTCACCCCGGTTCTTTGGAACCCGGAATGCTTGTCAGAAAGAGACTCATGCACACCCCTTTCCCGGATGTGCATGGGTCCTTATTTTTTACCGAAAATGAAAAAAGGAGCGAAAGCCGAAATGGAGAAATTCTATAGCCGGTCCGCTGAGAATGTCCTGAAGGAACTGAATGTAGGACATGAAGGGCTGAGCACCGCACAGGCACAGGAGCGCCTGGAGCAGTATGGTCACAACAAGCTGAAGGAAGCCGAGAAGCCCACCAAGATGCAGCGCTTCATTGCTCAGCTGAAGGATCCCATGCTGATTATTCTGCTGATTGCCGCTGCCGTTTCTGCCGCCACCAACCTGCTGGCCGGGGAAAACGAGATGGCTGAGGTCATTATCATTCTGGCAGTGGTGCTGCTGAACGCCGTGCTGGGTGTTCTGCAGGAGAGCAAGGCGGAGGCCGCCATTGAAGCCCTGCAAACCATGACCGCCGCCACCTGTAAAGTCATCCGGGAGGGCAAGCTCACGGTTTTGCACTCCGACGAGGTGGTGCCCGGAGACATCGTGGTTCTGGAAGCCGGTGACGCCGTCCCGGCAGACGGACGGATCATCGAAAGTGCCAGCCTGAAAATCGAAGAAGCCGCCCTCACCGGCGAGTCGGTGCCCGTTACCAAGGTTCTGGAGACACTGGGCATGGCTGAGCAGGAGGAGGTTCCTCTGGGCGACCGGAAAAATATGTGCTATATGGGCTCCACCGTGGTCTATGGCCGGGGTAAGGCCGTCATCACCGGCACCGGCATGAACACCGAAATGGGCAAAATCGCCGGTGCACTGGCTTCTGCCACCGATGAGCAGACCCCCCTGCAGAAGAAGCTGGAGGAGCTGGGCACAGCTCTGAGCAAGCTGGTGCTGGGCATCTGCGTATTTATCTTCGTCTTTAACCTGCTGATGGCCGGGGACTTCCATCTGGAAGTGGTGCTGAAGACCTTTATGGTTGCCGTCTCTCTGGCAGTTGCCGCTATCCCCGAGGGTCTGGCTACCGTGGTGACGGTGGTGCTGTCCATCGGCGTCACCAATATGTCCAAGCGCAACGCTGTGATCCGCCGCCTGACTGCCGTGGAAACTCTGGGCTGCACCCAGATCATCTGCTCCGATAAGACCGGAACCCTGACCCAGAACAAAATGACTGTGGTGGAGCATACGGGCGACACCAGGCTGCTGGCCACCGCCATGGCTCTGTGCTCCGATGCCAACCTGAACGAAAGCAACCAGGCCGAGGGCGAGCCTACTGAGTGCGCTCTGGTGAACTTTGCCTACAGCGTGGGTCTGCCCAAGCAGCAGCTGGAGGCTGCCACCCCCCGGGTGGATGAGGCTCCCTTCGATTCCGGCCGGAAGATGATGTCCACCATCCACGCCGCCGACGGCAAATTCATCCAGTACACCAAGGGCGGCCCCGATGTGGTGCTGGCCCGGTGCACTCACTATCTGGAAAACGGAGAAGTCCTCCCCATGACCCAGCAGAAGCTGGAGGAAATCATGGCTGCCAACAAGGCCATGGCCGACAAGGCTCTGCGGGTGCTGGCTGCCGCCATGCGCACCTGGGAGGAAAAGCCTGCCGACAATACCCCGGAGTATCTGGAACAGGATCTGGTGTTCGTGGGTCTTACCGGCATGATCGACCCGGTGCGTCCCGAGGTCAAGGCTGCTATTGCCGAGTGTGCCAGCGCCGGTATCCGCCCGGTGATGATCACCGGCGACCATAAGGACACCGCCGTGGCTATCGCCAAGGAGCTGGGTATCATCACCGACGCCTCTCAGGCCATCACCGGCGCCGAGCTGAATGAGATTCCCGACGAGGAAATCTGCGAAAAGGTGAAACAGTTCGGCGTGTACGCCCGGGTGCAGCCGGAGCACAAGACCCGGATTGTCACCGCCTGGAAGAAGAACGGCGCCATCACCGCCATGACCGGCGACGGTGTCAACGATGCTCCCTCCATCAAGTCCGCCGATATCGGCGTGGGCATGGGCATTACCGGCACCGATGTCACCAAGAATGTGGCAGACATGGTGCTGGCTGACGACAATTTCGCCACCATTGTCGCCGCAGTAGGCGAGGGCCGCCGGATTTACGACAATATCCGCAAAGCCATCCAGTTCCTGCTGGCCTCCAATATGTCTGAGGTGCTGGGCGTGTTCAGCGCCACTCTGATGGGCTTCACCCTGCTGAACCCCGTCCACCTGCTGTTCATCAATCTGGTTACGGACTGCTTCCCGGCTCTGGCTCTGGGTCTGGAAGGGGCCGAGTCCGACACCATGAGCCGCCCGCCCCGTGCCTCCAACGAGGGCATCTTCGCCGGCGGACTGGGCGTTGACATCGCCTATCAGGGCATTCTGGTTACGGTCATCACCGTGGCCTCCTATCTGGTGGGCAACTTTATGGAGAACGGTGTGTTTCTGCCGGTGCCCGGCGGCGTTTCCAGCCACGGAATGACCATGGCCTTCCTGACCATGTCCATGTGCGAGATTTTCCATGCCTTCAATATGCGCTCTCAGAGAAAGTCCATCTTCAGTCTGAAAACCCACAACAAGGTGCTGTGGGCTGCTATGATCGGCTCGCTGCTCCTCACCACCGCTGTGCTGGAGATTCCCTTCCTGGCAGATGCCTTCGGCTTCACCCCCGTGGATCTGACGGAGTATTCCATCGCCCTGGCTCTGGCCATTCTGGTGATCCCCGTGGTGGAGATTGTCAAGCTGATTCAGCGCAAGACCGCAAAGAAATAACCCCAAAATCCTCCGTGTGACGGCAGCCACACGGAGGATTTCTGATTTTATTGTGGTTCTTGTCAGAACGGACAATTGAAATTTGTGGGGATGCCCCCACGGGCAATGCGAGCCTTCGCCCGGGTGGTAATCTTTCCATCCTTTGGGCACGCCCGGTTCGTTTTTGCGGTGGTGGTCTATTCTATATAACCTACGCAGTTCCGGTCGAGGGGCCCAAAGGATGTGGATTGTCTACCCGCAGTCCGTAACGCATTGTCAGCGGCGACTCGCCGCCAAATTCCAATTTATCAAGGAGCTGAGACAGGTCGTTGTTTTCACAATAAAAGCGAAAAGTCCCGGTTCGTCAGAAGAAAAATACGCGATGCAGAGCACCGCGGATTTTAAAAATCAGTCCGGCACCACATCGTTGCCGAAGCCCAGCTTCCGGAAGACAATGGAGCCTGCAAACCCTGCCACGATGCCGCCCGCAGCGGCCAGCGCCAGCGCCAGCAGAACCTTCAGCGGAGGATTAAAGGCGAAAGGAGCCAGCATACCGGGGATGGGGGAGGCAGTGCCGGGGGCGTTGTTTACGATGCCCAGCAGAGCGGCGGCAATGCCGGACAGCGCACCGCCGAAGAAGTTGCTGCCGTAGATGGGAATGGGATTTTTGGTGATGATATCCGCCTGGGTCAGAGGCTCCAGCATCACAGCCAGCACCCGACCGTTGTCACCCAGCTTCAGCTGCTTGAAAATCAGGGCGTTGGTGAAGCTGCCGCCGAAGCAGGCGATGGCGGCGATACCCATGGGCAGACCGGTGAGCCCCAGCATGGCAGTCAGAGCCATGGAACTGAGAGGAGAGGTGCAGATCATCTTCATCAGGCCGCCCAGAACCAGACCCATCATCACCGGGGACTGAGCCGTTGCCACGGAGATGGAGCTGCCAACAATGGAAATGACGGAGTTGACGGCAGGGTCAACGGCGATGGCGATGGCTCTGGCAAGACAGGCGGAAACCAGAGCACCCACGATGATATCCAGACCGGAGGGCAGGTAGCGGACGGTTTTCTTCAGGATGAAGTGGAGAATATAGGCGGCAATGAAGCCGGGAAGGATTCCGAAACCGCTGACGGCAGCCGCTGCGGCGATGGCAAACATGGGGCGGGTGCCCATGGACAGCCCCACCAGCGCAGCTGCGGCAACGGCGCCCATGCCGCCGGAGGCAGAGCCAACCTCACCCAGAAAGGCAATGCCGGCAAAGTCGCCGCAGATATACTTGAAGATGGCTTCCACCAGGAAGGTGGCGACGGCGGCATCCGCCAGACCGCCCATGGCCTTATCACCCCGGGGAAATTTCAGGCTGAATACGGAGAAGGCTGCGAGGGTCAGAAGCAGCGCGCCGATTCCTTTTAAAAATTCCATAAGATGACCTCCGCTTTTTCTGATTTTGGCTGGGCAATTTGCGTAAATTGCAGAAATACTATAGCAAAAAATGAAAGAGGTGCAAAAAAATCTCCAAAAAATAAAAAAATTTCATAAAAGCTGTTGTTTCTTTCGGGAAACAAACAGTAAAGCGTATTGACAATGAAAAATGGCGTAATAAAATAATAAAAAAGTCTGGGAACGAGGAGGAAGCTATCATGGCAGTCTATTTTACCAACAATCAGTATCTGAAGACCGCGGAAGAGGATTTCGAGGCGGCTGAGTTGCTTCACGGCCATAAGTACTATGACCAGATCGGAACTATCTGCTCCGTTGCCATGACCAAATATCTGAAGGCTGTTCGGGAGGCTATTTATCCTGCGGAGGAAAGCTCAGCCTTCTATATGACGGAGGACAAGATTGCCATCCTAAACAAAATCAAGGAAAAGCTCCCGGATTTTACCATTACCGAGCAGGATTGCCGCTGGATGGACAGCGTCTACGGCAAGGCAAACTGTACCGACGGTATCCATATTATCATGCCCAAGCAGACCATTGTTCAGGCGTTCCATCTTCTGGCAGCCGTCCGCAAGGAGGCACGCCGCTGCGAAAAGGAGAACAACCGGGACGGAAGATTTTTCTCCAACAGGGTGTCAGAGATCCAGTAAACTCCATATATCATTAAGAGGATGCGGTTTTCGCATCCTCTTTTTTGAATTCCGGGCAGGAAAACGGACAGACCTGGGCGAACAGAGCACACAGAAGGGGAAGTGCAGGAGAAGAACAGGAGGTGCCTCACAAAGAGACACCTCCCAATTTATTGTTTGTCCAATCCGTTGTTCAGAATATTCATGAATTCTTCGCCGGAGATGGTTTCCTTTTCGTAGAGGTACAGCGACAGCTCCTCCAGCTTTTCCCGATTGTCCAGCAGCAGCTGGCGAGCCTTGCTGTGCTGCCGCTTCACCAGCTCCACCACAAGCTGATCGATTTTCGTCTGGGTTTCTGCGGAACAGGCCAGGCTGGCATCGCCGCCAAGGTACTGGTTGTTCACGGTTTCCAGCGCTACCATGTCGAACTCCTCACTCATGCCATAACGGGAGATCATGGCTCTTGCCAGCTTGGTGGCCTGCTCAATATCGTTGGAGGCGCCGGTGGAAACACTGCCCAGCGCCACTTCCTCGGCGGCGCGGCCGCCGGCATAGGTGGCGATCTTGTTTTCGATTTCCTCTTTGGTCATCAGGTAGTGATTTCCTTCCTCCACCTGCATGGTATAGCCCAATGCGCCGGAGGTTCTGGGAACAATGGTGATCTTCTGAACCGGGGCGGAGTGGGTCTGGAGAGCGGCGACCAGGGCGTGGCCGATTTCATGATAGGCCACTGCCATTTTCTCCTTATCGGTCAGAATGGCGTTCTTCTTCTGGTAGCCCGCAATCACGACTTCAATGGATTCCTCCAGATCGGCCTGGGTAACGAATTTGCGATTATCTCTGACGGCGCGGAGGGCTGCTTCGTTGACGATATTTGCCAACTCTGCGCCGGAAGCACCGGAGGCCATCCGGGCAATGCCGGAGAAGTCCACATCATCGGCAATTTTAACCTTTTTGGCGTGAACCTTCAGGATAGCTTCACGGCCCTTCAGGTCGGGCAGCTCCACAGGTACCCGGCGGTCAAACCGTCCTGGCCGGGTCAGAGCCGGGTCAAGGGATTCGGGACGGTTGGTGGCCGCCAGAATGATGACACCGGAGTTGCCTTCAAAGCCATCCATTTCGGTGAGCAGCTGGTTCAGGGTCTGTTCCCGTTCATCATTTCCACCCATGCCGCCGGTGTTTCGCTTCTGACCGATGGCATCAATCTCGTCAATGAACACGATACAGGGTGCCTTCTCCTTGGCCTGCTTGAAAAGGTCTCTGACCTTGCTGGCGCCCATGCCCACAAACATTTCCACAAATTCCGAACCGCTCATGGAAAAGAAGGGCACATTCGCTTCCCCGGCGACTGCCTTGGCCAGCATGGTCTTGCCGGTGCCCGGAGGGCCTACCAGAAGAACGCCCTTGGGCATTGTGGCGCCGATTTCTTTATATTTTTCCGGGTCGTGGAGGTAATCCACGATCTCAGCCAGACTTTCCTCCGCCTCATCTACGCCCTCCACATCCGCGAAGCTAATGCCATCGGAGGACTTCACATAGACTTTCGCATTGGATTTGCCCATGTTGAAGGACATGGCGTTGGGGCCGCCCATCTTGTCCATCATTTTCCGGGACATGAACTGTCCAATGGCAGCGAACAGAGCCAGAGGGAGAATCCATGACAGGATAAAACTGAGCAGAGGGGAAGTCTCCTCGATAATTTCGCTGGAGAATGTGGCTCCGGCTGCATAGAGTCTGTCCGTCCGGCCGGGATCGTCCATCAGGCCGGTTTTGTAGATTTTGGTTTCCTCTTTGTTGGTGAACACGATTTGGTTCTGCTGCACATCCACCTGACCGATGTCCTTCTCCTCCGTCATGGACATGAAGGTTCCGTAGTCAACCTCCTGAATCTGCCGCTGCAGGAACCAGGGCATTGCCAGAAAATTGAAGAGACCCAAAATCAACAGCACCACCAAATAGTAATAAATCAGTGGCTTTTTCGGCTGCTTTACTTCGTTCATAAAATCCATCCTTTCTGCATACTTCTACCATATTTTAACAGAATAAGGTGCCGAAATTAACGAAAAGAGAACGGAGTGTAAAAGAACTGTGAATACAGGCGTCCAAAGTGCTGGCTCGTCAGAATGGGAGACAGACGGAAAAAGGACGGGCAATGGCGAATACAGTGTGCAGAGGTGATAGTTATGCTCTGTACCACATGGCTGATGCTGAGCACGCTGCTGTGCTCCCTGCAGCTGTCCACCGGGAGCTTCCCCAAGCCCCTGACAGAGGAGGAGGAACGCAGGCTTCTTTTGCGCAGCCGGGATGGGGATCTGGAGGCGCGGAATGTACTGATTGAGCGGAATCTGCGCCTGGTGGCGCATATTATGAATAGGGGATAATGCCCGCGGAAGGTTTCTGCCAGGAACAGGAAGGCTGCCGGATTCGACAGTTTTCAAAATCTGTCTTGTTTCCGGCGCGGCGGCGTGGTATGATGTACAGAACAAACCATCGGGAGGACTTATATGGATACACT
>CAMCRV010000037.1 GCA_945877365.1 uncultured Clostridia bacterium | reverse complement strand
TCCACCAAGGTGGTGAAGATCATCCAGTCCTACACCGGCGTGGTGGACAAGATGGTCTGGAGAAAGTATTGATACCTGCCGGAAAGGGGGTCAAACCGTGAAGTATCTGTTTATCAACTCTCTGGCCGGTACCGGCAGCACCGGCAGAATCGTTGCCGACAAGTGCCGGGAGCTGATGGCACAGGGACACGAATGCCTCATCGCCTACGGCCGGGAGGAGAAAAACTGTCAGGATATCCCCACCATGCGGATCGGCTCCGTCTGGGATGTGAGAGCCCACGCCCTGACCAGCCGGATTCTGGATACCAGCGGCTTCGGCTCCCGTGCCGTGACCAGACGCCTTCTGGGGAGAATCCGGGAATATGACCCGGATGTGATCTGGATGCACAACATCCACGGCTATTACCTCCATGTGGGGCTTCTGTTTGACTATCTGAGAACCTGCGGCAAGCCCATTTACTGGACACTCCACGACTGCTGGAGCTTTACGGGACACTGCGCCTATTTTGACTATGCCGGCTGCGACCGGTGGAAAACCGGCTGTCATCACTGCCCGGAGAAGAAGGTGTATCCTGCCAGTATCCTTCTGGACGGCAGCAGAAGAAATTACACCCGGAAAAAGGCTCTGTTTTCTGGGGTTCCCAATCTCACGCTCATAACCCCCTCCCAATGGCTGGCGGATCTGGTAAAGGAGAGCTACCTGAGGGAGTACCCGGTGCAGGTGGTGCACAACACCATCAACACCGAAGTATTCCGCCCCACTGCCGGTGATTTCCGGGAAAAATGGGAACTGGACGGGAAAATCATGCTTCTGGGGGTTGCCAGTGTCTGGGACGGGCGGAAGGGACTTCCGGATTATATCGCCCTGTCCAAAATGCTGGATGACCGGTTCCGCTTCGTTCTGGTGGGGCTGAAGCCGGAGCAGGCTGCTGAGCTTCCTGAGGGCTTTATTGCCATCCCCCGCACCAACAGCCCTAAGGAGCTGGCGGAAATCTATTCCGCCGCGGATTATTTCCTCAATCTGACCTATGAGGACAACTATCCCACCGTGAATCTGGAGGCCGCAGCCTGCGGCACCACCATTATCAGCTACGACACCGGGGGCAGCCGGGAAACCCTGGGAGAGGGAGACATTCTGGTGTCCAAGGGAGATCTGGACGCTGTAGCTGCCTTCCTGAACAAGTGAGGATTTGATATGACCTATTACCGATTTCCTGAAAACCGGGTAACGAAGGTACTGGCCTTTGCTGCCATGTTTCTGCTGCTGGTGTTCTGCCGGGATACCTACATCACCCATTGGGTGGTGAATCTGGAGATTTCCACCGCCATCACCATGGGAGTGGTGTGTCTCACCGGCGTCGCCTTTCTCATCTGCAACCGCCGAAATTTGAAGGCTGTTTTTACGGATCGCAGAATGCTGCTGCTGGCTGCGGCGGTGCTGGTTGCACTGGTTCCCATGCTGGTGAAGCGGGACTGGCAGATGATGTATTTCAGCATCCTGTTCTGCATCTGCGTGGGAGTGTTCTTCAGCTATTTTTCCACGGTGGAGCAGATGGCCAAGGTGTATGTGCTGACGCTGGTGCCCATTGTGCTGTATGGATTTCTGGCTACCTATGTCTTTCTGCCCCTGCTGGAGCTGGGGCTTTACTCCATGCCGGTGTTCACCTATGACTGTGGTGATTACCTGAATTACGGCCTGTGCTGGGTGGCCTACCGGAATACCTACCACTATTTCCGGCTGTACACCATCTTCCGGGAGCCGGGAGTGACCCAGTTTTTCCTGATTCTGGCACTGTATATGAACAACTACTGGATTACCTGGAAGAGCAGACGCACCTATTGGGGGCTGAATATTCTGTTTGCGGCAGCGGTGGCGGCAACCCTGTCCACCACCGGCATGATCGAGCTGATGCTGCTGATTCCTGCCGTATTCATCGACAAAAAGCTGTATCGGGACAAGCGCGTGGTAAAGCTGGTTATTGCCGCCTGTGCTGCCGGGGTTCTGGCTCTCATCGCCATTTACCTGCAGGGCGGTGCCCTGTGGGCACAGGTATGGAACATTGTGGAGAAACTGAAAAATGTCACCACCGTGGGTTCCGGCTTTGCCCGGTTTGACTCCATTGTGGAGAATCTGAAGCTGTTTTCTCAGAATCCCCTGCTGGGAACCACGGTTCAGCAGACCATGCACAATCCTGGGCTGATTGAGGACAATCTGTCCTCCTCCACCATTCTGTTTGCCATCTGGGGTATTGCCGGCGGACTGTTCCATATTGCCTGCTGGTTTGCGCTGGTTTGGAAGAAGAACAGCACAGTGATTACCAGCCTGATGATCCTGTTCCTGCTGGCCTTCTCCATCAACAGTCAGGGCTTTGTTGCCGACCTGTTTATCTGGCTGTTCCCGGTGATGGCTCTTTCCGAGCGTGTGCTGCCCTGTCTGCCCGGGAAGAGACCTGAGGCACCTGTCGGGAAATGAATATGAAGAAAATTCTGTTTCTTTCCAACTATGTGTCCCCCTACCGGGTGCAGTTTTATAATGAGCTGAGCCGGTTCGCGGATGTCACCGTCATCTGCTACAACGGGAAAAAGCAGCAGGCAATCCGGGAGGATTCCTGGTTTCAGGAGGGAAACTTCCGCCAGATCCAGCTGGAAAAGTGCGTGTTTTCCCGGGGGGAGGATGGGCAGCTGTGTCTGGATGTGATCTCCTGGCTGAGCAGACCCTTTGATGCCGTCGTCCTGTGCGGCTATTCCTCGCCAACCCAGATGCTGGCCATGGCATGGCTGCGGCTGCACCGGATTCCCTTCTATCTGGAGGTGGACGGGGGGCTGGTGCGAAAGGAGTCGGAACTCAAGTATCGATACAAAAAGCTGCTGGTATCCTCTCCAACCTGGTGGATCAGCAGTGGAGAACATACTACAGACTATCTGTGCCATTACGGGGCGAAGCGGGATCGGGTTTTCCGGTATCCCTTCACCTCTCTGTGGCAGAAGGAGATTCCGGAAACCATCCCGGCGGAGGAAGAAAAGCGCCGCCTTCGTCGTCAGCTGGGGCTGCCGGAGGAGAAAATTGTGCTGTATGCCGGGCGCTACGACCCGAAAAAGGGGATGGACGACCTGCTGCACTGCGTTCCCCGGCTGGACAGAAGCTATGGCTTCTGCTTTGTGGGGGGCGAGCCTACGGCAGAGCACCAGCGATTCTGTCAAGAACATGACTTGCGCAATGTCCACTTTGTGGGCTTTCAGAGCAAGCAGGGGCTGCACCGATACTACTGCGCGGCGGATGTGCTGGTGCTGCCCACCAAAAGCGATGTGTGGGGACTGGTTCTCAACGAAGCCATGGCCTGCGGCCTGCCGGTGATCACCACCGACCAGTGCGTAGCAGGTTTGGAGCTGATTCGGGATGGGGAGAACGGCTATATCGTCCCCGTGGACGATAACGAAGCCCTGACACAGCGGATTCAGGATGTGCTGGAAGGGGACTTTGCCCGAATGGGAGCAGCGGCGCTGGAAACCATCCGTCCTTATACGGTGGAAAATATGGTTCAGGCGCACCGAAGAATTTTTGACCTGTAGCAACGGGAGGGAGCAGTATGGAAACCATCAGTGTGATTATCCCGGCCTATAACGCAGAGGCCACCATTGTCAGAGCCTGCCGCTCCGTGCTGGAGCAATCCCACAAAAATGTGGAGCTTCTGGTGGTGAATGACGGCTCCCGGGATGGAACCGGGGCGGCTTTGGATGCTCTGGCAGCCCAGGACAGCCGGTTGAAATGTATCCACAAGGAAAACGGCGGCGTCAGCGCCGCCCGGAATTCCGCTCTGGAAAGGATGACCGGAGAATACTTCACCTTCCTGGATTCTGATGACGAGATGGAGCCGGGGGCACTGGAAAGCCTGCTGGAAAAGGCACGGGAAACCGGTGCAGATGTTGTCTGCGGCAGTTTCTCCTCCATCAAGCCGGATGGCACTGTTCTGACCCACCGCTATGTGGAAGAGCAGACCATCTGGACGGAGCTGGAAACTCTGGAAAACTCTCTGAAGGATCATCCGGCTACGCATACCGTGTGGGGCAAGCTCTACCGCAGCACCACCCTGGGGCATCTGCGGTTTGAGCCGGGCAGGAATATCCATGAGGACGGCTACTATGTGTTTGAAGCCGCCCTGTGCCGCCCCAAAATGGTGGTGACGGATATCCCGGCGATCCGGCATTACCTCCGGGTGAGGCGTTCCGCTCAGGAACCGTATTCCGATAAGTTCCTGTGCCTGACCTATTTTGCCGATAAAAAGTACGAAAGAATCGAGAAAGAATACCCCCGGTATCTGCCCCTGGCGGAGAATATCCGCATCAAGGGGCGCATTGCCATGCTCAACAGTATGCGCCTTGTGAAAGGGCCGGAAGCCCGGCAGCAGGAGCGGATGGCAGCCGCCTTTGTCCGCAGCCACGCCCGGTATTATATCCCGGAATCCCGGGGAGATAGAATTACCTTTTGGGCGGCAAGGCTGGGACTGATGGGCCTTTACCGGTGGCTCTACTGCCTGTATGCCCGAATCTGAGGACAACGCCACGAAAGAGGGAAAGCCATGCATATCATCTACGCCGCCACCACCTGTTCCGATGCCGTCTATGGAAGGCTTTTTGAACACTCTCCCCAGAAGCCATCCATTCAGGCCCAGAAATATCACCGTCTGCTGATCGAGGGGCTGGGGGCAAACGCCAGGGTTGATGTGGTGGCAAATCCTCCGGTGAACCGCTCTGTGCTGGACAGGCCATGGATTTCTCTGCCCAAGGAAGAATACGGGAATGTGGTGTATCACAACGCCCCTGCCATCCGCAATCCCATGGTGAAGCTGGCGGCGGTGGCGCTGTCCACCTTTTTCAAAACCCTGTTTCTGGCCCGGAAGGATTCGGCGGTGGTGGTGGACTGCCTCAACAGAACCACCTCCATGTTTGCTCTGCTGGCAGCAAGATGCCGGGGGCTGCGGTGCGTGGGCATCGTCACCGACCTGCCGGAGATGATGCTCAGCGGCTGGGCGGCCAAGGTGGTGTCGGATTTTCTCGTTGCCCACTGCACCGACTATGTGATGCTCACCGAGGCCATGAACCGCCGGCTGAACCCGCATAACAAGCCCTGTGTGATTCTGGAGGGCCATGCGGATATCGCCATGAAAAACCGGGAGAACCGGCTGGAAGATAAGGCGAAGCCCCGGGTGGTGCTGTACGCCGGCTGTATCGCCCGGCAGTACGGCCTGATGGAGCTGATGGAGGGCTTCCTGCTGGCAGACCTGCCGGATGCACAGCTGCACCTGTACGGTGTCTGCGACGCGGATATCGACCTTGCCGCCATCACCCGGGAGCACCCCAATATCCGCTACGGCGGCGTGCTTCTGAACCATCAGGTGGTGGAAAAGGAGATGGGGGCCACATTGTTGGTGAACCCCCGCCCCACGGTGGAGGAATTTGTACAGTATTCCTTCCCCTCCAAAAATATGGAATATATGGCATCCGGCACGCCGCTGCTGACCACCCGGCTGCCCGGAATGCCCAAGGAATATTACCCCTATGTGTATCTTCTGGAAAAGGAGAGTGCACAGGGAATTGCCGATGCCTTGCGGAAGATCCTCAGCAATTCCGATGAGGCTCTGCACCGGAAGGGCGCGGAGGCAAGAGACTTCATTTTAGGAACCCGAAACAATGTAGCGCAGGGACAGAAAATTCTGACCATGCTGGAACAACATTCAGATTAAGGAAGTGACGGGATGAAACTGCTGTGGGTATGTAATATGATGCCGAAGGCTCTCCGGGAACAGGTATGCGGCGCGGACAGCGGCGGCGGTTTCTGGCTGGATCATGTGTTCGGCGGCCTGCTGGAACGGCAGGAGCTGACCATCCGGGTGCTGTGCGGCTATGACGGGGAGCTTCTACAGGGCAGCCTGTCGGAGCGGTGCAGCTATGCCACCTTCCGGCTTGGCAAGCGCCATGGCTATCAGCCTCAGCTGGAGGGGTGGTTTGCCCGGCAGTTCCGGGACTTTGCCCCGGATGCCATCCATATCTGGGGCACGGAGTTCGGGCATACCCTGGCAGCCCTCCGGGGAGGGGAGCAGACCGGAATGCTGGAGCGCACGGTGGTGAGCATTCAGGGACTCTGCTCTGTCTATACGGATCACTATGCCGAGGGGGTTCCGGTTTCCGTCCAGAGAGGCGCCACCTTCCGGGATCTTCTGCGGCAGGATAATATTTTGCAGCAGCGGCAGAAATTTGCCATCCGGGGACGGATGGAGGTGGAGGCGTTGCAGCTGGCTCGCCATGTCATCGGCAGAACCGACTGGGATCGGGCCTGCGCGGAAAAAATCAATCCCCATGCCCAATATCACTTCTGCAACGAAACCCTGCGCCAGCCCTTCTATCAGGACAGCTGGCAGTATGAAGCCTGCCGGAAGCACAGCATTTTCGCTCCCAGCTGCTCCTACCCGGTGAAGGGCTTCCACTATCTGCTGGAGGCACTTGCTCAGGTGCTGAAAACCTTCCCGGATGCCCAGCTGTACCTGCCGGGGGAAAGCCCCGTGGCGGAGTCTGCCCGGGCCCGGCTGCGCCAGAGCAGCTATCAGCGGTATCTGCAAAAGCAGATGACCCAATACGGCCTTATGGATAAGGTGCATTTTCTGGGAAGCCTGGATGCCGGGCAGATGAGGCAGAACTATCTTTCTGCCAATGTATTTGTGCTACCCTCTACCATTGAAAATTCCCCCAACTCTCTTGGGGAGGCCATGCTGCTGGGGGTGCCCTGTGTGGCTTCGGATGTGGGCGGCGTAAAGAACCTCATGACCCACGACCGGGAGGGTTTTATCTACCAGTCCACCGCCCCCTATATGCTGGCGCATTACATCTGCCGGGTGTTCCGGATGGAAAATCAGGCGCAGACTCTGGGGGCTGCGGCACAGACCCATGCCCGGAAAACCCACGACCCGGACGCCAATCTGCAAGCCCTTCTGGAAATCTACCAGAACATTGCCGGTTAGGAGGCGACCATGGAGCAGAACTACCTTATCAGCATCATCGTTCCCGTGTATAACACCGGTGCGCTGCTGCCCCGGTGCATCCAGTCCATTCAGGCGCAGACCTACAAGAATCTGGAAATTCTTCTGATTGACGACGGCTCCAGGGACGATTCCGGAGCCATCTGCGATGCCTTTGCCGCAGAAGATCCCCGAATCCGGGTGATTCACAAGGAAAACGGCGGTCAGAGCAGTGCCCGGAATCTGGCGCTGGATCTGGCAAAGGGAGAGTACATCACCTGTGTGGACAGCGACGACTGGCTGGAAGACGAAACGGCCTACGAGAAGATGATGGAGCTGATGCTGCAATATCAGGTGAAGCTGGTCTGTGGCGGCCGGTACGACATTGACGGCGACACCGGGCAGAGATCCCTTGGCCTGTGCCCGGCGAAGACCGAGGTGATGACCGCGGAGCAGATGCTGAAAAAGCTCTTCGTCTGGGACGGCTGCGACAGCGCCCCATGTGACAAGCTCTATCACCGCTCCGTTTTTGACAACCTCCGCTTCCCGGTGGGAAAAACCAGCGAGGATGTGGCCATTGTCTATAAGCTGGTGGAAGCGGCTGGAACAGTGGTTATGACGGACTTGCCCTATTACAACTACTACCACCGCCCCAACAGCACCACCACTGCCTCGGTTTCCCAGCGTACCTTCTACATGGAGGAATTCGGCCGGGAAATCTACGCCGATGTGTCAAAGCGGTATCCCAGCCTGGAAAAAGAGGTTCACTATTTCCTGATCTATACCATCATTTACAGCGTGCAGACGGTGGCGCTCAGCTCTCCCGAGGATCAGAAGAAGTTCGCGCCTCAGGCAAAGCAGAGCCGTGCCCATCTGCGGCAGCATACCGGCTTTTTGCTCACCGGCCCCTATCTGAATTTCCGCACCCGGGTGCGGGCGCTGTGCATGGCCTACGGGATTTACGGCGTGATGCGTAAGATTTTCACCAGAGACCGGTGATTTTGGGAGCATATATGAAAAAAAGCAACCGCATTGTTTTCTTCAATTTTCTCAGCATTGTCCTGCTGCAGGGGCTTTCCATCATCACGGCGCCCCTGTTTTCCCGGATGCTGGGCACAGACGGCTACGGCGGCGTGGAAATCTACAACATCTGGATGGCGGCGGTGACCATCGTCTTTTCCTTCCAGACTCTGGGCACCATGCCTGCCGCCCGGATTGAGTACCCCCGGGAAAAGCAGGATGCCTACCAGTCCTCGGCTCTGTTCCTGTCCACGGTGTCCTTTGCCTGCCTGTCCGTGCCGGTTCTGCTGCTTCGGCGGCCCATTGCCGGGGCGCTGCAGCTGGATGAAATTCTGATCCCGCTGCTGCTGGTGCAGGCCTTTACGGGCTACTGCATCAACTACCTCAGCAGCAAGTTTGTCTACGATTTCAAGGCAGGGTGGAATTGCTTCCTGTCCGTTGCCACGGCAGTGCTGACCATGGTGCTGTCCATCGGGCTGATTCTGTGGAGCCCCCCGGAGAAAGGATATCTGGGCAGAATTTTTGCGCTGGTGCTGACCAATGTGCTGGTGGGCATTCCGGCGCTGATTTACATCTTTGCCTCCGGCAAGACCTTCTACCACCGGGAGTACTGGAGATTCTGCCTGCCCCTGGCGCTGCCATTTATTTTCTACAACCTGTCTGACCTTCTGCTGGGTCAGAGCGACCGGGTGATGCTGCAGCAGATGATGAGCCGGGCAGCAGTGGGGGAATACAGTCTGGCTCTGAAATTCGGCGGTATCATGTTCACTATTTTTGGTGCCCTGAACAGCACCTGGTGCCCCTTCTTCTTTGACTACATGAAGGACGGAAACCGGGAGGCCATGCTGCGGCAGTCCAAAAACTTTCTGGAGCTGTTTACGGTGCTGTCGGCAGGCTTTCTGCTGCTGAACCGGGAGGTGTTCCATGTCTTTGCCTCCAGGGATTTCTGGGGCGGCACGGTGCTGATTCCTGCCTTTGTCACGGGCTACTACCTGAACTTCCTGTGTACCTTCCCCATCAACTACGAGTATTTCCGGAAGCAGACCCGGATGGTGGCGCTGGTCACCATCGTGTCTGCGCTGATCAATATCGGCCTGAACTATGTGCTGATTCAGCGTTTGGATGCCATGGGCGCCGCACTGGCCACCATGACCTCCCATCTGCTGCAATTTACCATGCACTATGTCTACGCCCGGTTTGTGCTGGGAAAGGGGGATTTCCCCTTTGGAGTCAGAGTGCTGAGCGGATACGCGATTGCCTACTGTGCCGTTCTGGTGCTGACCTGCCTGACCCCCGATTTCTGGCTTCTGCGCTGGGGTCTGGGGGCTGCCATCGGCCTTTGGGAGCTGCGCCGTATCTGGAAACGAAAGGTTCTCATGTAAAATTTTTGTGCCGCCGGAATTCCGGCGGCACTTTTCCTATTTTCGGAAGCTGCGAAGGTAACTGAGAATTGCGGATTTTTCGGAAAAGTCCGTTGCGCCCAGATTCTTCAGCTCATAGTACGCGGTCATCAGCGCCATTTTTCCCCACCGCTTTGGTTCCAGTTTTTTGGGGCAGAGCCGCTTCAGCAGGGCAGGGGTGGGGGCTTCATAGGACAGGAACCGGTTGGGAACCATGAGAAATTCTCCGGGATACTGACCCTGGGGCAGGCAGACCTCCATTTTCCGCTTCTGGAAGTGGACATACAGGGTTTCCTCCTGCAAGACCTGCCCCTTCTGAACCCAATGCCGCAGCAGCTTGCCATTACGCCAGCTGTAGGCAATGTGCTTCATTTTGGAAAACCGCCGGGACTGATCCGGCTGTCCGTGATAGGGACCCACGAAGCCTCCCGGCAGGGTCTGCACCGGGCGGAAATCCGGCACATCCAGCCGCAGATCGTCCAGAATCAGCTCCCCGTAGCAGGGCAGTCCATCCCTGCGCCAGCAGCCGCTGATACCCGGCCATTCGTCGAAGGAGTGGGATTTGGGGCTTTGCAGCACGGCCTGAAAGTCGATGTTTTTTTGCCGCCTGTAGTAGGTGCAGACCTCGGGAGTGTTGCGATACAGAATCAGATGACCGCAGTTGAGAATCCGGTCATACTGTCCGGTGATCTCCGGGGTGATGAACTTTCGGATGTCCCCAAAGATCATGTCGCAGTCGCAGTGCCCCCAGAAGTCGTAGCCCTGCAAATCCTCGGACAGAGCATCTCCATAGGTGGGCTTGAAGTCGCAGAGCTTGTAGGGGGTTTCCAGACAGATGGGGAAATCGAAGGCATTTTGCAGCCGTGCCCGGAAGTCGGCAAAGGACATCCGAAACGCTTTTACATTCTCCGGGCACTCCGGCAGAGGGTCACAGTCGGTATAGAAAAGCCAGTCAACCGATGGATTTTTCCGGCAGGATTCCAAAAATAAGGGAAAGTAATTGGGCAGCTTGCCGAAATAGGGCAGAACGATGGCGATGGATGCGTGGACGGTATCCAAAAAACCGCCTCCTTTTCCGGTGAGATGGGGTTTCATGTACCAATTTTACCATGTTTTGCGAAAAAGACAAGGCCAAAACTGTGGAAGAAAAAAGAAAGAAGTCCTTGCAATCAGGTGCGGTTTTCGGTATAATAAACTGATTCCTATTACATTTTTTGAGGTTTGACTGTGTATCTGAAATCTTTGGAACTGCAGGGCTTCAAGTCCTTTCCGGACAGAACCCTGATCCGCTTCGGCGATGATATCACCGCCATCGTGGGCCCCAACGGCTCCGGCAAGTCCAACATCTCCGATGCCATTCTCTGGGTCATGGGCGAGCAGAGCACCAAGACCCTCCGGGGCGCGAAAATGGAGGATGTGATCTTTGGCGGCACCCAGAAGCGCAGCGCTGTGGGCTTCGCGGAGGCCACCCTGACGCTGGACAATTCCGACCGGGCTCTGGCGTACGATGCCGACGAGGTAATGGTCACCCGGCGGTTTTACCGCTCCGGGGACAGTGAATACTATATCAACAAGCAGTCCTCCCGGCTTCGGGATATCCATGAGATGTTCATGGATACCGGTCTGGGACGGGAGGGCTATTCCAATATCGGTCAGGGCAGAATCGACGAGATTCTCTCCCTGAAAAGCGGCGACCGCCGGGAAATCTTTGAGGAGGCGGCAGGTATTTCCAAATACCGCCACCGCAAGGAGGAGACGGAGCGGAAGCTGCAGAACACCGAGGACAATCTGCTGCGCATCGGGGACAAGGTCTCCGAGCTGGAGCTGCAGCTGGAGCCCCTGCGGCAGCAGTCGGAAAAGGCCAGAAAGTATCTGGAGCTGAAGGACACCCTGAAGGGGGTGGAGGTTGCCGTGTGGCTGGACACCCTGGAAAAGCTGTCCGCCGCCGCAAAAAAGGCGGAGGAGGACTACGCCAGCGCTTCCTTCGTTCTGCAGCAGGCTCACGATGATCTGGACAATCTGTACCGGCAGGCAGAGGATTTGGGGGAAACCCTCCGCGCCCGGGACGGGGAACTGGAAACCGTCCGGGTGAAGGTGAATATGCTCTCTGCCACCCACCAGCAGCTGGAAGGACAGATGGCTGTCCTCCGGGGCAATGTGGAAAACAACAACGCCAACCTGACCCGGATTCAGGAGGAGCTGCAGGGGCAGGAGGATCGCAACGGCGGTATCTCCACCCAGATTCAGCAGGCAGAAGCCAGAATTCAGGAGATTGAAGCCCAGCTGACGGAAAAAAAGACGGAACTGGAACAGCTTCAGCAGGAGCTGGCTGCCATGACCGCCAACGCACAGGGTCTGACCAAGCAGTATTTGGAACTGCGCAGCCGGGAGTCCGGCCTCAGCGCGGATATCGCAGGCAGTCAGGCCGATGTCCGGGGCTTGGAAGAGAGCATGGCCCAGACCATGGAGCGGCTGGAACAGCTGGACAGCGACCTGGCCTCCGGCGCAGCCAGAAATCACGAGGCACAGACCAACCTGAAAGCCTGCCGGAAGGAACTCCGGGAGGCGCAGGAGGAGGTCACCGCCGCCAACAATACCATCGCCGGTTATACCCTGCGGCAGCAGACCCGGGGTCAGCGCCGGGATCAGCTGATGCAGTCCATGCAGGAAACTTCCGCCCAGCTGGAGGGCATCGGCGCAAAGCTCCGGGTGTTCCGAGCCATGGAACGGGACTTTGAGAGCTACCAGAAGTCCGTGCGGATTGTGATGCAGGAGGCGCAGAGAGGTGCTCTGCGGAACATTCACGGCCCTGTGTCCCGGCTGATTCGCACCGAGGACAGCTATGCCGTGGCCATTGAAATTGCACTGGGCGCAGCCATGCAGCAGATTGTGGTGGGCACAGAGCAGGACGGAAAAGCCGCCATCAACCATTTGAAGCGCACCGGCGCAGGCCGGGCTACCTTCCTGCCCCTGAACACCATTCAGGGACGCCAGCTTCAGGAGACCGGGCTGGAAAACTGCCGGGGCTTTGTGGGGGTTGCCTCCAATTTGGTGACCACCGACCGGCAGTATCAGGGAATTGTGGACAACCTTCTTGGCAGAACCGTGATCGTACAGGATATGGATGCTGCCATCGCCATGTCCCAGAAATACAAAAACCGCTTTAAAATCGTCACCCTGGACGGTCAGGTCATCAACGCCGGCGGTTCCATGACCGGCGGCTCCGTGAACAAGGATGCAGGCATCCTCTCCCGTGCCAATGAGCTGGAAAAGCTGACGGCGCAGGAGAAGAAGCTGCAGCAGCAGCGGCAGGTGACCGAGGCGGATTTGCAGGAGGCTCAGCGGCAGTGGGATCAGGTGGAGTTCCAGCTCAGCGCCGCCCGGGATCAGCTTCGGGTGGCGGAGGATCAGGTGCTTCGCCTTCAGGGGCAGGAAAAGCAGTATGAAATCCTGTTGAATGCCGTGGAGGAGGCAGAAAGCTCTGCCCGTCGGGAACGGGAGTCTCTGCTGGCCAGAAATACCTCCGATCGGGAGCGGTATGCCGCCCAATCCGCAAAAATTCAGCTTCTTACCCAGCAGCTGGAGCAGACCCGTCTGGAGCTGCAGAAGCTGGAGGGCACCCAGAGCGAGGCTGCACAGGCCACCGCCCAGATCACAGACCGCGCCACCGCCCTCCGGGCAGAGGCCGCAGCTCTGGAGGCAGAGGCCGGAACCGCCCGAACCCATATTCAGGATTTGCAGGGCTTGCGCACCGCCATGGAGGGCGACCGGGAGAAGAAGGAAGCCCTGATGGATGCCATCCGGCAGGATAATCTCCGGCTGGAAGGGGAGCTGGAAGCCCTGAGACGGCAGCAGGAGAACAACCGGGCGGAAACGGAGCAGGGCAATGCGGAAATGCAGACCCTTCTGAATCGCCGGGCAGAGACGGAGGCCGCCAAGACCCGTGCCGAACGGGATGCTCAGGAGAAGAACAAGGACATTCTCAACATGGAGCGCGCCTGCGCCCTGCTGGAACAGAAAAAGGTCACCTCCGGCATGGAGGAGCGGCAGATCATCGACAAGCTCTGGGATTCCTACGGTCTCACCCCCGGCACCGCGCCGGAGCACCGGGGTCAGATCGAGAGCGTGGCGGCAGGCAGCCGTCAGGCCAGCGAGCTGAAGCGGAAGATCGCCGCGCTGGGCACCCCCAATCTGGGTGCCATTGAGGAATACGCCCGGGTGAACGAGCGCTATACCTATCTGGCGGCGCAGCGGGACGATGTGCTGGGTGCCAAACGGGACTTAGAAAACATCATCCGGGACATCACCAAGGAAATGACCACCATTTTCGTGGAGGAATTCGGCAAGATCAACCACTACTTCGGCATGACCTTTGAGGAAATGTTCGGCGGCGGCAAGGGACAGCTGATTCTGGAGGATCCGGAAAATCCCCTGACCTGCGGCATCGAAATCCGGGTGCAGCCCCCGGGAAAGCAGGTGAAAACCATCACATTGCTCTCCGGCGGCGAGAAGGCCTTTGTGGCCACGGCGCTGTATTTTGCCATTTTGAAGGTGCGTCCCACCCCCTTCTGTATTCTGGACGAGATCGACGCGGCTCTGGATGACCGGAATGTGGAGCGGTTTGCCAATTATCTGCACAACCTCAGCCGGAAAACCCAGTTCATCGTCATCACCCACCGCCGGGGCACCATGGAGGCTTCCGATGTGCTCTACGGTGTTACCATGCAGGAGCAGGGCGTTTCCAAGCTGCTGCGGCTGGACTTAAACCAGATGGAGGAATATCTGGGAATTGCGGAATAAGAGAAATATCCCAAAGGAGTTTAGTATATGGGTTTTTTTGATAAAATAAAGTCGGGACTCACCAAAACCCGGGAGGCCCTCAGCAATACGCTGGATGCTGTTTTCTCCGGTTTTACGGAGCTGGATGCCGATTTCTACGACGAGCTGGAGGAAAGCCTGATTCTGGCGGATCTGGGCGTGGAGACGGTGACCAAGGTCATGAAGGAGCTGCGCCGTCAGGCATCCCGGAGGGGTTTGTCCACCACCCAGGAGGCAAAGGACTGCCTGAAGGAGATCCTCAAGGATATGCTGAGTGTGGGAGACACGGAGCTGAACCTTGCTACATCCCCGGCGGTGATCCTGGTGATCGGTGTCAACGGCGTGGGTAAGACCACCACCATTGGCAAACTTGCCACTCAGCTGGGCAAGCAGGGCAAACAGGTGACGCTGGTGGCAGGAGATACCTTCCGGGCCGCCGCCGCCGATCAGCTGGAAATCTGGGCTGAGCGTTCCGGCGCTGCCATCGTCCGGCAGAAGGAGGGGGCAGACCCTGCCTCCGTGGTGTTTGACGGCATCCAGTCCGCCAAGGCCAAGGGCAGCGATGTGATTCTCATTGACACCGCCGGGCGGCTGCACAACAAGACCAACCTGATGAATGAGCTGAACAAAATCAGCCGTATTGTGGAGCGGGAGCTGCCCGACGCAGCCCGGGAGGTGCTGCTGGTGCTGGACGGCACCACCGGTCAGAACGGTCTGATTCAGGCAAAGCAGTTTAAGGAAATCGCCGGCGTCACCGCCGTGGCCATCACCAAGCTGGACGGCACCGCCAAGGGCGGCATTGTCATCGCCGTGGCGGACACTTTGCAAATTCCTGTGAAATTTGTAGGCGTGGGTGAGCAGGCGGAGGATCTGATGCCCTTCGTGGCGGAGGACTTTGTGGAGGCATTGATCTCATGAAGGTAGTTCTGGCAAGTAAGAATCCCCACAAGCTGGTGGAGATCAGCAAGATTACGGAGCAGTTTGATATCCAGCTGGTGCTCCAGTCGGAGCTGGGGGTGGATATCGATGTGGAGGAAACCGGCACCACCTTTGAGGAAAATTCCTTCCTGAAGGCGGAGGCAGTGATGAAGGCCACGGGCCTTCCGGCTCTGGCGGATGACAGCGGCATTGCCGTGGATGCCCTGAACGGTGAGCCGGGGATCTATTCCGCCCGATATGGCTTTGACCCGTCGCTGGACGATTGGGGACGGCTGCAGCTGCTGCTGAAGAACACGGAAAATGTCCCCGATGGTCAGCGGCAGGCACAGTTTGTGTGTGTGATTACCATGGTCACCCCCGAGGGGCAGACCATTCAGGCTCGGGGCGAGGTTCACGGTGAGCTGCTGCGGCAGCCTGCCGGTTCCGGGGGCTTCGGCTATGACCCCATTTTCTACTATCCGCCCTTTGGCAAGACCCTGGCGGAGGTCAGCGCAGAGGAGAAAAATCAGGTCTCTCACCGGGCGCAGGCATTGAAAGTATTCTACGAGAAGCTGAAGGAGGCAGGCTATGCTGACAAGTAAACAGCGCTCCGAGTTCCGGGCGCAGGCAAATGATCTGGAAACCACCCTGATGGTGGGCAAGGAGGGCGTCACCGAGGCCGTGGCGGCGGAGGCAGACCGGCTGCTTACCGCCCGGGAGCTGGTGAAGGGCAAGGTGCTGGAAAGCGCTCTGATGAGCCCCCGGGAGGTCAGCGATGCCATCTGTGAGGCCACCGGCGCCGAGGGCATTTCCTGCGTCGGTTCCAAGTTTGTCATCTATCGCTACAGCGAGAAGTGCCAGCGGGAACGGAACCAGACCGGCCGCGCCAAACGCCGGGAGGTGCCTGCCGGAAAGGCAAATCCCGTGGCAAAGGGCGTCCGGGCACGGCGAGCCGCCCAGAAGAAGATCCGGGAGCAGCGCAACGCCTATTTCAAGGAAAAGGCTGTGGAACGAGCCATTGAGCGCAGCCGGGAAAAGCAGCTGAGAGAGAAAGACTAAGGGAATACCCGATACACCGGATACCCTGTAGAAACAGATTACATGGAGTTGGTGGAAATGGAAAGAATCGGTATTTACGGCGGAACCTTCAATCCTCCCCATCTGGGGCACATTCAGGCGGCAAAGGCGGCGGTTCAGGCTTTGGATCTGACCAGACTGCTGCTGATTCCGGACAACATTGCCCCTCACAAGGAGCTGCCCCCCGGCTCTCCTGCGCCGGAGCAGCGGCTGGAAATGCTGCGTCTGGCAACGCAGGATGCCCCGGAGCTGGAGGTATCCGATCTGGAGCTGCGGCGGGAGGGGGTCAGCTATACCTTTGAAACCATTCTGACCCTGAAGGAGCGGTATCCCGAAGCGCAGCTGTTTCTGCTGATGGGCACAGATATGTTCGTGTCCTTTGACACATGGAAAAACACGGATATCATTCTTTCCCATGCGACGCTGGGAGTGCTCTGCCGGGGAGACAAGGGAGAGCAGGAGGCCATCGCGGAAAAGGCTGCCCAGCTCTCTGCCGGAGGGGCAAGGGTGGAGCTGGTGAACAATCCGGTGCTGGCCATCTCCTCCACCCAGCTGCGGCGGCTCATCGCCTTTGACTGTGCTGAGCCCTTCCTGCCGAAGCCGGTGGCGGAATACATCCGGCAGCATGGGCTGTACGATTCCGGGGCAAACTGGAAGAGCCTTCCCATGGAGCAGCTGGAGCCCATTGTGGTGCGGCTGCTGAATCCCAACCGGGTGCGCCATGTTCTGGGCTGCCGGGATACAGCGGTGGAGCTGGCAAGGCGCTGGGGGGCGGACGAGAACGATGCCGCCCGGGCAGGCATGCTCCACGATATCACCAAGGCGCTGGATGGCCCCCTGCAGTTGACAGTCTGTCAGGAATATGGTAAAATTCTGGATGCTTTTTCCCGGAAATATCCCAAGACTCTCCATGCCTTGACAGGCTCTCTGGTGGCGGAGCGGATTTTTGGAGAGAATCCTCAGGTGGTGGAGGCCATACGGAACCACACCACCGGCCGGGCGGAAATGGGTCTGCTGGAAACCATCATTTATGTTGCAGACTATATGGAGCCCAACCGGGATTTCCCCGGGGTGGAGGAGCTGCGGGAGCTTGCCTTTACGGATATCTACGCTGCTTTGAAGCTGGGGCTTCGCATGACGCTGGATCACCTTGCCCGGCAGGGAAGCGAGGTCTCCCCGGAGACCCAACAGACCATCGCCTGGCTGAATACCCTATAAACAATCACCTTTAGAAAGGAAAGATACTATGCTGGATCCCAAAACCATCGCTTACAATGTAACCAGGGCTTTGGACGAGAAGAAGGGCATGGACATCAAGCTGCTGAAAATCGACCGGGTCAGTTCTCTGGCTGACTACTTCCTGATCTGCACCGGTACTTCCAACACCCATGTCCGCACCCTGTGCGACTATGCTGAGTACACCCTGGAGCAGCTGGGCGAGTCCATGCTGGGACGGGAAGGCCACCGGGGCAATTCCTGGGAGCTGCTGGACTACGGCACCATTGTCATCCATGTGTTTACGGAGGAGGCCCGGGCCTTCTATGATCTGGAACGCCTGTGGGCCGATGCCGAGCAGATCGACCTGAAGGACATTGTGACCCCCGAAAACTAAGAGATTACGGCTGCAACGGGCAGCTGATATAGAGAGGTGTGTTCGCCATGAATTATGATTATGCAAATATTGAGGCCAAGTGGCACAAATACTGGGAAGAGCACGACACCTTCCACACCGATGTGTGGGACTTCTCCAAGCCCAAGTACTATGTGCTGGATATGTTCCCCTATCCTTCCGGCGTGGGTCTGCACGCAGGCCATCCCGAGGGCTATACCGCAACGGACATCATGTCCCGTATGAAGCGGATGCAGGGCTACAATGTGCTGCACCCCATGGGCTACGACTCCTTCGGCCTGCCTGCCGAGCAGTATGCTGTCAACACCGGCAACCATCCCAACGGCTTTACCCAGGAGAATATCAAGACCTTCACCGCACAGCTGAAGGAGCTGGGCTTTGACTACGACTGGTCCAAGATGCTGGCCACCTCCGACCCCTCCTTTTACAAGTGGACCCAGTGGATTTTCAAGAAGCTCTATGAGGCAGGCTATGCCAAGCGCATCGAGATGCCCGTCAACTGGTGCGAGGAGCTGGGCACCGTCCTGAGCAACGACGAGGTCATTGACGGAAAATCCGAGCGGGGCGGCTATCCCGTGGTGAAGAAGAACATGATGCAGTGGGTCATCG
>CAMCRV010000036.1 GCA_945877365.1 uncultured Clostridia bacterium | reverse complement strand
GCGGCGTGGTATGATGTACAGAACAAACCATCGGGAGGACTTATATGGATACACTGCGCACACTGTTTGACGATTACATTGCCTACGCCGCAAAGCTGCGGAAGGAAACGGCGTCCATAAAGTCTGTTCTGGGGATGCGGGATCGGGAGATCTACGATGCCGGACACCGGAATTTTGATGAAGCCGTGGAAAAATGGGTGACGGCGTTCGCTGCAACGGAGCCTACCCAACAAGCACTGAAGGAAGCGCTGGAGATAATCCTGTTTCAGGCTGTCGGAAATGAAGAGAAAGCTGCCTACTGGTATCTGTGCGCCGTGCAGCGGCACGCCATGGTATTGCTTCCGCTGCTGGATGATGCTTCCCGGGCGGAGGTGTTGGCACAGTTCGAGGCGCAGTATCCCAAGGGCCGGCGTCTGCCGCTTCAAAACGATATTGTCAAGCTCCTCTCCAAAGGCACAGGCCGGAAGAGGTGGGGATGGCTGTCCATGCGGGGATAACCTGCATGGACTTTTTTTGCAAAAATAGATAATCCAGCGCAAATTTTTCAAATCGACAAAGGCCGATGGGGTATGCTACGATAACAGAAACGAGGACGGCTCCTCATGAAGAAACTGGGAAAGGAAGGATATTCCGGATGAAATACCGAAATGCAAACATAGATGAGCGGGGGCTGCTGTTTGGAAAATGGTGCTCAATGCCCGGCGTTTGGACGCTGACCAACCGGTGGCAGAATTTCATGCACCTGCTGGTGGGCGAGGAAAAAGCACTGCTCATCGACACCGGATACGGTGAGGGCGACTTCCGCCAGATTGTGGAATCCATTACCGACAAGCCCGTTATGGTGGTGAACACCCACGGCCACTTCGACCACACCGGCGGAAACGGCTGGTGGGAGGATGTCTGGATGTCCGAAGGTGCCGTGTCCGGGGCGCGGGTTCCCTTCAGCGAGGAACAGCAGCAGTGGTACGATGCCAAGCCCCATAAGGATTATCGGATTCACCTTCTGAAGGACGGCGATATCATCGATCTGGGGGGGAAGGTTGTGGAGGTTCTGTCCATTCCCGCCCATCAGGAGGGCAGCATCGCCCTGCTGGACAAGACCGACCGGCTGCTGTTTACCGGAGACGAGATGGAATCCGGTCAGGTGCTGCTGTTCGTCCGGGATCGGAATCTGCCCCTGGAGCAGGTGGTTTCCACCCATAAGAGGAATATGGAAAAGCTGGCTGCCCGGCGGTCTGAGTATGACTTCATCTGCCCTGCCCACAACGGCACCCTGCTTCAGCCGGATCTGTATCTGAACGACTTTATCGCACTGGATCAGGAGCTTCTGGATGGAACAGCCGAGATTCAGCCGGACACCGCAGGCTTTGGGTTTGCGCCCAATCCGGATACCAACGATATGTTTGCCAAGATGGGGCCGAAGGAACGCGCGCAGCACGGTCAGGCATCCATTGTCTATCTGAAGAAAGAGGAGTAACAACATGAAGGACAGAAAAGAATATCAGGAACTTCTGGAAAGCCTGCGCTCTGAAAGCAGAACCATCACCGTGGACGGACTGGAAATCGAGGTGCGCAGCTGCGCCGACCGTAAGCCCGGAAAGGCCGATCCCCGCAGCGCAGCTTCCAGCGGCCTGACGGAAGCCAGCTTCCGGGACAAGGCAGCTCTGGACCCGGAGCTGCTGGGCAACAAGGTACATCTGATCGGGCCGGAAAATGCGGACAAGCTGCCTCCTCTGGAGCGTCTGCGTCAGGAATTTGGCTGGCGCAGCAGCGACCTGTCCACCGGCATCCGCACCACCTGTGTGGAACGCCCCGGCTACTGCATCTGGCAGTATGAGGTTCCCACCGCCCGGGAGGGCCGCCCCTGCCTGATCTTCATCCACGGCGGCGGCTTCTTCGGCGGCGATATTCCCACGGTGGAAAACCAGTGCAAGCTGCTGGCGCAGTACATGGGCGGCGTGGTTCTGTCCGTGGAATATCCCCTGTGCCCGGAGCACAAATTCCCGCAGGGCTTCAACGCCTGCTACGATACGGTACGCTGGGCCTACGAAAATGCCCAGCAGCTGGGCATTGACCCGGAGAAGATCGGTATTTCCGGCGATTCCGCCGGCGGCAATCTGTCCGTTGCCTGCGCCCTGCGGGATCGGGATGAGGGCCGCGGAATGCTCCACTATCAGTGCCTGATCTACCCCACGGTTTCCCGGGAGGAAAGCGTTGACCACGCCACCTGGTGGAAGCCGGAGAGCTATGACGATCCCGAGAACGATCCGCTGATCCAGCAGCAGATCCGGGTCATCGGCTCTATGGGCAGTACCATCGGCGACTGGTATGCAGAGGAGGGACAGGACCCCCGGAATCCCTATCTCAGCCCCATCTTTGCCGACCTGACCGGCCTGCCCCGGACGCTGGTCATCACCGCGGAGTACGACTTCCTGCGGGCCGAGTGCGAGGCCTTCACCCGGAAGTTGCTGCAGGCCGGTGTGCAGACCCGGCATATACGCTACGGCGGCATCTTCCACGGGACCTTCGACCGTCTGGGCTATGCGCCCCAGGTGGAGGACATCCTGCTGGAGATCGCAGAGGATATGAAAAATCTGTAAATCGCAAGAAAAGATAATCTACAGCAAAAATTGTAAATCCATGGTGCAAAAATGCACCATGAAGCGCAAAATATCAGGACTGTTTTTGTGGAAACACGGATGATATAATAAATATGCAGTCGAGATACTGCAATACTGTAACATTTCATAGGAGGAAACACAAAATGAAAAAAGCGATTGCTCTCGTTCTTGTTCTGGTTTTGGCTCTGTCTCTGGTAGCCTGCGGTGCCAAGGCTGAGGAAAAGGAAGCCGTTGCCGGCGTCTGCTGGTACAACTTCGGCGATACCTTTATTGCCAATGCCCGCAGCACCCTGAATAATGCCGCCGCCAACGGCCCCGTCAAGGTGGTCGATGCCGACAGCCTGAACGATGTTGCTACCCAGACCAGCAACATGAACAACTTCTACACCCAGAACGTCAAGTATCTGGTGGTCAACAACATCAACACCAACGCCATCGGTGAGATGATCGAGCAGGCCAAGGAGAAGGATGTCACCCTGATCTTCGCCAACACCAACAGCCCCACGGATGAGCAGTTCGCCACCTACGACAAGGTCTACCATGTTTCTTCCGTTGCTACCCAGTCCGGCACCATCATGGGTGAGGCTCTGGTCAAGTACTGGAACGAGCATCCCGAAGCCGACCGCAACGGCAACGGCAAGCTGGACTACATCATGCTGCTGGGTATCCAGGGCCACTACGATACCGAGGTTCGTGCTTCCTACTCTGTGCAGGCTCTGACCGATGCCGGTATCGGCACCAACTGCATCATGGAAACCATCTGTAACTATCAGCGCGCCGATGCTCAGAACCAGGTTGCCTCCATTCTGCAGTCCAACATGGACGATGTCGAGGCCGTTATCGCCTGCAACGACGATATGGCTCTGGGTGCCATCGAGGCTCTGAAGGCTGCCGGCTTCTTCAAGGGCGATGACAGCTTCATCCCCGTTGTGGGCGTTGACGCTACCGCCAACGGCGTGGAAGCTCTGAAGGAAGGCACCATGCTGTGCACCGCTCTGAACAACCCTGTCATTCTGGGCAACTCCGTCTACAAGCTGCTGACCCTGCTGGAGGAGGGCAAGCCTCTGACTCAGGAGAATGTGGGCATCGAGGGCACCACCGTCGAGGGTCACCACATCTACATCAACTATGTTGGCATCACCGCTGACAACACCGAGGACGCTGCCTACTAATTGGCCGCTTTCCCAATAATCTGGCAATAGCCTGAGTGCCGGGTCCGTTTCGGCGGGCCCGGCCGTTAAATTTTGCATGATTGGAGGATCAGGATGGATAACACGAACATCGTGCTGGAAATGAAAGACATCAGCAAGTCCTTTCCCGGCGTCAAGGCACTGGACAAAGTGTCCCTCACCGTCCGCAAGGGTACGGTTCACGCACTGATGGGCGAGAACGGCGCAGGCAAGTCCACTTTGATGAAGTGTGCCTTCGGCCTGTATCACCCCGACGAGGGTGTTATCAAAATCGATGGAGAGGAAGTTACCTTCCAGGATGCCCGGGATGCCATGGACAAGGGCATTTCCATGATTCATCAGGAGCTGCATCCCATCCGCACCCGCAATGTTATGGAGAACATCTGGGTGGGGCGGATTCCCTATAAGAAAATCGGACCCGTGCATTGGGTTGACGAAAAGAAAATGTACGAGGATACCAAGGCACTGTTTGACGATCTGGATATCAGCATCGATCCCAAGCGCTCCATGGGGGAGTTGGCCGCGGCCCACTGCCAGCTGGTGGAAATCGCCCGGGCAGTCAGCTATGGTGCCAAGGTCATCATCATGGACGAGCCCACCTCGTCCCTCAGCGAAGCAGAAGTGGATATTCTCTTCCGGATTATTCGCAAGCTCACGGCACAGGGCGTTGCCGTTATTTATATCTCCCACAAGATGGACGAAATCCTTCAGATTTCCCACGAGGTCACCATCATGCGTGACGGCCAGCTGGTTGGCTGCTGGCCCGCATCGGAGCTGACCCAGCAGATCATGGTCAGCCGGATGGTGGGACGGGAAATGAGCAATCAGTTCCCCCCGAAGGTTCATACCCCCGGCGAAGAGGTGGTTCTGGAGGCCTGCCACCTGACCAGTGCAGACCCCCGCTCCTTCAAGGATGTGTCCTTCCAGCTGCACAAGGGCGAGATTCTCGGCCTGGGCGGCCTGGTGGGTGCCCAGCGGACGGAGCTGATGGAATCTATCTTCGGCCTGCGTCCCATCGCCTCCGGTACCATCCGGATTGGCGGGCAGGAAGCGAAGATCACCTGCCCGCAGGCTGCCATCCAGAAGGGCATCGCTCTGCTGACCGAGGAGCGGCGCGCCACCGGTATTATCCCCATGCTTTCCATTGAAGACAATCTGGTGCTGGCCAACCAGACGGCTCACCCCAGACAGTACGACGGCGGCAAGCTGTTTCTGAACGAGAAGAAGCGCACCGGCGACACCCAGAAGTATATTGACTCTCTGGCCATTAAGACCCCCAGCCAGAAGACCCAGATTCAGAACCTTTCCGGCGGCAACCAGCAGAAGGTGCTGCTGGGCAGATGGCTGCTCACCGACCCGGATATTCTGATTCTGGACGAGCCCACCCGGGGCATCGATGTGGGTGCCAAGTATGAGATTTATTCCCTGATGACGCAGATGGCTGCCAACGGCAAGAGTGTCATTATGATTAGCTCGGAAATGCCGGAGCTGATGGGCATGAGCGACCGGATTATGGTCATGTGCGAAGGCCACCTGTCGGGCATTCTGGATGGCAAAACCGCCACCGATGAACAGATTATGATGCTGGCCAGTACCTATGAAGGCGCAGAGGAAGGAGATATTGCCAAATGATTAAAAACAAACTGGACACCAAGTCCTTGCTGATGGACTATGCTATTTATGTGATTTTGACTGCACTGGTTGTGATTATTGCAGTCATTTCCCCCAAGTTCCTGTCCATTAATGTTGCGAAGGACATTCTGATGCAGAGTGCCGTCCGTATTGTTGTGGCCATGGGCTGTATGTTTATCATCATTTCCGGCTCCGCCGACCTGTCCGGCGGCCGTATGGTGGGTCTGGCTGCCCTGATCGCTGCCTCTCTGGCTCAGACGGCCAACGCCAGCCTGAAGTTCTGGCCCAACCTGCCGGAGCTGCCCATTTTCGTCCCCGTTCTGGCCGCCATGCTGGCAGGTGTCTGCTTCGGTGTCTTCAACGGTCTGGTGGTTTCCAAGCTGAAGGTGCCCGCCTTCCTGGCAACGCTGGGCACCCAGATGATTATCTTCGGCTTCTCCAGCCTGTACTTCAATATGGAGCCCAACAGCTCTCAGCCTCTGGGCAGCCTGCTCAAGGGCTTCCGGAATCTGGGCGGCGGCAGCATTCTGGGCATCCCCGTCATCGTAATCATCGCTCTGCTGGTGATGCTGGTGGTTTGGATTCTGCTGACCAAGACCTGCCTGGGCAAGGAAATCTTCGCCGTGGGCGGCAATCTGGAGGCTGCCCGGGTTTCCGGCATCAATGTGTTCAAGATTCAGCTGATTACCTACTCCATCGCAGGTGCCTGCTACGGCCTGGCCGGTGCTCTGGAGGCTGCCCGTACCAGCAGTGCCACCAGTGCCTACGGCTCCGGCTATGAGCTGGATGCCATTGCCTCCTGTATCGTGGGCGGCTGCTCTGTTGCGGGCGGTGTCGGAACGGTAGGCGGCGTCTTCGCCGGTGTTATCATCTTCAATGTGCTGAGCTACGGCCTGACCTTCATCGGCATCAGCCCCTACTGGCAGAATGTTGTCAAGGGCCTGATTATCATCGGTGCCGTGGCACTGGATGTGCGCAAGTACGCCGGCAAGAAGTAAAACTGACCTTTTCAAAAAAGCTGCTGAGGATTCAGCAGCTTTTTTGTTGCAAAAAACAAGTTTTTCCTGTAAAATAGAGAAAACGAAAGATCAGGGGGACGAGTATGAGAAAAACTGCTGCGGCACTCCTGCTGCTGGTGCTGCTTCTGCTGTGCGTCGGCTGCAGCCGGCAGAATCAGGCATCCGTGCATAATACGCAAACGCCCCGGGTATCTGCCATTCTGCCTCATCACGACGACGGCTACTGGTCCTTTATCGGAGACGGCATTCTGGATGCGGCAAAGAATCTGCCTCTGGATGTCAAGATTGATACGCCGAATCTCAACTACAATGTGGAACAGATGACGGAGCTGATTTTGCAGCAGGTGGCGGCGCAGGTAGATGCTTTGATTGTGCAGGGCATCGACGACCCGGAGTACATTGCAGCCCTGGAGACCGCCAGAGCTCAGGGAATCGGGGTTGTTCTGGTGGACACCGACCTGAGCGGCTTTCAAGCGGACCTCTATGTGGGCACAGACAACCGGGAGGCAGGCCGCCAGATGGGCAGGCGCCTGATTGAAGTTACCGGCGGCAGAGCGAATGTGGCCATTCTGTCCGGGGATGTGGGCTATCCCAATCTGGAGCAGCGCATCCAGGGTATCCGGGAGGCCATCCGGAATTGTCCGGAAATCCGGATTCTGCGGATTGAATACGACAAGTACGACGCCATGACGGTGATGGAGAAATACAACGACATTCGCAAATCCAATCCGGAAATCGACACTCTGGTGGGTGTGGAGGGAACCTCCGGCCAGACCCTGAGCCAGCTGAAGGAGTCGGGATTCCGCCATATTCTGGTTTTTGACGCCAACGACGAAAGCATCTCCGGCCTGAAAAACGGCCTGTTTGACGGGATTATGTGTCAGCAGAACTATCACATGGGGCAGGTCTGCATTCAGCAGCTGAATCAGCTCTTTACGGACGGCTCCTTCAGTCAGGAGAAGATCTATACCTCCGTGGACTGGATGGCACGGGAGGAACTGGAGGTGGCCGCTCATGGAGAATAAGCCTGCCGGCAAGTGGAAGGCACCCTTCGGCAACTCCATCACCCGCCGCTATGCCACCGGCTACATTCTCATCACAGCCATTGCGGTGGTGCTGTTTCTGGTGTCGTTTTTCTCCGGCCGTATGCTGTCCAGCCGCTACGAGCTGGCGGTGAACGACCTGCTGGAGCTGAACAACCTCTTCGTGCGGGTGGAGGACACCAACCGGGTGGTGTTTGACTACTATTTCTATCTGCGGCCCCTGAGCGGGCAGCAGTATTATCAGGATGCCGCCAAAACCCGGGAGCAGCTGGAGGACATTCAGGCGCACATGGATGCGTCCTATTCCCGGGAGGTCATGGATCTGTGCTGCATTGTGGATACATTTTTGCAGAAAACAGATCAGCTGGTTGCAAATGTCACCGTATTCCGCAGCGAGGGCGGAACGGGAAACCGGACTGAGCTGGGCGCGGCCTATTCTGAGACCCAGCAGATTCTGGGCTTTATCAGCCAGAGCTTTCAGGATGTCTACATCAGCAAGCTGGAAATCACCAACCGGATGCAGACCCAGCTGATGCAGATACAGCGAATTTTGAACATCGTTCAGATATCCATGCTGATTCTGGCGGTGGCGGTAAGTGCCATCTTTTTCCAGCGGGTGGTTCGGGGGATGTCGGATTCCGTCAACCAGCTGATTGATCTGGCGGATGGAATTACCCGCAATCCCCGGTGTCAGGAGCACATCCATCTGGATACCGGCGACGAGCTGACGGTCTTTGCGGATGCCTTCAACGAGATGATGGACACCATTCACGCCCAGATGGAGCAGATCGAGCAGAACTCCCGGATGCGTGAGCAGCTCCAGAAGGTGGAGATGGAAAACCTGCGCATCAGCTCGGCACTGCAGTCCAGCCAACTGAAGCTCCTGCAGGCCAGAATCAATCCCCACTTCCTCTTCAACACCCTCAACATGGCCACCCAGATGGCCCACATGGAGGATGCAGAGGAAACCGCCCAGCTGCTGGAGGCAACCGCGGATTTCCTGCGCTACAATCTGGGCAAGGTGACCAAGTCGGTGACCCTGTTGGACGAAATCGAGAATACCAAAAACTATGTCTATATCCAGCGATGCCGGTTCGGCGACCGCATCCGCTTTGCCTTCGATGTGGACGAAACCTGCGGAAGGTTGGAAATCCCGTGTATGATTCTTCAGCCTCTGGTGGAAAACGCGGTGTCCCATGGGGTGGGCTCCATGATCGGCGGCGGCGCAGTCACCGTGCGGCTGTTCCGTCAGGGAAACGGGGTCTGTCTGGAGGTTCGGGACAACGGTGTCGGCATGGAGCCGCAGGTTCTGGAAAAGCTCCGCAAATCCTTTACCCAGGAGCTGTTCGACGACGGCCACATCGGCCTTCACAATGTATACCAGCGGCTGCGGCTGTTCTTTGGCGCGGAGCTGGGCTTTGAACTGGAAAGCCGTCCGGGAGATACCTGCATCCGAATGCTGCTGCCGGAGTAAACCAGTTTTGTCCCATGGCAGAAAACGGGGAGGGAGATTATGGCCAACTATACCATTCTGATTGCCGATGACGAGGAAATCGAGCGAAAGGCGTTGAGCCTGCTTTTGCGGAAAGAATTCCCGGAAATCGAGATCGTCGCTGTGGCTTCCAATGGTCTGGAGATGGTTTCCCTCTTGCAGCAGCACCAGCCGGATATCGCCATCGTGGATGTGAATATGCCTGGTATCAATGGAATTGATGCCATTGACCTGCTCCGGGCAAAGGGCAGCCAGACCCACTTCATTATCAACACCGCCTACGATGAGTTTTCCTATGTCCAGCGTGCGCTGTCTCTGAAAATCGACGCCTATATCCTCAAGCCGGAAAAGCGGGATACCACCATTCAGACCATCCGCAAGCTCTGCCGCCAGATCGATGCAACCCGGCAGAACAGCTACAGCCAGCAGCAGATCCACGCCCTGTTTACTCAGGTTCATTCGGTGCTGGAAAGCGAGATCATGTATTCCCTGTTCATCGGGGAGCCGGCGGAGGAAAACTTTGCCACCTACTGTGATATGCACGGGGTGCATTTCGACTCCGGTGTGGTGGTCTCGCTGATTCCTGACGGGCAGGACCGGATTCTCAGTCAGGAGAAGATCAGACTGAAGCGGGCGCTGGATGCACAGATAGGCAGCAACTGTGTATTTCTCCTGTCCATCACGGAGGCAAATATCTGCCTGATGATGTTTGTTGACCGAAAGCCTCTGGCAGAGCAGCAGCATTGGATTCACGATGTCCTCCGGGTGACCGTGAGCCGTCTGGATCAGACCCTTGGGCTGCATTTCCGGGTGGGCGTGGGAAGTGTCTATTCGGATTTTGGCCGGATGGCAGACTCCTACCGCGAAAGCCTGTTGGCACTGATGATGACCGAAAACAGCGATATCGCCTTCTATACACCCCAGAATACCGTCTACGACGACGAAGCGGAGCTTCTGGTGCATCTGCTCCGGGAGAAGAGCATCGAGCGTATCGGCATGGAAATAACCCGGATGCGGGCAACCGTGCAGAACGATCCCGGCTTTGCGGATGGACTGTGGACAGCCATATCCGCCCTGCTGGAGCATGAGGCCGCCTCCCTCCCGGCGTGTCGGGAGCAGCTGGAAAAGACCGGGTGGGAACTGAAAAGCCATCCTTCCGACCCTGTCAGGGTGCTTCAGGAGGGGCTGGCTATCCTGTGCGAAGCCCTCCATACGGCGCAGTCCCTGTCGGAGAGCAGCTATGTCAATCAGGCACTGCAATATATTGAGGAGCATTTTCCCGAGGATATTTCTCTGGATGTGGTGGCGGATAAGATTGGAATCAGCACCTATTATCTGAGCCGCCTGTTTAAGGCGGAGCGGGGCGAGAGCTTTGTGGAGTATCTGACATCCGTGCGGATGAAAAATGCAGTGATACTGGCAAGAGACACCCGCCTGTCCATTCGGGAGATTGCACTGAAGACCGGCTACGCCAGCCCGACCTATTTCTGCCGCGTATTTAAGAAGTACACAGGCGGCACCATCGGCGATCTGCGGGAGAAAATGCGGAAAAAGCAGTTTTAACAGGAATATACCGCCGTGCTTCCATCGCTTTCTGCGAGGGAGGTACGGCGGTTTTTGTTTTTTGCCCCACAGCCGAAAGCGGCAGCGCATGATGAAAAAAGTACACGCATAGGGTGTTACGAGGTGAGTGGGCATGATTCGGGACGCGAAAGCCGGGATGTTTGATTTCATCATCACCAAGGAAATCTCCCGATTTTCCCGTTCCACCCTGGACAGCATCAAATACACACAGGAATTGTTGGAAAACAATGTGGGCGTGCTGTTCCAGAACGACAGTGCCCAAGGAGGTGGACTATGACAGGCTCCGCAGCCGGGTGCAGGAGGAAATGGAGGAGATTGAGAAAAAGAAGGATCGTCTGCTGGATTTGAACATCGCCGGAGCGTTGGATGCTCCTGAGTTCAAAAAACGAAACGATGCCCTGAATGTCCGGCTCCGGGAGTGTGAAAGCCAGCTTTCTGCCATCCAGCAGGAAGAAGCGAGGACAGCCGGCAGTAAGCTGAATGAAGCCGAAATCCGGCGGGTTCTTGATCGGGAATTGCGCTTTGAAGGGGAGCCAAACTCGGCGCTTCTTACGACGATTTTGGAAAAAATTGTTGTAAAAAAGGGGAGTACCAGGGAGGAAATTCATCTGGACATATACCTGAAGTTAGAACAGTAGTATGAGGCGATTTACTCGCCTCAGAACCTGCCCACGAGCATCAACCGTCTAATAAGGGATAATGCCCGCGGAGACTATTTCTGGGGCAGATCAGAAAGTTTGGAATTTACCTGCTGCGGGAAGAAAATCACTATTTACTGGAACGGAATGTTAGATATTTCCCGCCAGGATTTGATGAGGCTTCCTGCAATGTAACAAAAAAGGAAAACATGCAAGTTTATTACATCAATGCAACAAACTTGACGCTCAGAAATATGCGTGTTATGATAGCTGCGTAAGGGGGCAGCACACTTTCAGAGCCGTCAAATCTTCCGGCGGCAGAAGCAGACGCTTTGCTGGAGTAGAGAAAGGATAGAGACAATGGGAAGCTATGTGATCAGCGTATCCCTTGGAACCGGCTGTTATCGGCATATTCAAATATCCAAAAGCGCAACGCTGTTTCGGCTCCATGAGACAATTCTGGAGGCCTTTGAATTTGAGGACGATCATGCCCATGCCTTTTTCATGGACAACAGAATATGGAGCCAGTATGATGCCTATTACTCTATGAAGATGGATAGTCATGATCGGCTGACAAAAGGCCGAAAGCTGGAAAAGCTGAATCTGAAAAAGGGCAGCCAGTTTAAGTATGTGTTTGATTTTGGCGACGAGTGGCGCTTCCAGTGCAAGGTACTTCGGGAACTGGAAGAAGATACGAAAACACCTTTGGTGATCCGTAGCGTGGGGGAATCGCCGGAGCAGTGCCCGGATTGGGAAGAAGATGAGGATGAGGACGATATTCCTGATTCGCTGACACAGGAAGAAATGGAAGAGCTGTATGCGCAGATTCCGTTGACCCGGGAGGAGATCGACCTGATCCACCAATATATGGACGCTGCGGCGAATCTGTATGGCCTGATCTCTCTGGACGAACTGTACGAGCTTTACAACAGCCAGAACAAAAAAGTGGATGTTCCGTCTTTTCTTATGACGGTCTTCGTCATTGACCGGAGTGAAGACAACGATTTTGCTGTCATTGACAGCGTGGGGGATCTACAGGTAACACCGGAAGGAGCCATGAAAAACTGCGAAATCGTCTCGGGTTATTGGCTTGTGGAAGACCCGGAGAAGGACATCCGGGAACTGCGCTGCGCCCAGAAGGGGAAACCGCTGAAAATCCTTCCCAAGGCGGAATTTCTGCCATTCGCAGACAGTACCTACTTCCCGAAAACGCCCCAGCGCGGCGCGATGATACGGTATCTGCGTAAGTTTTCGGCATCCCTGCCGACAAAGCGCGGAAGACTATTGCGACTGCATTCAGTGGGTCATCGTCATTGACACGCCATTGCAGGAAGTCCTGAAGATCATGAAGGTGGATGGTGTGACGGCCCATAAGAATTGGGATTTGGAAGAATTTGCCCTGTTATTTCAGGACCTGAACAACCACACCCACAAGCACGCCAACAGGGGCAATACGCCGGACGAGCTGCTCGTACAGTCAGCCCGGGGCTTGCAGCTTCGGCAGCGGCTTGCGCCGCCTGAGAATCAGCTGTCCTTCTTTGAGGAACCACCCCAGAGGCCAAAACTGACCATTGTCGGCGCGCCTTCCCGGAATGGCCCCTGCCCCTGCGGCAGCGGCAGAAAGTATAAGAACTGCTGCGGGAAAGAGAAGAAATGAGGGAAAAGACAATGACAGAGCTGGAAATCATGCAGCGGGCGAAGATGTATATGGACAAGCTGGCCCAGGGAATTGACCCGATTTCGGATCAGGAAATTCCCGAGGACTCCGTGCTGAACAATGTCCGTCTGGCGAGATGCTTTTTCTATGTGTCCGGGGTTTTGGATCAGATCATTGCGTGCGGCGGCAGTGTGAAGAAAACGCCAAAGAAAGACTTCTATGTTACAGAGGAAGAACTGTGCCGCATAGCCGTGTCGCAGGAGCCAACCCAAATCACGCAGTTTGTTGACCGGATTATGAATGCGATCAACGACCCGGATCGCAAGAAGCTGAAGACAACAACGATTACCGATTGGCTGATTGAGAAAGGGTTTATGTCGAAACAGACGGACGCGGACGGAAAGCCCAAACGCCTTCCAACGGCGATAGGAGAGCAGATTGGACTGACTGTCAAACTCCGGGAGGGACAGTACGGAACCTATCAGGCGGTCTGCTATTCCGAAGATGCCCAGCGGTTCCTGCTGGATCATTTGCAGGAGATATTGCAGGCAGAAAAGTAGCGGTACAGATGTGAATAGGGACAAGCCCGGCAGGTGATTGACACTTGCCGGGCTTGAATGCTGTAATGATGGCTGCCATTTGAAACTTATATGGGTAATCTGGATTTCAGCAAATTCCGGGACACAGCTGACCCGGCGTACATTCTCAATATGCTGATCTGGATGACAGATGGCTGCCTCCATGCCCGACAGATGGAGGGAAGACCCATCGTATTGAGGGAATCCGGAAAACCTCCGGCATAGGCCGGAGGTTTTTCATGGCATGGGCAGGAAAACGGACAAACTTGGGCGAATACAGTGTGCAGAGGTGATGTTATGCTCTGTACCACATGGCTGATGCTGAGCACGCTGCTGTGCTCCCTGCAGCTGTCCACCGGGAGCTTCCCCAAGCCCCTGACAGAGGAGGAGGAACGCAGGCTTCTTTTGCGCAGCCGGGAGGGGGATCTGGAGGCGCGGAATGTACTGATTGAGCGGAACCTGCGCCTGGTGGCGCATATTATGAAAAAATACTACGCCCAAACCTCGGATCAGGAGGATCTGATTTCCATAGGCACCATCGGGCTGATCAAGGGGATCAGCACCTTTGACCCGGAGAAGGGGGTGAGGCTTGCCACCTATGCCGCCCGATGTGTGGAAAATGCTACCCTAACACCAGCGAGTTTCAATCGCAGCATCTTGTACCCCAAGGTACTAACCACCCTGATTGGTGGGCTTGAGGATGGAGCGTTGTTTGCAGATACATTCTCTGCTTCCGTTACTCCTTCAACAGCTCCGGCTTGCGCTTTCGGATGATGGACAAGGCCGCCTCCACCGCCGCATCGGAGCTGCCGGATTCCAGAATGCTTTGCAGCTTCTGCGCTTCGTTCATTTGCTTTTTCCTGCGTTCCTCCTCTTTCCGACGGATAAAAGCATCGGAGAGCGTTTCAATTTCCACAAAGCTTTCAGGCAGCTTTCTGGTAATCAGGAATTCCTCGTAGGCATTGCAAAGCGTTTCCGTCTCATTACCAAAGTAAACCTGCTTTCCGTGATCCAGCCAGAGAATTTTGTTGCACATTTCCCGCACCTGATCCACCGAGTGGGAGACCAGAATCCCGGTGACGCCGCCGGAGAGGATCTGGCGCATTTTGTCGCCGCTCTTTTTCCGGAAGGCCCCGTCACCCACGGACAGCACTTCATCCAGAATCAGAATGTCCGGATTCACCAGACAGGCGATGGAGAAGGCCAGTCGGGACTTCATGCCGGAGGACAGCTGCTTGAAGGGCCTGTCCTGAAAATCCTGAAGCTCGGCAAACTCGATGATGCTGTCGTACATCTCGTTCATGAACTTTCGGGTATAGCCCAGCATGGCACCCCGAAGGTAGGTATTTTCCCGGACGGTCAGGTCGCCGTCAAAGCCGGAGCCAAGCTCCAACAGAGCGGCCACCGTACCATGGATCTCCATATGGCCCTTTGTCGGCACCATAATCCCGGAAACCGCTTTCAGAAGAGTGGACTTTCCTGCGCCGTTGGAGCCGATGATCCCAAGCATATCCCCCTTTTCCAACGAAAAGGTGATATCCCGATCTGCCCAGAATTCTGTGACATGGTAGTCGCCCTTGAGCCGCCGCATCACATATTCCTTCAGTCCGATGTCCTTAAAATCACCGGTAATATAGCGGATGGATATACCGTTTGCCTGAATGATTGTCATTTCTCCATCCCCTCCTTACACATAGTACAGGAAGCTGTGATTGTACTTTTTGTAAATATATCCACCGGCTGCAGCGGCCAGAAGGGCGTAAAAAGCACAGAGCAGATGAAAAGGCAGCGAGGGGATGCCGCCTTCCAGGACAACAACCCGGAAATATCGGATGTAGCAGTAGACGGGATTACACAGGAAGATCCGCTGCACCATCGGGGAGAAGGCATCCACCTTATAGAAAATGGCAGACATATAGTTCAGCAGCAGCGTGAATATGTCATACAGATAGGTGATATCCCGAAAGAAAACAAACAACGCCGAGAGAATCATGCCCACGCCCAGATTGAATACCACAAGACAGGTGATGGGATACAGAAGCGCCAGGAAATGGGGGCCGAAGGAGATGCCGTCAAACAGCGCGAACAGGAAGAACACACACAGGTTCAGCCCGAAATTGATGAGGGATGACACATTCTTGGACAGCACGAACAGGTACTTCGGTACATTCACCTTGGTAAAAATGCGGGCGTTTGCCATCAGGGCGTTCATACCGCCGTTGGTGGACTCCCGGTAGCAGGAGAACACCAGAGTGCCGCAGAACAGGTAAATGGTGTAGTGGGGAGTGTTCCTGCCGAAAAACTGGGTGAACACCAGACTCATGACCAGCAGATTCAGAAGCGGTGACAGAACGCTCCACCCCATACCCAGCAAGGTGCGCTTGTATTTCTGCTTGAAGTCGCGCTTTACCAGTTCGGAAAAGAGAAATTGACGCATAGAAATACGATTCAATAATTTGTTCATCGATATTACCTGCTTATTCGGTGTGAGGAGAAAGGAGCACCTTTGTGCCCATGCGCAGACCCTGAGGACAGGGGAATGCTTCTCGTGAATTGGAATCGTTCATAGGATTTCGGCTGACATACCACATCATATTGCCGGCAGTTTGGGGCGCTTGTTTTCGTGACATCAGCTGCGGAAGGAAGATCAAGCAGATGCACAAACCGCTTCGCAACGACTTCCCGCCATTAGCATCGGTTCACCAGCGAAGCATGATCCAGCATCCGGAATTCCGTATCATACACAATGTGCATATCGGTTTCAGTCAGCAAAGCGACAAATTGGAATTTGGCGATCTAAAGGCCCCCTTGTGTAAAGGGGGCTGTCAGCGAAGCTGACTGGGGGATTGACAACCCCTCCGGCAAAAATCAATAGATTTTTGCCACCTGATACATTTTGGTATGATTGCCACTGGCAATCATGGAGATTTTGATTCGCTGCGCGGAGCACAACCCCTTACACAGGGGAGGCTTTGGGCATCCCCACAAATTCCAATTTATCAAGCGGCTGAGGAAAACCGATAAGCACAACACACAATATGATGCATTTTATTGTATCATACGATTCCGCCATATTCAACATGAAAGAACAAGCAGACAAGGAGCCGCCGAGTGACTTGCAAGGACAAAAAAGAAAGAAAAAGACCCTGTGCAGCCTATCGAAATGTACTGCACAAGGTCTTGAACCGCCAGCTTTTCTTTGTATGCAACAACCTCGGCGCGCATCCCGATGTAGTTGCCCGTTTTTTTCGGAAGGCGAGCCGACTCACGCTGCCTGGATGCAATCGGTACTTCTGCACTCCGCTTTTCGGCGCTTTCTTCGTGATAGCTTTGTGGGCGTTCCTTTCAAAAACAATCCAATAGTAAATCTCCGGGAATTTTCCCTTTGCAGGAAAGGTAAATTCCCGGAGATTTGTTATTTCTACACGCCAGAGTCATCCATTGACTGAATGTTGGTGACGATCCATAGCAGAATGCTGTTGGATGCCAATGCACCCTGCCAGAAAAGCTCCTGTCGCTTCTCCACCATGATTTGTGGTTTTGATTTGCTATCTGCCGTCATTCCGGAAGATACCGGGACAGGAATGCTGGATGCCCTCGGATGAGTCTGTTCCACCTGTGCTCCTGGCATCTGCTTGCCACCTCCATTCAAGAATTATGAATTGAAGAAGTACAGAGGTCCTTTCACAACGCCCTTGGACACAGTGTTTCCCTGCATCATAATCATATCGTTACCTCTGCTTACATTCTGTCCTCGAAATACTGATACAGCACATCGATGAACTCAACCTCCGAAGGCCCCTCTACGGTGACGGTGACCTTGTCTCCTTTGCGGATGCCCATGGTCGCGACTTTCATGGGACGGGAGATATTGGCGCTCCGGGTGCCCATTTCAATGGTAGCTTCCGAATCGGGATATGTGCGTGCCAAGGCAGCCAGCTGACCCGCAGGGCCAAAGTGCATGGGAAAATCTGTGGTAATCAAATAAGTAAACTGTTTCATAGCGACTCTCCTTTTACAGGTTTTTGTTGAAGAAATCGGACAATGCAGCGATGGCAGCCTCCTCGTTTGCGCCCTCTGCCTGAACAGTGACAACATCCCCATGCTTGACCCCCAGCCCCATCAGCTTCATGAGCTGAGTTGCCGTAACGGTGGTGCCATTCTTGGTGATGGTGACCACGGTACCTGCAAAAGCCTTGGCTTCCTTAACCAGCAGACCTGCGGGGCGGGCGTGGATACCAATGGGATCTTTGATGGTGTAATCAAACTGCTTCATAATCGTTTCCTCCGTTCAATCATTACTTTATTGTTTTTGCCCGGTTCGCTCATTTTATTTTGTGCTTATCGGCTTAAGCCAGCAAAGCGACAAATTGGAATTTGGCGGCGAGTCGCCGCTGACAATGCGTTACGGACTGCGGGCAGACAATCCACATCCTTTGGGCCCCTCGACCGGAACTGCGTAGGTTATATAGAACAGACCACCACCGCAAAAACGAACCGGGCGTGCCCAAAGGATGGAAAGATTACCACCCAGGCGAAGGCTCGCATTGCCCGTGGGGGCATCCCCACAAATTCCAATTTATCAAGCGGCTGAGTAAAACCGATAAGCTCATTTTATTTTGCGTCAGGTCAATGCGCAGTTCTCCAAGAATCAGACCTTCTTCAGCCAGAAGAAACCCTGCGCCGGAATGGTGATGCTGCGGATGGAACGCTTTTCTCCGGTAATCAGATCCATATAGTGGGCGGTATCGTTCAGACAAACCCTTCGGTCGACCTCGCTGAAATTGAACAGTCCCACCAATGTCTCGCCCTTTAAGTAACGGCCAATGCCCAGCACAGCACGATCACCGGTTTCGATGATCCAGACATCTGCTGCGCAGGAGAAGACATTTTCGTTCCTGCGGAGGATTTCCAGCCTGGACAAGGCGGTAAAAATGCGGTTTTCGGTGGTGCCCTCCTCGTCTGCCCTGGCGGCAGCGATCCAATCCATCTTGCCCCGATGCAGGTAGCGAGAATCCTCCGCCTTGTTTTCGTCATTGTGGTAGGTCTCGTCGTTCAGCTGGCCGATCTCATCGCCGGAGTACAGAACGGGAATACCGGACTGTGTGAGCATATAGGCATGAAGCATGACGATTGTGTTGATAGAGCTGGTAATTGCCTCAGCATCTTCTGCAATCAGGGCCGTCTCCAGGCCGCATAAGGATGCGGTGGTGCCGCAGAGCCGGGCATCGCCAGTGACCGGATCTTCGTTATACAGCTCACCCTGACTGATGGACATGCCCTCATACCCCCGGAAGAAGTTGTTCAGATAGGCTTTATGCGGACGCTCCTGGATGCCGAACCGGAGAAGGGAATCATAATCCAGTCCCCAGCCGATGTCGTCATGGCAGCGCAGGTAGTTCAGAAACACATATTGCTTTGGCAGATGGAAAACCTTATCCAGCTGCTCACGCAGCAATGTGGTATCCCGGGTGGCAACGGTATGCCAGGTGGTTGCCATGGTGGTGACATTGTAAAGCATATGGCACTCAGGCTTTTCCACAGTGCCGAAGTAAGGAACCACCTTCTCAGGCTCCATGACCACCTCACCCAGAAGCAAAACACTGGGACAGACGATCTCACAGATCATACGCATCATGCGGACGATGGTATGCACCTGCTTCAGATTGCGGCACTGGGTTCCCAGCTCTTTCCAGATGTAGGGAACTGCATCAATCCGAATGATGTCAATTCCCCGATTGGCAAGATACAGGAAGTTGTACATCATCTCATTGAAGACTCTGGGATTCTGATAATTCAAGTCCCACTGATAGGGATAGAAGGTTGTCATTACATAGTGACCGCATTCCGGAAGCCAGGTAAAATTGCCGGGAGCGGTAGTGGGAAACACCTGGGGAACCGTTTTCTCGTATTCGCCGGGAATTTCCCAGGAGTCATAGAAGAAATACCGGCTCATGTACTCCCCTTCGCCATTCCTTGCCCGGACAGCCCATTCGTGGTCTTCACTGGTGTGATTCATGACAAAATCCATACAGACCTGAATCCCTTTTTCGTGGCAGGCAGAAGTCAGCTCCTCCAGATCTTCCATGGTGCCCAGCCAGGGCTGCACTTTCCGGAAATCCTTGACTGCGTAGCCGCCGTCGCTTCGTTCGGGAACCGTATCCAGGAAGGGCATCAGATGAATGTAATTGACATTGCTTTTCTGGATGTAATCCAGCTTTTCCCGGACACCGTTGATGGTGCCGCCAAAATTATCAATATACAGCATCATGCCAAGAAGATCATTGCGGCGGTACCAATCGGGATCCGTTTCCCGGCTTCGGTCAATTCCTTTCAGGTCATTGCTGCGTTCTGCATAACATGCACGCAGATTCTCCACCAGTTCATAGAACATGGAACCGTTGTTGTATAGCTCCATATACAGCCAGCGCAGTTCATCATGGTGCTTTTGCAGCCGCACTTCAAACTCGTTCAGCGTGGGATTGCTCATGAAACTTACTCCTTCGTTTTTGTAGATTAAAGATGATTCCGTTGGCACAGTGTGCCGTCGATATCCAGAAATATGAGTTTCTTTCCCATATAAGCCCCTCCTGTTTATAACGGTTTGGCTAATTATGACATACCAGCATTGTTGGATGTGCACAGCGAAGGAATCGTGCTATCACGCGAATTGGAAAAATACATGGCTATTTCAGACTGTTTCGTTGCATTTCTGTTTTCCTTATGGTAAAATTATAGCACTTAGGGTCGAAATGTGTTAGCAAGATTTCTTCGAAACCATGCAACAAAATCTCCAAGAAAAGAGGTAGCATATGGCGGTTTTTTCCCATGATGATGAATATAACAGCCAAGGCAGGGAACTGAGGGAACACGGCACTGCAGCCTTCCCCATTGCCATATACAGCGGCGACTGGACAGAAAGCTCTATGCAGCTGCACTGGCACGACGAAATGGAAGCCGGTTTTGTCACTGCCGGCGCCGTCCTTATGTATGTAGGCAAGGAAAAAATCATCCTGAGCAAGGGGGACGGATTTTTTATCAACAGAGGCATTCCCCACACATTTTTAGCAGCAGACGAAGAGGAATCCCGGCAGAAATCGCTGGTTTTTGACCCGATTCTCATTGGCGGACGGTTTGACAGTGTATTCTGGCAGAGCTATGTGCAGCCGGTTGCAAACGCCGCCACGATGCCGTGGTTTACCTTTGACCGGGGGATCTCCTGGCACAAAGATGCGATTCGGGCCATTGAAAGTGCATGGCGCTGCTGTCAGAACGCCGAAACGGAATACGAATTGGATGTGCGTCATTCTCTATCCCATCTGCTTGCGCTTCTGAAGCGGCATCTCCCTGTGGAACATCCAACGCTTGTCAGAAAAATCTCCCGGGATAACGAGCGCATCAAAATCATGCTTCAGTACATTCAGGATCACTTTACAGAGCAGCTGACTACCAGTGAAATTGCAGCCAGTGTCATGATCAGCCCCAGCGAGTGCTTACGCTGCTTCCATAATACCATTGGGCTGACACCCATTCAGTACACCAAATATTACCGGGTACAGCGGGCAGCGGATCAGCTGCTGGCAACAGAGAAAAAAATTGCGGACATCGGTTCCGACTGCGGATTCCAGGAAATGAGTTATTTTGCCAAAGCCTTCCGGGAAATCATGGGAGTTACACCCAGTGAATATCGGAAAAATCATCCGTCAAGAGAAAATGTTTAGATATTTCAATTCGATTTCCTGGTTAGTACTTCTTGCTTTGCAATGCTGCTATCGTATCAGAAAAGACAGGAGAAGCTCAGGAGCTTCTCTTGAAAACGCAGAAATCCCCAACCGCCGTGAAGCGGTTGGGGATCTGTGCTGGATATAGAGATTTACCCGAATGTCACGGAACCGATGCACCCTGCGCAGGGGAGAGAGGGCATATAGGTATGCTTCCGCATCCTCCTGGGTGATGGTGAAGGTTCCGAACATCTGAAAATCACTTAATTCCTGCTATCCTTGATAGCAGCCTGAGCGGCGGCCAGTCTTGCGATGGGTACCCGGAAGGGGCTGCAGGAGACATAGTCCAGACCGATCTTGTGGCAGAACTCCACGGACATGGGGTCGCCGCCGTGCTCGCCGCAGATGCCCAGATGCAGCTCGGGACGGGTGGCCTTGCCCAGCTTGGCAGCCATCTCCATCAGCTTGCCTACGCCGTTGGTGTCCAGACGGGCGAAGGGATCGCTCTCGAAGATCTTGGCGTCGTAGTAGGCATCCAGGAACTTACCGGCATCGTCACGGGAGAAGCCGAAGGTCATCTGGGTCAGGTCGTTGGTGCCGAAGCAGAAGAACTCGGCT
>CAMCRV010000035.1 GCA_945877365.1 uncultured Clostridia bacterium | reverse complement strand
CACCTCCCCTTACACAGGGGAGGCTTTGGGCATCCCCACAAATTCCAATTTATCGCTTTGCTGACTCAAGCGGATATGCACATTAGAAAATATCTTGTCACATCTCACGGAAAGGGGGTAGTCTTCCCCCTTTCCGCATTGCTGTTTGGAGGCGACTATGGAACAGCTTCTTTCTCTGCTGAAAACCATTCCGGAATACAATACCCTTCTTGACGCCATTGCTCAGGGTGAAAATGCCGCCGTCACCGGCATCGGCCAGATCAACCGCAGCCATGTGGCAGCCGGCCTGTGCCGGGATGTGAAGCGGCCTCTGATTCTGGTGTGTCAGGACGACATGGCTGCCCGGCGGCTTCAGGCGGAGCTGAAGGGCTTTCTGGATCTCACGGTTCCCATCCTGCCGGGACGGGAGCTGACATTGTATGACGCCAGCGTGGTTTCCCGGGAGTGGGAGCAGAAGCGGCTGCGGCAGTTCCATGACCTCCTGACGGGCAAAACTACGGTGCAGATCCTCACATGGGAGGCCCTGTCCCTGCGCACCATACCCCCGGAGGTTCTGAAACAGGCTGTGTTCACCCTGAACACTGGTCGGGAGTATCCCATAGAGGGACTTCTGTCCCGGCTTACCGCCGCAGGCTACAGCCGATGCGGCATGGTGGAAGGCCCCGGTCAGTTTGCCCTCCGGGGTGGGATTCTGGACATCTTCTCCCCTGCCGCGGAAAAGCCCGTCCGGGCGGAATTTTTCGGGGACGAGCTGGACACCATGGGCTATTTCGACCCCGATACCCAGCGGCGGACGGAAAACATCGAATCCATAGAAATCCTCCCGGTGGGGGAATGCCAGCCTGGGCTGCACCCAAAGGGGCTGGAGGGTTTATGCAAAGACATCCGCAGTCTCATTGCCCGGCAGCGCCGCCGGAAAAATGTCAACGAGGCTCTGATCTCTACGCTGGAAAAAGATCTGGAAAAGCTGGAAAACGGCGTGCATCTTTCTGCCGCTGACCGGTATCTGGCTCTCATCTATCCGGAGCTGGCAACCGCCGCCGACTATATTCCAAAGGATGCCGTGGTGGTGCTTTTTGACCACGGCAATCTCCACCGTACCGCCCGGAGCCGCACCGAGGAGATGGGAATGCAGCTGGACAGTCTCCTGCAGGCCGGACTGGTGGCCGGGGAGCTGTGCGACTTTGTGTGCCAGTGGGAGGATTTTTTCCACGCCATCTCCGGCAAGCCCTGTATCTATTTCGATTCCTTCGGAGGCTCTTCCTATCCGGAGAGCTGCCTGCCAAAGGTGCTGCTGCCCATGGTGGCCAAGCAGCTGCCGGGCTACGGCGGCAATCTGGAAACCGCCGCCGCTGACCTGACCCACTACCAGAAGCAGGAATTTGGCTCGCTGGTGCTCTGCGGCTCCCGTCGCCGGGCAGAGATTTTGCAGAAGCTGCTGCACGACAAGGGACTTTCTTCCTTCCTGTGCATCCCCCTGACCACTCTGCCCAAGCCGGGGCAGATTCTGCTGGCGGAGGGAAACCTGCCCTACGGCATGGAGTATCCCCTGAGCCGTCTGGCCATTCTCACGGAAGGTCAGCTCATCGCCCGCAGCGAGGTGAAGCGGAAGGCTCCTGCCAAGAAAACCGCCACTAACCGCCAGAAGCTGAATTCCTTCACCGACCTGACCCCCGGAGATCTGGTGGTTCACGAAAACTACGGCATCGGCCGCTTTGTTGCCATGGAGCAGATCAAGGTGGACAACGCCGTGAAGGACTATATCAAAATCGCCTATCAGGGCAGCGACACCCTCTTTGTCCCTGCCACCCAGCTGGATCTGGTGAGCAAGTATATCGGCGGCGGAGGCGAGGATGCCAATGTCCGGCTGAACAAAATCGGCAGCGATGCCTGGCAGAAAACCAAGGCAAAGGCCAGAAAGGCCGCCAAGGACATGGCAGGGGAACTGATTCAGCTCTACGCCGCCCGAAAGCGGCAGCTGGGCTACGCCTTCTCCCCGGATGCCCCCTGGCAGAAGGAATTTGAAGACAACTTTCCCTATCCCGAAACCGACGACCAGCTTCGCTGCATCGGGGAAATCAAACGGGATATGGAATCCCCTGTGCCCATGGATCGCCTGCTCTGCGGCGATGTGGGCTTCGGCAAGACCGAGGTTGCCCTCCGGGCGGTGATGAAGGCCGTCATGGACGGCAAGCAGGCCGCCATTCTGGTGCCCACCACGGTGCTTGCCCAGCAGCACTACCAGACTGCCGTGTCCCGGTTCCGGGGCTTTCCAGTGAACATCGATGTGCTCAGCCGGTTCCGCACTCCCAAGCAGCAACAGCAGACCCTGGCAGATCTGCGAGCCGGAAATGTGGATCTCATCATTGGAACCCACAAGCTGCTGCAAAAAAGCGTGAGCTTCAAGGATCTGGGGCTTCTCATCATTGACGAGGAGCAGCGCTTCGGCGTTTCCCACAAGGAACGGCTGAAGGAGATGTCCAAGGGTGTGGATGTGCTGACCCTGTCCGCCACCCCCATCCCCAGAACCCTGAACATGGCGCTTTCCGGCATCCGGGATATGTCCACCCTGGAAGAACCCCCCTCCGACCGCTATCCGGTGCAGACCTTTGTGCTGGAGCACAACAACGCCATTCTGGACGACGCCATCCGCCGGGAGGTGGAACGGGGCGGTCAGGTTTATTACCTCCACAACCGCACCGACAATATCGACCAGTGCGCCGGTGCCATCCGCAAGCGGATTCCCGGAATCTCCGTGGCGGTTGCCCACGGACAGATGGGGGAGGATGCTCTGGGGGATGTGATGCAGGCCATGGCACAGGGGGATATTCAGGTGCTGGTGTGCACCACCATCATTGAAACCGGTCTGGACATCGCCAACGCCAACACCCTGATCATCGAAAACGCCGATCGCTTCGGCCTGAGCCAGCTGCATCAGCTTCGGGGACGGGTTGGTCGTTCCACCCGGCACGCTTACGCCTATTTCACCTACCGTCCCGACAAAAACCTGACGGAAATCGCGGAAAAGCGGCTGTCCGCCATCCGGGACTTTGCGGAATTCGGCTCCGGCTTCAAAATCGCCATGCGGGATCTGGAAATCCGGGGCGCAGGCAACCTGCTGGGTGCGGAGCAGTCCGGCCACATGATGAGCGTGGGCTACGATATGTACCTGAAGCTGTTGGACGAGGCGGTGCTGGAGGAAAAGGGCGAGGCGCCCAAGACCCCGGACTGCACCGCCGACCTGAATGTCACCGCCAATGTGGACAAGGGCTATGTCTCCCGGGGCGAGGAGCGGATGGATCTGTACCGCCGGATGGCGGCCATCCGCTCTCAGGAGGATGCCGACGACCTGCTGGACGAGATTGTAGATCGCTACGGCGAGCCGCCCAAGGGTGTGCTGAACCTCATCGACATCGCCCTGCTCCGGGCGCAGGCCCGGCAGGTGGGCATCAAGGATATCCGGCAGAAGTCCGGCGATGTGCTGTTTACCCTGTCCAATCTCAATTTCGACGCCGTGGGCGCCCTGTGCGCCGACGAAGCCTACAAGACCCGGGTCACCTTCCTTGCCAACGCCAAGGAGCCTACTCTACGGCTGAAGCTGGTCTCCGGGGTGGACAGCCTGCGCCAAAGCAAGGTATTTCTGGAAAAATACCGGAGTTTTTGTGACATCCCCACCTAGGCAGCGCCGCCGGAATATGGTATAATTTGTTGTGTGCCTATTGCTTTTACGCAGCCGGTTGATAAACTGGAATTTGGCGGCGAGTCGCCGCTGACAATTCGTTACGAACTGCGGGTGGACAATCCACATCCTTTGGGCCCCTCGACCGGAACTGCGTAGGTTATATAGAATAGACCACCACCGCAAAAACGAACCGGGCGTGCCCAAAGGATGGAAAGATTACCACCCGGGCGAAGGCTCGCATTGCCCGTGGGGGCATCCCCACAAATGACAATTTGTCGGTTTTCTGACTGAATCCGATATGCACAATTTATTTTAAAGACAACGATGGGAGGGTTCCCTATGGCAAGCGGCAAGTTTTCCAGTCCCAGAGCATCCAGAAATCGGGATGATTTTCCTGCGCAGGACAATCCTGCGGATTCTTCCTGCGCTGTTCCCACGGAACCAGCCGTCAAAAAAGCACTGCCCAAACAGGCAGTGCTGGCTCTGTGCGCCGTCGCGGCTGTGGCTGTGCTGGGGATCGGCGGATGGTTCACCGTCAGCGCACTGACAGACCCCTACGACTGCAAAATTGTGGATGGCGTCTCGCTGGGGGGCGTGGATGTGGGCGGCATGAGCCGGTCCGAGGCAAAGAAAGCCCTGAAAGCTGCCACAGAGGGGTTTGCGCAAACCCCCATGGTGGTGGAGCTTCCGGAGGACACCCTGACCCTCTCCCCGGCGGACACAAAGATTCAGGTGGACATTTCTGCCGCTGTCCGGGCGGCATACCGCTATGGCCGGAAAAACAGCGAAGCCCAGGCTCCACAGATTCCGCTGACCCCCTTCCTGAAATATCAGCAGAAGGCTCTGCGCACGCCGCTGGAGGAATATGCCGCCAAATATGACACCGCCTATCAGCCCTGTTCCGATGCTCTCTTTGGGCAGATGCCGGAGCTGGCGGAGGGAAAGTGGCAGGAAAATGCCCCCTGCCAGACCCTGCAAATCACCATGGGGGTGGATGAGCGTCATCTGGATGTGGACGCTGTGATACAGCAGATTCTGGAAACCTACGGAAAAAATCAGTTTTCCCTGAAGATTTCGGAAATTGCCCCTGAAAAAGCTGCGGAAAAGCCGAATTTAGCTGCCATCTCCGAAAAACACTGTATCCCGGCGGTGAATACCACCCTGGATCTGCAAACCTATGCACAGATTCCCGGCAGCTATGGCTATGGCTTCTCCGTGGAGCAGGCGCAAAAGCTGGTGGACAAGGCTCAGCCCGGGCAAACCCTGGAAATTCCCATGGAATACATCCGTCCGGAGATTCTGGGGGATGAGGCCTATTTCCGGGATGAGCTGGGCTACGCCCAGACCCCCCACACCAAGGACGAAAACCGGAACAACAACCTGCGCAAGGCCTGTGAATCTATCAACGGCCTGATTTTGCAGCCGGGAGAGGAATTCTCCTACAACGCCACCCTGGGTCAGCGCACCCGGGAAAACGGCTATCTGCCTGCCGGGGCCTATTCCGGCACCGCTCTGGTGCAATCCGTAGGCGGCGGCATCTGTCAGGGCTCCTCCACATTGTATCTGGCCTGTCTGTATGCCGATCTGGAAATCGTGTTCCGCATCAACCACGGCTACACCTCTACTTACATCGACCCCGGCCTGGATGCCACCGTCAACTGGGGCGGCCCGGACTATCAGTTCCGCAACAACACCCACTTCCCCATTCAGCTGAAGGCCGAGGTCTCCGACGGCTATATGAAGATGTGGATTCTAGGCACCGAAGAACGGGATTACTATGTGAAGATGGATACCGAGGTGACCTACGGTGCGGACACCATCTATGCCAAATCCTACAAGTGCAAATATGACCGCCAGACCGACGAGCTGATCTCCCGGGAGCTGGAAGCACGATCCAATTATATGCGCTACTATCAGTAAAAAAGTCCGGGCGTGCAGCAGCACGCCCGGATTGTTATTTCGCACGAATTTCCAGATGGTAGTCAATGATACCGGCCTGGGTGTTTTCAATGTTGATCTCATACACCAGATCAATGGTTCCGCCGTCGGGGGTGATGTCAAAAAACACCCGCATTGCCCGAACCGTCAGCATCAGGGTGCCGAAGGCCATCTGGTAGAGGGAATCGTGGGACAGTCCCTCCTGAAACACCATCTGGGAGCTGAGCTTACCGGCTCGGGTGAGGATCACCTTCCCCGGCTCCACCCGGAAGGTGGTGGTAACACCCTCCAGCCCCGTCAGCTCGCTTTCCTCATACCGGATGTCCCAGCCGCCGTCGTGCAGCTCCATGACGCCCTCGGTCACCAGTTCAATGACCTCCGGCTCCTGATCCGCATAGGTCTGCCGCCCCCGGATGGATAAAACCACATCGCGCCGCATCAGCAAGCCTCCAGAGCCAGCGCCAGTAGCTTGTCGATGAGCTGACCATAGGGAATTCCGCTGGCCTCAAACAGCTTGGGATACATGGAAATGGAGGTAAAGCCGGGGATGGTATTGATCTCATTGAACACCACCCGGTTTTCCTCATAGGTCACGAAGAAGTCCACCCGGCTCAGGCCCTGACAGCCGATGGCGCTGTACACCTTCACGGCAGCCTCCCGGACGATCTCCTGCACATCCTCGTCAATCCGGGCAGGGATGTAGGGACGGGAGGTATCCGTGACATATTTGGCGTCGTAATCATAGAATTCAGCACCGGAGTCAATCTCGCCGCAGATGGATGCCACAGGATTTTCATTGCCCATGACGGCAACCTCAATCTCCCGTCCGTGGATAAACTCCTCCACCAGCACCTTGTCGTCATACTTTGCGGCAAAGGCCAAAGCCTTTTCCAGAGCCTCCCGGCTTGCAGCCTTGGAAACACCCACGGAGGAGCCGGTACCGGCGGGCTTGACAAACATAGGATAGGAAAACCTTCCCTCCAGCGCATCCAGCACCGTTGCCACATGGGTCAGATCCCCCCGGCGCACCAGATGCCATGCCGCCTGGGTCACGCCGGCGTGATCCACCACCAGCTTGGTGAGGGTCTTATCCATGGCCACTGCCGAGGCAGCCACATGGGGACCCACATAGGGAATCCCTGCCATCTGCAGCAGACCCTGCATGGCGCCGTCCTCGCCGTTCTCGCCGTGAAGAACCGGGAACACCACATCGATCCGCTCCTGAACCACATTGTCCCCCTCAAAGATCAGCAGTCCCTGACCCCGAACCGGGGATATGGCAGCCGGGCGGTTTTCGGGGTGATCCTCCCACCGCCCCTTGGGCAGCAGGGAATAGTCCGTACCGCCAAAGAGGAACCAGTTTCCCTCTTTTGTGATTCCCACCGGGAAAATGTTATACTTTTCCTTGTCCATATTGTTCAGGACGGACTGCGCCGAGCGCAGGGAAACCTCATGCTCCGGGCTGATGCCGCCAAAGAGAACACATACACTGAGTTTTTTCATGCCTATCTCCTCAATCTACAGATTATTTACAAATTTCCTCTGGAAATTCAAAAGGATCATGCTATAATATTCCAAAACCTGAAACCCCAGGAGGTCTGCCATGCAAATTGATCTGACTGCCAAAGAATTCCGCCGCCTGCTGGATCTGGTCTACATCGGCAACTGGGTTCTGAACTCCACCCGTGGGGAAGACCGCTTCGCCGACTATGACAATCTGGAAAGCAAAATCTTCGCCCTGTCCCCCGCTCTGTCCGAGGAATGGAACGGCACCGTGGTGCCCTCCCAGGCCTACACCGAGGGCGGCATCCACGAGGCCATCGCCTACTATGAGGACAATGTATTTTACGAAATTCTGGCGGAAGAGCTTTCCCGCCGGGATATGGACTATCCCGAAATCACCGAGGACAACTACGATGAAATCGTCTCCCGGATGGATCGGTATATGTCCGAATTTCAGCTTTCCGGTGTCCAGCACCTGACATTGGAGGAATAGCCCCACAAATCAGTCCCCTCACCCGAGGGGACAATTTTTATTGGCTATGCTTCCATAGTTGGGGAAAGGAGTATTTATCTGAGTTAGGAGTTAGGAATTAGGAGTTAGGAGTGATTGCATTCTCCCAAGTGCGTCATCCTGAGCGTAGTGACCGAAGGGAACGAAGTCGAAGGATCTTCGCACTAACTAACTGCACAATGAAAACGAGGTGCGAAGATCCTTCGACTCGCTTACGCTCGCTCAGGACGACAGGGTTTCTCAAAAACTTCACTGCCCACTCCTAACTCCTAACTCCTCACTCCTCACTCCTAACTTAACGAAAGATCGCTTATCCCAACCACTGATACAGAGCCTTTTTATTCCTGCTCCAGCAGAGCCTCTCCTGCCCGGAAGATATCTCCCGCGCCCACAGTGACCACAATATCGCCCTCCCGGATGGTTTCCCTCAAAACCTGTGTCACGCCGGGAAGATCCTCGCAGAACACGCTGCCGGGGATCTGCTCCGCCAGATGGGCGGAGGAAATGCCGATGGTGTTCCGCTCCCGGGCGGCATAGATCTCCGCCAGGATGCAGACATCCGCCTTTTTCAGCTCCCGGACAAAGTCGTCAAACAGCGCCTTGGTACGGCTGTAGGTATGGGGCTGGAAGGCCAGCACCAGCCGGCGATCCCCCATGGAGCGGAAAGCAGCGATAGTGGCAGCCAGCTCGTCGGGGTGGTGGGCGTAGTCGTCATAGACATCGGCCCCGTGCCAGTGACCCTTGAACTCCATCCGGCGGCCTGCCCCGTGGAAGGATTCCAGACCGTGGGAAACCGTTTCTCCCGGAATGCCCATCATCCATGCGGAGGCCGCCACAGCCAGAGCATTCATGGCGTTGTGCCGTCCCAGAACCCCCATGTCCAGATGACAGTAGTACTCACCGTCGCAGATCACATCGAAATGCCGCCAGTCGGGGCACATATTGGCGGCGTGAATCCGGTTCTTCTCCTCCAGGCCGAAGGAGATGTAGTCCAGTCCCTCCATGGCCTCCACGGTGTGGGGGTCATCGCCGTTGGCAACAATGCCGAAGGTGGCAAGGGACGCAAACTTATGGAAGGAATTCTGGATGTCGTGCAGATCCTTGAAGTAGTCCAGATGGTCGGCATCCACATTCAGCACCACTGCCAGGGTGGGGAAGAAATTCAGGAAGGAGTCGCAGTATTCGCAGCTTTCCAGCACGATGGTGTCACCCCGGCCAACCCGATGGCCTGCGTGAAGCAGGGGAAGGTATCCGCCGATCATCACCGTGGGATCCAGATCCGCCTCCATCAGCACATGGGTCATCATGGAGGTGGCAGTGGTCTTGCCGTGGGTGCCGGAGATACACACCGCGTTTTTATAGGACTTCATAATCTCGCCCCAGGCCTGAGCACGCTCAAACACAGGAATTCCGGCAGCGCGGGCAGCGGCGATTTCCGGGTTGTCATTGTGGGCGGCGGCGGTGCGGATGATGCAGCCAGCCCCCTGAATATTCTCCGCCCGGTGTCCGATGACCACAGGAATTCCCTGCTCCTCCAGCTCCCGGGTTCCGGCGGACTGGCTCATGTCGGAGCCGGTGACCTCCATGCCCATGCCCTTCAGCACCAGACCCAGGGGCCGCATGGAAACGCCGCCGATGCCCACCAGATGCACCCGGCTGCCGGGGACGAGATACTGTTCGATATTCTTGCTTTTAAACATAATGGTCTACTCCCGCATGATAAAGTGTATCACATAGCTTCTGGCATTATACACCATCCCGGAAGGATTTACAACTACAAAAAGTGTTGCTATCAACCGTTTTTCCGATAATTCTACACATAATTCACCCAACAGCCGCCGTATGGGGGCAGAATTGGTATTTTTGATGGGACACTTTCACCCACCGCAAAATTTTTCCTGAAAACGGGGGAGAAAGGTGTTGACAATTCCCGAAAACGGTGCTAGGATACAGAAAATTGAATCGCTTGATAGAGGCGCGGTACGCATCAGTACCCTTCCGCACAGGCCAGGCAGCCGCGGAAACGGGGAAAGGGAATACCGCCGAAGCTGTGAAGATGCCTGAATCTTGGCAGCTGGGCCGTCAGAGAACATCTGCCGGACTGTCACAAAGTCTTTTGTGAAGCGCTATCATTGGCTGTTCCGATTGGTTCTGTTCCGCTTTTGGGATGGAAACACTATGACGAAACACTCATGGACCGCTTGACAGAGCGGTCCAGTTTTTTATCTGATCAACTGGCATTGACCATCGCCGAAACAAGAAAGGAAAGAAAAAGAAAATGAAGAGAATGATTGCTGTTGTACTGTCCGTCCTGATGCTGCTGAGCCTGTGTGCCTGCGGCAGCAAGTCCTCTGAGGACAAGGTGCTCACCGTGGGTATGGAATGTGCCTACGCCCCCTACAACTGGGCTCAGACCACCGATGCCAACGGCGCCGTCCCCATCTCCAATGTCCCCGGCTCCTACGCCAACGGCTACGATGTCATGATGGCCAAGAAGATCTGCGAGGCAAACGGCTGGACTCTGGAAATCAAGCAGCTGGACTGGGACTCTCTGGTTCCCGCCGTTCAGACCGGTGAGATCGACTGCGCCATCGCCGGCCAGTCCATGACTGCCGAGCGTGCAAAGCAGGTGGACTTCGCAGGTCCCTACCTGTTCGCCTCCATCGTCTGCGTCACCAAGGCAAGCTCTCCTCTGGCCTCCGCCACCGGCAAGACCCAGCTGTCCGGCACCTGCACCTCTCAGAGAGGCACCATCTGGTATGACACCTGCCTGCCCCAGATCCCCGGTGCCAACATTCAGTCCGCTCAGGACACCGCTCCTGCCATGCTGATGGCTCTGGAGACCGGAGCTGTGGACTTCATCTGCACCGATATGCCCACCGCACAGGGCGCCATCGTTGCCTACCCCGACCTGACCATTCTGGACTTCACCGGCAGCGATGACAACTTCGAGGTTTCCGATGAGGAAATCAACATCGGCATTTCCGTCCAGAAGGGCAACACCGCCATGCTGGATGCCATGAACAAGGTTCTGTCTCCCATGACCGCCGATGACTTCAACGCCATGATGGCCGAGGCCGTCGCCATCCAGCCCATTGACTGACAAAATCTTCCAAACATGGGGAAGTGACCGCACTTCCCCATGTTTCCATGAATGAAGATCGGAAAGGAGCCCCTCCCACATGAACATTTTCCTCAACCTTGCCCGGGATATCGCCGAGCTGTGGCAGGAATACGCCGGACTGTACCTCACCGGCATCTGGAACACCCTGTCTCTGGCGGTGATCTGTACCGCTCTGGGCTGCATCATCGGCCTGCTGTGCGGCATTCTCAACACCATCCCCTACTCCAAAAATGACAATATTCTCAAACGGGCGGTGCTGAAGGCCATTCGGGTTCTGATTCAGATCTATGTGGAGGTGTTCCGGGGCACTCCCATGATCCTGCAGGCCGTTGTCATCTACTACGGCCTTCCCTATTTTACCAACTACGCCATGCGGTTTTCCAATATCTGGCTGTGCGCCCTGCTGGTGGTCTCCATCAACACCGGCGCCTACATGGCTGAATCCGTCCGGGGCGGCATCATCTCCATCGACCCCGGTCAGACAGAGGGTGCCAAGGCCATCGGCATGACCCACTGGCAGACCATGCTGTTTGTCATTCTGCCCCAGGCTCTGCGGAATATCCTGCCCCAGATCGGCAACAACCTGATCATCAACATCAAGGATACCTCCGTTATGAGCATCATCGGCTTCACGGAATTCTTCGCCGTACATAAGAATGTCACCGGTACAACCTATCTCTACTTCCCCTCCGCCGCCATCGAAATGGCAGGCTACCTGACCCTGACGATTGTAGCCTCCTTCCTGCTGCGGATGCTGGAGAAAAAGATGGACGGCAGCTCCAGCTACGAGCTGGCTGAGGTGGATTCCCTGACCATGGCGGCAGGCACCTACAAAAACCCCGACAAGACCAACTATTTCGACGAGCGCAGCCGGGAATACAAGGAGGACAAGTGATATGGCCAATGAAATTTTGCAGATTCATCACCTGTCCAAGGCCTTTGGCCACAACATCGTCCTGCGGGACATTGACTTCACCGTGGAAAAGGGCGATGTGATCTCCATCATCGGTGCCTCCGGCTCCGGCAAATCCACCCTGCTGCGGTGCATTAACCTTCTGGAAACCCCCACCTCCGGCGAGATTCTCTACCACGGAGAAAATGTGGTGGGCAAAAAAGTGAACGCTCCCAAATACCGCTCCCATGTGGGCATGGTGTTCCAGAGCTTCAACCTGTTCAACAACATGACCGTGCTGGAAAACTGCATGGTGGGTCAGGTTCAGGTGCTGGGCAGAAACAAGGAGGATGCCCGGAAGGAGGCCATGTACTACCTGCAAAAGGTGGGTATGGCTCCCTACATCCACGCCAAGCCCCGGCAGATTTCCGGCGGTCAGAAGCAGCGTGTGGCCATCGCCCGGGCGCTGGCCATGAATCCGGAGGTTTTGCTGTTTGACGAGCCCACCTCCGCTCTCGACCCGGAAATGGTGGGCGAGGTGCTCTCCGTCATGCAGACGCTGGCTCAGGAGGGCATGACCATGCTGGTGGTCACCCACGAGATGGCCTTCGCCCGGGATGTCAGCAGCCGGGTGGTCTACATGAATCAGGGTGTCATCTGCGAGCAGGGCGCACCCCAGCAGATCTTTGGGGATCCCCAGCGGCAGGAGACACGGGATTTCCTGTCCCGGTTCCGAAATGCATAAAAACTACGGGCTGCTGCAATTCTTTGCGGCAGCCCATATTTCATATGGAGGTTATTATGAAGATTGCCCTTCTGGACTACGCCACTCTGGGAGAAGATGTGGATCTTTCTCCCCTGCAGGCCGTGGGAGAGCTGTTTGTCTATCCCTACACCACCTATGACGAAATGCCCCGGCGGATTGCCGGGTGTCAGGTGGTCATCGCCAACAAGCTGAAGCTGAACCGGCAGACACTGGCCGCTGCAAAGGAATTGAAGCTGATCTGTGTCACCGCCACGGGCTATGACAATGTGGAGCTGGCCTACTGCCGGGAGAAGGGCATTGCCCTTTGCAATGTGCCGGGGTACTCCACCGACGCCGTGGCGCAGCTGACGGTGGCTATGGTGCTGTCCCTGTCCACCCATCTGAGTGAATACCGGCAGTTTGTCCACTCCGGCGCCTACACCGCCAGCGGTATCCCCAACCGGCTCACTCCTGTCTGGCAGGAGCTCCGGGGCAAGACCTGGGGCATTCTGGGATGCGGCAATATCGGCAGGCAGGTGGCAAGGATCGCCGATGCCTTCGGCTGCCGGGTGCTGGTTTTCCGGCGGAAGGAGGATCCGGAGTATGAAACAGCGGATCTGGATACCATCTGCCGGGAGGCGGATATTCTGACGGTGCACCTGCCCCTGACGGACAGCACCCGGAATCTCCTGAGCAAAGAAAAAATTGCCCTGCTGAAGAAAAACGCCATTGTGGTGAATGTGGCCCGGGGTGCCGTTGCTGACGAGGAGGCTCTGACCCGAGCCATCGAAACCGGCTCCATCGCTGCACTGGGTGCCGATGCCTACACCGCAGAGCCCTTCGGGGCAGAGCATCCCTTCCAGCGGATTCTCAGCTTTCCCAATGTCTGCCTGACCCCCCACACCGCATGGGGTGCGCTGGAAGCCCGGAACCGGTGCATCGCCGTGGTTGCCGACAACATCCGCAGATTTGAACTTGGTTCTCCTCAGAATCGTATTGTATAGGGCAACACCGCATAATGGTAGTTGCCATAGGTTTTTCCCTTGCATAAAGCGGCCGAAACTGGTATTATAGAGTTGGTATCATAAAATCAATCCGATTATTGGGAGGAAGCGTATGAAGCAATACATGGATGCCATCGTCAAACCCACCGCAGGCCCCGGCCTGGAGCTGCGTCAGGTTCCCGTGCCTGTCCCCGGCCCCGGCGAGGTTTTGATCAAAATTCACAAGACCGCCATCTGCGGCACCGATGTCCATATCTACAACTGGGATCCCTGGGCCGTTGACCACATCAAGCCCCCCATGACCATTGGTCACGAATATGTGGGCGAGGTGGCTGCCGTGGGCCCCGGTGTCACCGGACTTGCCATCGGCCAGCGTGTCTCCGGCGAGGGTCACCTGACCTGCCACCACTGCCGCAACTGCCACAACGGCAACATCCAGTGGTGCAAGGACACCGTCAGCGTGGGCGTTGACCGGGACGGCGCCTTTGCCGAGTATGTCTGTATCCCCGAATCCAATGTGATTCTCATTCCCGAGAGTCTTCCCGAGGAGGTCGTTGCCTTCTTCGACGCCTTCGGCAACGCCACCCACACCGCCCTGATGTTCCCCCTCATCGGTGAGGATGTGCTGATTACCGGCGCAGGCCCCATCGGCATCATCGCCGCCGCCATCTGCAAGCACGCCGGTGCCCGCCGGGTGATTATCACCGACATCAACGACTACCGTCTGGAGCTGGCCCGGAAGATGGGTGTAGACGCCGCCGTCAACACCATGCACGAGGATCTGCCCCGGATTATGAAGGAGCAGGGTCTGGTGGAGGGCTTTGATGTGGGTCTGGAGATGTCCGGCAACGGCGCAGCCCTGCAGCAGATGATCGGGGCCATGCGCAACGGCGGCAAGATCGCCCTGCTGGGCATCAGCAACAAGCCCGTCCCCATGGACATGAACACCATCATCGGCAAGGGTCTGACCCTGCAGGGCATCTACGGCCGGAAAATGGACAACTGGCACCAGATGAGCTACATGGTGCAGGGCGGTCTGGACATCAGCCCCATCATCACCCACCGGTTCCACTACACGGAATTTGAGAAGGGCTTCGAGGCCATGAATTCCGGCAAGTCCGGCAAGGTGATTCTGGACTGGACAAAAAAGGAGGACTGAGCCATGAAATCTGCATTGACCGCAATCTCCGCCGAGCTGGATGCCATCCGGGAGGCCGGCACCTGGCGGGAAGAGCGCATCATCACCACCCCCCAGCGCTCCCGGATCGACACCACCAAGGCAGCAGGCGTTGTGAATATGTGCGCCAACAACTATCTGGGGCTTTCTGCCCGGCCTGAGCTGATTGAGGCCGCCAAGGAAAGTTATGACAAGTGGGGCTTCGGCCTGTCCTCCGTCCGCTTCATCTGCGGCACCCAGCAGATTCACAAGGATCTGGAGGCAAAAATTGCCAAATTCTCCGGCATGGACGATGCCATTCTGTACTCCTCCTGCTTCGATGCCAACGGCGGTCTGTTTGAGACATTGCTGGGCAAGGAGGACGCCGTCATCTCCGACGAGCTGAACCACGCCTCCATCATCGATGGCGTTCGGCTGTGCAAGGCCATGCGCTATCGCTACAAGAACAACAATATGGCCGATCTTCGCGCTCAGCTCACCGCCGCCCGGGAGGCCGGGGCAAAGAAAATCCTCATCGCCACCGACGGCGTGTTCTCCATGGATGGCTACATTGCCAACCTCAACGGTATCTGTGACCTTGCTGACGAGTTTGACGCCCTTGTCATGGTGGACGACAGCCACAGTGTGGGCTTCATGGGGGAGCACGGCCGGGGCACCGCGGAATACTGCGGCTGCATGGATCGGATCGACATCGTCACCGGCACCTTCGGCAAGGCTCTGGGCGGTGCCTCCGGCGGCTACACCGCTGCCCGTCAGCCCATCGTGGATCTGCTGCGTCAGAAGAGCCGTCCCTACCTGTTCTCCAATACTCTGGCTCCTGCCATCTGCGCCGCCACCATCCGCACCATCGAGCTGCTGGAGGAGTCCACCGTCCTTCGGGACAAGGTGCATGAGAACGCCCGGTACTTCCGGGCCGGGATGGAGAAACTGGGCTTTGACCTGCTCCCCGGTGAGCATCCCATTGTCCCCGTGATGCTCTATGACCCCAAGGTAGCCCACGAGTTTGCCCGGCGGATGCTGGACAAGGGCGTATATGTGGTGGCCTTCTGCTACCCCGTGGTGCCCAAGGGCAAGGATCGGATCCGCACCCAGATTTCCGCCGGTCACACCAGAGAGGATCTGGATTTCGCCATCCGGTGCTTCGGTGAGGTCAAGGCCGAAATGGGGCTGTAATTGCGCAAATTCGACGCAGCAGTATCCGTATCCCTATTTGGATATGGGTGCTGAGATTGTCGAAAAAGTCTCGCAGAGTTTGCCGTGAACACGGCAAATAAAGTTCAAATGGTTTTGTGTCAGGGCGTGTACCTGACACAAAACACATCTCAGACTGCAAGTGTGGGATTTGTTTTCCTATGGAAAACAAATCCTGCGCGCTGCAGGCTGCAATATTCTGTCGGAAAGCCCCGAAGGGGATTTTCGACAGCCTGAGCATCCGTATCCCTGTCGGGATGTGGGTGCTGTTTTTCTGTGGAAATTGACAGAGTGCCTTTCGGCGTGTATAATGAAGGAAAAAGGGGGTGCTGTCATGAAAATTACAAAGATAACCGGCGTGCTGCTCTGTCTTGTCCTTCTTCTGTCCAGCTGCGCAGCAGGTCGTCAGGCGTATCCTCTGGATGCTTCCCGGATTCAGACGGATACCGTCTTCCTGTGTGAGGAAATCGGCATCCGCCCGGCAGGCTCTGAGGCGGAGGCTCAGGCGCGCCGGTGGATTCAGGAGTCTTTGCAGGCCGCCGGGTTCACCGGTGACAATGCGCCGGTCTGCCAGAGCTTCTCCGCCCCGGATGGCTCACTGAGTGAAAATGTCATCGCCATCTGCAATCCGGACTGCCCTGCCCCGCTTTTCTCCATTGTTGCCCACTATGACAGCGTAGAATCCTCCCCCGGCGCCCGGGACAACGCCGCCTCGGTTGCCGCCCTGCTGGAGATTGCCCGATATCTCGGGTCAGAGAATGCCGCTTTCCCCTGCCAGATCCGTATGGTTTTTCTGGGGTCTGAGGAGAACGGATACCACGGCTCCAAAGCCTATGTGGATTCCCTCACCCCGGAGGAACGAAGCCGGCACGAAGCCGCCTTTAACATGGATATTTCCGCCGCCTCAGACTCCGACAAGGCGGTTCTGGTGTGCAATACTCTGGGAAAGCTGGGAGAAAACGGGTACGAGGAGGGCAACTTTCTCTTTCCTGCCCGGGGAGAACTGGTAAACGCCGTAGACAAAGCCTACAAGCGGCTCTACGGAAAGTCTCTGGGGGGCGTTTTCCACTTTGGAGAAAGCGACCATGTCAGCTTTCACAACGCCGGACTGGAGGCCGCCAACATCTGCTGGCGCAGGGTCACAGACGGCGATTCCTCCCTCCCGGAGAGCTATCACAAGCCCTCGGATACCCCCGGGGAGCTGAACTACGAAACCATCCGCTCCTGCGGAAGATGTATTCTCTGCGCCATCTCCATCCTGTGCCAAGGGGATGGATGACAGAGGCTTCTGCGCAAACAGACGCGCCGCCATGGAACCCTCCACGGCGGCGCTTTTTGTTTTTCATTTCTTGTCCTGATAGGCCTTCAGGCTCCGGTTCAGATCCTCGGTATCCCAGTGCTGCTGTAACCACAGGGCGTAATACATGGCAACCAGCGCAGCCTCCAGAATGACAATCAGCACGATGCCGCCCCACACCGGGATTCCCCGGAACCAGCCAAAGCCCAGGGCGCTGCCGATATACAGCACATTGGCCAAAGCAGCCCATAGGGCTGTACGCCACCGGCTTTCCCCCCATTTCATTCCCGAGGGGAAAATCGCTGTCTCCGCGCTGGCAAAAATCACACTCACCGCCAGCATTTCCAGCATGGTCAGGCTGTCCACCGTGTAGATCCCCTGCAGGGCGTTGATAATCGCCTGAAAGAACACCCCCGCCACGGTATAAATACCCATGTGGTACTTCATGCGGACGCCCCAGAGGTAAAACCGGTTAAAGCTTCTCATAAACACTTCTCCTTTCTTACATTCCCAGCCGTTCCCGCAGTGCGGGGGCGTAATGCCGGGATATCATCAGCCGCTCTCCTGTGGAAAGAGCCGCCTCAATACGCCCTGCGCCGCAGCTTTTCAGTTTTCGGATGGCGTGGAGATTCACCACGGAGGATTTGCCGCACCGCAGCAGCCCCAGCTCCCCCCAGCGATCCTCCAGCTCTGCCAGTGTCAATGCCGTCTGGAAAATGCCGCCTGCTGTGTAGACGAAGTTTCTGTCCTCCACCGTCTCGCAGTAGACCACCTCCGACACATTCAGGGGCAGCGTATGCCGCTCCTCGTCCCAGACCAGCAGCTTCTGCACAGAGGAACGAAGCAGAGAAAGAATCCGCAGCATCTCATCATCCAGCTCCCGGCAGCGCAGAATCACTTCCTTTTCATCGGAATCGCTGTGCTCCACTGTAATCTTCATAGGCTTCTCCTTTCTGTCATCGGCCTTTGACGAGACTATGGTATCACGGAGCAGCTGTTTGTGCAAGGGGCGTACCCCTAAGTGGTATGGATTCCGGGGGAAGGTGCACAGAAAAGAATCCTCACAAAAACCAAAGCTGCCGTGGTTTCCTCCGCGGCAGCCTTGGCCCTTATATCCGCCGTATCACACCACAGGCGATTTTCTCCCCGGCGCTGCCGGAGGGCTGTGTGTGAAAATCATCCGGTGCACCGTGGAGGATCACCGTTCTGCCGATGACATCTTCCACCCGAAACCGGGTTGTCAGCACCTTCAGCCAGGCTCTGCCGGAGTCCGCCAGCAGCGGCGGCAAATCTCCGGCATGGCACGGGTGTTCCCCATGGCCGGGATTGAAATGGCCGCCGGCGTTGGGAAAGCCCTCCCCGGAGCAGCTTCTCCCTTCGTGGATGTGAAAGGCAAAAAATCCCAACTGTGTCCGGGGCAGCCCCCATACCTCCGCTTCCACCACGACGCCGTCGCAGTGCTGAAAAAACGCAACCCTCCCCCGGACGGTGGGGTAGTCTGCGCCGCCGCAGATCCGGGCAAAGGCGTTGGGATATTCCGTTTGCTTCATATGATCACCTCTGCCCAGCCTATGCCCCATCAGCGCGTTTGGTCATCGCCGCTCCTCCAGCACGGGGCCGACGGACACCAGGATGTGCTTTACCTTCGGGAATCCGGCTTCGATGGCTGTGTGTACCTGCTGGGCAACGGCATAGCCTTCCTCCAGTGAAATCTTTCCCCCTGCCAGGATCTCCATGTCCACATAGATCCGGCTGCCAAAAATGCGGGTATGGATCTGCTTCACTCCCAGCACCCCGGGCTGTTGTGCAGCACAGCGGATTATGGCCTGCTCCGTCTCCTCCCCGCAGGCATGATCCACCATTTTTCTGACGGCATCCCGGAATACATCGCAGGCTGCCTTGAGGATGAACACACAGATCACCAGACTGGCAACGGGATCCAGCACCGGGTATCCCATTCTGGCCCCGGCAATGCCCAGCAGCGCCCCCACGGAGGATAATGCATCGCTGCGGTGGTGCCAGGCATCCGCCATCAGGGCGCTGGAATCCAGTTTTCTGGCGTAAAACCTGGTGTACCAGTACATAGCCTCCTTTGTGACGATGGAAATCACGGCGGCCAGCAGCGCCAGCCGCCCCGGAACTGCCGGCTGCCGGGGACTGCCCGGGCGAATCTGTTCCAACGCAGCATGGCCGATAAACAGCCCTGTCATCAGAAGAATCACCGCCAGCACCTGCGCCGCCACACATTCAAACCGTTCATGTCCGTAGGGATGCTCTCGGTCTGAGGCTCTGGCGGAGAGTTTCACCCCCAGAATGACAATGATGCTGCTGAACACATCCGACGCAGAGTGAACCGCATCGCTGACCATGGCCCCGGAATGTGCCAGAAGCCCGGCCAACAATTTGAGCAGAGAGAGAATCGTGTTGCCGATGATGCTGACCATGGAAACCCGGACTGCAATGGCTTCAAACCGGTTCGGCCTCACGGCTGTCTGTGTGGAATTCTTCCTGCGGATAAGCTCCCTCATACCTGTTACCCCCAACCGGCATTTACCACCACTCTATGGCGCAGCCCTTCCGCAGGTGCATAAAAAGCCGGGACACGCCGCAAAAGGAACCGCTCCCCGTCAGGCAGACAGGGAGCGGTTTCTTGGGGGAAGCATAGCTTTTTTCTCTTTTTACTGGGATTCCACATTCAAAATATGCTTGAATTTTCCGCTGACCGGGTGCTGCTTCGGCAGCTCCTCCGACAGGGAAACAGCCACATCCGTTACCCCATAGGCAGAAAGCAGCTCCCGAAGCGCCGCGGCTGCCGCGTCGAAGGCATCCGCTCTGCTGAGCCCCTCCACAGGCTCCAGCCGAAGCGTCACACAATTCTGAGGGTATTTCAGGAGCTGGAACCTCCGCAGTCCGGAAGTCTCCTTCAGCCGTGCGTAGATGGCCAGAGGCGGCACACGAATCTCCTTCCCATCCGCTGAAAAGGTAAGAACATCGTCGTTCCGGCCTTCGATCTCCAGCCAGGGCGAGGGATTGCCGCAGGGGCAGGCTTCCCTGTGCAGGACAATCCGGTCGGTCACCTCATAGCGGATCATGGGCTGAGTGAAATTGTAAAGATTGGTCAGCAGATATTTATCCGCCAATACCCCATCCGGCACAGGATTTCCCCGGGCATCCACAGGCTCCACAATCACCCAGTCGTCATTGATGTGCAGATGCTGATGGGGACATTCGCAGGCCACAGCGCCGCCCTCCGTGCAGGCATAGGAGGTCTGCGCGTAGCAGTGAAATGCATCGGACAGGCGCTTTCGCAGGTCATTGGAGAGATATTCTCCCCCCGTCATGACGATGACAGGAGAAATGTGCAGCCGACCGCTGTTCTGTTCGTCAATCAGCAGCTCCAGATTGGATGGATATCCCCCAAGCATGGCAGGCTGGAAATTGTTCAGCTGCTCCACGATTTTCTCCGTGGGATACAGCGCGCTGGAAATACCCAGCTGGCGCTTTTTCCAGGGCATCCGCAGCAGCCTTGAACGGATAGAGCTGTTTGCCAGATAGAATCCTCCGTCGGCGAAAACGCCCATAGACTTGCCGCCCCTGCGTATAAAGGCCGCCATATCTTCTTTCCGGGCAAAGGAACGGCTGGCGCTGATGGCAGACATAACATTGTTGACGGTTTTGTCGCAGAGCATTACCAGCGGATTCCCGGTAGAGCCGGAGGTGGTAAATACCATATATTTTTTATGCCATTTACGGCCAATGTTGTCCTTATCCTGCATAAACTGCTGAATTTGCTGCAAGGTGACGGAGCGATCCGTAACCCAGCTGTCCCAGTGCGCCATGAGATCCCGCTTATTGGTAGGCGGCAGATCGGACAGGGAGAACTGTTCCGGGATGTCCAGATACAGTTCAGCAAAGTAAGGACTGTTCTTTCTGGCATAGGTTACAAGCCCCCGAAGCCGCCGGTCCCGCATTTCCTGCCGCTCACGGGGAGGTAGCTTCTGAAACTGTCTGCAAAGACCCATCGCCTGCATCAAGCCAATGGTTTTCATAGAGATTCCTCCTTCTGGTTCTGCTGAAGTGGCATCGGCAAAGCCACATTTCCGATCACCGCAGGAGAAGCAAATGATTTCATCCTTCAGGAAACAGCATCCTGCAACAACAGTATAACTGCCTATCGTTCGGTTGTCAATCGGATATTCAAACCTGTATCTATGTTTTTATCCCTTTTCTGTCCGGCACTGTCTCTCCAACGAAAAAGGGCACCCTGACGGATGTCCTTTTTCGTTGTGTCTTTGCAACGCTTTAGATGCACTGCCCTCAATATCCGGGTACCGCCCAGATTTGCTGCATTTTCTTCCCTTTGGGAAGAAAATCATGGTGTTAAACCCGTCCAGCCGGGTTCAAGCAGATGTCCACCGGACATCTGCATTTAATCTTTCAAATCTGGTCGGTACATTTTCTCCAAACAAAAAGGACATCCAATTGGATGTCCTTTTTGTTTGGAGGTACCGCCCAGATTTGAACTGGGGAATGAGAGTTTTGCAGACTCTTGCCTTACCACTTGGCCACGGTACCATATGAAATTAGGAACGCAGATGCGTTCCTAATTTGCTTGGAGCGGGTGACGAGGCTCGAACTCGCTACCTCCACCTTGGCAAGGTGGCGCTCTACCGGATGAGCTACACCCGCATCTGGTTCCCATCCGGGAACCATGGTGCCTCCGGTCGGAATCGAACCAACGACACGCGGATTTTCAGTCCGCTGCT
>CAMCRV010000034.1 GCA_945877365.1 uncultured Clostridia bacterium | reverse complement strand
CCGTGCTGGCCTTCACCGACGGCAAGGTGGTAAAGCCCATGGTGTCCTCCATGGATCACAAGCGCGCCGGGGACAACGACACCGGCCTGAACACCGGCGGCATGGGCACCATCGCCCCCAACCCCTACTACACCGAGGAAATCGCCAAGGTGTGCATGGAAGAAATCTTCCTGCCCACCATCGCCGCCATGAATGCCGAGGGGCGCACCTTCCGGGGCTGCCTGTACTTCGGCCTGATGCTGACCCCCAAGGGGCCCAAGGTCATCGAATACAACTGCCGCTTTGGCGACCCCGAAACCCAGGTGGTGCTGCCCCTGCTGGAAAGCGACCTGCTGACCATTATGATGGCCTGCACCAACGGCACGCTGGCAGATACCGAGGTGAAATTCTCGGACAAGCACGCCTGCTGCCTGATTCTGGCATCCAACGGCTACCCTGCCTCCTACAAGAAGGGCTACCCCATCACCATGACCGCCGAGGCCGCCGCCCACACCTATGTGGCCGGAGCCAAGCTGGAAAACGGTCAGCTCCTCACCTCCGGCGGCCGGGTAACCGGCACCACCGTGGTAGCCGACAGCCTGGAAGATGCCATTGCCGGAGCCTATGCCATGGCAAAGGGTGTGCAGTTTGAAAACGCCTACTGCCGCAGCGACATCGGCCGCCGGGCATTGCAGGCTCTGAAGTAATAACGAAACTAGGAGGAAATCACCCCATGGTTTATCGTGTATTTGTAGAAAAGCGGGAGGGGCTTGCCAACGAGGCAAAGGGGCTGCTCCACGACGCCCGGAATCTGCTGGGCATTGACCGCCTCACCGATGTGCGGCTGTTCAACCGTTACGATGCGGAAAACATCACAAAAGAGCTGTTTGACTACGCCGTCAAGACCGTCTTTTCCGAGCCCCAGCTGGACATTGCCTCCCCTTCCGTGGAGCTGCCCGGGGCTGTGGTGTTCGCCGTGGAGTCCCTGCCCGGTCAGTTCGACCAGAGAGCCGACTCCGCCGCCCAGTGCATCCAGATCATCTCTCAGGGGGAGCGCCCCCTGATCCGCACCGCCAAGGTCTATGCCCTGTACGGCGCCCTGCGTGATGCCGACATTGCCGCCATCAAGAAGTATGTCATCAACCCCGTGGAGTCCCGGGAGGCTTCTCTGGATACCTATGACACTCTGGCTGTTCAGTACGACATCCCCACCGAGGTGGCAACTCTTACGGGCTTCATCCGTCTGAACCGGGACGGTCTTGCTGCCTTCATCAAGCAGTATGGCCTTGCCATGGATCTGGACGACATCACCTTCTGCCAGAGTTACTTCCAGAAGGAGGATCGGGACCCCACCATCACCGAAATCCGGATGATCGACACCTACTGGTCCGATCACTGCCGCCACACCACCTTCGGCACCGTCATTGACAGCGTCACCTTTGAAGACGAGCTGCTGCAAAAGACCTACGAAGAGTATCTGGCAACCCGGGAGGCTCTGGGTCGTGGTCACAAGCCCATCTGTCTGATGGATCTGGCCACCGTGGCTGTGCGCCATCTGAAGGCCAACGGCAAGCTGCCCAAGCTGGACGAATCCGAGGAAATCAACGCCTGCACCGTGAAGATCGATGTCACCGTGGACGGCGTCACCGAGCCCTGGCTGCTGCTGTTCAAGAACGAAACCCACAACCATCCCACGGAGATTGAGCCCTTCGGCGGCGCTGCCACCTGCATCGGCGGTGCCATCCGGGATCCCCTGTCCGGCAGAAGCTATGTCTATGGTGCCATGCGTGTCACCGGCGCAGCCGACCCCCTGAAGCCCGTCTCCGAGACCATCCCCGGCAAGCTGTCCCAGCGGAAGATCGTCACCACCGCCGCCGCAGGCTACTCCTCCTACGGCAACCAGATCGGTCTGGCCACCGGCATCGTGGACGAAATCTACCACCCCGGCTATGCCGCCAAGCGCATGGAGATCGGCGCTGTCATCGCCGCCGCTCCTGCGGAAAATGTCCGCCGGGAACGCCCCGACCCCGGCGATGTGGTGATCCTGCTGGGCGGCGCCACCGGTCGTGACGGCTGCGGCGGTGCCACCGGCTCCTCCAAGTCCCACACCGTGGAGTCTCTGGAAACCTGCGGCGCAGAGGTTCAGAAGGGCAATGCCCCCGAGGAGCGGAAGCTCCAACGGCTGTTCCGCAACGCCGAGGCTTCCCGGCTCATCAAGCGCTGCAACGACTTCGGCGCAGGCGGCGTGTCCGTTGCCATCGGCGAGCTGGCCGACGGTCTGGACATCGACCTCAACGCCGTTCCCAAGAAGTACGACGGTCTGGACGGCACCGAGCTGGCCATCTCCGAATCTCAGGAGCGTATGGCTGTGGTGGTGGAGGCCAAGGATGTGGCCCGGTTCCTGGAGCTGGCCTACAGCGAGAACCTCAACGCCGTTCCCGTGGCCACCGTCACGGAGCAGCCCCGTCTGGTGATGCACTGGAACGGAAAGACCATCTGCGACATCAGCCGGGAGTTCCTGAACTCCAACGGCGCGGACAAGCACATCGATGTGACCCCCGCCAAGCCCCAGTGCTTCCGCAAGGAAGTCTCCGGCTCCTTTGCCGAGAATTTCCTGTGTGTTGCCACCGACCTGAACACCTGCTCCAAGCGCGGTCTTTCTGAGCGGTTCGACTCCACCATCGGTGCCGGCACCGTGCTGATGCCCTTCGGCGGCAAGTACCAGCAGACCCCCATTCAGGCCATGGTGCAGAAGATCAGCGTGGAGAAGAAGCACACCGATGATTGCTCCTTCATGTCCTTCGGCTACAACCCCTTCATCACCGAGAAGAGCCCCTACCATGGCGCGTATCTGGCAGTCATCGAGTCCGTGTGTAAGCTGATTGCCACCGGCGCCTCCTTCGAGGATGTATACCTGACCTTCCAGGAGTATTTCGAGCGGCTGAACAAGGATCCCCGGCGGTGGGGCAAGCCTCTGGCAGCTCTGCTGGGCGCATTCAAGGCACAGATGAATCTGGGCATCGCCGCCATCGGCGGCAAGGATTCCATGTCCGGCTCCTTCGAGAAGCTGGATGTGCCCCCCACTCTGGTTTCCTTTGCCGTCACCACCGGTAAGACATCCGATGTGGTATCTCCCGAGTTCAAGGCCGCAGGCCATACCGTCTGCCTGCTGGAGCCGGAGTACGACGAAAACCACCTGCCCAATACCGAATCCCTGCTGAAGGTCTTTGCCACCGTCACCGACCTGCTGCGCAGCGGCAAGGCTGTGGCTGCCTACACCCCCGGCATGGGCGGCATTGCAGAGGCCGTGATGAAGATGGCCTTCGGCAACGGTCTGGGCTTCTGCTTCAACACCGCCGTGGACATTCAGAAGCTCTTCGGCTACAGCTACGGCAGCTTCGTGCTGGAAATGGCCGATGGCTCCGTGGGCACCACTCTGGGCACCACCACCGCAGACGGCCGCTTCACCTATGGCGCAGAGGTTCTTTCCGTGGAGGCTGTGCAGGAGGCCTACGAGGGCAAGCTGGAATCCGTCTACACCTGCAACATTCCCACTGCCGACTCTCCCATGGAGACCTTCTCCTTTGAGGCAAAGGAGCGGAAGGCTCCTGCCGTCAAGGTGGCAAAGCCCAAGGTGCTGATTCCTGCCTTCCCCGGCACCAACTGCGAATTTGACTCCGCCAAGGCCGTCCGGGATGCCGGAGCCGAGGCTGAGATCATCGTCATCAACAACCTTTCTGCTGACGGCATTGCCAGAAGCGTGGATTACTTCGCCCGGCAGCTGAAGCAGGCGCAGATGATCTTCATCCCCGGCGGCTTCTCCGGCGGCGACGAGCCTGACGGCTCCGGCAAGTTCATCACCGCCTTCTTCCGCAACGCCGCAGTGAAGGAGGGGGTTGGCGACCTGCTGGACAACCGGGACGGCCTGATCTGCGGCATCTGCAACGGCTTCCAGGCACTGGTGAAGCTGGGTCTGGTACCCTACGGCAAGATCATCGACACCGACGAGACCTGCCCCACTCTGACCTACAACACCATCGCCCGGCACCAGAGCCGGATTGTCCGCACCCGGGTTGCCTCCAATATGTCCCCCTGGCTGAGCCTGACAAATGTGGGCGATGTGTATAATGTCCCCATCTCTCACGGCGAGGGCAAGTTCCTGGCCTCCGAGGAGCTGATCCGTCAGCTGGCTGCCAACGGTCAGATCGCCACCCAGTATGTGGATCTGGAGGACAAGGCCACCGGCGACATCCACTTCAACCCCAACGGCTCCCTGTACGCCATCGAGGGCATCACCTCCCCCGACGGCCGGGTCATCGGCAAGATGGGTCACAGCGAGCGTATCGGAAACGGCCTGTACAAGAATGTGCTGGGTGAATACGACATCCAGATGTTCAAGGCCGCTGTCAAATATTTCAAATAAACCACAAAAACTGCGAAGGACAATGCTCCTTCGCAGTTTTATTTTATTTCCTGATAAATGAATAGATTCTATTGACAGATTTTGCTTTACTTTGTCTTTTTTGTAGGATATGATATAGGAAATATACAAAAGGACGGTATCGCAATGCTGGTGGATATGCATCTTCACGAAAAACTCTTCTCTGCGGACAGTTATCTCACGGTGGAGGAGATCGTAGAAATCGCCAAAGCCAGGGGGCTGGATGCAGTCTGCATCACCGATCACGATGACATGGGCTTCCGAGATCTGGTGGAGGAATATTCCAAGCGGCTGGATTTCCCAATTTTCGTGGGTGTGGAATTTTTCTCCCTGCAGGGGGATATCACCGCATGGGGCATTGATTCCATCCCCGACCACCGCATTGACGCCCAGCCCTTTATCGATCAGGTAAACGCCGCCCAGGGCTTCTGCGTCTCCTGCCATCCCTTCCGCAACAACAACCGGGGTCTGGAGGACAATCTGCGTCATGTAAATGGACTCCACGGCGTGGAGGTGCTCAACGGCAGCACCAGCATGGAGGCCAACCGCACCGCCCTGCGCTACTGCCGGGAACTGGGTCTGAAAGCCATCGGTGCCAGCGATGCCCACATCACCGCAAAGGTTGCCCGGTATGTCACCTGGCTGCCGGAGAAGGTGAACACCCTGCCTGACTTCATAGAGCAGCTGCGCACTTGTGATACCAGACCTGCCATCTGGAACGGCAGCAGCTACGATGTGGTGGATAGCTTCTAGAGAAATGCGTCGTAATTCTTCGAAAAATTAGAATTTGTGGGGATGCCCCCACGGGCAATGCGAGCCTTCGCCCGGGTGATGATCTTTCCATCCTTTGGGCACGCCCGGTTCGTTTTTGCGGTGGTGGTCTATTCTATATAACCTACGCAGTTCCGGTCGAGGGGCCCAAAGGATGTGGATTGTCCACCCGCAGTCCGTAACGAATTGTCAGCGGCGACTCGCCGCCAAATTCCAATTTAACGAACCACCCACAAGATATCAGAAAAGCACCGCTTTCGCGGTGCTTTTTCTGCATTCGGATTAGTAGTTCTCTGCGTGAACCTCGAAGTAGGCCTGGGGATGGTTGCAGGTGGGGCAAATGACAGGAGCCTCGGTGCCCACCACGATGTGACCACAGTTGCGGCACTCCCAAACCTTGACCTCGCTCTTGGCGAAGACAGCGGCGGTTTCCACATTCTTCAGCAGGGCGCGGTAACGCTCCTCATGCTCCTTCTCGATGGCAGCCACCAGACGGAACCGCTCAGCCAGCTCAGGGAAACCCTCGGCCTCGGCGGTCTTGGCGAAGCCGTCATACATATCCGTCCACTCGTAGTTCTCGCCCGCGGCAGCAGCCCCCAGATTGGCGGCGGTGTCGCCGATGCCGTTCAGTTCCTTGAACCACAGCTTGGCGTGCTCCTTCTCGTTGTCGGCGGTCTTCAGGAACAGGGCAGCGATCTGCTCAAAGCCTTCCTTCTTGGCCTTGGATGCGAAATAGGTGTACTTGTTGCGGGCCATGGATTCGCCGGCGAAGGCAGCCTCCAGATTCTTCTCAGTTTGGGTACCAGCGTACTTGTTTGCCATAATACATACCTCCGTAAATTTCGGCTTGCGCCGATGTTTGCTTTATTATACCAGAGAATCCCAGAAAATGCAAAGGGAAAAACCACGAAAAGGCGAAGATCATTCGACTCTCCATAACAGAAAACGCGCCGGACAGAGCCTGTCCGGCGCGAACTTGTAGCAAATTTTACTGGGAATCGTTGGCACGGGTTCCGAAGTTGACGGACTTGTCGCCCATCTCATTCATACCGAACTCGTAGTCCTTGCCGGGGAGCACGGCGTTCATCAGGATGCCCACCAGAGCACCCACAGCCAGACCGGACATGGAGATGGTGATGCCGCCCACGGGGATGACGATGGCACCGTTGTAGTTGATACCGATGGTCAGACCCATGATGAGAGCAGCCACCAGAACATTGCGGCTCTTGGTGAAGTCCACCTGATTCTCCACCACATTCCGCACGCCCACGGCGGAAATCATGCCGTACAGCACCAGGGAAACGCCGCCCATGGTGGCAGCAGGCATGGCGACAATCAGAGCGGCAAACTTGGGGCAGAAGGACAGGACGATGGCAAAGATGGCAGCCAGACGAACCACCTTGGGATCGTAGACCTTGCTCAGTGCCAGAACGCCGGTGTTCTCACCATAGGTGGTGTTGGCAGGTGCGCCGAACAGGGAGGCCACGCTGGTAGCCAGGCCGTCACCGATCAGAGTGCGGTGCAGACCGGGGTCAGCCACGAAGTTCTTGCCCACGGTGGAGGAAATGGCGCAGACATCGCCGATGTGCTCCACCACGGTTGCCAGAGAGATGGGAGCGATGGTGACGATGGCGGTCAGCAGCAGGCCGCCGTCGAAGTTCTGGCCAAAGATGGAGAAAGCGGTGTTCTCCCAGATCACGGGAATGCCGAACCACTGTGCGGCGGCCACAGTTTCGGCCACATGAGCCCGGGCAGAAGGATCAACCAGCAGAGCGAACAGGTAGGAAGCCACCACACCCAGCAGGATGGGGACAATCTTCACCATGCCCTTGCCCCAGATGTTGCAGACCACCACCACAATAATAGCCACCAGAGCGATGGCCCAGTTGCTGCGGCAGTTGGAGATGGCAGAGCCGGCCAGAGTCAGGCCGATGCAGATAATGACGGGGCCGGTGACAATGGGGGGGAAATAGCGCATGACCTTTGCGGTGCCGAACTGCTTGAAGAAGAAGGCCAGCACCATGTACATCATGCCGGCCACGGCAACACCGGCGCAGGCATAGGGCAGCATGGCGGTGTTGGGGGCGCCGTCGATCATGGGAGCGATGGCAGCGTAGCCGCCCAGGAATGCGAAGGAGGAGCCCAGGAAGGCGGGAACCTTCATACCGGTGATGAAATGGAACAGCAGGGTACCCACACCTGCGAACATCAGGGTGGTGGAGACATTCAGGCCGGTGAGGGCAGGCACCAGCACCGTTGCGCCGAACATGGCGAACAGATGCTGCAGACCCAGAATCAGCATTTTGTTTGTGCCCAGCGTGCTGGCGTCCAGAACAGTCTCCTGATTGATTTCGGGATTGTTCATGTTAATCTATCCTTTCTTTTCTTTTGGGAAACCTCAGAAAAAGGAGGTGCCACGCCTGCGCGTGCGCATCCTCCTTTCCCAAACTTCTTTCCTGTGACAGTATATCCTGTTTATCTGCAAAAAGCAAGGCAAGACTGTTCCACTTCTCTGCCAAATTATCGGGGATTTTGTCCCGGTGTTTTTGTCTATTTTGCAGGAAAACCGCACTGCACTTGCAGAAAAGCACCCGGCGTTTTTCACGCCGGGTGCAGGGATGCGTTAACGGGAGCCCTTGTCGTAGGGGATGCCCTCGGCCTTGGGGGCACGGGACTTCTTGGAGGTAAATGCCAGCACCACCAGAGAGATGATGTAAGGCAGCATATTGTACACCACGCTGGGAATGTTCATCGCCAGCAGGAAATCAAAACCGGAATACACATTGCCCAGCGCCCGGAGGAAGCCGAACAGCAACGATGCCAGGGCGATTTTCAGGGGGTGCCATGCGCCGAAGATCATAACCGCCAGAGCCAGGAAGCCGAAGCCGGCCACACCGTTTTCAAACTTCCACAGGCTGACACCGGCAGTGATATACACGATGCCGCCCAGACCGCCCAGCAGACCGGAGATCAGCACACCGGCGTAACGCATTTTATGGACATTGATACCCACGGAGTCCGCAGCCTGAGGATGCTCGCCGCAGGCTCTCAGCCGCAGGCCAAACCGGGTCTTGTACAGCAGCACATAGGACACAACCAGCAGCACAAAGGCCACCAGCATGAACCAGTTGAACTCGAAATTCCCCAGCCGCACCAGCAGCAGATCCTTGGTCTGGGTGTAGCTGATATCGGAGGAGACATCGTTGCCGCCAGAGGCCGCGGTATTGATGGCCTTCACAGCCACGGTAGCGGCGGCGGTAGCCAACATATTCATAGCCGTACCGGTGATGGTCTGATCCGCCCGGAACCGGATGGCAGCCACTGCCAGCAGCAGGGAGAACAGCAGGCCAAACAGGGCGCTGACCAGAATGGTGCTGATAACCACCACAGGTGCCCCTGCGGAGGCAGGCATATACTTCAGAACCAGTGCGCCGCCCAGAGCACCGATGACCATGATGCCCTCCAGACCGATGTTGATGACACCGCTGCGCTCGGCAAAGCAGCCGCCCAGAGCCACCAGCATCAGCACGGAAGCGAAGATCAGGGTATATTGCAGCAGCAGTAACATTAACCCTCGCCTCCTTTCTGAGACTGTGCCAGCTTCTTTTCATCCCGCTTGCGGATGGAATCCTGAAGGAAGAACTTGAAGAAGGCAACAAAGGCGCACAGATAGATAATCAGGCTGGAGATCAGGCTGGAAATCTGGGAGCAGTAGACCTGCAGATCCACATTGCCGCCTCCGGCGGTGATATACTGGATGAAGAACGCGGAGAGGATGGAACCCAGCGGGCTGAGGCCACCCAGAAATGCCACGGCAATGCCGTTGAAGCCCATGCCGGGGACGGAGGAGATGGTGGTTTCCCAGTCCTCGATGCCCGTCAGGTACAGCATGGCGGCGCCCATGGCAGCCAGTCCGCCGGCAATGACCATGGTGAGGATCACATTCCGGTTTTCCTTCATGCCGCAGTAACGGGCGGCGTTGTAGTTGTTGCCGGTGGCCTTCAGCTCGTAGCCGAACTTGGTCTTATTCAGCACAACCCAGACCACAACCGCCATCAGCAGAGCCAGGGGAATGGCGATGGTGACGCTCTTTTCGTTGTTGAACAGCTTGCCCAGACCCAGAGAGGGAATCAGTGCCCCGGGGTTGGTGCCCTGCAGGGACTTGGTGTAGGGGCTGCTGGGGCTTTTCACCTGACCCAGAATCAGGTTGGTGAGATACAGGGTGATCCAGTTCAGCATAATGCCGGAGATGACCACATTCACATTGCAGGCGGTTTTCAGAGCGCCGGCGATGGCACCCAGCAGAGCACCGGCTGCAATGGCCAACACGATGCAGGCATACCAGGGCAGGTTCCATGCAAGCGCACCGTACAGAGCGGCGCAGGCACCGGCGCAGTACTGACCGGCAGCGCCGATATTGAACATACCCACCTTGTAGGCAAACAGCACCGACAGCGAGCACATCAGCAGCGGAGCAGTACGCACAAGGCACTGACCGAAATACTTCATTTTCAGCTTGCCGGGATACCGCAGGAAGCTCTTCATCACCGCAACGATGGCCTCAAAGGCACCCTTGGGCTCGATGATCAGCAGAACAATGTAGCCCACAATCAGGCCGCCCAGAATACAGGCAAGAGACGACAGCAGCGTCTGGAAGCCGTCATTGCGAAGCAGGGATTTTTTCTCTTTCATGCCTTAGCCCTCCTTCCTGGCACCGGCCATGTACAGGCCCAGCTCTTCTACCGTAGTCTTCTTGGGATCCAGCTGGCCCACGATCCGGCCCTCGTACATCACGAGAATCCGGTCGGAAACCGTCATAACCTCGTCCAGCTCCAGCGACACCAGCAGCACAGCCTTCCCGGCATCCCGCTGCGCCACAATCTGCTTATGGACAAATTCGATGGCGCCCACATCCAGACCACGGGTGGGCTGGACGGCGATCAGCAGCTGGGGATCCTTATCGATTTCCCGGGCAATGATGGCCTTCTGCTGGTTGCCGCCGGACATACTCCGGGCAACGGTCACAGGCCCCTGACTGCTGCGGACATCGTAGGCATCAATGAGCCTCTCTGCATAAGTGCGGATGTTCTTCCGGCGCAGGAAGCCGCCTTTGGTAAACTCCGGCTCGAAGTAGCGCTGCAGCACCAGATTGTCCTCCAGGGTATAGTCCAGCACCAGACCGTGCTTGTGGCGATCCTCAGGAATGTGAGACATACCCATGGTGCTCCTCTTGCGGATGGGGGCATGGGTGATATCCTTGCCGTGGAGGGATATGCTGCCGGAAACCGGGCTTTCCAGACCGGAAATGCCGTAAACCAGCTCGGTCTGTCCGTTGCCGTCGATACCGGCGATACAGACGATTTCCCCTGCCCGGACGGTGAAGGAGACATCGTCCACCGCGTGCTTCTTGCTGAGCTTGGAGGCCACAGTGAGGTTCTTCACCTCCAGAATCACATCCCCGGGGTGGCTTTCCTGCTTCTGGACGGCAAACTCCACATCCCGTCCCACCATCATCCGGGACAGGTCCGCCTTGGTGCAGTCCTTCACATCCACAGTGCCGATGTACTTGCCCTTGCGCAGCACGGAGCAGCGGTCAGCCACCGCGGTAATCTCGTTGAGCTTATGGGTGATGAAGAGGATGGACTTGCCCTCCGCTGCCAGATTGCGCATGATCTGCAGCAGCTCCTCAATTTCCTGAGGAGTCAGCACAGCGGTGGGCTCGTCAAAAATCAGAATCTCATTGTCCCGATACAGCATCTTCAGGATTTCGGTACGCTGCTGCATACCCACGGAGATATCCTCCACCAGTGCATCGGGGTTGACCTGCAGGCCGTACTTCTGGGACAGAGCCATAACCTTTTCCCTTGCCTTGTCCCGCTGGAGGAAGCCGTTTTTGGTGTCCTCCACACCCAGAATGATGTTGTCCAGCACCGAGAAGCACTCCACCAGCTTAAAGTGCTGGTGCACCATGCCGATGCCCAGGGCGTTGGCATCGTTGGGGTTGTTGATGGTGACAACCTCCCCATCCTTTCGGATAAAGCCCTCCTCCGCCTGATACAGGCCGAACAGGACGCTCATCAGGGTGGACTTACCGGCGCCGTTTTCCCCCAGCAGGGCGTGGATTTCACCCCGGCGCAGCTGCAAGGTCACATTGTCGTTGGCGATAATTCCCGGGAATCGCTTGGTAATGTTCACCATTTCAATGGCGTATTCCGAGTTGCTCAAGCCAATTACCTCCTCTTTCACAAACTATGAAGACATTATACACCATGGGTGTGCATTTTTCAAATAAAATCGTGTAGAAGTATCTGGTTTTTTGAGGAATCTGAACAAGAAAAAACCGGAGGAGCTTGGCTCCTACCGTTTAGAGGCTGTCGAATAACCTGTCATTGCGAGCCAGTGCGCACACTGGCGTGGCAATCCGTTCTCCAAAATGTTCTATTTTTACCGAGTTTTACAAAAAAACGGGTGCGTTCTTGGGGAACGGATTCCCACGGTCGCTTCGCTCCCTCGGAATGACATACTTTCTTTGATAAAAAAACCGGAGGAGCCTTGGCTCCTCCGGTTTGGGGGTATCTCTTACTTCAGGTTGCCCTGATCGTTGATGGTCACATTGGTGACAGCAGGCATAGTGGAGATGTCGTTGGACACGGTGATGGTGCCCTCGAACATAGCCTTGACCATGGCAGCGTAGTCAGCCTCGGTGAACTTGCCCTCTTCAAACTGGGTGGTGGCAGTGGGGAGCTGGACATAGTTGGCCTCGGGATCGGCGGAAACCAGACCCAGAGTGTCGATCTTGCCGGCGTAGTTGGCCCAGTTGCCGCCCACAATCACATCGGTCAGGGTGTCGATGGTGGTGGGACGCAGACCCTTCATAGCGGAGGTAACCGTCATACCCTCGCCGAAGGCAGCGTCGATGACGGGGGACTGGTCGGTGTCAACACCGATGACCTTGCCGCCAACCTTCTTGGCAGCCTCAGCAGCAGAGTTCCAGATGCCGCCGCCGCAGGCGAAGACGACCTCGGTGCCGCCCTGATACCAGGTGTCCATCACAGCGGTGATGTCGGCGTCGCCGAAGAACTGGTTGCCGTAAGCATAGTTCATGTCAACGGTGATGCCCAGCTCCTTGGCAGCGGCGTCAACGCCCTGCACATAGCCGTAGCCGAAGCGGACAACAGCGGGAACAGCCATGCCGCCCAGGAAGCCCAGCTTGGTGTAGCCCAGCTTCACGGCAGCATAACCGGCCATGTAGCCGGACAGCTCTTCCTGATAGATGGCGCAGTAGACATTGTCCATGTAGACATAGTCGGTCAGGTTCCAGTTGCTGGGATTGTAGTCATAGCTCTCGCCCTTCAGAGCGACGCCGCCCTCCAGCAGGTCGCCGGCAGACACATCCAGTGCGATGAACTTGATGTCGGGATACTGACCGGAAACCTCAGCGATGGTGCCGCCGAAGGCATAGCCGGGCATGACGATGACATTGTAGCCCTCAGCGATGGCCAGCTCCACGGAAGCCACACGGCCTGCGGTGTCGTTGGTGGTGGGCTTGTAGTACTTGTACTCCACGCCGTTGGCCTCACCGAACTCGATGACAGCCTCCCAAGTGGTCTGGTTGAAGGACTGGTCGGTGATATCACCGTAGTCGGTAACCATAGCCACTCTGTACTCGGAAGCAGCAGGAGCCTCGGCCTTGGGAGCCTCGGCAGCAGGGGCGTCAGCCTTGGGAGCCTCGGTGGCAGCAGGAGCGGAAGAACCGCCGCAGGCAGCCATGCTCAGCACCATGGCCAGAGCCAGCAGCAGTGCCATAAACTTTTTCATAATTGCATTCCTCCATATTCTGTTAGAATCTTTTTCATTGGTACACAAAATACCTTTTCTATTGTCGCACATTTCCGGCGAAAAATCAACAGCTTTGTGGTTTATTTTTATCGTTGCCCGGACGGGATGTGGCAGATGGAAGGGAAAGCGAGCTTTCGTGAATTGACAATTGAGAATTGACAGTTGACAATTGCAGTGTCCCTTCGGGACGATTTTTAAATAATTCCTGGAGTTTTCAGATGGAATTTCTTTTTTATTTCATCCCGAAGGGATTCCTTCATTGTCAATTTTCCATTGTCAATTGTCAATTAATATCATTTCCCGTCTGCCGTTACCCCTTCATATGCTTTTTGGGATCAAAGCTGTCCGGCAGGAGCTGGGGCAGGGTGCGTTCCTGATAGGAATCCCCCACTCCCACCATATAAATCCGGAAGTCATCGGTGCAGAACTCCCGCATCACCTGACGGCAGACACCGCAGGGCGGGAAAAAGCCGGTAATCACCCCGTCCTTGCCGCCGCAGACGGCGATGGCGGTGAAGTCCCGGTGACCGTCGTACACCGCCTTGAAAAAGGCAGTGCGCTCGGCGCAGACGGTGGGGCCGTAGGCGGCGTTTTCAATGTTGCAGCCCTGATAGACAGTGCCGTCAGCGCACAGCAGAGCTGCCCCCACCTTGTAGCCGGAATAGGGCACATAGGCGTGGGTCATGGCCTCCTTGGCAAGCTCAATCAAGGTTTCGGGGCTCATTTCAGAATCTCCTTTGCAAAGCTCCGGCCGGGAGTTTCATAGCTTACCCCCAGCAGCTCGGTGACGGTGGCAGCGATGTCGGCAAAGGTGCTCCGGGTGCCCAGACTGCCGGGCTTCACGGCCTTACCCAGCACCAGCAGGGGCACATACTCCCGGGTGTGGTCGGTGGTGGCCTGATAGCAGGGGTCACAGCCGTGGTCGGCGGTAATCAGCACCACATCCTCCTGCCCCAGCCTGGGCAGGAAGTCGCCAAGCCAGGCATCAAAGGCACTGAGAGCCTCGGCATAGCCCTCGGGATTCCGGCGGTGGCCGTAGACCATGTCGAAGTCCACCAGATTCACGAAGCACAGGCCGGTAAAATCCTGGGCGGCATAGTGGTCGGTGTGAGCCATGCCGTCGGCGTTGGATTTATTGTAGACAAATTCCGTGGTGCCGATGCCTGCAAAGATATCGTTGATCTTGCCCACGCCGATGCTGCTGAGGCCTGCGCCCTTCACCGCGTCCAGCATGGTTCTGGCAGGGGGCTCCAGGGAGTAGTCGTGGCGATTGGATGTCCGGGTAAAGCCCTCCTCCGGGGTACCCACAAAGGGACGGGCGATGACCCGGCCTACGCCGTGCTTACCCTGAAGCAGCTTCCGAGCCTTATGGCAGGCATCGTACAGCTCCTCCAAAGGAATCCAGTTTTCGTTGGCCGCCACCTGAAACACGGAGTCGGCAGAGGTGTAGACAATCCATTTACCGGTTTTCTGCTGCTGTGCGCCGTAGTCCCGGATCACATCGGTGCCGGAATAGGGCAGGTTGCACAGGCAGCCCCGGCCGGTCAGGCGTTCAAATTCCTCCAGGACCTCCTTCGGGAAGCCCTGGGGATAGGTGGGCAAGGGATCCGGGGAGACGATTCCGGCGATTTCCCAGTGACCGATGGTGGTATCCTTGCCCATGGAGGCCTCCGTCAGCCGGGCGTAGGCACCGGTGGGGGCATCCGTCTTGGGCAGGCAGTCCACCCCATCCACATTGCCAAGACCTGCGGCAATCATGTTGGGAATGTGCAGCTTTCCGGTGGATGCACAGGAACGGAGGGTATTCACCCCCACATCCCCGAATTTCTCGCTGTCCGGCATGGCGCCGATGCCGAAGGAATCCAGAACAATCAAAAAAACACGCTTCATAGCCTTCACCTCAGCTCTTACCGGTTCTCCATGGCCACCGCCACATCCAGCGCAACCTCCATCATCTGGGTGAAGGAGTTCTGCCGCTGTTCGGAAGTGGTCTCCTCCCCGGTGAGGATATGGTCGGAAATGGTGCAGATGGCCAGGGCACGCTTGCCGTACCGGGCGGCGTTCATGTACAGGGCGGCGGCCTCCATCTCCAGCGCCATGACGCCCATCTTCTTCAGGCCGTAGACGCTGTCCAGCCCCTCAGGCACGCCGATATGGTCGCCGTAGAACACATCGGAGGAGTTCAGGTTGCCCACATGGTAGCGGCAGCCGTGAGCCTCACAGGCCTTCACCGCCTCGCTGAGAAGGGTGTAGTCCGCAATGGGAGCGAAGGTGCCGGGCAGATGGAACTGGGCGGCAAAATTGCTGTCGGTGCAGGCGCCCTGACCCAGCACCAGATCGTAGACATGGATATGCTCCTGAATGGAACCGGCGGAGCCTACCCGGATGATGTTCTCCACGCCGTAGCCGTTGAACAGCTCATGGGAGTAGATGCCGATGGCGGGCATACCCATGCCGGAGGCCATGACGGAGACTTTTACCCCCTTGTAGGTGCCGGTATAGCCCTGAACGCCCCGGACATTGTTCACAAGCACCGGATTTTCCAGAAAGTTTTCCGCGATAAATTTGCTGCGCAGGGGATCGCCGGGCATCAGCACGGTTTTGCCAAAGTCCCCGGGGGCAGCAGAGATGTGAGGTGTGGGTGTGACAAACATAGCGATTCCTCCTGATTTAGTAGGTTCCGTCGTTTTCCAGTCCCTTGGCGATTTTCACAATACGGCTGGTGCCCAGACGGGAGGCTCCCAGCATGATGAATTTTTCTGCATCCTCCAGACTGGAAATGCCGCCGGCTGCCTTGATCTTCACATGGGGGGCAACATATTTGGCAAACAGCTCCACATCGTGGAAGGTGGCTCCTGCCTTGGAAAAGCCGGTGGAGGTCTTGATATAGTCCGCCCCGGAATCACTGACGCACTTGCACAGGGCGATCTTTTCTTCGTCGGTGAGCAGGCAGGTCTCAATAATCACCTTCAGGAGCTTACCCTTGCAGGCGGCTTTGATGGCGGCGATTTCGGCGGTGATATCCTCCCACCTGCCCTCCTTGGCCCAGCCGATGTTGATGACCATATCCACCTCATCCGCCCCGTTGTCCACGGCATCGGAGGCCATGAAGCACTTGCTGGCGGTGGTGGCGTAGCCGTTGGGGAAGCCGATGACGGTGCAGATGGGCAGCTTCTGCCCCACATATTCCTTTGCCTGCTTCACAAAGGATGCGGGGATGCAGACGGAGGCACAGCCATACCGGATACCATCGTCGCATAAAGCTCTGATTTCCTCCCATGTGGCAGTCTGCGCCAGCAGGGTGTGATCGCATTTGGAAAGGATTTCTTTCAGTTCCATACAATATTTCTCCTTATTTATCCGTGTTTATGGAGCCGGATCACCCGGTTTTCCCGGATGCCCCGGACATAGCATTTGTGACACATGGCAATATAGCTGTCGTTGCCCCCCAGCACCACCTGCTCGCCCTGGGTGACGATATGGCCGTTTCCATCGATTCTGGCGTTGACCGTGGCCTTGGCGCCGCAGTCGCAGATGGTTTTGATCTCCTGAATGGTGTCCGCCACCTCCATCAGCCGACGGCTGCCGGGGAAGAGCTTGGTCTGGAAATCCGTCCGCAGGCCGAAGCACATCACCGGCACATTGTAGTCGTTGACGATGGCCCGCATCTGGTCGATCTGCTCCGGGGTCATAAACTGACACTCATCCACAATGATCACATCGCATCTCCCGGCCTTCCGCTCCCCAAAGACCGCATACACATCCGTCTCGGGAGAAATCACCTCCACCGTAGCTGCCAGACCGATCCGGCTGCGCAGAATCTGCTGACCGTCCCGGGTATCGGCGCTGGGCTTGATGAGCCAGACCCGCAGGTCATTTTCCTCATAATTATATTTGGTGATCAGTGCCTGAGCCGTTTTGCTGGAGCCCATGGCGCCGTATTTGAAATAGAGCTTTGCCATATAGCTTCTCCCCCTTCTGCCCGAATGTCATCAAGTTAAGCAGTATTTAGCTGAGTTGACAGTGTACAGTTGATAGTTGACAGTTGTGGTGTCCCTTCGGGACGATTTAGAAAAAAGTTTATTTTCATCCCCGAAGGGGATACCTTAACTGTCAACTGTCCACTTTCAACTGTCAACTAAATACTGCTTTCGTTAACAACATCATTTTCCCTTCTTATAATACCAAAATTCCCGGGTGCTTTCAAGAGTAATTCACGGCATATATTCACAGTTCCTTGCCTGCCATGGAAACCCGGAAGAGTCAAAAGATGCAGAACGCCGCAGCATTCTGCATCCTTTTTATTTCTGCTCCTCCCAAAAGGGCTCCGGCTTGGTGCAGCTTTCGCAGTTGCCGCCGCAGCTTCTGGGCTTGAATTGAAGCTCCTGACTCTTGACGCTGACGGTGGTGCAGGCCGGGATGGAGTGGGTGATGAACACATTGGAGCCGATGACGCTGTTGCTGCCGATCACCGTGCCGCCCCCCAGAATGGACGCGCCGGCGTAGATGGTCACATGATCCTCAATGGTGGGGTGACGCTTCTTACCCCGGAGGCTCTGCCCACCCCGGGTGGTCAGTGCGCCCAGGGTGACACCCTGATACACCTTCACATGGTCACCAATCACCGTAGTCTCACCGATGACAATGCCGGTGCCGTGGTCGATGAAGAAATACTCCCCGATGGATGCGCCGGGGTTGATGTCGATGCCGGTAATGCTGTGGGCGTGTTCCGTCATAATCCGGGGCAGCACCGGAACCCCCTGCTGATACAGCACATGGGCCAGCCGGTAGACGGAGATGGCAAACAGTCCCGGATAGCAGAAAATGATCTCGTCAATGCTGAAGGCCGCCGGATCTCCGTCAAAAAAAGCCTGCACATCGGTCTGTGCCATGGCGCGAACCTTGGGAATGGCTCGAAAAAACTCCAGACTCACCTGCTGGGCTTTCTCCTCCGCCTCTTTCTGGGGCATATGGGAGCGCAGCACAATGGCAATCTGCTTGTTGAGATTGTACATCACATCCTCAATGAGCATGGACAGGTTGTGCCGGGCGTTGTAAATCCGGTAGGTCTTCTCCCGGGCGGCGCCGGGGTAGAGAATCCGCATCAGCTTTCCGATCATGTCAATGACAACCGCCTTATCCGGCTGCTGAAAGGGATCCAGCTTGTCAATATCCCGGCCGTTGCGGTAGTCCTCCAGAATCGAATCCACAACGCTCTCAATCTGCTCTTCAATGGGGTTCATAGCCATTCCTCCTTCTTCTCTCCGAGTGTATCACAGCGGACAAGGTGTTGTCAATCCGATTGACGGGAAGAATCGGAAGGCATATCATTTTTTGACAACGATCGTTCTGCGCCTATGTATGAATAACAAAAGCGGACTTTCGCTGATTAATGCCTTCCCCTTTGGGGAAGGTGGCCGAGCGTAAGCGAGGTCGGAAGAGGTTCATGCCATTTCGCCGAAATGCAGAAAAAAGATTTACGCTTTACTGCCCTCTTCCGCCCCAGTGTACGCACTGGGGCACCTTCCCCGAAGGGGAAGGCTTAAGTCGCAAAATATTCCTTTCCCAGCGCAGTCTCATTTATTTTCCTTCATCAGCTTTCCGAAGAAGCGGAAGAAGGTGAGAGTGGTTACCACCGATGCAGTCAGATCGCTCACCGGCTCTGCCAGGAACACGGCAAAGGCCTTGTCCACAAAGAAATTGGGAAGAATAAAAATCAGGGGAATCAGCAGAATCAATTTCCGCAGGCAGGCCAACAGCAGGCTGGTTTTGGCCTCCCCAAGTGCCATAAAGGTCTGCTGGCAGCTGATCTGGAAGCCCACAGAGAAGGAGCAGGCCAGAAAAATCCGAATGGCCCAGCCGGTGTAGGCCACCAGAGCGGTATCATTGGTGAAAACACCGGCGAAAACCCGGGGAAAGGCCATCAGCAGCACCCAGAACACCGTGGTGTAGGCAACGCAAGCCCCAAACTGGCAGAAGAAAGCCTCCTTCACCCGCTCCAGCTTTTTGGCGCCGTAGTTGTAGCTGATGAGGGGCTGACCGCCCTGACAGATGCCGGCAAGGGGCATGGAGATCAGCTGGTTGATGGAATTCAGCACCGTCATGGCACCAACTGCCACATCGCCCCCAAACCGAGCCAGGGAAGATGTAAAGCTGATGGAGAGAATGCTCTCCGTGGACATCATCACAAAGCTGGAAACTCCCAGACCCAGGCAGGGCAGAATCACCCTCCTGCGCAGCCGCATGGCAGAGGGCTTCAGCCGGAGCTGGGTCTTTTTTCCCATCAAAAACTTCAGAATCCAGATGGCGCTGACGGCCTGACTGAGAATGGTGGCCATCGCCGCACCTGCCACCCCCAGCCGGAACACAAAGATGAAAACGGGGTCCAGCACGATGTTGATGACCGCACCGATCACCGTGGTCAGCATACTGATTTTGGCAAAGCCCTGGGTTGTGATGAATACATTCATGCCCATGACGATCATCACAAAAACGGAGCCTGCAATGTAGATTCTCCCATAGGTCAGGGCATAGGGCAGCGTGGCATCGCTGGCGCCGAACAGCCGCAGCAGGGTGGGCGCCCCGGCATAAAAGGCCGCCGTCAGCACCACCGCCAGCAGCATCAGCACCGCAAAGCAGTTGCCCATGATATTCTCCCCTTCTTCCCGGTCTCCCCTGCCCATGGCAATGGCTGCCCGGGGAGCACCGCCGGCACCGCAGAGGCTGGCAAAGGCGGTTATCAGAATCAGAATGGGCGCGAACAGACCCACACCTGTAAGGGCAGCTCCTCCGATACCGGGAATATGCCCGATATAGATTCGATCCACCACATTATACAGAAGGTTGATCACCTGTGCCACCACAGCCGGCACAGCCAGCTGCACCATCCATTTTTTGACACTTCCCGTGCCCATATTTTTCTGTTCCATGACTTCACCGCTCCTTATCTGTTATCCTGCATGGCCTGCATATTCTCCCACATTCTTTGCAGAATGCCGTACCAATCATCCAGCTCCTGCCGGGTGATGCCCTGAAAGGCAGCCGAAAAAAACTGCTTCTGAGCCGCCTGACCGCACCGGGCAATCTCCCATCCGGCTTCGGTCAGCTCCAGATGCATCTGCCTGCGGTCACGGTCTTCTCTCCTGCGGCGCAGAAGCCCCCGATGCTCCAGGGTGCCCACCGACAGGGACACATGGCTTTTGGTCATTCCCCGGCGCTCCACAAGATCCGCCGCCCGGTCATAGCCGGGATTGTTGGAAAGAAACAGGAGCACAGTCAGTTCATTTCCCGTAACCTTCCACTGCCGGCACACCGGCTCCAGCTGACGGGCATAATTCTTCTGCATATCCTGCATGACTTCGAAATATCGGATATCCATAGAGTCCTCCCAAACCGTTCAATTTTGAACTTTTTGAGTTTAGCACATCCCGGAGGGAATGTCAAGGATTGACTTTCCCAGTGGAAGTATGGTATTGTATGATCAGAGGTTTCAAAAAAGGGGTGCGCACTGTGAACAATCTGATGACCATAGTCCTGCTGGTTGCGGTTTTGATCTACTCCGTTGTCAACTATGTCACCGGCAAAACCAGCCTTGTTTTCTTTCTGATCTGTGTGCTTGCCCTGTCCGTTCCCCTGCTGAAAATGCTGAGCATTTTCCTTCCGGAGTGGAAGAACCGATAGGCAATCGACAAAAAGGGGTTGAATTTTACACCCGCTTCTGCTATAATAGCTCCGATGCAGGATTCGTATATCGGTAATACAACGGCTTCCCAAGCCGTGAAGGCGGGTTCGACTCCCGTATCCTGCTCCAAATAATAACAGCCACCCATCAGGGTGGCTGTTATTATTTGGAGCAGAGGGAGTCGAACCCATTAAAATGCGGCAGTCCAGTGGACTGCCGCCGAATTCCGGCTGGACGGAATTCGCTCCTTAATTTATTCGACGACCGTATCCTGCTCAGCCACCCATCGGGGTGGCTTTCCTATTTGGAGCAGAGGGAGTCGAACCCGTTAAAATGCGGCAATCCGGTGGACTGCCGCCGAATTCCGGCTGGACGGAATTCGCTCCTTAACTTATTCGACGACCGTATCCTGCTCAGCCACCCATCAGGGTGGCTGTTATTATTTGGAGCAGAAGGAGTCGAACCCATTGAAATGGGGCTGTCTCACTAACGCGGTGAGGCAGCCCCAAAAATACAGCGCCCGGCTCCTGCAAAGAGTCGGGCGTTGGCGTATCATGAATGTTTCACGAATTGAAATCCATGCGCCATAATAGCAATATATCACTGTATTGAGAGAAAACTGTAACAATCGGGAGCAAACTGGGTTACAATTTATCCAGATATAGATACATTGGAGGTCATTATTATGGAATATGGATATGTACGGGTTTCAACGAAAGAGCAAAATGAGCAGCGACAAATGATTGCACTGAGGGAATTTGGCCTGAAAGACGAACAGATTTTCATAGACAAGCAATCGGGAAAGGATTTTGAGCGAAAGAACTATAAGCGTATGATCCGAAAAATGAAAAGCGGCGATACCATTGTGATCAAGAGTATCGACCGTTTGGGCAGAAATTATGATGAAATATTGGAGCAGTGGCGGATCATTACAAAAGAGAAACAGGTTGCGGTGGTGGTTTTGGATATGCCGCTTTTGGATACAAGGCAAAACCGGGATTTAACCGGAACTCTGATTGCGGATATCGTCCTTCAGCTGCTTTCCTATGTAGCGCAGACAGAGCGGGAGTTTATCCATCAGCGTCAAGCGGAGGGTATCGCCGCAGCAAAACTACAAGGAGTAAAGTTCGGAAGAAAGCCGAAGGAACGCACTGCAACATTCTATGCCTTGAAAGAACGCTGGCAGCAAAAGGAGGTGACTGCAAGATACGCAGCAAAAGAGCTTGGAATAACACACAGCACATTCCTGCGATGGGCGAATGAAGCGAATGGATAAAAAAGTACAG
>CAMCRV010000033.1 GCA_945877365.1 uncultured Clostridia bacterium | reverse complement strand
AAAGATTACCACCCGGGCGAAGGCTCGCATTGCCCGTGGGGGCATCCCCACAAATAACAATTTGGTGCACGGTCATTCTCCTCTTTCATCGGAATATAACCGTTTCTGGCTGATAAAGAAAAATTCTATCGATCTGTGTTTTTATTCCATTATTATTCCAAAAAAATGTTTCTCCATAGGCTTAAAATTTGCAGGAATTCAAAAAGTCACTTGCAATGCGCCATAAATTATGGTATACTTTGTAAAGTAATTGGTAACTCTACTGTGGAGAAATACAAAACAAAAGGAGGAAGCGTATGAACTACTATGAGCGCGCATTGGAGCTGAAGGACGAGATTATTGAAAATCGCCGTTACTTCCACACCAATGCAGAAGTGGGCGTGCATATGCCCAAGGCAACCGCCTATGTTATGGAGAAGCTGGCCGAGTACGGCATTGAGCCCAAGGCCTGCGGCGAGGGTGTCACTGCCACCGTTGGCAAGCCCGGCGGCAAGGTGATCCTGCTCCGGGCAGACATGGATGCGCTGTCCATGCCCGAGCTCAGCGGTCTGCCCTTTGCCTGCCCCACCGGTACCGAGGGTCACTGCTGCGGCCATGACCTCCATGCCGCCATGCTGCTGACCGCCGCCAAGCTGCTGAAGGAGAACGAGGCTGAGCTGAACGGCACCGTCAAGTTCATGTTCCAGCCCGGCGAGGAGAACTTCACCGGCGCCGTGAATATGCTGGCCAACGGCATTCTGGAGAATCCCAAGCCCGATGTGGCTCTGGCCTACCATGTGGGCCCCGGCAAGATCCCCATGGGTATGTTTATGTACAACGACACCGGCAAGGCCGTTATGTTCTCCATGGACGGCTTCGAGATTCACATCAAGGGCCGCGGCTCTCACGGTGCCTATCCCCAGATGTCCATCGACCCCATCAACATCGGCGTCCATATCCACCTGGCTCTGCAGGAGCTGATTGCCCGGGAGTGCAACCCCAGCGATGCCGCTGTCCTCACCGTGGGTCAGTTCCAGGCCGGTTCCGCTCCCAACATCATTCCGGAGAGCGCTCTGCTCACCGGTACCATCCGCACCAACAGCCCCGATGCCCGGAAGCTGCTGAAGCAGCGTATGGTGGAGGTCAGCGAGCGTACCGCAGCCGTCTACGGCGGCACCGCTGAGGTGGTGTTCACCGGCGAGATCTGCCCCCTGATCTGCGACCCCGCCCTGACCAGAGAGATGGTGGGCTACATGAAGGAGCTGCCCATCCCCGGCCTCACCGGCTATCCCGGCATCACCGCCAGCGCCTCCGAGGACTTCGCTCTGGTGGCAGAGAAGATCCCCAGCGTGTTCATGTACCTGTCCGCAGGCTTTATGGACGAGCGCGGCAACGCCTCTGCACACAACCCCAAGGTCATGTTCAATGAGGATGTGCTGCCCATCGGCGCATCCTGCCTGGCACAGTGTGCCACCCAGTGGCTGAAGAACCACTAAGGGATCTCCGAATCAATCGCCTGCGGCTGATCGCCGGATCTTCCGCCGCCAGCTCTTGCCGATTGAATCAGAGCTCCCTAACTCCGTAATCCTGAAAGACTCCGGCAATGAGGTCGGTGGCTGACCCCATTGCCGGATCTTTTTTGATTAAAAAACTGGTAAAAAAAGGAAGAGAGAAAACTATGACTGGTGCAACCTTAGCGAGCAGCCCCCTGCTGTTCATCCTCGTCGGTGCCGGCCTGCTGGCCATCATCGTCTTCGCCCTGTACAGCTTCAAAAAGGCCAAGAAGCGCTGCCTGGAGCTGGGCATGAGCGAGGAAACCATCTCCGCTGTTGTCAAGAGCACAATCTCCGCCGCCATCATCCCCAGCCTTGCCATTCTGCTGGGCTTCGTGATTCTGTCCGTCTCCCTGGGCGTGGCATGGCCCTGGTGGCGTCTGTCCGTCATCGGTTCTCTGGCTTACGAGACCATGGCAGCTCAGTACACCGCCGACGGCCTGGGCGTGGCTCTCAGCGAGATCCTGTCCTCTGATCCCACCGTGTTTGCCTCCGTTATGATCGTCATGACCATCGGCATCATCGCCGGCCCCCTGATGATCGCTGTGGTGGGCGAGAAGTATTCCACCGGCGTTATGAACGCCAAGAGCGGCGAAAAGGGCGAGTGGGGAACCATCTTCTCCGGCCTGTTCTATCTGGCCATGTTCGCCGTGTACATTCCCATCATGGTGTTTACCGACCTTCCCACCACCCTGACTCTGGTCACCAGTATGGTGGTCACCGTCATCGTGGGTATGCTCAGCAAGAAGCTGCCTATCCTGGCTGAATTCACCATGGCCGCATCCCTGATTGTGGGCATGGCATCCAGCGTGCTGTGGGCATCTCTGTTTTAAGTGAGGGAGGAAATACCAATGAAGAAAGAAAACAAGCAGGTTCTGACCATGGACCCCTTCACCAAGTGGGCGCATAAGTATGGCCGTCTGTTCATGCTGCTGTTCTGCGTGTACATTCTGGCAGTTCCCATGATTATGTGTGCCGTCTACGGCGTATGGCCCACCTTCACCCAGATGCTCCCCGGCGCCATCGCCATCCTGTCCATCAACATCCCCGTGTGTATCGCTGAGGTTGGCAGCTACACCCCCATCCTGGGCTCCTCCTGCTACCTGACCTTTGCCACCGGCAACCTGATGAACCTGAAAATTCCCTGCGCCATCAACGCTCAGAAGGTGGCCAAGGTGGAGCAGAACACCACCGAGGGCGATGCCATCGCTCTGATCTCCACCTGCGTGTCCTCCATCGTCACGCTGGTGATCCTGTTCGTGGGCGTGATGCTGTTTGCTCCCCTCAGCGGCGTGCTGCAGAACAAATACATCTCCACCGCCAGCAACTACCTGCTGCCCGCTCTGTTCGGCTGCATGACCCTGGGCATGATGGGTCGCGGAAACGGCAAGACCTATGTGAAGAACAAGCTGCTGATCATGGTGGTGCCCGCCCTGCTGATCTCCATCCTGACCATTATGGGCATTGCCTCCACCGGCTTCGCCGGCATCCTGATTCTGCTGATGATCCCCGTGACCATCCTGTGCGCACGGATTCTGTGGAAGCTGGGCATCGTCAAGGTGCTGCCCAACCCCAGCGCTGTCAGCGCAGACAAGGCCGAGGAGAAGTAAGCTCCCCTCGCCGCAAAAAGCAACACAGACCCCTTCCAAGGAATCGGAAGGGGTCACAATTTGTGGATAAAGCCTCGCCGAGTTTGCCGCGTATGCAGCAACGAGAGTCTATATCATCTTCGGCCGGGGCGTGTACCTGGCCGAAGATACATCTCAGACTGCAAGTGTATCATTTGTTTACCAAGAGCGAACAAATGATGCGCGCAGCAGGCTGCAAACTTTTGTCGGAAAAGCCCGAAGGGGTTTTCCGACAGTCTTAGACCCCTTCCGGGGAACCGGAGGGGGTCGTCTTGTATTTCCACACCTGCGCTGTTATAATGGGGGCAGGCAAATCCCCATACGATAACCCAATTGCGAACTTTTCATCAGGGTTTCATCGAATATCAAATCTTCGCCTAAGCAGGGAGACTGACTATGCGCAAATCCATCCGAATGTACCTTCTATCCATGGCGGTGTTCGGCACCATCGCCCCCTTTGTCCGCCGGATTTCCGTCTCCTCCGGAGAGCTGGCGCTGTACCGGGCCATTCTGGGAGCCGCCCTCATTGGGGCCTATCTCCTTATCCGGCGGGAAAATCCCTTTTCCGCGAAGCTGCGCCGGGAAATTCTGCTCCTGCTTCTGTCCGGCGGCGCCATGGGCATCAACTGGATACTGCTGTTTGAAGCCTATCGGTACACCACCGTGTCCACCGCCACACTGTGCTACTATTTTGCCCCTGTCATCGTCACCCTTCTGTCTCCGATACTGTTTCGGGAGGCTCTGACGCCCCGGCAGATTCTGTGCTTTTTCATGGCCACTCTGGGGCTGGTGCTGATCACCGGCGTGGAAGGCAGGGGAAATCTGACGGGTATCCTGTTTGGCCTGGGGGCAGCGGCCTTCTATGCCGCGGTGGTTCTGCTGAACAAGTACATCCGCCATACCGCCGGAATCCAGCGCACCTTTTTGCAGTTTCTGGCGGCCATCGTGATCCTGATTCCCTATGTTGCCTCCACCGGAGGCGTAACCCTCTCCCGGCTGAATTCCATCGGCTGGGTCTGCCTGCTGGTGGTGGGCATTTTCCACACCGGCATTACATACTGCCTGTATTTTTCCTCTCTGAAGGCCATTCCGGGTCAGAGCGCCGCCATTCTCAGCTACATCGATCCACTGGTAGCCGTGCTGATTTCCGTGACGGTACTGCACGAGCCTCTGTCCTGGCAGCAGGCGCTGGGCGGCACCCTGATCCTGGGCTTCACACTGTGGAATCTCCTGCCGGAAAGGCAGAAATCACAGCAGCGAGGTTAACCGCAGGCGGAATCCGCCATGACAAGAGAATCTGCTTTTCGGCTTTGCGCAGACGGTTGGTAAATTGTTATTTGGCGGCGAGTCGCCGCTGACAATGCGTTACGGACTGCAGGCAGAGAATCCACATCCTTTGGGCCCCTCGACCGAAACTGCGTAGGTTATATAGAATAGACCACCACCGCAAAAACGAATCGGGCGTGCCCAAAGGATGGAAAGATCATCACCCGGGCGAAGGCTCGCATTGCCCGTGGGGGCATCCCCACAAATGACAATTTATCAAGTTGCTGCGTAAAACCGATAAACACACAAAAACACCCCTCTGATCCGGTTGCATTTCCCGGTGAACATTGCTATAATGATGCGGCATACTTCTGGAAACGAAAAAGAGATGAGAAAACCATGAATTTCAAAGAATACCGCTGCGGTGTGCAGCGGGGTCTGCCGGTGGGGCTGGGCTATTTTTCCGTCAGCTTCGGCTTTGGTGCCATGGCGGTGGCGCAGGGCGTGGATGTGTGGGCGGCAACCCTGATTTCCGGCAGCAACCTCACCAGCGCCGGGCAGTTCGCCGGACTGACCCTGATTGTGGCAGCTGCCGGCTTGTGGGAAATGGTGCTGACCATGCTGGTGATCAACAGCCGCTATGCCTTGATGAGTCTGGCTCTCAGCCAGCGGATGGGGGAGCGGATCGGACTGCTGCCCCGGCTGGCGGTGGCCTTTTTCAACACCGATGAGATTTTTGCCCTTGCCATGTCCCGGCAGGAGCCCCTGACGGTGCCCTTCCTCATGGGTCTGGGCACCCTGCCTTTCTTCGGATGGACAGGGGGAACCCTCTGCGGCGCGCTGGCCGGCTCCGTGCTGCCGGGAGACATGGGCTCCGCTCTGGGCGTGATGCTCTACGGTATGTTTATCGCCATTGTGGTGCCCCCGGCAAAAAAGCAGAAGCCGGTGCTGGCGGCGGTGGCTCTGGCTATGGTGTGCAGCTGCATTGTCCGGCTTTTGCCTGCGCTGGATCGCATCAGCATTGTCCTGTGTACGGTGGCGGCGGCGGGGGTCTGCGCTGCCCTGTTCCCCATTCCGGAAGAGGAGGAAAGCGTATGAGCCTTTACGGATATATTTTTGTCATGGCGCTGACCACCTACCTTATCCGGGTGCTGCCACTGACCCTGTTCCGCAAGCCCATCCGCAGCCGGTTTCTGCGGTCGTTTCTGTACTATGTGCCCTACGCCTGCCTGACGGCTATGACGGTGCCTGCCATCTTCTTCACCACGGAAAACTGGATCAGCGGCGCGGCGGCACTGGCGGTGGGAATTGGGCTTGCCTACTGCGGAAAGAGCCTGCTGACGGTGGCTCTGAGCTGCTCGGCGGCGGTGCTGGTGCTGGAGAAAATTTTGACGGTTTTGGAATAAAGCGTGAATAAATTGTAAAAACGCTGGGATTTTGCTGTAAATCCCGGCGTTTTTTTCTTTGTCTATTGACATATCAACCCCGGTTTGTTATAATCCACGCCGAGGAAGACAGGCCGGGAGCTTCCGTTTTCAGGAAAGAAAATGCTCCGGCGAAAGAGGATTGTTTATGGGTTTTGCAGAATTGCTGCTGCTGGCGGTGGGGCTGAGTATGGATGCCTTCGCCGTGTCCATCTGCAAGGGCCTGGCCATGAAGCGCACAACGCTGAAGGCGGAGCTGACCTGCGGAGTGTGGTTCGGCGGATTTCAGGCTCTGATGCCCCTGATTGGTTTCTTTCTGGGCACCCTGTTTGCCGGCGCCATCGAGGCAGTGGATCACTGGGTGGCCTGCCTGCTGCTGGTGATCATCGGCATCAATATGCTGAAGGAGGCCTTCGGGCAGGACGAGGAATGTGAAAGCTGCGGCAGCGCGGATCTGAGCGTCAAAACCATGTTTGTCATGGCGGTGGCCACCAGCATCGACGCGCTGGCGGTGGGCATTTCTCTGGCCATGGCCGGAGATGTGAACATCCTGCAGGCCGTAGTTCTGATCGGCATCTGCACCTGCGGGCTCAGCATGGCCGGTGTGAAAATCGGCAGCATTTTCGGCAGCCGGTTTGAAAAGAAGGCACAGCTGGCAGGGGGTGTGATCCTGATTCTGCTGGGCATCAAAATTCTTTTGGAGCATCTGGAGCTTCTGCCATGATCTGCTCCCGGAAAAGAATTTGGCTGTGCACGGCGCTGATCGTCCTGTGCCTGTGCTTCATCTGGGGCAATTCCCTGCTGCCCGGGGAGGTATCCGCCTCCATCAGCGACTGGGTGGGCGACACCCTGGAACAGCTGCTGCACATCCCCCACCGGACTTATCCGGGTCGGGGACTGCTGCGAAAGCTGGCGCATTTTACGGAATTTGCCGTGCTGGGTATGCTGCTGACCTGGCTGACGGGAATGCGGCGGAAGCCCATCTGGCTTGCCCAGCTTTTGGGAAGCCTTGCCGCCTGCGCAGATGAGACCATCCAGTGCTTTGTTCCCGGCCGGGGGCCGGGGCTGCGGGATGTGTGCATCGACAGCTGCGGCGTATTCACGGGTATGATCATCATTTATTTCGGGTATTCTTGGTTTATACGCAGAAGACCCCACACACTTGGAGGAACTGAAACATGAAACGATTTTTTGCCATTGGACTGTCCGTTCTGATGCTGCTGGGTATGTTCGCCGGGTGCGGCAAGTCTGCCGAACCTACGCAGGCCACCGAGACCACCGAGGCAGCCAAACAGCCTCTCACCGACAGCCTGGATGTGATTATTGAGAAAATTTATGAGCAGAGCCCCACGGAGATTGCCGTGATGACCCAGATTCTGGAGCTGTCCGACACCAGCGAGGAGGGTATGTGGCTGCTGAAGAGCAGCACCGGTCTGGACAGCGCCGAGGAGATCTCCGAGGCAGCCGTGTCTGAGGCCATGATCGGCTCCATCCCCTACAGCATGGTGCTGGTTCGGGTGAAGGACGCTGCCAACGCCAGGGCTGTGGCTGAGAAGATGAAGGCCGGCATTGATCCGAGGAAGTGGATCTGCGTGGAGGCTGACGATATGCAGGTTTCCGGCTATGGCGATGTGGTGATGCTGGTGATGATCGGAAGCGGAAACGGCAGCGCCCAGACCTTCACCGATGGCTTTGCCAAGGTGGCCGGCGGCCAGCTGGATTTTACGATCTAAAGAACAGAAATGGCAGCGGCGCAAGGTCGCTGCCATTTTTTAAAAGGAGATAAAGCCATGCTGTTTTCCAGTGTGACCTTTTTGTATTATTTTCTCCCGGCGGTGATGGGACTGTACTTTCTGGCACCCCGGGGGTGGAAAAACGCCGTGCTGCTCCTTGCCAGCCTGCTTTTCTACGGCTGGGGGGAGCCGCGGCTGCTGTGGCTGATGGTATTCACCATTGCCCTGTTCTACCTCTGCGGACTTGCCATCGGAACGGCGCAGAGCCGGAAATGGAAGAAATTCTGGCTGCTGGTTTCCATTGTGGTGAGTGTGGGGCTGCTGGGGCTTTTCAAGTATGCGGACTTTTTCATCTCCAGCATGAACGCACTTACCGGTCTGGGGCTGCCGCTGCTGCATCTGGCGCTGCCGGTGGGCATCAGCTTCTACACCTTCCAATCCCTGAGCTACACCATCGATGTGTATCGGGGCGCGGTGCCGCCCCAGAAGAATCCCATCAGCTTCGGCGCCTATGTGGCGCTGTTCCCTCAGCTCATCGCCGGCCCCATTGTGCGCTATGTGGATGTGGCCAGGGAACTGGACAGCCGCAGCCACAGCTGGGAAGATGCCATGGCCGGCATCCGCCGGTTTCTGGTGGGACTGGGGAAAAAGGTGATTCTGGCGGACAATTTCGCATTGCTTGTGGAGCTATTCCGGCAGTCCGGGGAGAAATCCGTGGTGTTTGCCTGGATGTACGCCATCGCCTTTACCCTGAACATCTATTTCGACTTTTCCGGCTATTCCGACATGGCCATCGGCCTGGGACGGGTGCTGGGCTTCCATTTCCCGGAGAATTTCAACTACCCCTATCTGTCCCGGAGCGCTACGGAATTCTGGCGGCGGTGGCACATGACTCTGGGAGGCTGGTTCCGGGATTATATCTACATCCCCATGGGGGGCAACCGGGTGAGCCGGGGCAGATGGATTGTGAACATCCTGACGGTTTGGATGCTGACGGGTCTGTGGCACGGGGCGGCATGGAACTTTGTGCTGTGGGGGCTGGTGTTTGCTGTGCTGCTACTGGCGGAGAAGAGTCTGCCGGGGCTGCAAAAGCTGCCGGATGGCCTGCGGTGGCTGTATACCATGCTGGCGGTGGTGTTCAGCTTCGTGCTGTTCAACGCCGATTCCATTTCTCAGGCAGGCCGGGACATGGCCAATCTGCTGGGTCTGGGGGGACTTCCCCTGCTGACCGATGCTGCGGTGTACTATCTGAAAAGCTACGCCCTGCTGTTTGTGGTGGGCTTCGTGGGGGCAACGCCCCTGCCTGCCCGGCTGGGGCGGCGGATTTCGGAAACCCGGCTGGGAAGCATACTGCAATGGGCATTTTTTGCCGGGGTACTGCTGGTATGCACCGCCTATCTGGTGGACGGCTCCTTCAGCCCCTTCCTGTATTTCCGGTTCTAGGAGGCAGACGATGAAGCAAAACAAAATCGGCAGCATCGGCTGCATCCTTCTGCTGGCTGTGTGGGCGGCGCTGACCTTTGGGGCGTGGTTTGCTTCCCCCGAGGCGGTTTCCGAAAGCGAGCGGCGGCCTCTGGCGCAGCTGCCGGCCTTCGATTTCAAAAAGCCAGGAGAGTTCATCGGGAAGTTTGAGGAGTATACCCTTGACCAGTTTCCCCTCCGGGATTCCTTCCGGCGGCTGAAATCCCTGTTCCACTACCATGTTCTGAACCAGAAGGACAACAATGATATCTATCTGGTCAACGGCTACGCCGCCAAGATGGAGTACCCACTGAACACCGCGTCCGTGAACCGGGCACTGGGGAAGTTCCGGAATATCTACGAAACCTGTCTGAAAGGGAACTGCGAAAACATTGTGTTTGCCGTGGTGCCGGACAAGGGCTACTACCTTGCCCAGCCCAACGGCTACCTGAGCATGGACTATGACGCCCTGTTTTCCATGGTGCAGGGGCTGGAATGGGCAAAGTATGTGGATCTGACGGAGCTTCTGCGCCCGGAGGACTACTACCGCACCGACACCCACTGGCGGCAGGAGAAGCTCCTGCCCGTGGCGCAGGCGCTGCTGGCGGCTCTGGGCCGGGAAGTGGGGCAGGGGAGCTACACCCCTGTGAATCTGGAACGGCCCTTCTACGGGGTGTACTACGGTCAGGCGGCTCTGCCCATGGAGCCGGAGACCATGACCATTCTCACAAGCCAGGTGCTGGAAAGCTGCATCGTCACCAATCTGGAAACCGGGAAGGAAAGCGGCGTGTATGACATGGACAAGCTGGAAAGCCCCGATCTTTATGATGTGTACCTTTCCGGGGCGGTGTCTCTGATGACCATTGAGCACCCCAACGCGCCGGAGGAGAAGGAACTGATTGTTTTCCGGGATTCCTTCGGCAGCAGTCTGGTGCCCCTGCTGGCGGAAAGCTATTCCAAAATCACGCTGGTGGACATCCGATATGTTTCCTCTCAGATGCTGGATAAGTTTCTCACCTTTGACGGGCAGGATGTGCTGTTTCTCTACAGCACCCTGATTCTCAACAACAGCGCAACCTTGAAATAAGGAAACTCCCGAATGCGACACATTCGGGAGTGCTTTTTAATGTGTGAGATTTTGAATCCACTTGCCCTGCTTCAGCATGAAGAAGCCGATGACGCACTTGATGGCATCCAGCCCCTGACACAGGGCATACAGGGGGAGAATGGAAATCCCGGTGAAGCGGCTCAGGCAGATAGCAACCGGCACGGAGCACACCCACATGAAGCAGCTGTCAAACAGGAAGGTGACAAAGGTCTGCCCACCGGAGCGCAGGGTGAAGTAGGTGGCGTTGGCATAGGCGTGGAAGGGCATCATGCAGGCATAGATGCAGATCAGCTCTGCCGCCAGCAGCCGGACGGAGTCGGTGGTGTTGTAGATGTGGGGGAAGGCTCCGGAGAAGGATGCCATCACGCCGCCGAAGAGAATGCCGGAGGCGATGGAGACGGCGATGAGCTTCCGGTTGCTGTCCCGCACCTCCGCTTCGGTGTGACCCGCTCCCAGCATCTGGCCCATGAGGATGCCTACGGCGTTGCCCATGGACATGAACACCACGCTGGCAAGGTTGCCAAGGGTGGTGGCGATGTTCATGGCCGGCACCACATCCAGACCGCAGGTGGAATAGCACTGGTTCAGCACGGCAACACCGGTGGACCACAGAAATTCGTTCACCAGCAGGGGCATACCCTTCACGGTGATGGTCTGAAAGAGCCTGCCGGGGATGTAGGCGGAGCGGTAGACCCCTGCAATGTAGGGGCAGCGATGGGGGTGGCGGTGGGTCCAAATTGCCACAATAGCCAGCTCCACATACCGGGAGATCACCGTGGCCAGCGCCGCGCCGGAGACGCCCAGAGCCGGAGCGCCGAAGTGGCCGAAGATCAGCACATAGTTCAGGCACAGGTTCACCAGCACGGCGGCGATGCCTGCCAGCATGGGAACCATGGTGTTGCCGCACTCCTTCAGGGTGCTGGCGTAGGTGTTGGTAATTGCGAAGGGCAGGAAGCCCCAGAGCATGATCTTCAGGTACTGCATACCATAGGACATGGCGCCTGCGGCAAGGGCGGCATCTCCCTCGCCGGTGAGGTACAGCCCGATCAGGGCCTGTCCGCCCGACAGGAAAATGCCCCAGCCTGCCGCCGTCAGCAGCAGGGACACCAGAGTTTTGTACCGGAAGGTGTGGCGCACGCCCTCGGCATCCATGGAGCCGTAGAACTGGGCGGTGAAGATGCCTGCGCCGGAGCTGGCTCCAAAGACGCACAGGTTGAAGACGAAAATCAGACCGTTGACGATGGACACGCCGCTCATGGGAACGGTGCCCACCTGACCCACCATGATGTTATCCAGCAAGGAGACAAAGTTGGTGATGCCGTTCTGGACGATGATGGGCAATGCGATGGTAAGCACCCGGCGGTAAAACGACCGGGTGCCGATGAATTTTTTGAACATAATTACCTCTGAAATGCGTTGGAAGAATGAATAATTGATAATGGAAAATGGATAATTTGACAGAACTGTCATCCTGAGCACAGCGACCGAAGGGAGCGGAGTCGAAGGATCTTCGCATCCGGTTTTGCTGAGCAGCAGGTAAGTGCGAAGATCCTTCGATTCGCTTTGCTCACTCAGGATGACACAGTTTTAGATTTCCACGCCGCCGATGAACACGCGGCGATTGCTGTAGTCGGCATTGCAGATGACGAAGTCAGCCAGCTTCCCGGTTTCGATGGAGCCAACCTTGTCCTGTGCCCCCAGGGCGCAGGCGGGGTTGTAGGTGCAGGCACGGATCACATCCTCCTCGGGGATGCCCCAGCTGATGCAGTTGAGCAGGCACTGGTACATATTGGTGGCGGAGCAGGCGATGGTGCCGTCGGCGAGTCTGGCCACGCCATCGGTGAGAGTAGCCATCTGACCACCCAGCTCAAAGGTGGTGCCGTCGGGCTGACCGGCGCAGCGGCCGGAGTCGGAGACGATGATCATGCGCGCACCGCCGAACATGGAGAAGGCCATCCGAACGGCGGCAGGGTGGATGTGCAGGCCGTCGCAGATGATCTCCGCCCGGACATTTTTGTTCTCCACGGCGGCAGGGATGACACCGGGGTTGCGGTGGTTGATGCCGGGCATGGCGTTGTACAGGTGGGTCAGGTGGGTGACGCCGGCGTCAATGGCGGCCTTGGCGTGGTCGTAGTCGGAGTCGGTGTGGGCGATGGACACGGTGCAAAGCTCCTTGGCCTTTTCCACGAATTCGGCAGCACCGGGCAGCTCCGGGGCGATGTCCACAATCCGCACCAGACCGCCGCAGCCCTCGTACAGTGCCTTGAAGCCCTCAAAGTCAGGCTCCTTCAGGTAGTCGGGATTCTGGGCGCCCCGCTTTTTGTAGGAGAAGTAGGGGCCTTCCATCTGGATACCCATGATCCGGGCGCAGCCTTCGGGGGCTTCCTCCTTCAGTTTCTTGCCGGTGGCGAAGGCCTTTGCCAGCACCTCATAGGGCAGGGTCATGGAGGCAGGGGCGAAGGAGGTAACGCCGCAGCTGGCGTAGAACCGAGCCATGGCCTTCAGACCCTCATAGTCGCCGTCGGAAAAGTCGGCGCCGGAGTTGCCGTGGCTGTGGACTTCGATGAGGCCGGGGATGACGGTGGCACCCTTCAGGTCGATGGCATCGGCAGGAACCTCGCCGGGCAGAACCGCGCCGAACAGGCCGTCCTTCACCTCAAAGGCACCGGTATGGAACCGGAAATCGGAACCGAAAATGCGGGCGTTTTTATAGAACATAGGGCATACTCCTTTATTATAAATTATGGTATCTTCATCATACCACGCCCGGGGAGAAAAAGCAATAATGCTTATCGTTTTGTTAGCAACGCGGATCAAGGTTTGTATTTGTCATCCTGAGCAGCTGTGCGTGTCGAAGGATGACAGGCGGTTACAGCTTTTTGTAACCGGCTGGGGAAAATGTAACATTCCATGGGGGAGGGAAATGAAACATTTTGTTTCCCTTACGGTTGCAAAATGGAGGGAAATCCTGTATAATAGGGAGGGATTCAGGGGTGAGCTGTAACGAAGCTGAGGGGAAACTGAAACCAATGTAAACATCTGTAAAAAATTTTGTAATTATTTGTAATTTTCCTCTTGACAATCTGTAACCCTTGGGTTATAATGCAGCTATGAAAGAACACCGCATCCTGTACGCCGGGCTGACATTAACGAATGGGGCGAAGATGGCGGCACATGGCCGCAGGTGCTATTTCGTAAATATTACCCAACTTCATAGGAGGTAGAACAATGAAGAACACCATGAGAAAAATGATTAGTATGGCGCTGGTCGTCGTGATGCTGGCCTGCGCAATCCCCTTCAGCGCGTTTGCTTTCTCTACGCTGGCAGAGGCTCTGGAGGCGCAGAAGGCGGCAGAGAAGACTGTCGAACAGAAGCAGGATGCTCTGGATCAGACAAAGATCGAAGTGGGCATTGCCGGTCAGGCAGTTGATGCTGCCCAGAAGGCTGTGAACGATGCAAAGGCAATCGAAGCCAGCGCCCTGAGCGCCTATGAGGCAGCCAAGTCTACTGATGGCGAAGCAGCTGCTAAGACTGCATGGGAAACTGCAAAGACTGCTACGGCTACTGCCCAGACTGCGCTGGATAATGCCAAGTATACACTTAGATTAAAGACTACCGCGTTTCAGAATGCTGAGGTTGAGCTTGCTGCCGCAAAGCGGTATCTGACCGAGTGCAACAACGAGGTTGCCCGCCTGAAGAATGCTGAGGGCGCTTCCAACGGCAACATTATCGTCAATGTTCCTGACGGATCCAGCACCTCTGCTTCCGGCAGCGGCAGCTCCAACAACAACGGCGGTGTCACCGTGGTTCTGCCCGGCAGCGGCAACTCCAGCAACAGCGGCTCCAGCAATAACGGCAGCATCAGCAACATCGTCATCGGCAGCGGTAGCACCTCCGGCACCACCGGCGGCACCATCATCAACGGCGGTTCCAACACCGGCTCCAACACCGGTTCCAACACCGGCTCCAACACCGGCTCCAACACCTCCGGCGGTATCTGGCTGGGCAACAACAACACCGTTGTCAACAAGGATCCCTACCCCGTTTACCTGAACATCTATGTGAACGGCAATGTTTCCACCATCGCCAAGAAGGTTGACATCACCAAGGGCATCGCTGCCGACGGTTATGTGGATCTGGAAGATGTCAAGAATGTTGTGAAGAGCTACTTCAACGCCAAGGACAGCGACGGCATCCTGTATGACGGCCTGTACATCTTCGACGGCTCCTTCGGCGGCCAGTACACCACCGATGTGGGCAGAGTGGACGGCTACGGCAACATCAACGAGGACCGCAAGCTCAGCACTGTCAACATCAATGTGATGATCAAGAACGCCGTTGCCAAGGGCAGTGTCGCTGCTGACACTTCCAACCCCAAGACCGGCGATATGATCTTCCTGACTGTAACTGCTCTGGTTGCTTCCGCAGGCGCTCTGGCTCTGGTTTACGCCAACAAGAAGCGCTTCCTGGTGAAGTAATTTAAGAAAATATTGGAGAGTCCCCAACCCCGGCAGCAACAGGCTGCCGGGGTCTCACCATGTCCGGGCATTCGGGCGGACAATGACGGGGGGACATCACTGGCGGCGCTCTTTCCATCCGCTGTGCGCCCGGTGCATGACGACATGGCCGATCCGTTATTTCGGGTGCCGGGAGGATGGAAAAAAGCCGGGGAAATCCCCGGCTTTTTCGGCGTTGTGTGTTGAATTGACAGATTAACTAGCAGCATCGACACTACCAGTGGTTTCTCCCCCAGGGACTTCTTCCTTGTCAAAGGTACCGGAAACGGTGATGATGTCCTGAGCCTCAAACTTCACAACATCAACGGACGGAGCTTCGTAGAGCTTTCTCATGTGGCATTTCTCCTTTCGTAAAAGTGGTACAGCTTCAGCAAGAAGCTGCGTAATATCGTAAACTGCCACAGCTTCAGATACCGGCGGTATCGGGAGCCGTCACAGATTACTTCTCTGTCATCCCGGAAAATTCGGGTTACCCGGCCGATGACCCAGTCGGGGCGGACCCCTTTCTCCGGGACGGTCTGGTTGTCTCCCATCAGAGTCAACCCCTCCGGGTCAACCGAGCGCACCCGGTGCAGCACAAAGCTTCCGTCGGGGCGCTGATAGAAGAGAATATCGTTTTTTTGAATCGGGGAGTCCACCCTGCGCAGGGTCACGGAATCTCTTCCCTGCCGCAGCAGGGGCAGCATACTGGTGCCGTGAGGATAGAGCCGGAATTCACCGCCGGAGGCCAGCACCTCCCGAATCAGACCGTTGTAGTCCGACAACCGAATCGGCTCATTCAAGGGCGTTTGCCTCACGCAGCGCGGCGAGAAATTTCTCCGCATCCCCACGGGCGGTTTCCTCACTCACATCATACTCCGCCACAATGCGCTGAACCAGTGCTTCCTCCGAGATGCCCTCCTGCAGCAGTCGGAAAGCGAAAGCACCGCTTTCGTTCAGGCGCATCATGCCGTTGAAGTTCTCGCTGGCCTTTCCGGTAGCCGCCACCACATACTGGATGCCCACCTTGCGAAGAATGAAGCCTTCCTTAATTTTCATGTTCCTCTTCCTTTCGTTTTTCCGCTTCGGCCTTCTGCCGGTTTTTCTTCCGGGTGGCTCTGGCTTTGTCCGCCCTGCGCTGATTGCGAAACCGGGCGTGCTTTTCCTTCAGAGCTTCATACTGCCCGGCGTATTCGGGAAGCAGCTGGGCATAGTCCCAGAACAGCCACGCCATCCGACCCCAGTACCGTTCCGTCCAGGGCTTGCCCCGGCCGTTATAGTGGAAGATTTTGCAGCTGCGCCGCACCCGATCCTCCTGCCGCTGCCGGGTGGTGTTGTTGTCAAAGCAATTATAAATCCGCCAGTCCGCATATTTCGTCAAACCGTAGAACACGGCGTTCAACACATCCTGATCGCCGTATTTCAGCTGCTGATAGAAAAGCACCGGGTACTCGTACAGAATGTTGGGGTCGATCTGCTGCCGCTGCCCCGCAAGGTCATACAGCAAGGTTCCGGCATTGAAATAGATGGTGTCTCTGGGCAGGGTCAGCTGCTCCAAGCGCTTGGGGTCAGTCCCGCCGAGACCATAGCGGTTGCAGGCAACCAGGAGCTTGCCCTCAAAATCCTGATGGTAGAATTCCTCCAGGGAGCCCATGACGATCATGTCCACATCCAGATACAGCACCCGCTCCACGCTTTCCGGCAGCATTTCCTGAGCCAGCAGCCGGTAGTAGGTCTCCCGGGAAATCCATTTCAGATGCAGGGGCGCGTCCTTGAAGGTATCCGTTCCCACCGGCAGAAAAATCGCCTTCGCGATGCCGCTTTCCTCCGCAACCTGAGAAAACCGCTGGATTTCTCCGGGTTTCAGGTCAGAATAGAGCACATAGATCCGTATTTCCCTGCACCATTGGTTGTTCACCAGCAGCGACTTCAGCAGTACCAGCGCAGGCATATAGTAGTTGGAATTAAAGGCCAGCAGGATATTCATTCCGGAGCGCCCTCCTTTACCGCATGATAGGCGCACAATACGGATGCTTCTGTCATATCGCAGCTCAGCACATAAAAGGGAACCGAACTGACCAGCTTGTCCGCCATATTCAGCAGCCGCATCATCCGTTCCGGCTCGACCGGCATCAGCAGCTGGCGGAACAGAAGATCCACCTTCTGAGTGTGGGTAGCCGGGACAGCCCCCGGTTCCCGGCTTTGCTTCAGGAAAAAGACTGCCTTCAGGGGTGCGGAGGCGTTGCAGCCCATGCCCTCCTTCCCCTGCCAGGGGGTGCCGTAGGCATGGAATTGTGCCGCTTCTCCGTCATGCACCATCCGAATCAGGGGCTTGTCCCCGTTGATAACCCGAAGACGCTGGCCGAAATGCTGCTGCCACAGCCGGGTCTGGGTGGTTTTCCCCACACCGCTGGGGGCAAGAAAGGCGTATCCTTCCCCGTCCAGCGCCACGACGGAGGCGTGCATAACAAAGATGTCCCTGTCAAGCAGCTGCATCGCCGCCTTTCGGTAGCAGCAGACGGTTTCCAGATAGCCGTCAGAGAATTCTCCGGGCTGCTGTTTTCGTTCCGCCTCCAGCTCATCGGCGGAGACGGAAATGCGGATTGCAGGCGGCAGGTCAGTCTCATATCCCCGGCACAGCCCCGCCAGCTGGGGAAACCGGTTGTCAAATTGCACGGGGATTCCGGCAAGCATACAATTAACCATGCTTCCCTCCTTCCCGAAAGACCAGACGGCATTTCTGCCAGAAGGCGTGCTTGTTGAGGAGCATCCTCGACAGAATCCGAACGAACCAGAACACGGGCAGCAGAAAGGGGAGCTTGTTCAAAATCGGGTATTGCCGCCTCATTTCGGGCAGGGGGCGAAAAAACCGGGGAATACAATACGCCAACAAGCAGATCAGGGGATTGTGGTATGTTTCCCGCAGCCGATCCATCCGCTGCCGGGTTCGTACCGTCATCGAACCGTATGTACCCGAGGCACACACGGCCTGCGCCAGCGGCTGCAGACCTTCGGGGATTGGCGCCCCGGTCTCAAACCAGCAGCGGGACAATTCCTGCACCTGCTGCGTCAGGTCCCAAAGCCCCAGTGTTTTCAGCTCCCTTTCCAGATAGTCCGCATCCAAATTCGGAAAGCACCGGGCATAGATGGTGTTATCCAGGATGGAACGCAGGCCGCTTCCGCCATCGGACAGATGCTTGCTCAGATGCACAAGGTAAAACAGGTATTCGGCCTCCGGGCTCAGGCGATACAGCCGGGGATTTCCATCCACAGGCAACGCCTTTTCCCAGATGTTTCTGTAGTACCCCTCATGCTCGTCCATATCCGGCAGAAGTGCGGTATGCAATTCCAGCGCCATATATGGGGGCTTCAGGTACAATGTGTGGTGAGAGAGAACCTCATCCTTGCGGTAACCCATTCGGAGGATGATGTCCTCCGCCGCAGCTGCATCCGCCGGATGAATGAGCATATCCAGGTCTGACATCTGACGGTCATTGATATCCGGGTATTGCTCTTTCAGCCAGCAGCCTTTTACCGGCATCACATCGATTCCGGCGGCTGTCAGCTTCCGGATTATGTCATCCCGCTCCTGAAGCTGAACAATGCTCTGCGCCAGCAGCAGATTGACCCGATTTTCCCATTGCTGCCAAACAGGATCATCCGGATTGGTGATCAACGGGCAAAGGGCGCGAAAGACCGGCGCTTCTATGGAATGCTTACCGGAAAAGACAAACAGCTCCTGCAGGGATATCCCCTCCGGGATGGGTGGGACAGTCTGCTCCTGCATCAGCGCCCGGATCAGAGAAATGATATATTCGGCAGTATTCGTCACGGCGTTTCCCACCCCTTTGCTGCGTCGGTCGGGGTATGCGCCCGAATGGCATCATACCCGACCTATTTTACCTCATTATATCTATTTATCCCGAAAAATCAACCCCCAAGGGAAAAACCATGCCCATTCCGGAGGAAAAAGACGGCAAAAGTATCACAAATGGCAAGCTATCCGCAGGGTGCGGAAAGCTGGGCAGAGAAACCCCCGGCTGCTCCCAGAGGGAACAGCCGGGGTTTTTCTCAGAGCTGCTGAATCAGGCGGATGTAGAATTCCACAGCCTTGGCGATGGTATCCAGGGGAATCCGCTCGTTGTTGGCGTGGATGGTAGACCGCTCCTCGGCGTTGAGGGACATGGCGGAGAAGCGGTAGACCCGGTCGGAAATCCTGCCGTAGTGCCGGGAATCGGAGCAGGCAACCATCAGGTACGGAGAGACGATGCAGCCCGGCCAGGTTCCGGCCACGGCGGCAGCCAGCTTGTCCCACTGGGGACAGTCGGTGCGGGATACCCGGCTGGGCTCAAAGGATTCCAGCGCGGTGATCTCCACGGAATCGTCGTTTACCGTCTTTTTCAGGTATTCCAGAGCGGAGGCCACGCTGTCGCTGGGGTTCAGCCGCATATTGGCCACCATGGTTGCCTCCGGGGGAATCACATTCCGGGCGGAGCTGCCCTGCATCTGGGTGAAGGCGGAGGTGGTGCGCAGCAGCGCATTCATCTCGCCGCCGGACTTCTTGCCCAGCAGGTCGATGACCCAGCCGAAGCACCACAGGTTGGCGAAGATCACCCGGTACAAGGTGGTGGAGTAACGCCCCAGGGTGTCAAACATCTGTCCGGCAGGCCCCTGAATATGGGCGGGGAAGGGATGATCCTCCACCTTTTTGCAGGCGGCGGACAGCACGCCCACGGGGGTGTGGGGCTTGGGGGAGGAGGCATGACCGCCGGAGGAGGCTGCCCGGTACTGGACATTCATCATGCCCTTTTCCGCGATGCCGATGAGGCCGCAGGGAGCGGTGACACCGGGGAAGATGCTGTCCACCACGGCGCCGCCCTCGTCCACCACCATGGCAGGCTGAATGTTGTGGTCAACGAAATACTGCACAATGTTGGGCGCACCCTTGCCGCTGACCTCCTCGCCCCCGGAAAAGGCGAAATAGATGTCGTTTTCCGGCTGGAAGCCCTGTCCGATGAGATAGTCCGCAGCGGACAGCGCACCGTTGAGGGTGACCTTGGTATCCAATGTGCCCCGACCCCAGAGAACGCCGTCCTCGATGATACCGGCGAAGGGGGGCTTTTCCCAGTTCTCCTCGTTGACGGGCACCACATCGTAGTGAGCCATCAACACGGTAGGCTCAGCGGCCTGTTTTCCCGGCCAGCGCAGCAGCAGCGCCCGATCCGGGAGCCGGTCAAAGGAGCAGGCCTCAAACACATGGGGATACAGCCGGGGAAGCAGGGCAATGAGCTTTTCAAATTCGGCATCGTCCTCCAGGGTGTGGTCATTGTAGGAAATGGTTTTGCACCGAATCAGCTGAGCCAGCGCATCCACGACCTTTTCCCGGTCAAATTCCGGAACCTCACCGGAAGCGGTGGGCTGGGGCTTGGGTTTGAAGGCGGCAGTCCGGATGGCAATGACAGCCACGAAAACCGCCAGCGCGGCAAGCAGGATCCATAACATCATGGAACACCTCTTTCAAAATATTTTGGCACAGCGTTGTGCCCGACAGGATCATTATATAACGGAATTCGCCGCGGTACAAGGCGAAAAATTTTTCCCGGCAGAAATCTTGCTATTTCGCCGGAATTCTAGTACAATAGACACCATGAATTTTGGAAGTGAGGGGACAGCAGATGGCGAAAATCGCATTTGACAACGAGAAATATTTGCAGACCCAGTCCGCCCATATTCTGGATCGGATTGCACAGTTCGGCGGCAAGCTGTATCTGGAATTCGGCGGCAAGCTGTACGATGACAACCACGCCTCCCGGGTGCTGCCGGGCTTCCAGCCGGACAGCAAGCTGCAGATGCTTTTGCAGCTGAAGGATCAGGTGGAGATGGTGATTGCCATCAACGCGGACGACATTGAAAAGAACAAGGTTCGCGGAGACCTGGGCATCACCTATGACCGGGATGTGCTCCGCCTCATCGACATTTTCCGGGGCTTCGGCCTGTATGTTTCCAGCGTGGTGCTGACCCGGTTCAACGGTCAGGCCACCGCCCGGGCATTTCAGGCCCGGCTGGAGGGCATGGACATCCGGGTGTATCACCACTACGGCATCGCCGGCTACCCTGCCGACACTGCCCATGTGGTCAGCCCCGAGGGCTTCGGCAAGAATGACTACATCGAAACCACCCGTTCTCTGGTGGTGGTCACCGCCCCCGGCCCCGGCAGCGGCAAGCTGGCCACCTGCCTGAGCCAGCTCTATCACGACCATCTGCAGGGCAAGACCGCAGGCTATGCCAAGTTTGAGACCTTCCCGGTGTGGAACCTGCCCATCAACCACCCGGTGAATCTGGCTTATGAGGCTGCCACCGCTGACCTCAACGATGTGAACATGATCGACCCCTTCCATCTGGATGCCTACGGAACCACCACCGTCAACTACAACCGGGATGTGGAGGCCTTCCCGGTGCTGGTGGCGATTTTTGACAAGATTCTGGGTCAGTGCCCCTATAAGTCCCCCACGGATATGGGCGTCAACATGGTGGGCAACTGCATCGTGGACGACGAGGCTGCCTGCCGGGCCTCCCGGCAGGAGATTATCCGCCGTTACTATGTCGCTATGTGCGAGCAGAAGCAGGGCAAGGGTCGGGAGGAGACGGTGCGCAAGCTGGAAATGCTGATGCGCAAGGCCAAGGTAGACCCCTCCCAACGCCGGGTGGTGGCGCCTGCCCTCCACCGGGCGGAGCAGACCGGTATGCCTGCCGCCGCCATGGAGCTGCCCGACGGTACCATCGTCACCGGCAAGACCACCGACCTGCTGGGCGCATCTTCCGCGCTGCTGCTGAATGCCCTGAAGCACCTGGCTGGGATGCGGGACACTTTACACCTGATCTCCCCGGTGGTGCTGGACCCCATCCAGCATCTGAAGGTGGATCATCTGGGCAACCGGAATCCCCGGCTCCACACCGATGAGACCCTCATCGCCCTGTCCATCTGCGCAGCCACCAACCCCATGGCGGAGCTGGCCATGGAGCAGCTGGATAAGCTCCGGGGCTGCGAGGTTCACTCCTCGGTGATGCTGTCGGCGGTGGATGAGCGGATTTTCAAGCGGCTGGGGGTCAACCTCACCTGCGAGCCCCGGTTCCAGGGCTGAATTCAGTCATTGGGCAGACACGGACGGTGTCTGCCCTTTTTCCCCGAAAAAGACTTGAATCCCGGGGAAAAATGGAGTATAATGTGGGAAGTTTACCAATGGAGAAGGGATCTGCAATATGAAAAAGCCCAAAAAGCGGTTTCTGTCCCGGTTTGACGGCTATAAATATGGCTGGTTCAAAAGCGCCCGGGAGTTTGTGATTGCTCTGGCGCTGGTTTTTTTGGCCTTCAATCTGCTGGTGGGCATCACCACCGTCAGCGGCCGATCCATGGAGCCCACGCTTCAGGATGGAAATGTGGTGTTTTTCTACCGGGTGAATTTCTCCTATCACCGGGGGGATGTGGTCTTTGCCCGGATGCCCTACGGAAATTTCTATGTAAAACGCGTTGTCGCCGTCCCCGGGGATGTGGTTGACATCCGGGACGGCGTGCTGTATGTCAATGATCAGCCGGAAACCGACGCTCATTTTCAGGGGCAGACCCACGAAAGCGACGGAATCGTCCAATATCCCTACCTTGTGGAGGCAGGAAAGTACTTTCTGGTGGGGGACAACCGGGAGGTATCCCAGGACTCCCGTGCCTTCGGCGCGCTGCCCAAGCGCAGTATCAAAGGCAAGCTGCTGTTTTATTAGGGGAACCATGCCTGCCGGGTTCACGCTGCCGCGGGACAAATTGTTATTTGGCGGCGAGTCGCCGCTGACAATGCGTTACGGACTGCGGGTGGACAATCCACATCCTTTGGGCCCCTCGACCGGAACTGCGTAGGTTATATAGAACA
>CAMCRV010000032.1 GCA_945877365.1 uncultured Clostridia bacterium | reverse complement strand
ACGCATTGTCCTGCTCCTGTCCGGAAGATGCATCGTCCTGCTGCTGTCCGGAAGACGCATTGTCCTGCTGCTGCCCGGCAGGCGCATCGTCCTGCTGCTGTCCGGCAGACGCATTGTCCTGCTGCTGCCCGGCAGACGCATTGTCCTGCTCCTGTCCGGAAGATGCATCGTCCTGCTGCTGTCCGGAAGATGCATCGTCCTGCTGCTGTCCGGAAGATGCATCGTCCTGCTGCTGTCCGGAAGATGCATTGTCCTGCTGCTGTCCGGAAGATGAATCGTCCTGCTGCTGCCCGGAAGATGCATTGTCCTGCTGCTGTCCGGAAGACGCATTGTCCTGCTGCTCAGAAAACACACTGCCTTCTCCCTCGGCCGCGTAGCCAGTCACTGTCATGGCACTGAGGGCAAAAAGGCACACTACGGTGCAGATAAGCATCCGCAATGCCCGTCTTTTGGCTCTCAACTTCATCCTTGCTTTCAAGTGCATCTCCTTCTTCCTTGGGTAGTTTCCATGGTGGTTCAAGCCGATGTTACCTTCACGGCTTGTTCTCGTTGCTCTCTTTGTTCTGGTTGCTCTCTTTGTTCTGGTTGCTCTCGTTGTATTCTTCGATTTGCTGAATGATCTGCCGCGCCGCTTCCATCAGCTCGGCATCCTGTCCGCTGGTGAGGGTCATCTCCATGTCCTGGACCGCCTTTTCATAGTCAAGCAGCTGTACATAGCAGACGCCCCGGTTATAGTAGCAGAACTGGGTCAGAAAGCCCTCTTCGATGGATGTGCCGAAATCCGCGGCAGCCTCGTCATATCGTTTCAGTGCCAGCAGCGACACGCCTCTGTAGTAGGCGTTTCCAGGAAGCTCCAGCTCCAGTTTTTCCGCCTCGTCCAGATATTTCACAGCGTCCTCGTACCTTTCCAGCATCATCATGGACGCCCCCAGCCGCTGATACATAAGTGCCGGGGTATTGAGCTTTGCCCCTGTTTCCAGAAGCTCCACTCCGTACTGCGCCGTCTGCTGGTAGTCCCCCCGCTCAAAGGAGCAGAGCATGATCTGTTCTATGCAGGCGCCTTCCTCATAACCGAAGTCCATGGCCTGCCGGAAGCCCTCCTCGGCCTCGTCCAGTCTGCCAAGCTGCATAACGCAGGCAGCTCTCAGAAACAGGGCCACAGGGTAATAGTCCGAATCCTGCCCGATCTCTTCCAGATATTCGTCAAACTTCCCGAGGGCCTCCTCGTAGTTTCCTGACAGGAAGCCGCATCGAAGGGCGTTCAGATAGTGGGACTCATCGCTGCTCTGCTTTTCATAAAGCAGCTCATACTCTGCCATAGCCCCGCGATAGTCGTTCAGGTTTTCATAGATCCGCGCCAGAGATAGTCTTGTACTCAAATCCTCCGGGGCAAGCTCCATATATCGTTCCAGCGCTTCCGCGGCCTTCCGGCTGTCTCCCGCTTCAAGCGCCAGCTGCGCTTTCAGAAGCAGCGCCTCGAGGGAACCCGCGTTCAGCTCCAGCGTCCTGTCAAGCAGCTGCGCTGCCCTGCCCCTGTTTCCGCACATCACATATACCGATGCCGTTTTCAGGCAGAGCTGCGAGAGCGCTTCGTCTTCCAACCCCTCGCCCAGTTCCAGCTCCTTCTCCAGATAGTCCGCCGCTTCCTGATACTTTTCTTCCGATATGGCAAGGTCGGCAAGAAGTTCATATCTTTCAGCGGGGTTCTGCGTTTGCTCTGCTTCGCCGTCATTGCCTTTGGAGTTGCGCATAGCGATCACCGATGGAATGACCAGCGAGCAAAACAGCACTGCCGCAAGCATCGCCGCCAGAGCCCTCAGTGGAAAAGACCAACGGCTTTTTTCCGTCTTGTTTTCACTCACGCAAGCCAAGCTCCCCTTTCCATTGATTTGCTGTATGCCAATAACAGTCGTATCACGGAAACTCTGAATAAATCGTCTGCGGCTGATCCGTGATCTTTTGCTTCCCTGGTGCAGTATGAAAAACAGGAAAACATACAGCATTCCTCTGTTTTTCGTACTTTCCGGGAAAACAAAATCTCTCGCTGTCAGCTCTTGCCGATTTCAACAGAGCTTCCTTACTCTGCCTGCGCACTCGAGATTGCCTTTGGGGTGTACTTCATAATAAAGAGTTCCAGCGTTTCTTTCAGTACATCCATCTGCGATTTCAGGTAAAATTCGTCTTCAAACAACGCGTAATGTACACAGGCACGAATCATAATAAAGATCAGTGCTCTCAGCTTCTGATAAGGGATGCCGAGTTTTCCCTCCAAAAGTTTTGCGTATTCGGTATAGCGCTGATCCACTCCGGCAAAGAATTTCTGACCGTACTGCCTGTATTTCGGGTGGGTATACACCTGGTACATCAGCCTGTACTTCTTTCCGTGTTTTTCTGCCGTCCAGTAGGGTATCTCTTCAATAAACCGCCATAAGTCCTGCACATCCACCGGGGCTTTTGCCATAAAATCAGCTTCCACCTTGGTCATACAGTATTCGGTGGATTGGATGATCATGTCATCCAAGTCCTTGAAATAGGTATACAGCTTTGTATGATTGAATCCGCATTCGCTTGCCAATACGCGGATGCCAGTGCCATGCAGGCCGTGCTCCGCAAAGCACTCATAGCATTTTTCCATCAATTCCACTTTCTTGGCATACCATTGCTCTTCTGTGTAGTTTGCCATCTTTTCGCTCCTTTGAACAGACCGTTCGTTCTGAATAAGAATATCACATCTATACGAAAAAATCAACCTGTTTTATGTTATTCTCTCCGTCACAAAAATTTATAATTCTCCTTCGTCCCCACTTGTACACACACGATAGAGGTACTTGGTTGACACTCCGTTAAAGTGCTTCATCATTTCTTTCAGCCTACTGTGCAGACTATAATGAGACAGCCTCTTCATTACATCTCCTGATAAACTGCCCGGGGGCCGCCGATGTATTTGGGTCGGGTACGGGCGCACAGGACAATGGCCTGCCCAATGTGCGTCAGGCTGGTGCGCACCGGCACCGCCACCCGGCGCAGATGCATCCCAATCAGGGTGCCGCCAATGTCGATGCCGGCGTCCGCCGCAATGGCCTCCACCGCCACCGGGTCGCGGAAGCTGTTCCATGCGGTCACCGCAAAGGAACCGCCGGCGTGGGGCTGGGGCACCACATTGACAATCTCATAGCCACGCTTCTCTGCCGCTTTCCGCTCCAGAATCAACGCCCGGTTCAGATGCTCGCAGCACTGAACCGCCAGGTCGATGCCGTGCTCCTGCAAAACGGGATAGATCCCACGGAAGGCAGCCTGCGCCGCCTCCATGGAGGAGCCCTTTCCAATTTGGCTTCCCACCATCTCGCTGGAGGAGCAGCCCACCACCAGCGCAGAGCCTGGCTTCAGATGCGCCTGCTTCAGAAGCTCCGTTACTACGGTACGAGCCTGAGCCGTAATTTCTTCGTACATAATCCCTCACCTTTTCTGAAAGTTTTTTATGCTGATCGGCTGTTCTCAGATAAAGCAGTATTTAGTTGACAGTTGAAAGTGGACAGTTGACAGTTAAGGTATCCCCTTCGGGGATGAAAATAAACTTTTGTGCATATCGGCTTAAGTCAGCAAAGCGACAAATTGGAATTTGGCGCACCTAAAGGCCCCCTTGTGTAAAGGGGGCTGTCAGCAAAGCTGACTGGGGGATTGACAACCCCTCCGGCAAAAATCAATAGATTTTTGCCACCTCCCCTTACACAGGGGAGGCTTTGGGCATCCCCACAAATAACAATTTATCAAGCGGCTGAGTAAAACCGATAAGCACATAAACTTTTTTCTAAATCGTCCCGAAGGGACACAATAACTGTCAACTATCAACTGTACACTGTCAACTCAGCTAAAGTTCGCTATTGCCGCCATAAGCCGATAAGCACAAATTTTTTATAATGATACTCTTTTTTCCCGCAAAGTAAAGTACCAATTTGGAAACGGAAAACATATCGGTCACCGAAAGTCTGCCATTGCTTTTTCCGCATTTTTGTACTAAAATGGTCGGCGGAGAATACTCCAAACGATCAATAGAAGAAGAGGGATTATCTATGGACAGGGAATACTATCAGCAAAACCGGCAGCGGCTTTATGAAATGCTGGATTCCGGCACGCTTCTGGTGCTGTTCGCCGGAACCCCCATCCGCAAATCCGCCGATTCCATGTATCCGTTTCACGCCAGCCGGAATTTTCTGTATCTGACGGGAATTGAGCAGAAGCAGACGGTACTGCTGGCTCAGAAGCACGCCGACGGCACCGTTTCCGAGCAGCTGTATCTGCTGCCCAAGGACGCCATGGCAGAGCGGTGGACAGGACGCCGTCTGGATTGCCGGGAGGCCGAGGCCATTTCCGGTGTTTCCGACATTCGGATGCTGGACAGCTTCGCAGCAGATTTTCACAAGCTGGCTGTCAGCTACAAATACAATGCCGTGTATCTGGACTTGCACCGGCAGGCTGCCGAGGACGGAGATACCCAGGGGCAGCTCTACGCCCAGACCCTTCGGGAAAAGTATGCCTTCCTGACCATCAGAACCATGAGTCCTTTTGTCCGCAGACTGCGGCTCATCAAGCAGCCCTGTGAGATTCAGGCTCTGCGCCGGGCTGAGGAAATCACCAAGGCCGGTATTCTGGCCATGATGCACGCCTCGAAACCCGGAATGTACGAATACCAGTATAAGGCAGAATTCGACCGGGCATTGGGCCAGTTCAGCCCGGACGAACCCGGCTTCCAGTCCATCATTTCCGCAGGGGCCAACAACTTCTGCATCCACTATGAGGCCTACACCGGTCAGGCGCAGGATGGGGATATGGTGCTCAACGATGTGGGCGCCCAGTATGACCATCTCACCACCGATGTCTCCCGGGGCTGGCCCTGCAACGGCAAATTCACGGAGCGGCAGAAGCTGCTGTATGAATGCGCTCTGGCTACCTCCAACTATATGTTCTCCATCATCCGTCCCGGCATGAGGATGGCGGATGTGGACGCCACCATCCGTCGCTACAACGCCCAGAAGCTGGTGGAGGCCGGGGTGATGGAATCCGTAGATGAGGTGGGAACCTATATGTGGCACGGCGGTGCCCACCACATCGGCTACGATGTCCACGATGCCGTGGAAAACCCGGAGATCATCCAGCCCGGCATGGTCTTCTGCGTGGATGTGGGCATCTATCATGAGGCATGGGGTATCGGCTTCCGTCTGGAGGATAACTGCCTTATCACCGAGGATGGGTGCGAGAACCTCTCCGCCGGGATTCCCCGTACCATTGAAGATATCGAAGCCGAGCTGTGCAAATAACAAAATGTGCATATCGGTTTCCGTCAGCAAACCGACAAATTTGGCGCGCCCAAAGGCCCCCTTGTGTAAAGGGGGCTGTCAGCGAAGCTGACTGGGGGATTGACAACCCCTCCGGCAAAAATCAATAGATTTTTGCCATCTCCCCTTACACAGGGGAGGCTTTGGGCATCCCCACAAATAACAATTTATCATGGGGCTGCGCAAAGCCGATAAGCAGATAACAAAAATATGCCCCCTGCAAAGCCTTGACTTTGCAGGGGGCAATTTTTTTGCGGGATTACAGGATGGTGATGGCCGAGGCTTCCGGCAGCTCCTTGTGTACCGTCTTGGGTACGGACAGGCGCAGGATACCGTCCTCGTACTTTGCGCTGATGTCCTCCGGCCGGATGGCATCGCCCACAAAGAAGCTCCTGCTGCATACGCCGGCATAGCGCTCTCTGCGGATATACTTGCCGTTCTCGTCCTGCTGATCCTTGTCCAGACCCTTGGACGCGCCAATGGTCAGGTAGCCGTCCTTCAGATCCACATGGATCTCATCCTTCTTGAAGCCGGGAAGATCCACATCCAGCTCGTAGGATTTATCCAGCTCCCGGACATCGGTCTTCATCAGGTTTCTGGCGTGCTTGCCGTACAGCGGATCGTTTCCGTGGACGGGAGCCATCATGCCAAAGGGATCTGCAAAGAAATCATCGAACAGGTTTTCACTGAAAATGCTGGGCAACATAAGTCATTCCTCCATTCAATCTTCTCGTGGGCGTCTGACGGAATGTCGGGCGTAGGCGAACTACTGTTACCGTTTGCTCCTCTTTCAAGGAACACCCGTATTATAGCGCGCCTTTTTAGCAGTGTCAATAGGTAAGTGCTAATGTTCACAAAACATCTGATGTTTGTTCACAAATGGTTCAGACCCGAAAATGGCAGGGTGGAATTCCCCTGCCCCATTCCGCAAAACAGCTGATTCTGTTGTAATAATTGTATGAAACCCGGGGAATCTGCAAAGAACTACAACAGTTTCAGGAAGGGAGCCCACTGATGAACTTTCTGTAACATCTTCTATTGGGGCATTGACTTTTTGAAAAAGTGTTGTATAGTAAAGGCAAATGAATTAGCACTCTAAGCTCATGAGTGCTAAGTTGAAAGGAGACTGGCCTTATGAATTTTGATCAATACACAAAACGCTCGCTGGAAGCCATCCAGCTGATGCAGAATCTGGCCGGAGAATATGGAAATCAGCAGCTGGAGCAGTGCCATCTGCTGCTGGCTCTGCTGCGGCAGGAGGAGGGGCTGACCCCCCAGCTGCTGCGGAACATGGGCGTCACCCCGGAGAGTCTGGAAGCAGCCGCCCGTTCCATGGTGGAGAAGCTGCCCAAGGTTTCCGGCGGAGCTGCCGCCGACCGGATGTATCTGTCCGCAGATCTGGACAAGACCCTTCGCTCCGCGCAGGAGCAGAGCAAGGCCATGAAGGATGACTATGTATCCGTAGAGCATCTGTTTCTGGCGCTGCTGGACACCGCAAACCGGGAGCTGAAAAATCTGTTTTCCACCTACCGCATCACCCGGGAGGACTGCCTGAAGGCATTGCAGGCCATCCGGGGCAACCAGCGTGTCACCACCGACAGCCCGGAGGGCACCTACGATGCCCTGAACAAGTACGGCACCGATCTGGTGAAACGGGCAAGAACCCAGGCCATGGACCCGGTGATCGGCCGGGACGAGGAAATCCGGAATGTGATCCGGATTCTCTCCCGGAAAACCAAGAACAACCCCGTTCTCATCGGTGAGCCCGGCGTGGGCAAAACCGCCATTGCCGAGGGTCTGGCTCAGCGAATCGTCAAGAAGGATGTGCCCAAGGGTTTGCAGGACAAATCCATCTTCTCTCTGGATATGGGCGCTCTGATTGCAGGCGCCAAATACCGGGGCGAATTTGAGGAGCGTCTGAAAGCCGTTCTGGAGGAGGTCAAGAAGTCCGACGGGCAGATTATCCTGTTCATCGATGAGCTGCACACTATCGTGGGTGCCGGCAAAACCGACGGCGCCATGGATGCCGGCAATCTGCTGAAGCCCATGCTGGCTCGGGGCGAGCTGCACTGCATCGGCGCCACCACTCTGGATGAATACCGTCAGTATATCGAAAAGGACGCCGCATTGGAGCGACGGTTCCAGACGGTGATGGTGAACGAGCCTACCGTAGAGGACACCATCTCCATCCTCCGTGGTCTGAAGGAGCGCTACGAGGTGTTCCACGGCGTCAAGATTCTGGACTCTGCCATCATTGCCGCCGCCACCTTGTCCCACCGCTATATCACCGACCGGTTCCTGCCGGACAAGGCCATCGACCTGGTGGACGAGGCCTGCGCCCAGATCCGCACGGAGATGGACTCCATGCCCTCGGAGCTGGACGAAATTTCCCGGAAGATCATCCAGCTGGAAATCGAGGAGGCCGCTTTGAAAAAAGAGGAGGATCCCCTGTCCAAGTCCCGTCTTTCCGAGCTGCAGAAGGAGCTGGCTGAGCACCGGGATCGGTTCAATGTGATGAAGGCTCAGTGGGAAAACGAAAAGAACGCCATCTCCCGGGTTCAGCAGCTGAGAGAGCAGCTGGAGGATCTGAACCGCCAGCTGGAGGATGCGGAGCGGAAGTATGATCTGGAAACCTCCGCCCAGCTTCGCTACGGCAAGATCCCCGAGGTAAAGAAGGCTTTGCAGGCCGAGGAGCAGGCCGCTCAGAACGGCCGGGAGGACTCCATCCTCCGGGACAAGGTTACCGAGGAGGAAATCGCCCGGATCGTGGAGCGGTGGACGGGTATCCCCGTTGCCCGGCTGGTGCAGAGCGACCGGGATAAGCTGCTCCATCTGGAAGCTACCCTCCATGAGCGTGTGGTGGGTCAGGACGAGGCCGTCACCGCCGTGGCAGAGGCCATCCAGCGCAGCCGAGCCGGAATTCAGGACCCCAACCGTCCCATCGGCTCCTTCCTGTTCCTGGGTCCCACCGGCGTGGGCAAGACGGAGCTGGCCAAGACCCTGGCACAGGCTCTGTTTGACGATGAAAACAACCTCATCCGCATCGATATGTCGGAATATATGGAGAAATTTGCCGTGTCCCGGCTCATCGGTGCGCCTCCGGGATATGTGGGCTTCGAGGAAGGCGGTCAGCTGACAGAGGCCGTCCGGCGGAAGCCCTACTCCGTGGTGCTGTTTGACGAGGTGGAGAAGGCGCATCCCGATGTGTTCAACATCCTGCTGCAGGTGCTGGACGACGGACGGATCACCGACTCTCAGGGGCGGTGCGTGGACTTCAAGAACACCATCATCATCCTCACCTCCAATCTGGGCTCGGAGTACCTGCTGTCCGGCATTCAGGAGGACGGCACCATCGCTCTTGATGCCCGGCAGCAGGCCGAGCAGCTTCTGCGCCGTTCCTTCCGTCCCGAATTCCTGAACCGGCTGGATGAGATTGTATACTACAAGCCCCTGACCCGGGAGAACATCACCCGGATTGTGGATCTGCAGATCCGCCGCCTGAACCAGCGGCTGATGCATCAGCAGATTTCTCTGGAGCTGACCCCCGCCGCCAAGGACTTCATCGTGGAGGAATCCTACGATCCCCAGTACGGCGCAAGACCTCTGCGCCGGTATATCCAGCACACCGTGGAGACCATGCTCAGCCGGAAGCTGCTGGAAGGCAGCATTCTGCCCGGGCAGAAGCTGACGGTGGATGCCGTGGAGCACCAGCTGGTGATCCGGTAATCTCCCTTTGGCAGACTTAAATTGATAATTGAAAATTGAGAATTGATAATTGTGGTATCCCCTTTGGGGATGAAATATAGCAAAAAGCCACGCAAATTATTGTAATTCGTCCCAAAGGGACCCCATCATTATCAATTACCCATTATCAATTTTCAATTCACCGAAGATCGCTTAATCCCACCTTCGGGGCTGCCCTCTCTGGGCAGCCCCAAAAATTTTACATAAACTTTTCTTGACCTTTTCCCAATTTTTGATTATGTTGGTATAAAAAAGTATCGGGAGGGATCACATGATCTGGTGTGTGGAGGACGAAGCCGGGATCCGGGAAATTGAAATCTATGCCCTGAACTCCACCGGGTTTTCCGCCCGTGGCTTTTCCGATGGGCTTTCCTTCTGGAAGGCTTTGCAGGAGGAAACCCCGGAGCTGGTACTGCTGGATGTGATGCTCCCGGAGATAGACGGCATCACCCTGCTGAAAAAAATGAAAGCGGATTCCGCCCTGAGCCGGATTCCCGTGATTATGGCCACCGCCAAGGGGACGGAGTACGACAAGGTGCAGAGTCTGGATCTGGGGGCGGACGACTATCTGGTGAAGCCCTTCGGGATGCTGGAAATGGTCTCCCGGGTTCGGGCGGTTCTTCGCCGGTGTCAGGCAGTCTCTGCCCCCGCGCAGGCCGTTTCCGGTCTGGTGCTGAATCCGGAGGCGCACACCGTCACCGTGGACGGCCAGCGCATCAGCCTGACCTTCAAGGAATTTGCCCTTTTGCAGCTGTTTCTGGAGCATCCCGGTGTGGCCTTCACCCGGGAGCAGCTGCTCAGTCAGGTGTGGGACACGGATTTTCTGGGGGAGACCCGCACCGTGGATATGCACATCCGAACCCTTCGTCAGAAGCTGGGGCGCTACGGCAGCCGGATTGAGACCGTGCGCAATGTGGGCTACCGGCTGGAGGCACAAAATGACGGCTAAGATTTTTCGCTCCACCCTGTTTGTGGCTGTGGTGGTGCTGCTTTGCAGCCTGGGTGTGGTTGTTGGTGTGCTTTTCGATTATTTTGACGGCGTCCAGCGCCGGCAGCTGGGGGATGAACTGCACCTGGCCGCCTCCGGCACGGAGCTGTCCGGGCTTTCCTATCTGAAGGCAGCCGGGAACAACCAGTTCCGGCTGACCTGGGTGGACACCGACGGAACGGTGATCTACGACAGCAAAAGCGATGAAACCACCATGGAAAACCACAGCGCCCGGCAGGAAATCCGGGATGCCATGGAAACCGGCCGCGGAACCTCTGTCCGCTACTCCGACACCCTGACCCGGAGAACCATCTACGAGGCGGAGAAGCTCCCCGACGGCTCGATACTGCGGATTTCGCTGGATCAGGCCACCTCTGCCTATCTGGTGCTGGGAATGCTGGCACCCATGGCGCTGGTGGCGCTGTTTGCCATTGCCCTGTCGGCGCTGCTGGCTCGCCGGATGGCAAAGCGGATCACCCGCCCCCTCAACGATCTGGATCTGGAGCATCCCCTGCAAAACCAGACCTATGAGGAAATTCAGCCCCTGCTGGAACGCATTAACCGCCAGCATTTGCAGATTGCCTCCCAGATGGAAAAGCTGCAATGGAAGACCCGGGAGCTGGAGCAGATCACCGGCAACATGAGCGAAGGGCTGATGCTGATGAACCGGGACGGAACCATTCTGAGCATCAATCCCGCGGCGCGGCACCTGTTTTCTGCCGGAGAGGACTGCATCGGAAAAAACCATCTAGCTGTGGACCCCAGCCCGGAGATCCGAAATCTCATCAACGGGGCCTTTCTGAACAGCCACAGCACCCTTCAGCTGCACCGGGACGGAAAGGATTATCAGCTCACCGTCAACCGCATCGATTCCGAAGGCACTGCCATCGGCGCGGTGCTGCTGGCCTATGACATCACCCAGCAGCTGAGTCTGGAACGCAGCCGCCGGGAGTTCTCCGCCAATGTGTCCCACGAACTGAAAACCCCCTTGCAATCCATCCTCGGTTCGGCAGAGCTGCTGGAAAACGGTCTGGTGCAGCCGGAGGATGTGCCCCGGTTTGTCAGGCGAATCCGGAAGGAAGCCCAGCGGCTGGTGGATCTGATTCAGGATATCATCCGCCTGTCCCAGCTGGACGAGGGCGTAGACCTGCCCCGGGAAAATCTGGATTTGTTTGCAGCTGCGCAGGAAACCGTGGAGCTGCTTCTGCCCCAGGCGCAGGAAAAGGGCATCCAGCTGACGCTGGAAGGGGAAAGCAGCATTGTGCCCGGTGTCCCTCAGCTGATCCGGCAGGCCTTCTTCAATCTGTGCGACAACGCCATCCGCTACACACCATCCGGCGGAAAGGTCTCCGTTCGCGTCCGGGATCGGGTCTTTCAGGTGGCAGATACCGGCATTGGCATCCCCAAGGAGCATCAGGAGCGTATTTTTGAGCGGTTCTACCGGGTGGACAAGAGCCATTCCCGGCAGTCCGGAGGCACGGGACTGGGGCTTTCCATTGTGAAGCACGCCCTGCAATATCACAATGCCAGGCTGGATTTACAGTCCCAGCCGGGGGAAGGCACCACCATTACGGTGACATTTTAAAAGGAGCGGACTAGTCCGCTCTTTTTTCATATATACTGCATAGTGGGGAAAAGTGGCCTTTAGCTGAGTAATGCCTTCCCCTTTGGGGAAGGTGGCCGAGCGTAAGCGAGGTCGGAAGAGGCTCCTACCATTTCGCCGAAATGCAGAAGAAGGATTTATGCTTTACCGCCCTCTTCCGCCCCAGTGTGCGCACTGGGGCACCTTCCCCAAAGGGGAAGGCTTAAATCGCTAAATAACCCTTTCACAAATTTTACATAGATTTTACATATCCTTGTCTTTCTCTATATGGACTTACCGGAAATCCCTCATATAATTGGAATTGGAAAATGTTTTGGGAAGGCTGTGTAAAAAAATATGACCTTTTATATTCTGCAAATCATCACCCTGCTGGGAGGACTTTCCCTGTTCCTCTTCGGCATGGACATCATGGGCTCCTCGCTGGAGCGACTGGCCGGCGGCAAGCTCCAGACCATTCTGGCAAAAATGAGCTCCAATGTGCCCAGAGGATTCCTGCTGGGCATGGCGGTGACCGCCGTGATTCAGTCCTCCTCCGCCACCACTGTCATGGTGGTGGGCTTCGTCAACTCGGGAATTATGACCCTGCGGCAGGCCATCGGCGTGATTATGGGCTCCAATGTGGGCACCACCATCACAGCCTGGATTCTGTCCCTGTCCGCGCTGGAGGGTGACAGCCTGCTGGTGCAGGTTTTTAAGCCCTCCACCCTGGCTCCCCTGCTGGGCACCGTGGGTATCTTTCTGTATATGTTCACCAAGGAAGAGCGGAACAAGGGCATCGGCGCCATCCTGCTGGGCTTCATGGGTCTGATGACCGGCATGGAGATCATGAGCGACTCCATGTCCTTCCTGAAGACCGAGAGCTGGTTTGCCCAGCTGATGGTGTCCTTCTCCAATCCCCTGCTGGGGATTCTGGTGGGCGTCGCCCTCACGGCGCTGATTCAGTCCTCCTCCGCTTCCGTGGGTATCCTGCAGAGCCTCTGCGCCACCGGAACTGTCACCTTCGGCACCGCCCTTCCCATCATTCTGGGGCAGAACATCGGCACCACCGTCACTGCCCTGCTGGCCACCGTGGGCGCCAACCGCAACGCCCGGCGCACCGCTCTGGTGCACGCCTACTTCAACATCGTGGGCGTTGTGCTGTTCTGCGTGATTTTCTATGGGCTAGGCCTGTTTATCCCCTGGCAGTTTCTGGGGAATACAGCCAAAGCCTCGGACATCGCCATCATCCACACCTGCTTCAATCTGGGAGCCACCGCTGTGCTGCTGCCCATGAACCGGCTTCTGGAAAAGCTGGCCTACCTCACCATCCCTGCCGAGCCGGTGCATCAGGCTCCGGTGCTGCTGGACGAGCGTTTGCTTGCCACCCCTGCCGTAGCCATCCAGCGCTCCCATGAGATTGCCGGGCGGATGGCACGGATGTCTCTGGAGGCCACGGAGATGGCCATTGGCCTCACCCGGAAGTTCGATCCTGCCACCTTTGCCGCAATCCAGTCCATCGAAGACGAGACGGACCGCTATCAGGATGCCCTCAGCAGCTATCTGGTGAAGCTCACCAGCGCCAGCCTCTCCACCCAGGACAACCGGCTGATGAACACCCTTCTGTACACCATCGGCGATGTGGAGCGGATTGCGGACTACGCCGTCACCATCGCCAAGGCCGGAAAGGAAATCTCCGACAAGAGCATCCACTTCTCTCAGGCTGCCCAGCAGGAGCTGGCTGTGCTGGAAAAGGCCGTTCTGGACACCCTGCGCCGCACGGTGGAGGCCTACGCCGCCGGAGATCTGGAGCAGGCCATGAAGGTGGAGCCTCTGGAACAGGTGGTGGATGCGCTGGTGAAGGAGGTCAAGTCCCGGCATATCCGCCGTCTGCGGGACGGCCTGTGCACCGTGGAGTACGGCTTCGTGCTGGACGATCTCCTCACCGCCTATGAGCGCAGCGCCGACCACTGCTCCAACATCGCCGTGGAGATGCTTCAGGTGGCAGAGGGCAAGCTGGAGGCTCACGAATACCTCAATGCTCTGAAATCCGGTCAGCTGCAGGAGAGCGCCAAGTTCTCCGAGCGGTTCAAGACCTACCGCACCCGTTACACCTTCCCGGAGGAGCAGTCCTCCGAGGCCGGAAAATAATCCTTTGCAGAAAACATCGCCCCCGGAAAAAACCGGGGGCGATGCTCTTTTCTGCGTTTATAGGTTTTGCTCAGCGAAAGGCTTATTTAATTGACAATTGACAATGGAAAATTGACAATGAAGGAATCCCTTCGGGATGAAATAAAAAAGAAATTCCATCTGAAAACTACAGGAATTATTTTGAAATCGTCCCGAAGGGACACCACAATTGTCAACTGTCAATTGTCAATTGTCAATTCACTAAAGCTCGCTATTGCCGACTTTCGCCCATAAGCACCTTCTTTTAAATCAGTGCCTTTAAAATGCCGAAGGCCGCCGCCACCATGGCAAGGGGCAGCAGGAGCACCAGCCCTCCGGCCAGAGCCACACAGCCGATGAGCACCGGCACAGCCAGAGCAAACAGCACCGTGGCAATGACCTTGGCCACGCTCCAGGTCAGCCGGAAAGCAAGGCCGATACTCTTGAAAAACAGCCAGACAAACAGAACAACCACCAGCAGTTCAAACATAACGATTTCCTCCTTTGGATTATGAAACGGGATGGCTTACCCTATGGCACCATTATAGCGGCTTCCCCTTGGGAAATACAGGGCAAAAACCGCAAAATAGCCTTCCATTTTCTCCCCGGGCGGAAACATACAAAAGCGGCAGGGAGGTTTTCTCCCTGCCGTGATGCTACAGTGTGGTAACGCCTGCGATGATTTGCCGCATTTCCTCCTCTGATCGGGCATTGCGGGCTCTGTCCAGAACCTTTTGCTTCTGCTCCTCCGTCAAAGCGGCATACGCCTCCATGGCGGTGTAATCCATGGCCAGCGCCATGCCGAACCCAATGGGCACCTTGTCCTGTTCCATACTTTTCCCCCCTGTTATGCTTTTGGAATCTGCATATCAGAAGTATGCCCCGTGTGCGCCGTTTTATGCTGCCCGGTTCAAAGAACACATTCCAGCTGGCGGTCCCAAGGCTCTCTTTCCACATGCTCCTGCCAGTGCTGCGCCGCATCAATGCACCCCATCTTCTGATAAAATGCCTGACTTTCCACAGCGGAATGGGCGGAAATATACAGCTTTTTTGCCCCGTTCTGTTTTGCCCACCGCTTCGCCTCCCGAAACAGAGCTGCACCGATTCCCTGATGGCGCATATCCTCCGAAACATGGATGCTTGACAGATCCAGATATCGATTTTCGCCGCCGAACAGCTCGCTTTCCACGGAAACGAAGCCCTTCAGTGCATCGCCGTGAAATGCCCCACAGACAAGGCCTCCTGTATGAACCGTATTGCGCAGGCATTGCACCAGTTCCCTATATTCCGCCTCCGTCCAGTCGTCAATGAAGGGGTCCTCCCGAATGACCCATTTCCCGTCTTCCCTGCGCCAGCATTTGGTAACCACCTGATGCCGGATGAAGCTACAAAACAGCTCCCGGCTGATTTCCTGTTCGTCTATCATTCTGTATGTAATCATGTGTCTCCTCCTCTGTGGTTCTCACCGGGAATATGATATCACAAAAAACAAATGTTGTCCCTATGATCAATCACACGGAGGATTGGTATGAGGAACAACATTTGAAGAATAATTTCATCATGGTTATTTTTCAGTCTGCGATTTGCGTTCGGACAGCTTAAATCCGACACTTCTCACTGTTTCTATTTCTATGCTGCTGTGAATCCCCATGAGCTTCCTGCGCAAATTGTAAATGTGCTGCTTCAGGGATCTTTCCGTACAGTCCGGCGTCTCATAACTGATGGCATTCAAAAGGTGGTCTCTGGAAACCGTGAATCTGGAATTGGTCATCAGCAGCTTGAGAATGGCACATTCTGTTTTTGTCAGCTTGACATCACCGGAGGGAACGCTCAGGTTCAGTGACAGGGGATCCAGGGTCAGATCCCCTACGGACAGAGTATCCTCCTTCCCGGAATTTCCGGGGGTTTTTCCTTTGCGCAGCTGCACCAGAATCCGGGCAATCAGCTCTTTTTTATGGAAGGGCTTGGTGATATAGTCGCAGGCGCCCTCGTTCAGCAGATTGATCTTGTCCTCCACCTCGGCTTTGGCGCTCAGCACAATCACCGGAATTCCCCTGATATGCTCCAGCACCCCTTTGCCGTCCAGCCCCGGAAGAATTAAGTCCAGCAGAATCAGATCCGGTCTGTCCTGTTTCAGCAGATACAGTGCCTCCGTCCCGGAATAAGCCCGTATCACGCGAAATCCCTCTCCCCGCAGGATATCGGATATCATGTCGCCGGTCAGTACATTGTCTTCGATTACCGCTATCGTATCCATAAGCTACCTCACCATACGCATTTATCTCTATGGAATGCTTCGGCGTGCGCAGAGAGCCTGCCATCATCCCTCTGCCTGCCGCCTGGCCGCGCAAACTGTGTTCATAGCCTGAATAACCGGAAGATCAGAGCCAGTTTCCTCTTTGAACTCTCTGAAAACATCCCAGAGCGCCAGCATCTCATCATACAGGTTATTACCCTGACGCACTTTCTCGGAAGCGTCCGTTAAAAAAGAGGAAGCGAGGCAATCATGAACGGTTGCAAACCGACTGAGAAATTCCTCATTGCATCTTACGATGGCGTATTGGGCTCCGTTTTCTATCTCCGATAAAAACAAGGTTGATAAGTACATCGGCAAAATCCCTTTTCTTTGGTTTTCGTGGTTCAACTGACAACAGTATACAACATTTCACCCAATAAATCAACGGATTTTCCCAACAATCGTTCGACACTTTAAGACATTTAGCGACATATTCAGGAATTTCTTCCAACCATTTGACAGAAAATCAGCTCACTCCCTCCTGTGCGTACATCAGATAGTATGCCGCCATATCGATGAACTCACTGTTGGTAGGCTTGCAGATAAGGGGATATCCGGCAATCTGAATCATCTCCTTCCGGTTGGTGATCCAGCAGATGTTCACCACGGTGCGAATATTGTGTTCAATGTTCATGGTGGTGGTTTTGTACTTGGCTGCCAGATAGGGGTAGATCTCTTTGGTGATCAGGATGGGGCGCCCCTGGGAATTCATGGCCAGGCGAATGGCATCCGCCAGGAAAAAGTAGCCTTTGTAATTAGAAGTTACCCCAAGTTTTCTGATGATTCCATAAATTTCTCTCATTATCTTATGTCCTTCCTTTCTTTTCCTGTTATTTTTTAATGAGATGGAATATCCGTGGAACAGAACCTGCCACTTCACTATCATACTAGTTGATAAAGTCAAAAATTCGGTAAAGAAGAATGTAAAGATTTCGTCAAGATTTTCCGAACTATGGCCGGGCGAAGGGTTTGCCCACCGGGAGAACAGCAAAAGGCAGGGGATGCAATGGAAAACCACTGCATCCCCTGCCATCGGCTATTGCGCCGCATCCAGCATATTCCCGATAAAGATTCCATAGCCCCGGGTAGAATCCGAGACGAGGACATGGGTCACCGCGCCGACCAGTTTCCCATCCTGAATGATCGGGCTGCCGCTCATCCCCTGCACAATGCCGCCGGTGACCTCCAGAAGCCGGGGGTCTGTCACCTTCAGCAGGAAATTCCGGCTGTCCCGCCGCTCCTCTGGATAAATTTTCAGAATTTCCACAGAATACTCCCGAACATCCTCCCCGGCAATGGTGGAACGGATGTGCGCCTGCCCGGTATGCACATCGGAATAATCCGCCACCGGCAGAAGCTCCCCGATCCACCCGGGCGTATACTCCCCAAAAACACCCTGAGGCGTGTTTTTCAGCAGAGATCCGATGGAATCCGCAGAGGTAATATTCCCCTTCAGAAGTCCCGGCTCTCCGGGCTTTCCCTTCCGCACCCCGGCAATATTCGCCTGCCATACGCTTCCTCCCGTCATAGCCAGCAGCTCTCCCCGGCTGCTGCTGACACCGTGACCCAGTGTTCCAAAGGTATGGGTGGCCGGATCATACCAGGTCACGGTGCCGATTCCGGCGATGCCCTGCTTCAGATACAGCCCCAATCGTGCGCCGTCCTCCCCTCTGCCGGGGACAAAGGTCAGTATATGATCCCGGCCGTTGCGCCGGAGGGTCAGGCTCACCGTCTGGCCGGCATCCCGGAGAAGCTGGCGAACCTCCTCCGCCGAGGACACCACTTCTCCATCCACCTCCCGGATCACATCCCCGATTCTGATGCCTGCCTCCCGTGCGGCCTGTCCAAAGTGCTCGTCATAGGCCGCCACGGTCACCTGACCGTCCCGAAGTTGCAGACCGATGACCCTGCCCACCGGGATCAGAAGCCGCTGTGCCCCGGCCTGCAGGGGCAGCAGCGCCGCCATAAGCCATAGTAAAATGACAGTTTTTGTCAATCGCTTCATAATCCGCCTCCTCCTTGCTGTGCGATCTTACTATTCCGCAGGGCTGAAGAATGTAACCGCTGAAAAAGTCGAAAACTCAGGGAGGTTTTAGAAAGCTTTGGAAATTTTTCCTTGCCACAGGTCTCATTATCCTGTATGATGAAAGCAGACAAGCCTATCTGGTTCACGCTTTTATAAATTGGAATTTGGCGAGGCAATGCCTTCCCCTTTGGGGAAGGTGCCCCAGTGCGCACACTGGGGCGGAAGAGGGCGGTGAAGCGTAAATCATTTCTTATGTTTCGGCGAAACGATAGGAGCCTCTCCCGACCTCGCTTACGCTCGGCCACCCTCCCCGAAGGGGAGGGCTTTGGCAGACACACCGCCAAATTCCAATTTATCTGCCCGCTTTGCACCGATAAACATAGAAAACAAGGAGATCCATTATGAAACCTGATTACACCCGCATCTGCCAGCGGCTTCGTGTTTTAACGGAGAACATCCCCTACGAAACGGCAAATCTTGCCAACGCCTCTGCCCTGCTGTGGCAAAATCTGGAAGACATCAACTGGGCAGGGTTCTATCAATGGATAGACGGAATTCTGGTGCTGGGACCCTTTCAGGGAAAGCCTGCCTGCGTCAAAATCCCCATGGGAAAGGGCGTGTGCGGTGCTGCCGCAGCGCGCGATGTCATGCAGCTGGTGGATAATGTCCATGAATTCCCCGGACATATCGCCTGTGACGGTGCCTCCAACTCGGAAATCGTGATTCCCCTCCATGTCAAAGGCGAGCTTTGGGGTGTTCTGGACATCGACAGCCCCCTGTATTCCCGGTTTTCTCCGGAGGACGCAGCGGGTCTTGTCCGGTTCGCCCAAACCCTGGAAGAAATTCTGGAAACATGCAGCCGGTAATCGCGCTGCACTTCATTTTCCCTATTGACATGGTAGGTAATTCATGTTATATTACCTACAAATCGGGTAGGTAATACCCTTAGAGAGGACTGTTCCAATGAAAGTTTACGCAGACAACGCCGCCACCACCGCCATGAGCCAGACCGCCATTCAGGCGATGCTGCCCTATTTTGATAAAATCTATGGCAATCCCTCCAGCCTCCACTCCATCGGTCAGGAGGCCAAGGAGGCTCTGGAAAACGCCCGTGCCACTGTGGCCCAGTGTCTGGGCTGTGAGCCCCGGGAGATTCTCTTTACCTCCGGCGGCAGCGAGGCCGACAATCAGGCCATCATCTCCGCCGCCCGGTTTGGTGCCCGGATGGGAAAGAAGCACATCATCACCACCGCCTTTGAGCACCATGCCGTGCTGCACACCCTGAACCGTCTGGAAAAGGAGGGCTTTGAGGTCACCTATCTGGATGTGAGCCACGGCCACAACATCACCGCCCAGCAGGTGAAGGACGCCATCCGCCCCGACACCGCTCTGGTCACCGTGATGTACGCCAACAATGAGATCGGCTCCATTCTCCCCATTCCCGAGATCGGCGCCATCTGCAAGGCTGCCGGCGTTACCTTCCACACCGACGCCGTTCAGGCCGTGGGGCATCTGCACATCAATGTCCGGGAGCAGAACATCGATATGCTGAGCCTCTCCGGCCACAAGTTCCACGGTCCCAAGGGCGTGGGTGCCCTGTATGTCCGCAAAGGCTTCCCTCTGGTGAACATCATCGAGGGCGGTGCCCAGGAGCGGGGCAAGCGGGCCGGTACGGAAAATATCCCCGGCATCTGCGGTATGGCCGCCGCCATGAAGGAGGCCTGCGACAACATCGACAAGAATATGCCCAAGGTGGCCGCCATGCGTGACAAGCTCATCGCCGGTCTGTCTCAGATTCCCCACTGCGCCCTCAACGGCGACCCGGTGAACCGCCTGCCCGGCAATGTCAGCTTCTGCTTCGAGGGCATTGAAGGTGAGAGCCTTCTGCTGTTTCTGGATGCCAAGGGCATCAGCGCCTCCTCCGGCTCCGCCTGCACCTCCGGCTCTCTGGATCCCAGCCATGTGCTGCTGGCCATCGGCCGGGTGCACGATGTGGCTCACGGCTCCCTGCGGCTGTCCCTCAGCGAGTACAACACCATGGAGGAGATGGATCACATCCTCACCGCCGTCCCCGAGGTGGTGCAGTATCTGCGGAATATGTCCCCCGTCTGGCGGGATCTGCAGACCGGCAAGCGCACCTATATCCTGTAATTTTTCATAAGGAGACTGTTTATGGCACTGTATAGCGAAAAAGTTATGGATCATCTGATGCACCCCCGGAATGTGGGCATCCTGGAGGATGCCGACGGCGTCGGCGAGGTTGGCAACGCCAAGTGCGGCGACATCATGAAGATCTATCTGAAAATTGAAAACGACATCATTGTGGATGTGAAATTTGAGACCTTCGGCTGCGGCTCCGCCATCGCCTCCTCCTCCATGGCCACAGAGATGATCAAGGGCAAGTCCATTCACGACGCCATGGCTCTGACCAACAAGGCCGTCACCGAGGCGCTGGACGGCCTGCCTGCCCACAAGATTCACTGCTCCGTACTGGCTGAGGAAGCCATCAAAAACGCCCTGCGGGACTATTACGACCGGCACAACATCCCCTACGATCCTGCGGACTTCCCCGACTGCGAGCATTGCGAGCACTGCCACTAAGCCTATGATCGTATCCACCAAGGGAAGATATGCCCTGCGTGTGATGGTAGGGCTGGCTCTCCGGGGCAGTGAGGATTACATTCCCCTGAAGGAAATTGCCGAAGCTGAGGATATCTCCCTGAAATATCTGGAATCCATCATGTCCAGTCTGTCCAAGGGCGGACTGGTGGATGCCGTCCACGGCAAGGGCGGCGGCTACCGCCTGCGGAAGAAGCCGGAGGAATACACCATTGGCAGCATCCTCAAGGTCACGGAGGGCGGCCTTGCCGCAGTTTCCTGCACCAGTCAGGGAGCTGCCGCCTGCTCCCGCACCGAATGCTGTCAGGCCAAGCCCATGTGGGAGCGGCTGGATCGGATGATCGACGACTTCTTCGAGGGAATCACCCTGGCAGATCTGCTTCAGGAGGGCAAAAAATGAGAAAATCGGGATGCTTCAAACGGAAGCATCCCGATATCTTTTTATCCTACATTTGGAAGATGTTGCCCAATACCACGGAGTTTTCCTGAGGCTTGGGGGCGATTTGCTCATAGGCCAGAGCGTAGGTGACCTCGATGCGGTTGCTGAGGAAATAGTACAGCGCGGCCTGTGCCACCAGATACACGCCAAAGGACAGATAGTATGCAACATCCGCAGAGACACGAAGGGAGATCCCCAGCAGTGCTGCAAGGGTATCCGCATAGGCTACAGTGGCCGCCAGCGCGGACAGGGCATAATACCACCACAGGTGCAGATCCAGACGGAACAGCGCCATGCAGTTGCCCTTCATCATCCGGCTGCTTCTGCGCAGGGCTGCCAGTCCGCCCACCGCCGGATTGTCAATCAGGACATAGGAGACCATCCGATAGCGATACAGAAGGGGGACGGCCAGCAGGGCAAACATCAAAAGGAAAATCACATACACCGGCGCAATGGACTTCAAAAAGGCAAGCTGCATCACCTCATCCATAAGAAGCGTCTCCATCTGAAGCTCACCCCCGGACATCAGGGAGGAAACCAGCTCCATGGCGCTGCCGGACAGCGGCGTCAGGAAAAACACCAGCATGGCCGCATACAGGCTGAGGATGCCCAGACCCGCAAAAATCAGAGTCTGGAAGATGGTGGTGCGCAGCAGCTGCCAGAACCGCTGGAAGCCCAGCCGCAGGGAATTCACCGTGGCATACTGCCCCCGGCTGATGCGGAGCATGGCGGAGGTATAGCCCAGACCCAGACACAGAGAAATCACCGACTGCAAAATGGGCAGCACGGACTGAATGGTGGTCAGAAAGGTACGGATTCCCATATTTCCCAGGCCGCCGGTCTGGGAGATCCGGCTGTTCAGCAGATAGTTGATTCCCACACCCAGCACCGCCATGCCGATGATAATGGCAGCGTAGAGCATAACGATTTTCTTTTCCTCCGGAGCCTTTTCCAGCCGCTGCTTTGCGGTTGGATAAAAGTCTTTCACATCTTGCAGCTTCATGTTCTTCCTCCAATTTTCATCTTTGCTTATGTTATAAACCAAACCATGGGAAATAGCAAATGAATTTTTTGTGACAGTAGAAAATCCAAGGAAACTATGATACAATATGGTAAGTATAAATCGTGCTTATCGGTTTCAGTCAGCAAAGCGACAAAATTGTTATTTGTGGGGATGCCCAAAGCCTCCCCTGTGTAAGGGGAGGTGGCAAAAATCTATTGATTTTTGCCGGAGGGGTTGTCAATCCCCCAGTCAGCTTCGCTGACAGCCCCCTTTACACAAGGGGGCCTTTGGGTACGCCAAATTCCAATTTCTCAACCGGCTGCGAAAACGATAAGCAAAATGCAGAGCAAGGAGGCGGCGCAATGCACCCGTGGAAACATTTGAAAACCATCACCCGGCATAAGTGGCTTGTGATGCAGGGCTGCTTTCAGGTGGGGCTGTACTGGCAGGGGCTCACCCATGACCTGTCCAAATATTCCCCCACAGAATTCGGCATCGGACTGCATTATTTTCAGGGGAACAGAAGCCCCAACGCCGCGGAACGGGATGACAAGGGCTACAGCGAGGCATGGATGCACCACAAGGGACGCAACCGCCACCACTATGAATACTGGACGGATCTGAGCTACCGGACGAAGCAGTATGAGCCCATTCCCATGCCCCGGAAATACTTCGTGGAGATGATTATGGACAGGCGCGCCGCCTGCATCGTCTATCAGGGGGAAAACTACCGGGATGATTCTGCCCTTGCCTACTTTGAAAAAAGCCGGGAGAAGAGCCTGATGCACCCGGAAACCAGCCGTCAGCTGCGCTATGTGCTGACCATGCTGGCGGAGAAAGGGGAGAAGGAGACCTTCCGGTATCTGAAACAGGAGGTTCTGACCGGTGCGCCCTGGCCGTGGGAGAAAAAAACGGAAGAACCGGAAAATAAGTCTTGACTTTTGAGGATATTTGCATATAATAATACCGTCACGGATAGAGGATTAGTGTAACGGTAGCACACCGGACTCTGACTCCGTTCGCGGGGGTTCGAATCCCTCATCCTCTGCCAATAGGAAAAGCCACCCATTCGGGTGGCTTTTCCTATTGGCA
>CAMCRV010000031.1 GCA_945877365.1 uncultured Clostridia bacterium | reverse complement strand
TTAAGGATGTGGCCGGTCAGGACGAAGCCAAGGAATCCCTGAAGGAGATCATCGACTTCCTCCACAATCCCCAGCGCTATACGGACATCGGCGCCAAGCTGCCCAAGGGCGCTCTGCTGGTGGGCTCCCCCGGCACCGGCAAAACCTTGCTTGCCAAGGCCGTGGCCGGTGAGGCCGATGTGCCCTTCTTCTCCATCTCCGGCTCCGACTTCGTGGAGATGTTCGTGGGCATGGGTGCCAGCCGGGTGCGTGACCTGTTCCAGCAGGCCGCAAAGGTGGCTCCCTGTATCATTTTCATCGACGAAATCGATGCTGTAGGCCGCAGCCGGGACAACCGCTTCGGCTCCAACTCCGAGCAGGAGCAGACACTGAACCAGCTCCTCAGCGAAATCGACGGCTTCGAGTCCTCCAAGGGCATCGTCTGCCTTGCCGCCACCAACCGCCCGGAGATTCTGGACAAGGCGCTGCTGCGCCCCGGCCGGTTTGACCGCCGGATCATCGTGGATCGTCCCAACCTCCAGGGCAGACTGGACACCCTGAAGGTACACACCCGGAAGATCAAGCTCAGCGAGGATGTGGATCTGCGGAAAATCGCTCAGGCCACCGCCGGTGCCGTGGGCGCCGACCTTGCCAATCTGGTGAACGAAGCCGCCCTCCGGGCTGTCCGCATGGGCAGAAAGGCCGTCAATCAGGAGGATCTGCTGGTGTCCTTTGAAACCGTCATCGCCGGTACCGAGAAGAAGAACACCGTGCTGACGGATATGGAAAAGCGGCTGGTGGCCTATCACGAGGTGGGTCATGCTCTGGTGGCCGCCCTGGAAAAGCACTCCCAGCCGGTTTCCAAAATCACCATCGTACCCCACACCTCCGGTGCTCTGGGCTACACCATGCAGATGCCTGAGGAGGAGAAATTCCTGAACACCGCCGACGAGCTGCGCACCGAGCTGAAGACCCTGGTGGGCGGCCGGGCTGCCGAGGCCGTGGTATTCGGGGTGCAGACCACCGGTGCCTCCAACGACATTCAGCGCGCCACCGCCCTGGCCCGGAACATGGTCACCCAGTACGGCATGAGCGAGAAGCTGGGTCTCATGTCCACCGCCTCCGTCCAGAATCAGTATCTGGAGGGGCAGGCCGTGATGGACTGCTCTCAGGAGACTGCCGCCGAGGTGGATCGGGAGGTCAAGGAGATTCTGGACAAGGCCTTTGCCGATGCCAAAAAAATTCTGGTGGACAACCGAAGCCTGCTGGACGAGATTTCCGAATACCTGCTGGTGAAGGAAACCATCACCGGCGACGAGCTGATGGCCTATGTCAATGCCGATAAGAATAAGCTGCCGGAGGCAGAGAATACCGAAGAATAACGGGTTCTGAGCAGAAATCGGGAAATTGGGATTTGGCGCGCCCAAAGGCCCCCTTGTGTAAAGGGGGCTGTCAGCGAAGCTGACTGGGGGATTGACAACCCCTCCGGCAAAAATCAATAGATTTTTGCCACCTGATACATTTTGGTATGATTGCCACTGGCAATCATGGAGATTTTGATTCGCTGCGCGGAGCACAACCCCTTACACAGGGGAGGCTTTGGGCATCCCCACAAATAGCAATTTTGTCACATTCACCCGGAGCGCACAAAAAAGCTGTCATTGCTTCGGCAATGACAGCTTAAGAGCAAAAAGAAACAGCCCTTGATTTTCCGTTTTGTCATTCGGAAAACCAAGGGCTATTTCTGTTCGCTCTTATTATCTAACATCATTGGTTACCTCCATTTCTGCAGATTTGACAGCTGCTTTCTTTTGTTTCTGATTTTTGACGAAATTTGTTATTGCTACTTTTAGGAGAGAGAAGACTCTGGGGGAAAGCACTGTCAGTTTTCAAGAGATCTGTTAGTACATTGGACTCACCTCTTTGTACTTAAAGGATACCATAATCTTCCCAAAAATGCAATTTGGGATAGTGAATAAATTTGAATTCCGTCATTTTAGCAAAAAGGAGAATCCCTTTTCCATCACCGGATTTTTATTGACACAGGTATGTATTTTGTGGTATGCTTAAACTGTTGGGGCAGGTTTTTACCTGCCCTCTATTCTTCTACAGGAGGACACTTCCATGATTTCGGAACGCCTGCGCCGCGCCATTCTCCCCCTGCTGCAAAAGGATATGGCTCTGGTTGCCATCGACGGCAGCTGCACCTCCGGCAAGACCACTCTGGCAGCGGAGCTTCAATCCGAATACCCCTGTCAGGTAATTGCCATGGATGATTTTTTCCTCCGGCCTTCTCAGCGCACTCCGGAGCGGATGGCGCAGGTGGGCGGCAATGTGGACTACGAGCGGTTTCAGGAGGAGGTACTGTCCCCTCTGCTCTGCGGACATCCTGCCTGCTATCGTCCCTACTGCTGCCGCACCGGAGCTCTGCTGGAGCCGGTAACCGTAGAACCCCGGGGGCTGATTGTCATTGAGGGAAGCTACAGCCAGCATCCTTATTTTGGGAATCCCTATGACCTCCGCATTTTTCTGAAGCATACCCCGTCCCTTCAGCGTGAGCGGGTGCTGCAGCGGCCTGCCCATCTGCAAAAAAAGTTTTTTGAACTGTGGATTCCCATGGAAAACGCCTATTTTGAAGCCTTTCAGATTGCCGAAAAGGCAGATCTGATTCTTGAACAGGAATAAAGTCGTGCCGCCGGACATTCTGCCCGGCGGCACTTTTCAAGGAGGAAAGGAAGAAGAACGCGTAATTACTGCCCCAGGGCAAGAAACTCCGCAGGATCCATAGGCTCGCCCTGACAGGTAACGCCGAAATGGACATGGGTGCCCAGGGTGGTCTCCACCAGAGCGGTGTCCCCCACATACCCGATGACCTGACCGGCCTTCACCTCGTCCCCGGCCTTCACCGTCAGCTCCTCCGCCAGACTGGAATACCGGGTGGTATAGCCCCCGTCGTGACGGATCACAACGGTGCAGCCCATGGCATCGTCCTCATAGACCGTGTAGACCTTGCCGTCCGCAGCGGCGCAGACCTCCCTGCCTGTTTCCGCCGCAATGTCCACACCGTTGTGAACCCGCCAGTCCCGGGTGGTCTGATTGTAGCTCAGCGCCTCCATGGAATAGCCGCAGATCTCCTCCCCCTGAATCGGGGACTGGGTCTTCAGGGTCTGGGGCGCGGAGACAGGCTGGGAATCCTGCTCCTGGGTAATCAGGGGAGTCTGAGGGGGTTCGGTCTTAGCTTCGGTGGCGATGGCCTCCATCACCTCGTCCCGGGAGATGGTTCCCGCGCTGAGAATCTCAGGAATCGTCTCCTCCATAAGAACCTCCTGAGGCTCCTGAAGATTCCGATAGTATACATAGCCGGTGATCCCGATAACGGCAGCGCACAGGATCAGGGCTATGTAATAGCCCTTGCCGCCGAAGCCGCGGCCTTTGTTGTTGTTGCTCATATTCAAGCACCTCCGAAGCTGAGTATGGACAGTGTTTCCCCGGATTAAACGAAAAGAGAAAAATTTTTTAAAAAAGCATCGGCATTTCTCTATCCGGAGATTCTTCCGTTTTCTTCCATATTTGTGCAGTGTGCTGAATATCCCATAAATTTTTTGTCTGTTTCGCCACAAAAAACAGATGTCCGTGGGTGATTTTCACCAATTTCCTCTTCTGACAAAAAAATCATTGAAATCGGCACCTCTTTCGTGTATAATGTCAATATTCGGGTGCCCGCGCCCGGATGGTAACGAGAGGTAGGCAAATGCCTTCCCGAAAGGAGAATGAATCACCATGTACACTGTTAACGCGATCCGAAATGTCTGTCTTCTGGGCCACAGCGGCAGCGGCAAGACTGCCCTGGCCGAGAGTCTGCTTTACATGACCGGTGCCATCGACCGTATGGGCAAGAATGCCGACGGCAACACCGTTTGCGACTATGATCCCGAGGAAATCCGCCGCAACATCTCCATCTCTACCTCCGTGGCACCTCTGGAGTATAAGAACACCAAGATTAACCTTTTGGATACCCCCGGTGCCTTCGACTTCTCCGGCGCCGTGATGGAAGCCCTGCGCGCCGCAGATGCCGCCATTCTGGTGTGCTCCGCCAAGGACGGCATCACCGTGGGCTTTGAGAAGGCATGGCAGTACTGCGAGGAGCGCAATATGCCCCGCTTCATCTACATCTCCAAGGTAGATGAGGATAACTCCGACTACAACGCCACCTTTGAAGCCCTCCGGGAAAAATACGGCAACAAGATCGCTCCCGTTGTGGTTCCCATCTGGGACTCCTCCAAGAAGGTCACCGGCATCATCGATGTGCTGAACAAACGCGCCTACGAGATGCAGAACCTGAAGCGGGTGGAAATTGCCGTTCCCGATGACAAGCTCCCCGTTATCACCGAATTCAACGACGCTCTGAAGGAATCCGTGGCCGAGACCGACGAGGCTCTCATGGATCGCTTCTTTGAAGGCGACGATTTTACTTACCGCGAGATGATCACCGGTCTGCATCAGGGCGTGGACGAGCTGAGCCTGTTCCCCGTTCTGTGTGGCTCCGCCGTCAGCTGTCTGGGCAGCCTGATGCTGATGGATCACATCATCGACCTGTTCCCCAACCCCATGGAGGGCAACTACCACAAGGCCACCAATGCCGACGGCACCGTGGACGAGTTCGTGGTCTCCCCCGGCGGCGTTCCCTCCGCCTTTGTGTGGAAGACCGTCTCCGACCAGTACGGCAAGTACTCCTATATTAAGGTGCTGTCCGGTGAGATTACCCCCGACACCACCCTCATCAACGCCCGCACCGGCGAAACCGAGAAGCTGGGCCGTATGTACATCATGTCCGGCAAGAAGAACACCGAGGTCAAGGTGCTGTCCTGCGGCGACATCGGCGCCTTCGGCAAGATGGACAAGGTCAAGACCGGCGATACCCTGTGCGACCCCAGAAAGGTGGTCAGCCTGAAGCAGATCCCCTACGCCGAGCCCTGCTACTCCATGGCCATCGCCCCCAAGGTCAAGGGTCAGGAGGAAAAGGTGGGCACCGGCCTGAACCGCCTCAACGAGGAAGATCCCTCCTTCACCCTGGTGAACAACGCCGAGACTCACCAGCTGGTGATCTCCGGCGCCGGCGACCAGCAGCTGGATGTTCTGGTCTCCAAGCTGAAGAGCCGCTTCGGCGTGGATGCCGTTCTCAGCCCCGCCAAGGTTGCCTACCGTGAGAAGATCAAGAAGACCGTGGAGGCTCACGGCCGTCACAAGAAGCAGACCGGCGGCTCCGGCCAGTTCGGTGATGTGTGGATCCGTTTCGCCCCCCAGGAGGAGCAGGACGAGCTGATCTTCGATGTGGCTGTTGTGGGCGGTGCCGTGCCCAAGAACTTCAACCCCGCCGTGGAAAAGGGTCTGCAGGAAGCCGTTCTCAAGGGACCCCTGGCCGGCTATCCCATGGTCAACCTGAGAGCCACCCTGTACGACGGCTCCTACCACCCCGTGGACTCCAACGAAATGGCTTTCAAGCTGGCTGCTATCCTGGCTTATAAGGAGGCCATGCCCAACGCCAATCCCACCCTGCTGGAGCCTGTGGGCTCTCTGGCCGTCACCATTCCCGACAGCTACATGGGCGATGTCATCGGCGACCTGAACAAGCGCCGGGGTCGTGTCATGGGCATGAATCCCGACAACAAGGGCAACACCATCGTGGAGGCCGAGGTTCCTATGGCTGAGATGGGCTCCTACGCCATTGATCTGCGGGCCATGACCCAGGCCCGGGGCAGCTTCACCCTCCGCTTCGAGCGCTACGAGGAAGTGCCCAAGGCAAATCAGGCCAAGATCATCGCCGACGCCAAGGAAGAGGAATAATTCCAAACATACAAAAGCTGGGGCTGCATCCGCAGCCCCACCTTTATTTCTTCCGGTTCTCCATCCGGCTGGAGTGGATCACCGGCGGCTTGGGATCCACTGCCTCCCAGGTGGTCTGCTTTTTTTCATCCTGCCGCATTCTCTCTCACCTCAGTGCCAGTATTCCCCAAAATCGGATTTGTTCTCAGGAAATTTTCCCCTTTCCATGGAATTTATGGATTTTCTGTTAAATCCGTTTCCAATGGTTGCAAAAAAAAATGTTTTGCTGTATAATGGCAGAACACAAGAAATACTGAATTCCAAGGAGGAGTTCCCCCATGAAAAAGAATGTACTTACCGCCCTTCTGCTGGTTATGATGGTATGTGCCCTGCTGGTGTCCTTTGCCGGATGCAAGAAGGAAGCAGCCATTGCCGGTGACGATATCGTTGCCCAGCTGAAGCAGGAAAACGCCCAGCTGAAGGAGCAGATCAAGCAGCTCACCGCTGCACTGGAGACCGCCAAGCAGGGCGGTTCCGTCCAGAGCTGGGAGCTCACCGGCTCCCCCTGGAGTGACCGCAGCGGCGCTACCATTACCTGTTCCATCACCCCCGCCAACTATGAAGACGGCATGACCGCCGCCCTGAGCATCCGTATGGGCGAGCTGGAGGCCGAGAGCACCCTGTGCACCTGGGACGGCAAGGCTTTCACCGGCTCTGTGGAGCTGAACGCCGCAGACGGCTACAGCTACTACTGCATCTTCACCACACCTGACGGCATTCAGGACGAGGTTGCCCTGAACTCCCCCCAGCATCCCGTGAACAGCGATCTGGTCTATCTGGGCTCCAGCCTCACCAGCTACGCCAATCTGGTGGTGGAGGACTGGGCCAATGACGACGGCAAGCTGGTAATCAACTCCGGCTTCATTCAGGTGCAGACTCCCCTGCTGGGCGAGACCGTCACCCTGCAGAAGGCCGAACTGGTGTTCCTGCAGAACGGCTCCGAGCTGGAGCGGATGACTGTGGATGTGCCTGCCGGCGAGGGCGCAGGCAGCTATGAGCTGGCTCTGTCCGGAACCAGCTTCACCATGCCCGAGGTTTCCGCAGACTGCCAGCTGGATCTGAATCTGGAGGCTACCCTGTCCGACGGCAATGTCATCACTTCCTCCGGCGGCAGCTGGTATGTCAGCGACGGCGAGCTTGTCCTGTCCGTGGGCTAAGGATTCGTATACAGGCGGTGCATAAGCACCGCCTGTTTTTTTGGCGGAAAACAGTGGTTTTTGGCTCCTTTTCGGCTGTTTCTACACTTTTCACAAATTTCCCTCTCCGGGGTTGTCTTTTATGTGAATAGTATAAAAAAGTTTGGAATTTTGGTTTTTTGAGATTGATTTTATGGGTTGTTTGGCTTACAATGGTAGCCGAGCGGATGGGGAAAACCCGATCCTGCCACAGGAAATCCGAGGTGAAGAGTTCAATGCTGAACATCGTGCTGGTAGAGCCGGAGATCCCGCAGAACTGCGGCAACATCGCCCGAACCTGCGCCGCCACCGGATGCCGCCTGCACCTGATCCGGCCTTTGGGCTTTGATATCTCCGAGAAGGCTGTGCGCCGCGCCGGTCTGGACTACTGGAATCTGGTGGAAGTTCTGGATTATGAAAACCTGGCAGACTTCTTTTCCAGAAACCGGGTGGAGCAGATGTGGTGCCTTTCCACAAAGGCTCCCCGGTGCTACACCGAGGCAGCGTATCAGGACGGGTGCTACCTGTTCTTCGGCAAGGAGACCAAAGGTCTTCCGGAGAGCTTTCTGGAAGAGCACTATGACCAGTGTGTCCGGATCCCCATGCGTCCCGAAGCCCGGAGCCTGAACCTCAGCAATGCCGTAGCCGTTACCGTTTTTGAAGCTCTGCGGCAGCTGTCCTTTCCCCATTTGCAGGATTTCGGAAAAATGCGCAAATCCTAAAGCCCATTACCGTATGTGAATCATCCAAAATTGGAGGGAATATCATGAACTACAACAAGAAGTCCATTGAGGATATCGATGTAGCAGGCAAGCGCGTTCTGTGCCGCTGCGACTTCAATGTCCCCACCAAGAACGGCAAGATCACTTCCGACAAGCGGATCGTTGCTGCCATGCCCACCATCCGTTATCTGGTGGATCACGGCGCAAAGGTCATCCTCTGCTCCCACATGGGCAAGCCCAAGGGCGAATGGAAGCCCGAGCTGAGCCTGAAGGTGGTTGCCGAGCGGATCTCCGAGCTGCTCGGCAAGGAGGTCATCATGGCTTCCGATGTGGCCGGTGAGGACTCCAAGGCTAAGGCCGCCGCTCTGAAGGACGGCGATGTGATGCTGCTGGAGAACACCCGTTACATCAAGGGCGAGACCAAGAACGATCCCGAGCTGAGCAAGGCTCTGGCCAGCCTGGCCGACATCTTCGTCAACGATGCCTTCGGCACCGCACACCGTGCTCACTCCTCCACCGCCGGCGTGGCTGACTATCTGCCTGCCGTCTGCGGCTACCTGGTTCAGAAGGAAGTCTCCATCATGGGCAAGGCTCTGGCCAACCCCGAGCGTCCCTTCGTCGCCATTCTGGGCGGCGCAAAGGTCTCCGACAAGCTGAATGTCATCAACAACCTGCTGGAGAAGGTGGACACCCTGATCATCGGCGGCGGCATGGCCTACACCTTCCTGGCTGCCAAGGGCTACAGCGTGGGCGCTTCCCTGCTGGATTCCGAGAAGATCGACTACTGCAAGGAAATGATGGCCAAGGCTGAGGCCAAGGGCGTCAAGCTGCTGCTGCCCATCGACACCGTTGTGGCTGCCAGCTTCCCCGATCCCATCGACGGCCCCATCGAGGTCTGCACCGTAGCCTCCGATGCTATCCCTGCCGACAAGATGGGTCTGGATATCGGCGAAAAGACCCGTGCGCTCTTTGCCGACGCTGTCAAGAACGCCAAGACCGTTGTCTGGAACGGCCCCATGGGCGTGTTTGAGAACCCCACCCTGGCTGCCGGCACCATCGCCGTGGCACAGGCTCTGGCCGATTCCGATGCCATCACCATCGTCGGTGGCGGCGACAGCGCAGCAGCCTGCGAGCAGCTGGGCTTTGCAGACAAGATCACCCACATCTCCACCGGCGGCGGCGCTTCTCTGGAATTCCTGGAAGGCCTGGAGCTGCCCGGCATTGCCTGCCTGCAGGACAAGTAATCCCTCTTTGAATCTTTCTTCCCGGCAGGCCGACGCCTGCCGGGAAGCCCACCGAACCTTTTGGGGCAGATGCCCCCTGAATTTGGATTTTCACACCGATTCCGGTGTATGCAATAAAAAGGAGACAAGAAAATGAACAGAAAGTATCGTAAGACCGTCATCGCAGGCAACTGGAAGATGAACAAGACTCCCTCTGAAACCAAGGAGTTTATGACCCAGCTGAAGGCCATCATGCCCAAGGGCCGCTGGTGCGATGTCGCCCTGTGCGTACCTGCCGTGTGCATTCCTGCCGCCGTCCGCGCCATGCGGGAAACCCGGGTTGGCATCGGCGCTGAGAACTGCAACGCCAACGCCAGCGGTGCTTACACCGGCGAAATCTCCACCGCCATGCTGGTGGACGCAGGCTGCAAGTATGTGATTATCGGTCACTCCGAGCGCCGGGAGATGTACGGCGAAACCGACGCCGATGTCAACGCAAAGGTTCTGGCCGCTCTGGAGGCTGGTCTGATTCCCATTCTGTGCTGCGGCGAGACTCTGGCACAGCGGGAGGCCGGCATCACCGCCGAGCACATCACCATGCAGATCAAGCTGGGTCTGGCAGGTGTGCCCGAGGACAAGATCCGCAAGGTTGTCATCGCCTACGAGCCCATCTGGGCCATCGGCACCGGCCTGACCGCTACCCCCGAGCAGGCTGAGGAGGTCTGTGAGATGATCCGCACCGTGGTTCGCAAGCTGTACTCCTCCAAGAACGCACGGGCCATCTCCATCCTGTACGGCGGCTCCATGAACGACAAGAACGCCTACGAGCTGCTGGCTCAGCCCGACATCGACGGCGGCCTCATCGGCGGCGCATCCCTGGTTCCCGAGAAGTTCGTCAAGATCATCGAGGCAGCCAACCAGCCCACTGCTTAATGAATAGGAAACTCCGAATCCATCGTCTGTCAATGGATTCAGAGCTTCCTTATGAACCTGTTTCTTCGGGCAGCTGCGTATTCCGCAGCTGCCCACTTTTCCCTGTTTGGAGGTATTCCCATGAAAACCATCCTGCTTTCCTCTGACGACCCCAATACCCCTGCCGTTGCTGCGGAGCTGATCCGCAGGGGCGAACTGGTGGCCATCCCCACGGAAACCGTCTACGGTCTGGGGGCCAATGGTCTGGACGAAGAAGCCGTCGCCAAAATATTTCTGGCCAAGGGTCGGCCTCAGGACAACCCCCTGATTCTCCATGTGGCCGAGGGCCAGGATATGGAGAAATTCTGCCATAGCATTCCGGAAAACGCCTACCGTCTGGCGGAGGCCTTCTGGCCGGGGCCGCTGACCATGGTGCTGCCTGCCCGGGATTGCGTTCCCAGGCGCACCACCGGAGGGCTGTCCACCGTGGCTGTCCGTTGTCCGGACAATGCAGTCACCCGGCAGATCATCCGGCTGGCCGGGGTTCCGGTGGCTGCTCCCTCCGCCAATCTCTCCGGCAAGCCCTCCACCACCACCGCCGCCCATGTCCTCCACGACCACGATGGGAAAATTGCCGCCGTGGTGGACGGCGGCAGCTGCCGGGTAGGGGTGGAATCCACCATTGTGGATCTGACGGAGGATCGCCCCCGGCTGCTGCGCCCCGGCGGAATCACCCCGGAGCAGCTCACCGCAATTCTGGGCGATCTGGTGGTGGACAAAGCCGTCACCGCCCAGATTGACAAGGATGCCGTGGTGAAGGCTCCCGGCATGAAATACCGCCACTACGCCCCGGACAGCGAGGTCATCATCGTCTCCGGCAGCCGGGAGGCAGCCGCAAGGTATATCCACCGGCACTTCCAGCCCGGCGACCGGGTGCTGTGCTTTGAGGAGGAGCTGCCCCTGTATGCCGACTGCGTACCGCTGGCCTATGGAAAGGAATCGGATGTGAATACCCTGTCCGCCGGGCTGTTTGCCGCCCTGCGGGAGCTAGACGATCCCTCCATTTCCCGGGTCTACGCCCGGTGCCCGGTGGGTGGAGGCGTGGCCTACGCCGTCCAGAACCGGCTGAAGAAGGCCGCCGCATTTCACATTGTGGATGGGGAGGCCGAGGAATGATCGTGGGAATCACCGGGGGCAGCGGCAGCGGAAAGACAACATTGCTCAGCTGTTTTGCCCAGGCCGGGGCTTTGGTTCTGGACTGCGATGATATCTACCACCGGCTTCTCCGGGAGGATCCTGCCCTGCTTCGCGCCATCGGGGAACGGTTTCCCGGCTCGGTGCAAAATGGTGTCCTGGACCGGAAAAAGCTGGGCAATCTGGTCTTTTCAGATGAAAACGCCCTGTCCGATTTGAACAGAATCACCCACAGTGCCGTAAAGGCCGAGGTGCTCCGGCTGCTGGAAACAGCCCCGGAGCATACCGCCATCGATGCCATCGGCCTGTTTGAGGGAGGACTGGGGCAGCTTTGTCAGGTGACGGTGGCCGTCATCGCCCCGGAGGAGGAACGCATCCGGCGGCTGATGAAACGGGACGGAATTTCCCGGGAATATGCAATGGCCCGGATTCAGGCGCAGCACCCGGACAGCTGGTTTCGGGATAGATGCACCTTCTGTCTGGAAAATCAGGGAACTGCCCAGGAATTTCGCAGTCAGTGCCTTGCATTTTTACAGAAAATTGGTATAATAGAATGATGTGGGCAGGAAACGCTCCTGCCCCTTTTTCTATCTTTCCCAGAGCGGTTTTCCGCCCTGAATATTTTCATTGGAGGAACCAAATCATGACTACTGAAGAACTCCGGGAGGCTCTGCTGTCTGCCCCCAAAAACGGCCTGACCCAGATAACTGCTGAGCAGCGCAGAGAAATGGAGGAATACTGCCGCCGCTACAGCGCCTTTATGGACGCCTGCAAGACCGAGCGGGAGGCAACCACCTGGACCGTCGCCACCGCGGAAGCCCACGGCTTCCGGCCTGCCGTCCCCGGCATGGAAGTGAAGCCCGGCGACAAGATCTACTACAACAACCGGGGCAAGAGCATCCTGCTGGCTGTTATCGGCAACGAGCCTCTGTCCGCCGGCGCCAACATCTGCGCCGCCCATGTGGACTCTCCCCGGATGGATCTGAAGCCCCATCCCCTGTACGAGGACTCCGAAATTGCCTTCTTCAAAACCCACTACTACGGCGGCATCAAGAAATACCAGTGGACCTGCATTCCCCTGGCCATTCACGGCGTTGTCTACCGCAAGGACGGCTCCGTCATTACCGTCACCATCGGCGAAGACGACAGCGATCCCATTCTGGTGGTGTCCGACCTGCTGATTCATCTGGCTGCCGACCAGCTGCAAAAGACCCTGGCCAAGGGTATTGAGGCCGAGCAGCTGAATGTGATTCTGGGCACCGAGCCCATCGAGGGTGAGGGCAGCGATCTGGTGAAGCTGAACATCCTGAAGCTGCTGAACGACAAGTACGGCCTGATTGAGGACGACTTCCACTCCGCCGAGCTCACCATCGTCCCCGCCGGAAAGTGCCGGGAGGTGGGTCTGGATCGGAGCCTGCTGGGTGCCTACGGTCACGACGACCGGGTCTGCGCCTACGCCGAAATCGAGCCTCTGCTGGACATGGGAACCCCCAAGCACACCGCCGTGTGCATTCTGGCAGACAAGGAGGAGATCGGCTCCGTGGGTATCTCCGGTATGCAGAGCCAGGCTTTCGAGTATTTCATGGAGATTCTGTGCGACGCTCAGGGCGTGAAGCTGAGCCACTGCTTTGCCAACTCCTTCTGCCTCAGCGCCGATGTGTCCAACGCCTTTGACCCCAACTTTGCCGAGACCTGCGACAAGCGGAACAACTCCCGGCTGAACTATGGCGTTGCCATCTGCAAGTACACCGGCGCCCGGGGCAAGAGCGGCGCCTCCGATGCCTCCGCCGAGGCCATGGGTCATGTCCGCACCACTCTGGACAACGCCGGTGTTCAGTGGCAGATTGCCACCCTGGGCAAGGTGGATCAGGGCGGCGGCGGCACCGTTGCCGCCTATATGGCCAACCGGAACATCGTCACCGTGGATGCCGGTGTTCCCGTGCTGTGCATGCACGCCCCCATGGAGCTGGTGTCCAAGTACGATTGCTATATGACCATGCTGGCCTGCAAGGCCATCTATCTGGCTTAATCTTCTTCCCCCTCATGGACAACTCCATGAGGGGGACTTGACATTTTGCAATTCCTCTGGTATATTAGTGCAAATTTCATAGGACAGTTCGTAACCATCCTGTCGGTAAACAAAACTAGGGACTTCGGATGGGCACATTGTGCCCATTTTTTGTTTTAGCGTAAATGGGTGCGGACTGCGCCCATTTTTCATTATCGGAGGAATTTTTATGTCTAAAAACACCCGTTTTCTTGCTCAGGCCGCCATCATTGCCGCGCTGTACGCCGTGCTGACCCACCTGCAAAATCTGCTGCTCCCCGGCTCCGCCACCTGGGCCATCCAGATGCGGCTGTCCGAGGCGCTGTGCGTGCTGGCGTTTTTCACCCCCGCCGCCATCCCCGGCCTGACATTGGGCTGTCTGCTGTTCAATATCACCTTTGCCGCCGCTCTGCCTCTGGATTTTGTGGTGGGCAGTCTTGCAACGCTGCTGGCAGCCTTTGCCATGTGGAAGCTGCGCAGCGTCAAGGTGGGCAGGCTGCCCCTGCTGGGTCTTCTGATGCCGGCCATCACCAACGCCCTGCTGGTGGGCTGGGAGCTGACGGTGTATATCGGCGGCGGCTTCTTCCTCAACGCCCTGTATGTGGCGCTGGGGGAGCTGGCGGTGCTGCTGGTGCCGGGAAGCCTGCTGTATCTGGCAATCCTCCGGCGGAACCTGCAAGGCAAGCTTTTTTCCTGTTGAGAAAATGCTCCCACTGTGCTATCATAGTGGGAGCGATTTTTAATTGACAATTGACAATGGAAAATTGACAATTAAAAACCTTCGGGATAATAAAAAAGAAATAACGGCTGAAAGCTATAGAAAAAAGTTTTTAAATTGTCCCGAAGGGACACCACAATTGTCAATTGTCAACTGTCAATTGTCAATTAATTTCTCCTTTCCTTACCAACAATCTCAACCAACAAGGACGGTGCCTTTTTCATGCTGGATTTTCACCGCATCCGCCTGACGGATCAGAAAGCCTATCAAACCATTCTCGCTCACAGCCCCAATCGGGGCTGCGAATACGCCTTTGCCAACCTCTACCTGTGGGGAAAGCAGAACATTTTCTTCTCCGGAGACTGCGCAGCCTTTTTCTCCCATTTTCACGGGCAGAGCGTCTACCCCTACCCCATCGGCAGCGGCAACCGCCGCCCCCTTGTGGAGGCCATCATACAGGATGCCGCTGACCGGGGCATCCCCTGCCGGTTCACCTCTCTGCTGGAATCCGACATTCAGGACCTGGAGCAGTGGTTCCCCGGCTATTTTCATGTTATGCCCAGCCGGAACAGCTTTGACTATGTCTATGACATAAACGATCTGGCAGATCTGAGGGGGCGGAAATTCCAGAAAAAGCGAAACCATGTCAACCGCTTCCACGCAGAGCACTCCGGCTGCACCGTGGAGCCCCTGTCCCCGGACAATCTGGACAGAGCCATGGAAATGGTGGAAAGCTGGTACACCCTTCGCATCGCGGCAAATCCCCACGAGGATTATCTGCTGGAAAAGGCAGCCATGGAGAAGATGTTCCGCCACTATGAGGGGCTGGGCATGGAGGGTATCCTGCTGGAGGAGGGGGAAAAGGTGCTGGCAGTGACCGTCGCCTCCCGGCTGTCGGAGGACACCTTCGATGTCCACTTCGAAAAGGCCTTTGAAACCGTGGAGGGAGCCTATGCCGCCGTCAACTGTGAGATGGCCCGGTTCCTGCGGCTGCGCCACCCGGAGGTTCGGTTCCTGAACCGGGAGGATGATATCGGGCTGGAAGGTCTGCGGAAGGCCAAGCTGGATTACCATCCCCACCACATGGTGGAAAAATACCGCGCCTTTGTCGTGGAGGATTTCTATGAGGATTGATGCCCCCTCCCCCGACCATGTCCCCCGGCTGCGGGCACTGTGGCAGGATGCCTTCGGGGATTCGGAGGACTTTCTGGAGCTGTTCTTCACCCTTGGCTTTTCCCCGGAATGCTGCCGCTGCGTGTTTCAGGAGGATACCCCCGTCGCTGCGGCATACTGGTTCGACTGCACTTTGGAAGGTCGGAAAATTGCCTATCTCTACGCCGTTGCCACCCACTCCTCCCAGCGTGGGAAGGGGCTGTGCCGGATGCTGATGGAGGATATCCGCCGGGTGCTGGCAGAGCAGGGTTACTGCGCTGCGGTGCTGGTTCCCCAGTCCGCCGGGCTGCGGCAGATGTACCGCCGGATGGGCTACCGGGATGCCGGCTCCCACCGGGCGTTTTCCTGCACCGCTGCTGTTGACCCGGTGCCCCTGCGTTCCATCAGCCCAGAGGAATTTGCCCGGCGGAGGCGAGAGCTGCTGCCAAAGGGCGGTGTGATTCAGGAGGGCAGGAATCTGGCCTTTCTTTCCCATCTGGCAGAGTTCTACGAAGGCTCAGGCTTTCTCATGGCAGCCTGCCGGGAGGGCGACTGCCTGACTGTCCCGGAATTTCTGGGAGACAGCTCCCTCTGCCCCGGGATTCTTTTCTCCCTTGGCTGTAAAGCCGGGACTTTCCGCTCCCCCGGTGGCGACACCCCCTTCGCCATGGCGCTGCCCCTCCGGGAGGATGCCCCGGAAATGGCCTACTTCGGCTTTGCTTTTGACTGATTTTTTTCACAACGGGAAGTTCTGACCTCGTCTTCGGATTCCCTCTTTCCGCCAACATTCTTCCCCTGGAAAATCCCCTTTCCGGGGGAATTTGTCAACTTTCACATGGCACTGCCGCGCAAAAAGCAAAAATATTGTAGATTCGTGAGTTGTCAAAAAATAAATCCCGTGTTATAATAGCTTCGCTGAATAGATCACCCTTATGACTGACGGATAAGTGGAGTACCACATGGAGTAAGGGCTTGCAAAATTGCCGACCGTCTGGGCACACTTACCACAATATATGGGGTAGGTGCGCCCTTTTTGTTTTTTTGTTTTCAGGAGGTAATCATGAAAAAAGTCGGAATCATCATGGGCAGCGACAGCGATCTTCCCATCCTGCGCAAGACCATGGACACACTGTCCGCTCTGGACATTCCCTTTGAGTGCCACATCTACTCCGCCCACCGCACCCCGGAGGAGGCTCGGGATTTCGCCGTAAACGCCCGCAGTAGCGGCTTCGGCGTCCTCATTGCCGCCGCCGGTATGGCCGCCCATCTGGCCGGTGCCATCGCCGCCAATACCACCCTGCCCGTCATCGGCATCCCCTGCAAGGGCCCCTGCTTTGATGGCATGGACGCCCTGCTCAGCACCGTGATGATGCCCTCCGGCATTCCTGTTGCCACGGTAGCCGTCAACGGCGGTGTCAACGCCGCTCTGCTGGCCGCCGAAATCCTGGCTGTTGCCGACGAAGCTCTGGCCGCAAAGCTGGATGCCAAGCGCAAGGCCGATGCCGCCGCCGTCCTGAAAAAGGACGAGGCTCTGCAGGCAGAACTGAACCAGTAAGAAAACCCCATTCACCATACAAACAACCCTATCAGTCTACAGAAAGAGGTCATTAACAATGGAAAACCTGAAGCTGCTCTACACCGGCAAAACCAAGAATGTCTACGCTCTGCCCAATGGCAACTGCCTGCTGAAGTTCAAGGATGACTGCACCGGCAAGGACGGTGTCTTCGATCCCGGTGAGAACTCCGTGGGTCTGACTATCGAAGGCGTGGGCGATGTGAACCTGCGTATGTCCATCTACTTCTTCGAGAAGATCAACGCCGCCGGCATCCGCACCCACTATGTTTCCGCCAACCTGGACGACACCACCATGGAGGTTCTGCCTGCCAAGGTCTTCGGCAAGGGTCTGGAGGTCATCTGCCGCTACAAGGCTGTAGGCTCCTTCTTCCGCCGCTACAGCGACTACTGCACCGAGGGTCAGGATCTGCCTGCCTATGTGGAGACCACCTTCAAGAACGATGCCAAGGGCGATCCTCTGGTGACCAAGGACGGTCTGGTGGATCTGGGCGTCATGACCGCTGAGCAGTATGACTCCCTGAAGGCTCAGACCCAGGCCATCACCAAGATCGTGGCTGACGACCTGAAGGCCAAGGGTCTGGATCTGTACGACATCAAGTTCGAGTTCGGCTACGACGCTCAGGGCAATGTCATGCTCATCGACGAGATTGCCTCCGGCAATATGCGCGTCTACAAGGACGGCAAGTACATCGACCCCATGACCCTGAACGGTCTGTTCTTCGCCTAAAAACCTGCCAACCCCGGCTCCCCCTCAGGAGCCGGGGCTGCAAAACATATAACACATTTTTCTTTCCTTTCCCCAATGCCCCCTCAGGCGGCAGGAAATGTGTTGAATTGATAAGGAGGATTCCCCATGGGCGGTTTCTTCGGAGCCATCTCCCACAAAAACTGCATTTACGATGTCTTTTTCGGCACCGACTACCATTCCCACCTGGGCACGCGCCGGGGCGGCATGGCAATCTACGACAAGGAGCTGGGCTTCCAGCGCCAGATTCACAATATCGAAAACACCCCTTTCCGCACCAAGTTTGAATCGGATCTTGCCAAATTCAAGGGCAACGCCGGTATCGGCGCCATCTCCGATTCCGACCCCCAGCCCCTGCTGATCCGGTCTCATCTGGGTCTGTTCGCCATCGCCACCGTGGGGCGGATCAACAACGCCGACGAGCTGGTGGAAAAGACCTTCTCCGGCCCCGGCCATCAGTTTATGGCCATGTCCTCCGGTCAGGTGAACTCCACGGAGCTGACGGCAGCCCTTATCAACCGCTGCAACAATCTGGTGGACGGCATTCACTACGCCCAGGAGGTCATTGACGGCTCCTGCTCCATTCTGCTGCTGACCCCCAACAGCATCATCGCCGCCCGGGACAAGGTGGGTCGTCTGCCCATTCTGGTGGGCAAGAACGCCGACGGCTGCTGTGTCTCCTTTGAGTCCTTCGCCTACCATAAGCTGGGCTATGAGAACATCTATGAGCTGGGCCCCGGCGAAATTGTGGAGGTCACCGCCGACGGCGTGAAGCAGCTTTCCGCCCCCGGGGACAAGATGAAGATCTGCGCCTTCCTGTGGACCTACTACGGCTACCCCAACTCCAACTACGAAGGCCGGAATGTGGAGGTCATGCGTGTGCGCAACGGTGAGATCATGGCTCGGCAGGAGGAAGAGCAGGGCACCCTTCCGGATGTGGACTATGTGGCCGGTGTCCCGGATTCCGGCATTCCCCATGCCATCGGCTACGCCAACCAGACCCACAAGACCTTTGCCCGTCCCTTCGTCAAGTACACCCCCACCTGGTCCCGTTCCTTCATCCCCTCCAATCAGGAGATCCGGAATCTGGTGGCAGAGATGAAGCAGATCCCCGTTCCCGAGCTGATTCAGGACAAGAAGCTGCTGTTTGTGGACGACTCCATCGTCCGGGGCACCCAGCTGAGAGAGACTGTGGAATTCCTCTACAACAGCGGTGCCAAGGAAGTGCATATGCGCTCTGCCTGCCCGCCCATCATGTACGGCTGCAAGTACCTGAACTTCTCCCGGAGCAACTCCGAGATGGAGCTGCTGACCCGACGGGTCATCCAGAATCTGGAGGGCAATGTGGGACAGCAGCATGTGGACGAATACGCCGACCCCAAGACAGAGCGGGGTCAGTGCATGCTGAAGGCCATCTGTCAGGAGATGGGCTTCGACTCTCTGGGCTACCAGTCTCTGGACGGCCTGCTGGAAGCCATCGGTCTGGATCGGGACAAGGTCTGCACCTACTGCTGGACCGGCGAAGAATAAGTTTGAACGCCTATCAGCCTGACGCAGCGGATGCAGAAATTGGAATTTAGTGAGCTCAAAGGCCCCCTTGTGTAAAGGGGGCTGTCAGCGAAGCTGACTGGGGGATTGACAACCCCTCCGGCAAAAATCAATAGATTTTTGCCACCTCCCCTTACACAGGGGAGGCTTTGGGCACCCCCACAAATTCCAATTTGCCTCCTCGCTGCTTTCACCCCATCCCCACTTAGTTTTGAATACCTGATAAAGGAGCTTATATCATGGATCATAAGAATTCCCAGTCCGCCAGCTACGCCGCCGCCGGTGTGGATATCACCGCCGGCTACAGAGCCGTGGAACTGATGAAAAAGCATATCGCCCGTACCCGGAACGAGGGGTGCCTGGACGATGTGGGCGGCTTCGGTGGCTGCTTCGGCCTGCCCATCGCCGGTATGGAGGAGCCTGTGCTGGTCTCCGGCACCGACGGCTGCGGCACCAAGGTGAAGCTGGCCATTCTCATGGACAAGCACGATACCATCGGCATCGATGCCGTTGCCATGTGTGTAAACGACATTATCTGCTGCGGCGCAAAGCCCCTGTTCTTCCTGGACTACATCGCCTGCGGCAAGAATATCCCCGAGAAAATCGCGGAAATCGTCAGCGGCGTGGCTGAGGGCTGCGTCCAGTCCGGCGCCGCTCTCATCGGCGGCGAGACCGCCGAGCACCCCGGCATGATGCCTGCGGAGGACTACGATCTGGCAGGCTTTGCCGTGGGCATTGTGGACAAAAAGAAGATTCTGGACAACACCCGGATGGCCGCAGGGGATGTGGTCATCGCGCTGGCCTCCACCGGCATCCACTCCAACGGCTTCAGCCTCTGCCGGAAGGTCTTCGACATCGACAACAACAATCCCCAGCTGTATGTGCAGCGGGAGGAGCTGGGCGGCAAGACCATTGCCGAGGCTCTGCTGGTGCCCACCCGGATCTATGTCAAGTCCATTCTGGCTCTGCTGGAAAAGGTGGATGTGAAGGGCATTTCCCACATCACCGGCGGCGGCTTCTACGAGAATATTCCCCGTTCCATCCCCGACGGCCTGTGCGCCAAAATCGACAGGAGCGCCGTCCGGGTTCTGCCCATTTTCGACATGATCGCCTCCTGGGGCAACATTCCCGAACGGGATATGTTCAACACCTACAACATGGGCGTGGGCATGAGCGTGGTGGTTCCGGCAGAGCAGGTGCAGGAGGCTCTGGACATCCTGACTGCCAACGGCGAAACCGCCTATGTCATCGGCTCCATCATCGAGAACGAGGAAAAGGTGATTCTGGCGTGAGAAAGACCAAAATCGCAGTTCTGGTCTCCGGGGGCGGCACCAACCTGCAAGCCCTGATTGACGCCCAGGGCAGCACCCTTGTCAGCGGCGAGATTGCGCTGGTGGTTTCCAACAACGCCGGTGCCTACGCGCTGGAACGGGCGAAAAAGGCCGGAATTGAAACCGCCGTGGTGCTGAAGAAGGAGCTTGGCTCTCAGGAGGCTTTCGAGGCAAAGCTGAAAGAAATCCTCACCGAGCATGGCATTGAGGTCATCATTCTGGCAGGCTTCATGACCATCCTGACAGAGAGCTTCACCGCCTGCTATCCCAAGCGGATTCTCAATGTCCACCCCTCCCTGATTCCCTCCTTCTGCGGTGCCGGGTTCTACGGCCTGCGGGTGCATCAGGCGGCTCTGGACTACGGCGTCAAGGTCACCGGCGCCACCGTTCACTTTGTCAACGAAATTCCTGACGGCGGCGAGATCATCGCCCAGAAGGCCGTGGAGGTTCTTCCCGGGGACACCCCGGAGGTGCTCCAGCGCCGGGTCATGGAGCAAGCGGAGTGGATTCTCCTGCCTCAGGCTGCGGAAACCGTCTGCGCCCAGCTGAATAAACAAACCAATTAACGGAGGTTTTTCCCATGAATGTCTACGAAACCGGCGATCTGGCTCAGATCCTCTCCACCAACACCTACCCCGGCCGCGGCATTGTGCTGGGGGTTACCCCCGACGGCAAGCACACCGTTGCTGCCTACTTTATCATGGGCCGCAGCGTCAACAGCCGCAACCGGGTCTTCCTTCAGGAGCCTGACGGCATCCGCACCGAGGCTCACGATCCCAGTCTGATGAAGGACCCCCACCTCATCATCTATCACCCCGTTCGGGAATGTGGCTGCGGCCTCATCGTCACCAACGGCGACCAGACCGACACCATCTGGGAGTACCTGTCCCGGGGCGAGAGCTGGGAAGCCGCCCTGCGCACCCGGCAGTTCGAGGATGACGGCCCCAACTGGACCCCCAGAATCTCCGGCCTGCAGAGCCGGGAGGGCAGCTACAAAATGTCCATCCTGAAATCTGCCGACCCGGAAGGCTCCGCCTGTGCCCGGTATTTCTATGAGTACCCCGGCATCCCCGGCGTGGGTCACTTCCTGCACACCTACATCTGCGACGGCAACCCCGTGATCCCCACCTTCTGCGGTGAGCCGGAACGGATTGCCATGCTGGACGACATGGAGGCCTTCACCGACCTGCTGTGGAACAACCTGAACCCCGACAACAAGATCTCCCTGTTCGTCCGCTACACCGACCGCACTACCGGTGCGTTCCGTCAGACCATTCTCAACAAGCACTGCTAAATGGAGGGAATACCCATGAACGAATTTCAGTTAAAATACGGCTGCAACCCCAACCAGAAGCCTTCCCGGATCTACATGGCAGACGGCAGCGATCTGCCCCTGACTATTCTCAACGGCCGTCCCGGCTACATTAACTTCCTGGATGCCCTGAACTCCTGGCAGCTGGTGAAGGAGCTGAAGGAGGCCACCGGCCTGTGCGCCGTCACCTCCTTCAAGCATGTCTCCCCCACCTCCGCCGCCGTGGGCAAGGTTCTCCCCGAAAGCCTGAAAAAGGCCTGCTTTGTGGAGGATGTGGAAGGTCTGGACGACAGCCCTCTGGCCTGTGCCTATGCCCGTGCCCGGGGCACCGACCGGATGTGCTCCTTCGGCGACTGGGTTGCCCTCAGCGATGTGTGTGACACCACCACCGCCAAGCTCATCGCCCGGGAGGTCTCCGACGGCGTCATCGCCCCCGGCTACACCGACGAGGCTCTGGAAATCCTGAAGGCCAAGCGCAAGGGCGGCTACAATGTAGTTGCCATCGACCCCAATTATGTGCCTGCGGAGCAGGAGACCAAGCAGGTCTTCGGCATCACCTTCCAGCAGGGCAGAAACAACTTCAAAATCGGTGAGCATCTGCTGGAGAACATCGTCACCCGGAACAAGGAACTGCCGGAATCTGCCAAAATCGACCTGATTGTGGCTCTCATCACCCTGAAGTACACCCAGAGTAACTCCGTCTGCTTTGCCTATGACGGTCAGGCCATCGGCGTGGGCGCCGGTCAGCAGTCCCGGATTCACTGCACCCGTCTGGCAGGCTCCAAGGCCGACACCTTCTTCCTGCGGCAGCATCCCAAGACCCTTTCCCTTCCCTTCCGCGCCGATCTTGGCCGCCCCAACCGGGACAATGTGATTGACGGCTACATCAACGGCAACGAGGAGGATGTCTGCGCCGAGGGCATCTGGCAGAACTACTTCACCTCCCGTCCCGAGCCTCTGACCGAGGCCGAGAAGAAGGAATTCCTGGCCTCCTTCGACGGCGTGGCTCTGGGCAGCGATGCCTTCTTCCCCTTCTCCGACAACATCAAGCGCGCCCGTGCCTCCGGCGTGAAGTACATTGCCCAGCCCGGCGGCTCCATTCGGGACGATCTGGTCATCGAGGAGTGCGATAAGAACAACATGGTCATGGCCTTCACCGGTATGCGCCTGTTCCACCACTAATTTTTTAAGGAAACTCTGAATAAACCGCCTGCGGCTGAACGGCGAATCTTTTGCCCCATCCGTGCAGATATGAAATTGGGAAATACACAAAGTATTCCTCCAATTTCCTATCTTTCGGCTGCGCCAAAATCTTCCACCGTCAGCTCTTGTCGATTTATCCAGAGCTTCCTTTGATGTCACACCCCCGTCAGATTGTCTATTAGATAGGAGTATTGAAAATGAAATTACTGGTTGTAGGCGGCGGCGGACGGGAACACGCCATCATCCGCTCCCTGAAAAAGAACCCCCAGGTCACAGAAATCTTCGCCCTCCCCGGCAACGGCGGCATTGCCCAGGACGCTACCTGCGTCCCCATCGGCGCTACGGAAGTCAACAAAATTGTCTCCTTCGCTGTGGAGAATGCCATTGACTATGCCGTGGTGGCTCCCGACGATCCTCTGGTGCTGGGCTGTGTGGATGCCCTGAACGAAAAGGGTATCCCCTGCTTCGGACCCCATGCCAACGCCGCCATCATCGAGGGCAGCAAGGTCTTCTCCAAGAACCTGATGAAAAAATACGGCATTCCCACCGCCGAATATGAGGTATTCGACGATATGGGCAAGGCACTGAAGTATCTGGAAACCGCTCCCATCCCCACCGTCATCAAGGCCGACGGTCTGGCTCTTGGCAAGGGCGTCATCATCGCCCAGACCCGGGAGGAGGCCTTCACCGCCGTAAAGGACATGATGGAAAACCATGTCTTCGGCAAATCCGGCGACCACATCGTCATTGAGGAATTCCTCACCGGCCCCGAGGTCTCCGTGCTGGCCTTCACCGACGGCAAGGTGGTAAAGCCCATGGTGTCCTCCATGGA
>CAMCRV010000030.1 GCA_945877365.1 uncultured Clostridia bacterium | reverse complement strand
GCTGCGCGGAGCACAACCCCTTACACAGGGGAGGCTTTGGGCATCCCCACAAATTTCAATTTTTCCTTCTGCCTTTTTACCGGATCGTGCAGCTCTGGTCATCCCGGGAGAACTCCGTGCCGTAATAGGCGGCCATGACATTCTCCAGACTGACAGCATCCGCCACGGCGGCTGTCTCATAGCAGGAGTGCATTGCCAGCTGGGCAAGACCGATGTCCACCGTGGGCACGCTGACCTGACCCAGAGAGATATGTCCCAGGGTGGAGCCGCCGGGAATATCCGCCCGGTTGCAGTAGGTCTGCACCGGCTCCCCTGCTTTTCCGCAGATTTTGCGGAACACTGCGGCGGAGAAGCCGTCGGTGGCGTAACGCAGGGCGGCATTGAATTTCAGTACCACGCCCTGGCCGGGGATGGGCGCATTGTTGGGGTCGGCGTACTCCGGGTGATTGGGATGGACGGCGTGGGCATTGTCCGCAGACACCATAAAGGAGTCTGCCAGCATCTGTTCCGGCTTCAGCCCCTGACTTTCGCAGATCCGCTTCAGGGTATCCAGCAGGAAGGTGGAGGCTGCGCCCTGCACGGAGGTTGAGCCAACCTCCTCGCTGTCAAAGACGCACAGCACGGGGATGTTTCCGGTGGGCTGTGCCTTCAGGAAGCCCTGGGTGCAGCCCCAGGCACATTCCAGATCGTCCAGCGCGGCAGAGGAGATGTACTCGTTGTCCACACCCCAGACGCAGCTCTTCTGGCGGATGTACAGGAACAGATCGTGACCCAGAATCTTTCCGCCTGCCTCCTGCTCCAGCAGGGAAGTCAGCTTGCCCGCGGCATCCTTTCCCCCCAGCAGAGGCAGCAGATCCACTGCGGGATTCCACTTGTAGCCGTCGTTAACCTGGCGATTCATGTGGATGGCCACATTGGGAATCATCAGCAGATCTCTGTCAATGTTCACCAGCTTCTGCTCAATTCCCGTCTGCGTCTCCACCAGCACCCGTCCGGCGATGGACAGGGGGCGGTCCAGCCATGGTGCGAAGAGCATACCGCCGTAGCGCTCCACAGCCAGCCGGGTATAGGTTCCTGTCAGCTCCCCATTCTCCTTGACCTTGAAGGTTGGGCGGTCAGAGTGGCTGGCGCTGATGAGAAATCCGCCGGGAGTGCCCTCGGGAATGCGGAAGGCCAGCACCGCCGTACCGCCCCGGGTCAGGTAATATTTTCCACCGGGAACCAGATCCCAGCTCTTGCGCTCCTCCAGACGGGTATAGCCTGCCTGAACCAGCGTAGCTTCCAGATATGCCGCAGCGTGGTACACGCTGACGGAGGCATCCAGAAAATTCATAAGCGAACGGATTTGTGTATTCATAGTCTTCCTCCTTTTTTCTTCATTCTACACGAAATCCTCCGCTGCGTCAACCTGCCTCCAGATTTGTCGAACTTTTTCGAAATCTTTCAAAAACTCTCGCATTTTTTAGTAACTGATATGATTCCGTCGAGCGATTGTTTTGGTTTTATCTTGCAAACCTCGCCACATTATGCTATCATTTATTTGTCGCACACGGGCACAAGCACCGTGAATCCGGGGAGAATTTAACACGGACAGGAGAGGACTTTATGGAACATACATCAACCGTATTGATTGCGGACAGCTCGGAAGAATTCTGTGCCGGGCTTACCGCCGCTCTGCGCAGCGCAGACGGTTTTCAGGTTATCGGAACGGCCGGCGACGGGGAGCAGGCCATCCGCATGATTTCTCAGCTGAAGCCGGACATTGTTGTGCTGGACATGATGCTGAGCAAGCAGGACGGCATTGCCGTGCTGAAAAGCATGAACGCCATGGATCGCAGACCCATCACGCTGGCCACCACTGCGTTTATGTCGGGCTATCTGTCGGCCGCCATATCCAATCTGGGGATTCAGCACATGATGATGAAGCCCTGTGACATGGGTGCGCTGGTGGAGCATCTGGAGGAAATCCGGGGTGGGGAGAGCCTCCGGTCTTCCGCCCCCAAGCGCATGGACAGCGCCAACATTGAAAGTCTCGTCACCAGCATCATCCACGAGATCGGCGTTCCCGCCCACATCAAGGGCTATCAGTATCTTCGGGAAGCCATCATCATCGCCGTCAACGATATGGATGTGATCAACGCCATCACCAAGGTGCTGTATCCTCAGGTAGCCAAAACCTTCGGCACCACCCCATCCAGAGTGGAGCGTGCCATTCGCCACGCCATTGAAGTAGCCTGGGATCGGGGAGATCTGGATACCCTGCAGCGGTTCTTTGGCTACACCGTCAGCAATACCAAGGGCAAACCCACCAATTCGGAGTTCATCGCCCTGATTGCGGACAAATTGCAGCTTCAGCTCAAGGGCCAGCAGGTGGCCAATTACTGATTGGGGCGCAAGGGGTTTCCGGGCTTTTTCTTTTGGGCAGGCAAACCAATGAATAAATGATAGTAGCTACAAAAAAGGTTTTTCATACCGATAAACTTTTTTCGTTGCACCAATGAACACTTCTGATTTATTGGGTGGATTTTACCCCAATAAACAGGAGTGTTTTTTGTATGAAAAATTTGGATTTCGATTGGCTAACCGATGAATTTATGCTTTATTGCCGCAGCACCCAATTGGGTGAGAAAACCATGAGCAGCTATGAGCAAACCCTGCACTTATTCGGGCGTTGGTGTGCGGACGAACTGAAGATTTACACCGTGGACAAAATCACAGAGAATGTAATTCGTAAATACATGCTGTGGCTGCCCATGATCATCATGCTGGCTGTCACGCTGACTGCTCTGGTGCAGAAAATTGTTGCCCTGATGGGTAATCCCACCCCGGGCAATCTGCTTCAGATGGCTTTTGCTGCCGCCCTGTTCCTTCTGGGCATCATTGTGGCAGTTCTGGGTCTGAAGCGTCTGGCCGAGAAGAAGGTTGCTGTCACTGCTTAATATATCCAACCAAAATACGCCTGCCCACAGGAAATGGTTTCCTGTGGGCAGGCGGTTTTTATGCTGTTTTCCGGTTCAGAGATTCATGGGTCAGGGTCAGTGCCAGCAGAATCACCAGCAGATACCAGGGCAGCAGATTCACCCCAAAACGCTGAGCCAGAAGGCCGAACAATGGGGGCATAGCGCAGATTCCCGCAAAAGCACCGGCGCTTTGCAGACCGATCACCGCCTGAGAGTGCTCCTGCCCGAAATGCCCGGGTGTAGCGTGAACCATACAGGGATATACCGGGGCGCTGCCCAGACCCATGAGCAAAAGCCCCGGGACAGCTGCGAATTTACCCAGCAGCAGAATGAAAATACCTGCCAGAACCAGTCCCTCTCCCAGCCGAACCAGAGCCTTATCCGACAGCTTCATGGTCAGAAAGCCGCTGAGAAGCCGCCCCACGGCAATTCCCAGAACAAACACGCCTGCACAGGCGGCGGCAGTTTCCTCCGCCATTCCCGCATTCAGCACCAGATAGGAGCCTGCCCAGAGCATACAGCTCTGTTCCATGGCGCAGTAGCAGGCGAAGGCCAGCACAGCCTTTTTGACTCCCGGGATTTTCAGGGTGCGCCAAATTCCCGGGGTATTGCCACCGGTTTCGCCGGAGGGGGCTGCGGTTTTCTTCCACAGCGGCAGGCTGACCACCAGCACCACCGTCAGACCCAGCTGAAGCAGGGCAATCATCCGATATCCGCCGACCCAGCCCATTCCGGTGGAGAGTGCCAGACCCATCAGCCAGGGGCCAACACTGGCTCCCAGTCCCCACATACAGTGCAGCCAGCTCATGTGACGGCTGGCATAGTGCAGAGCCACATAGTTATTCAGGCTGGCATCCACACTGCCGGCTCCCAGACCGTAGGGAATCGCCCAGAGGCACAGCTGCCAGTATTCCCTGCTGACAGAGAAGCCAAACAGGGCAGCCGCCGTCATTCCCACGCTGATGGCAGTCACCTTTCCCGTACCGAGACGGCGGTTCAAACGGTCTGCCATCAGGCTGGAAACCACCGTATGGACGGAGATGATCATGGAAATGCCCCCGGCATAGGACAGGGGAACCGCCAACCCTGCGGACATGGTTGGCCATGCCGCCCCCAGCAGGGCATCCGGCAGCCCAAGGCTGATGAAGGACAGATAGATAATCAGCAGAAGCAAGTGTACCATCTTGTTCTTCCTCCTTTTTCGTCAGCACAGTATACCACAGGAACCGGGTGGAAACAAGTGTCCGATTTCGACATTTTTTGCCCGATTTCCGGAAATGGTTCGGCAAGGGAGAAAGCAAAAGGATGGAATCAGGTGGAGAAATTGGAATTTGTGGGGATGCCCCCACGGGCAATGCGAGCCTTCGCCCGGGTGATGATCTTTCCATCCTTTGGGCACGCCCGGTTCGTTTTTGCGGTGGTGGTCTATTCTATATAACCTATGCAGTTCCGGTCGAGGGGTCCAAAGGATGTGGAATGTCCACCCGCAGTCCGTAACGCATTGTCAGCGGCGACTCGCCGCCAAATTCCAATTTGTCGCTTTGCTGACTGAAACCAATATGCAGGAAAAACTGTCATTGGGAAGGTGACCTGCGGCCACCTTCCCAATGACAGTCCTTTTGTTATATACTTATCCGCAGATGGAAAGGAAGTTTCCTCGTCTTTCCAGCGCTGTGTGGCACTTTGCGCACTGATACTCCCCGCTGAACATAGCGGTGGGGACATCCGTCAGATCGCCGCACCGGGCGCACATGGGAATCCGCACAATCTTGGGCTGATAGACCCGGTAGAAGGCGGCGGCGCGCTTGATATCCATTTCCGTGAAGCCGTCAATCCGGTGACCGTCCAGACGGCGGTAATTGTAGACATTGGAGTCCCGGACGATATAGGTACCGTCCCCATTGTCCCCTGCCAGCACCAGGAAGTGGCCGCTGGTGGTGAAATGGCCTGCGTGCTGCAGGGTGATGATCATCTTTCCTTCCTGCAATGCCTCCGGGACACCCTCCCAGTTGAACAGGCACTTGTCCACAAAGAATCCCAGCTCCGGCGGGATGGTGTCAAACATCTTGGTGTCACTGCCGTGGAGGCCGCAGTAATAGCCGTACCGGGCGGCCAGCTCGTGGGGGGTCATCTCCGTGTCCATCATATAGCTGGCCAGCATAGCCAGAGCCGTGATGCCGCAGCCGTGGGAGGACAGCTTATAGGCGCCGTAGGGAGAATTGGGATAATCCTGCTGCAAATAGATGGGCACAAAGGGGAACCGCTCATGGGCAACATCGGGATACAGCAGCTGATCTACCGTCAGAGGCTCGCCCTGCTGCGGGGCGGTGCCCAGCTGAATTTTGTCGAAGCTGAACTTCACCGGGTACTTCTGCACAGCCTCCTGCACCAGCTGGGCGGCCTGCTGCGCCACCAGCTCCTGCCGTGCCTGCTCCTGACCCAGATCCGTTATCCCATGGATATAGACTATATGATAGCCGCACTGGGAGCGGATCAGCTCCACATCTCCTGCCTGCCGCTCCGGGGCAAAGCACCAGCTGTCCAGAGGATCTGCCAGGTCGCCGGGCAGAAGGTTCTGGTACAGGCCGCCGTTGAGGGCGGAGCCCCGGTCGGCGGAATTGGCATTGGCCAGCTTGGCGAAATTAACATCGTTGGGGCTGGCGTTAAACTGGGCAAGGAAGGCTTTAGCCTTGATCTCCGCGTTGTGCCAGCTGTCCTCGGAGGCGGTGACGGTGCCGTCATCGGCAACCTCCCCCTCGGGAACCACCAGCAGATGCCGGATATCCACAGACACGCCGGAAGCGCTGTTGGGATGCTCCTGCCGGAACTGGGCAATCTCATCCTCCGTGGGGTCTATGTAGTAGCACCGCTCGGTGAAGTACATATAGGCGCGGTTTACCACCTCGGCATACTCCGTCAGCACATCCCCGGAAACCCCGGCAAAATCCGCCGCCAGAGCTTCCAGCCCGGACTGGCCGTTTTCCCTGGCAATGCCGTCCAGCGTTTCCGGCAGGTTGTCCAGATAGGCCTGATGGAGCTCGTTGGGCTTGTAGCTCTTGGAATAGTAGCCGTAGAAATAGTCGATAGCCGCAGGCTCCACCAGATATTCCGCGTGCTTTTCCGGATCCGGCTGATAGGCCTCAATGGTGGGGGTGCCCTCGTCGGTGCCCATCTGAATCAGGGCAGCATCCCGGTGCCAGGCGTCCAGAGCCTGCCGCAGGAAGAACTGCTGCCAGCTGTTCACGCCGTCTACGGGACATTCCTGCACATCCAGCGGCTGGGAAAAATCGGGAGCGGAATCCGCGTCCTCCGGATAGGATGCCACAGCCGCCCAGTAGTAAGCCTGAAGCAGGGAGTTGGTGAGCTTCCAGTCCCCCAGGGTTGCCACAACCGTGGAATCCGGGGTCGGAACGGTATAGGTGCCCTTGCAGGTCACATCGTTGGGGTTTCCGTCTGCCGGCACGGTGGCAGACGGTTCGGTGGCCGCCGTGGTTTCCACAGACGGGTCTTCATTTTTGCCGCAGCCTGTCAGACACAGGCCGGAAAGCATGGCCAGAGCCAGCAGCAGCGCAAGGATTCTTCGCATCAAAGATCCACTCCTTTTTCTCGTTTCTGTATAGATTACCATGAATTTCCCTGTTTTGCAAGGCCGGGGCGGAAAAACAGCACATTGTTTCATTTTTTCCGGAAAGAGACGGTCTTCCCCCTTGCTTTTCCCCGGGGCTTGGGGTATAATTTCCTCAGAAAAAATCATGCTAAGGAGGAACATTATGGAGAACGAAAACCGGATTCCCGAGGAAGAAGAGGAGGTCAGCATCCTCACCCTCACCGATGAGAACGGACAGGATGCCGACTTTGAATATCTGGACTGCATTGAGTACCAGGGCAAGGAATACCTGGTGCTGATGCCCGCGGAGGAGGAGTCCTCCGAGATCGTCATTCTGGAGGTTGAGCCTGTGGACGAGGAGCTGGAAAACTACCTCTCCGTCTCCGACGAGTCCGTTCTGGACGCTGTCTACGGTATTTTCAAGGAACGGTTTCAGGATGTCCTGACTTTTGAGGACTAAGCAAAAAGCTCTCCTTTGGGGGAGCTTTTTTCACAGTTGGAGGAATCTCTATGAACGAACAATTTCTGCGCACAGCCATGCTGCTGGGCGAGGATGCCATGGAGCGGCTGAAAAACGCCCATGTGGCAGTCTTCGGCATCGGCGGCGTGGGGGGCTATGTGGTGGAGGCGCTGGCCCGGGCGGGCATCGGTCACCTGACCCTCATCGACAGCGACACAATTAGCCTGTCCAACCTGAACCGGCAGCTGCTGGCCACCCATTCCACCTTGGGAATGCCCAAGGTGGAGGCCGCCAAAGCCCGGATTCTGGACATCAACCCGGCATCACAGGTGGACATCTATCCCATTTTCTACACCCCGGAGACTGCCCATCTGCTGGACTTTACCCGGTTTGACTATATCGTGGATGCCATTGACACCGTCACCGGCAAGCTGGCTCTGGTGGAGCAGGCCAACGCCGCCCATACCCCCATCATCTGCTGCATGGGCACCGGAAACAAGCTGGATGCCAGCGCCTTTCAGGTGTCCGATATTTCCAAAACCAGTATGTGCCCTCTTGCCCGGGTGATGCGCAAGGAGCTGGGCAAACGGGGAATACGCCACCTGAAGGTGGTGTACTCCCAGGAGGAGGCCCTCACCCCCACGGGCTGGGAGGAGGAGGCCGCCGCCATCGGCAAGCGGCAGATTCCCGGTAGCGTTTCCTTCGTCCCCGGCGCCGCCGGGCTGATTCTTGCCGGAGAAGTGATCCGGGATATCGCGCAGGGTCAGGCCGGACAGGCACAGGGAACCGACATTTGAAGGCAAAACACAGAAGCCTTTCTGTTATGTTTTATTGTGCAGTTGGAAGACCGCACAATCAGCATAACAGGGGCTTCTGCTTATCGTCACAGACTTTTAATCCTATTTCTCAATGCAAAAAATCGCCGTGGAATGACCTTCCACGGCGACTTTTGTTATCCATTAGCGGACATACTCAATAACCACGCGGCGGTTGGGCTCGGTGCCGGTGGAATGGGTAGTGATGTTGTCCATCTCCTGCAGGGCGGCGTGGATCACATGGCGCTCATAGGCGTTCATAGGCTCCAGAGTGGTGCGGCGGCGTGCCTTCAGCACCTGCTGTGCCTTCTTCCGGGCGTAGCGGCGCAGGCTCTCCTCCCGCTTCTCCCGGTAGCACTCAGCATCCACATTGATGCGGATATGACCCTCCACATCCCGGTTGATGGTGTAGTTTGCCAGATGCTGGATGGCATCCAGGGTATCGCCCCGGCGGCCGATGAGGTAGCCCAGATCCTCACCCACCAGATCCACCTTGTAGGTGTTGGCGGAATCCTGCCAGCAGTGGGGAACAGCCTTGGAGTCCATGTGCTCCAGCAGACCCTTCAGAAACTGCTCAATCTTCTCCTCGGTGGAGCCGGCAGGTGCAGGCGCATAGGTCCTGGGTGCGGCAGGCTTTTTCTCGGGCTTGGGCTCTCTGGGAGCCTTGGGCGTTTCGGGCTTTCTCTCAGGCTTGCGCTCTGCCCTGGGAGCCTCGGGCTTACGCTCGGGCTTGGCCTCTTCCGGCTTGGGCTGGGGCTTGGGTGCCTCGGGCTTGGCCTCTTCGGGCTTGGGTTCCGGCTTCTTGGCAGGAGCCTTGGGCTTGGAACGGGAAGCGGAGCTGAGGGCTACCTTGGGAGCCTCGGGGACGGGATCGGGAGCCTCGTAGGTCACCTGCACCTTGGCAGGCTGGGCGCCGATGCCCAGAAAACCGGCCTTGGCCTGCTGCAGAACCTGAACGGAAACGCTGTCCCGATCCATGCCCAGCTGCTCCAGGGCGGCTTCAATGGCAAGGTCAATGGTCTTGCCGCTGGTGATAAGGGTCTTTTCCATTTTTATTCCTCCGTGGGCTGGGAATCGTAACGGTTGGGATCATAGTTGCGTCCTCTGCAATAGGGACGGCTGGGGATGCCGGACATACAGGAGGGCTCGTCCTCCTGAGAGGCGATGCCCTTTTTGGCGGCATACTCCCGGGCGGCGGCAGCTCTGGCGTTCTCCTCCTCCAGCTGCTGCTGCTTCTGCAGCTTCTTCTTGCTGGTATTCTGGGTCTGGCCGTTGGGGTTGGCAGCCCGGCGCTCTGCCCGGATGCGCTCCTTCTCAGCCTCCAGGCGATCCTGCTCCATGGCTCTTGCCAGGCGGACAGCATCCTCGGCGTCGTAGATCTTGCGGTAATGCTTGGTGAGAATGGTATCCTGAACGGTGCGGATGATGCCGCCCACGAACCAGTACAGGGACAGGGCGCAGGGCACAGTGAAGCCGATCCACAGGGACATCAGGGGCATCATGTACATCATCATCTTGTTGGTCTGGGCAGTCTGGGAATTCTGAGCGGCCTCCTTGTCCTGAACACCCTTCTCATTGGTCACCAGAGAATCGTTGGCCCTCTGGGCAACAAACATGGACAGAACCTGTCCGGCTGCGGACAGCAGGGCGATGAGGACGGCGCCGATGTGAGCCCAATCCCATGCCCAGACGGTGGCGTTAAAGATATTGATGGTGGGGATGCTGCCCATATTGATGCCCAGGAAGGCAAAGTTGATGCCTGCCAGAGTGTCGGCGCTGATGCCGGGGATGGCAGCCTTGATCTGCTGGGCGAACATGGGGATGGCCTGTGCGGCGCTGACCTGATCGTAGTAGCTGTTTCTGCCGAAGACACTGGGATCGGTAGCCTTGATCACCTCAATGATCTGCTGGCTGACCTCCGGAGCCTCGCCCAGAATGTAGGTGATGGGCTGGCGGATGACTGCGAACAGGGGAAACAGAATCAGCAGAGGGATAAAGCTCCACAGGCAGCCGCCGCCCATGGAAACGCCCTCTTCCTTGTACAGCTGCTGCATCAGTTCGTTCTGCTTCAGCTGGTCATTGGGGTAGCGTTTTTGAATGTCCTGAATCCGGGGGGTCAGACGGGACATTTTCATCATGCTCTTCTTGGACTTGGCGGTGATGGGCAGCAGAATCATCTGCACCAGAATGGCGAACAGCAGCATGGCAACGCCGTAGTTCTTGGTGGTGTGGTACAGAATGCCCAGCAGCCAGCCGAAAGGCACGGTAATCAGATCGGATAACTGAAATGCGAGAATCATGGACTATCCTCCTTATGGAAGTCAGGGTACGGGGTCAAAATAAGATCCCTTGCTGAAGGGATGGCAGCGCAGAAACCGCCGCAGGGCAAGTAAGCCCCCCTTGAACGCCCCGTATTTTTGGATTGCCTCATAGGCATAGGCACTGCAGGTTGGGTAAAAGCGGCAGCGCGCAGGAAAACAGGGAGAAATATTGCGCTGATAGAAACGGATGGCATGGAGAAAAAGCTGCTTCATTGCCGATCCTCCCCTTTTAGAATTCCGGCCCGGCCGGCAAGATTCAGAAAGCTGGCAGTGAGCTTGGCAAAGGGAGCATCCACAGCCCGGCTTCTGGCCACCACCACAATGTCCCACCCGGGGCAGAAGGCATCCTCGTGGAGGCGGTAGACCTCCCGGATGCGGCGGCGGACACGGTTGCGCACCACGGCATGACCCAGCTTTTTGCTGACGGTGATGCCCACCCGGTTCATGCCGGTGCGGTTGCGTCTGGCGTAGAGCACCAGAAGCCCGTCCGCCTGCCCGGAAGTGCGGTAAAGCCGCTGAAAGATGTGATTCAATTTCAGGCTGCAGGAAAATTTCATGGTATTTTCTCCCCTGTCACTACAGGTGTTGCGGAGGAAATGGATAATTGCTCAGGAAACACCCTCATTTCCCCACTCTGGACAGTATGGAGAAGGGAATTTTTCGGCGGAGAAAAAACCACTCTCAAAAAATTCCTTGTGAATACTGTCCCATCCGGTGTTGCGGAGGAAATGGATGATTGCGCAGGCAGCGAGAGATTTTGCTTCGGGGCAAGGTTTGGAGCCGAAGGAATACTTTGTGTATTTCGAGGTGACAAACCGCAGCACCGGAGCAAAAGATCCGCTGATCTGCCAATGATCCGTTTCCGGAGAAACACCCAACTAAAAAGGGAGCGGGGCGAATGTCCCATTCACCCCGCTGTAGCTCCCGTTTCGCTTATGCGCGATTATTCCGCTTGTGATTTCACCCACGGATCTGCACTTAGGCGGACAGAACCTTGCGGCCCTTTGCACGGCGGCGGGCCAGAACCTTGCGGCCGTTGGAAGTAGCCATTCTCTGGCGGAAACCGTGAACCTTGGAACGATGACGACGGCTGGGCTGGTAGGTACGCTTCATTTACATTACACCTCCTGTCAAAAATCAATCATGCTCAACAGCCGAAAACGGCCGCAGCAACACATAATAACGATGACTACAGTCATGCTGAACCATTATAACCGAAAGAAGCCGTTCGGTCAACCACTTTTTCGTTTTTTCGGAAGAATAATTGTCAATTGTCCATTGTCAATTATCAATTAGATTTAGCCTTGCTCCTGTGCCCGCTTCTTCATCAGGTTGCGCATACGGATGCTGTGATCCAGCTCTCGCTTGCGGATGCGCAGGCTCTTGGGGGTGCATTCCAGCAGCTCGTCGTCTGCCAGGAATTCCAGACACTGCTCCAGAGAGTAGTTTTTGGGGGGCGTCAGCCGCAGAGCCTCGTCGGAACCGGCGGCGCGCATATTGGTCAGCTGCTTTTTCTTGCAGACATTGACGGTCATGTCCTCGTTGCGGCTGCAAATACCCACCACCATACCGGCATACACCGGGGTGCCGGGGCCGATGAACAGGGCGCCCCGCTCCTGTGCGGCAGCCAGACCGTAGGTCACAGCCTCGCCGGACTCGTGGGCGATGAGGGAGCCAACCTGACGGCGCTCAATCTCACCCTTCATGGGCTCATAGCTGTCCAGCACACTGGACATGATACCCTCACCCCGGGTATCGGTGAGGAATTCGTTGCGGTAGCCGAACAGACCCCGGGAGGGAACCTTGAACTCCAGACGATAGCGGCTGCCCATGGGGGTCATGCCCAAAAGGTCAGCCTTCCGGCGACCCATCTTCTCAATGACGGAGCCCATGCACTCCTCCGGCACATCCGCCACCATCCGCTCGATGGGCTCGCAGACCTTGCCGTCGATCACCTTGGTGAGCACTCTGGGGGTGGAGACGGCGAACTCGTAGCCCTCCCGGCGCATGGTTTCCATCAGGATGGACAGGTGCATCTCGCCCCGGCCGGCCACATTGAAGGCATCGGTGCCCTGCTCGGTGACATGGAGGGAGACATCCTTCAGAAGCTCCTTTTCCAGCCGATCCCGGAGGTTCCGGGAGGTGACATACTTGCCCTCCCGTCCGGCGAAGGGGGAGTCGTTGACGGAGAAGGTCATCTCAATGGTGGGGTCGGAGATCTTCACAAAGGGCAGGGGCTCCACCACATCGGGGGCGCACAGGGTGCGGCCGATGGTGATGTCCGCCATGCCGGACAGAGCCACAATCTCACCGGCGGAGGCAGACTGGATGGGATTCTTCCCCAGACCGTCAAACTCGTACAGGGCCACAACCTTGCCCTTCTGCTTCAGCTCGGGGTCATGGAAGTCGCAGATGGTAACCTCCTGATTGACCTTGATGGTGCCCCGCTCCACACGACCCACGGCGATACGACCCACATACTCGTTGTAGTCGATGGCGGAAACCAGCAGCTGCAAAGGCGCGTTCTCGTCTCCCGTGGGGGGATCGATATAGTTGATGATGGTTTCAAACAGAGGGGTCAGATCCGTGCCTGCCTCGTTGGGGCTGTAGCTGGCAGTGCCCTGACGGCCGGAGCAGAAGACCGTGGGGGAGTTGAACTGGTCGTCGGTGGCGTCCAGATCCAGCAGCAGCTCCAGAACCTCCTCCATGACCTCCTCAATCCGGGCATCGGGCTTGTCTATCTTGTTGACAGCCACGATGACCTTGTGACCCAGCTCCAGAGCCTTCTGCAGCACGAACCGGGTCTGGGGCATGGGGCCCTCGGCGGCATCCACCAGCAGGATAACGCCGTTGACCATCTTCAGGATGCGCTCCACCTCGCCGCCGAAGTCGGCGTGACCCGGAGTATCCACGATGTTGATTTTGTAGTCCTTATAGTGGACGGAGGTATTCTTGGCCAGAATGGTGATGCCCCGCTCCCGTTCCAGATCGCCGGAGTCCATCACCCGTTCCACGGTGGCCTGATTTTCCCGATAGATGCCGCCCTGCTTCAGCATTTCGTCCACCAGGGTGGTCTTGCCGTGGTCGACATGGGCAATAATGGCAATATTCCGAATTTTTTCCTGCGTAGCCATATTCTATAAACTCTCCTTTTGAAGTAAAGTCCCTAAACTCTCAGCATAGAAATATAGCACAAGCAGCGCATAATTTCAATAAACGGAACGAAAAAAAAGAGAGTATAAATTACAGTATGTTTTTGTCAAAAATACAGAGGCCGGGATGCCCCGGCAGGCACCTGCGAGGTTTTCGTCTGGTGCTGGTCTTTCCATCCTCAGGGCCTTCCCGGTTCTTTCCTGCCGTGCTTGTCTACCCTGTCGGGGCCGGGATGCCCCAAAAGTCCACCCCAGCCTCCCAACTGCTAACCGCTAACTCCTCACTTCTAGCTCCTCACTCCTAACTCACCCCAGCGCTGCCGTCACCAGAATCCCCTCGTTATCCCGGTAGATTTCATCAAACTGGCTCAGGGGCAGGGGGTTCTCCCCCAGTCCCACCTCGATGGTGTACCCCGGGCGGCGGTACTTCTGAATAAACCAGTCCTTGTACCCGGCGAAGGAGGAATTGTAGGGAGTGTCCTCCAGCGAATAGCCGCTGACCCGGGCAAATTCCTCCCCCAGCTCCCGGGCGCCGGGGACAACATAGTTTTCAAACTGCCAGTAGATCACCTGTCCCTGACTGTGGTAGGCCAGCACCAGCGCCGGGTTTATCCGCTGGGTGTACTGCGCCAGCGCCAGTGCCTCCGGCTGGGTCAGAGATGCCGTGCCTACATAGTCTCTGGGGCCGGGGCGGGTGTAGCCCTGAGAGAATTTGATCTGCCGCGCCTGCTCCCATCCGGCAGGGTATTGCAGGTTCAGATCCACCCCCCTGAGATTGGCCTTCCACCCTGACGGGAAGGGAATCTCCGGGTAAAAGGATGCCATATTCCGGGCGGATTCATACTCCCGGCTGCCGGGGGGAATGGCTCCCGTCACCAGATCCACCCCATCCGGATTCACCATGGGCACCAGGTAAATGGTAGCCGCATCCAGCAGATCGGATGCCGGGACATCCTGTATGCTACTTCCGGCGCGCAAGGCGTTGCCCACCTCCTCCGCAAATTTCAAAAGAACTGGGGTGGTAATCCACTCGTTGGCGTGGTGGGCAGCCGAGTACATCACTTTCCTTTCTCCCCTGCCCAGAATCAGGGCATCGATGGGACGGCCGTAGACGGAAAAGCCCAGCCGCTCCCGGCGGAAAAAGGGAAACTCCCGGATCAGCTCCGCCAGCGCAGTGGTGCACCGGTCGGAGTTCATAGGGATATCTGTCTTCACAATGGACATAAAAAATCGCCTCCCACTATCCTATGGGAGGCGATGAAAAGTGTGATTCAGTTGACAGTGTACAGTTGATAGTTGACAGTTGTTGTGTCCCTTCGGGACGATTTTAGAATAAAGGATTTTTTCTATTTCATCCCCGAAGGGGATACCTTAACTGTCAACTGTCCACTTTCAACTGTCAACTTAGCTAAAGTCCGCTTTCCTCAACCATGAAAGCAGTGTCTGAAAAACTCCATTTGCCGTTTCTGTTCCAGATAAATCAGCAGCACGGCGATATCTGCCGGGCTGACGCCGGAGATCCGGCCTGCCTGACCGATGGACATGGGGCGGATGGCATCCAGCTTTTCCCGGGCTTCCAGCCGCAGGCCGGAGATATCGGCATAGCGGATATCCGCCGGGAGCAGCCGGGACTCTTCCTTCTTGAATTCCGCCACCTGCCGCTGCTGCCGTTCCAGATACCCGGCGTACTTGATCTGAATCTCCACCTCCTGGGTCACCGCCGCCGAAAGCTCCGGCCTGTCGGCATCAAAGGGGGCGATGTCTGCATAGCTGATCTGGGGGCGGCGCAGAAGATCCGCAAGCCTTGCGGAATTGGCCACCGGGGCAGTGTCATGCAGAGCCAGCATGGTATTCAGAGCCTCGCTGCCGGGAACGCCGCTGCCCTCCAAACGGGCAATCTCCCGGCGTACCAGTTCATATTTTTCCTCCACCTGCGCCAGCCGCTCCCGGCTCACCAGACCGATTTCCGCTCCCAGCCGGGTCAGCCGCTGGTCGGCGTTGTCCTGCCGGTGGAGCAGCCGGTATTCCGACCGGCTGGTCATAATCCGGTAGGGTTCTTCTGTACCCTTGGTCACCAGATCGTCAATGAGGGTGCCGATATAGCTGGTGTCCCGGGTGAGGACAAAGGGTGCCTTCCCCTGAATTTTCAGGGCGGCATTGATGCCAGCCACCAGTCCCTGAGCGGCGGCCTCCTCATAGCCGGAGGTGCCGTTGAACTGCCCTGCGCCGTACAGCCCGGACACCGGCTTGGTTTCCAGGGTAGGCAAAAGCTGGGTGGGGTCTACACACTCGTATTCGATGGCATAGGCCGGGCGCATGATTTCGGCGTGTTCCAGTCCGGGAATGGTATGGAGCATCTGCTCCTGCACATCCTCCGGCAGGCTGGAGGAAAGACCCTGAATATACATTTCCTCCGTGTTCAGCCCGCATGGCTCGATAAACAGCTGATGCCGGGGCTTTTCCGCAAAGCGGACGATTTTCGTCTCGATGCTGGGGCAGTACCGGGGACCCACCCCGGAGATGGTACCATCATAGATGGGGCTTCTGTGGAGGTTCTGGCGGATAATCTCATGGGTTTTTTCGTTGGTATAGGTCAGGTAGCACACCGCCTCGTTGCAGGGGGTGTGCTCCGTGCGGAAGGAGAAGGGCTCTATGTCCGCGTCCCCCGGCTGCAGCTCCATTTGGGAAAAATCGATGCTGCGGCGATTGACCCGGGGCGGCGTTCCGGTTTTGAACCGGCGCAGAGACAGCCCCAGAGTGCGCAGATTGTCCGCAAGACCCACAGACGGGTGCATCCCGTCGGGGCCGGAGGGAAGGACATTCTCCCCGATGATGATGGTGCTGTCCAGATAGGTGCCGCTGGCGATGATCACGGCCTTGGCCTGATACACCGCCCCCAGCTGGGTGCGCACACCGGAAACAGCCCCGTTTTCCACAAGAACTTCCGTAATCTGCCCCTGCTTCAGCCGGAGATTCTCCTGCTTTTCCAGGGTGTGCTTCATATATTCCTGATACTTCCGGCGGTCTGCCTGTGCCCGGAGGGAGTGGACAGCCGGACCCTTGCCCCGGTTCAGCATCCGGTACTGGATGCAGGCGGCATCCGCCGCCACCCCCATTTCTCCGCCCAGAGCATCGATCTCCCGAACCAGATGACCCTTGCCTGTGCCGCCAATGGCCGGATTGCAGGGCATATTCCCCACGGCATCCAGATTGATGGTGAACAGGATGGTGTCCATCCCCAGCCGGGCGGCAGCCAGCGCAGCTTCGATGCCGGCGTGTCCGGCGCCGATCACCGCCACCTGACAGGAACCAGCTTCATAAATCATATTATGCTTCCTCGCTTTTGGTCTTCTTCTCCTCCGGGGGCAGCACAAAGGGCTTGCACACCACCTCGCAGCGGTTGATGGGGGTGCCCAGAGCGTGGAACTTCTCCTCGTAGCCGGTCATGATCCCCACCACGCCGTTGGCGTGCAGATCCCGGGTCAGGTTCTTCACTTCCAGACCGCAGGCGGCAAACTCCTCCACGGAGAACTCGAATAAGGGGGCATTGTCCGTCTTGAAGTGGATTTCTCCCCCTTCCCGAACCACCCGGCAGTACTTGTCCAGAAAGCCCCGGTGGGTCAGGCGGCGCTTGGCGTTTTTCTTCCGGGGCCAAGGGTCGGGGAAGTTGATGAACAGCCGATCCAGCTCCCCGGGGGCGAAAATTTCCTCAATGTTGGCAACATCCATATCGATGAAAAACACATTGGTAAGACCCATGGCCTGTGCCTTCTCCATGGCCACCACCATGGCCTCCCGGCACCGCTCCACGGCGATCAGCAGCACATCGGGGTTGGCCTGTGCGGTTTCGGCGGTGAACTTGCCCTTGCCGCAGCCCACCTCCACCCACAGCCGGGTGCAGCCGGGCATCAAATCCCGCCATGCGCCCTTTCTGGCCTCCGGCTGGGCAATCCGCAGGGCAGCGCACCTTTCCATCCGGGGCTCCAGATTCCGCATTCTTCTCATTCTCATACTTTCTTCCTCCAATGGGGGCAGCCCCCGTTCCTTTCGGGTGCCATTATAGCAGAATCCGGCAGTACAGTCAAAGAAAAACTGCACTTTCCCAGAGAATTCCGCAAAAAGCTGCCGCAAAAGCGGCAGCCTTTTCTATTTCATATCAGGCCATAGTCAGAAAGGCAGTTTTCCAGCCCTTCCGCCGTGGAGGAAAACACGCAGCCTCCCTCGGCAGCCTTCCGGCAGTCCATCCACAGATTGTGCCGGGGCTGTCCCGGCAAGATTTGCAGGTTCAGTCCCAGCCTTTCCCGAAGCTGCTGTGTCAGCTGCCCCATGGTCAGCTCCGTTTCGCTGCCGAAGTTGTACACGCCCCCGGGAAGACCCATGGCCTTTTCCATATTTTTTGCCGCGTCCCGGACATAGGTCAGCCCCCGGTACTGCTCCATGGGCACCAGCATTGGCTCCCCTGTTGCGGCGGCTTTCAGCAGATTCATCAGGAAGTTTCCCCGGTTGGGCACGCCGTACAGGGGTAGGTCATACATCCATGTGGCACGCAGGAGAACGGCGTCAGGAGAAATTTCCAGAACCCGGCGCTCCATTTCCAGCTTATGCTCCGCGTACAGATTCCCCGGGGCGGTGTCCTCCTCCCGGAAGGGGCCCGGCCCCGGATGGGTGGAATACACCTGATCGGTGCTGAGCATCACCAATTTTGCGTTCTTCGCCGTCTCCGCCAGCCAGACCGGCAGCTCCACATTGGCCCGGTAGGAGCCCTCCGGATTTGCCTGACACGCCCCGATGTCGGAGATGGCGGCGGTGTGGACAATCACATCCGGGGCGGTTTCCCCCACCAGTGCGGCAATCTCCTCCCGTCCCATATCCCGCAGGGAGGGAGCCGGAATCACCTCCATAGTCTGCCGGATGCGGCTGCCCAGAAATCCTCTTGCCCCTGTCAGCAAAATTCTCATAGCCTCTCCTTATCGGTTGATGACCTTCACCTGAAGACCCTGCAAAACATCCAGCACCTTCTCGTTCAGATCCTTGTCAAAGGAGGCGGTGCAGGCAGCATCCACCACGATGGTTGCCTCCGGATATTTGCTCTGAAGCACCACGGCGTTGCTCACCACGCAGATGTTGCTCACCAGACCCACCAGCTCAATCTCGTCGGCCTGCTCCGGCAGCACCGCGGCGGTAGCCGGGTCGGTAATGTCCATGCCGAACACCAGCTTGTCAATGGCAGGAGCCTCCACTTCTGCCAGAGCCCGGGCAGTTTCGCCGTAGCACGCCCAGCCCGGGGTGCCCTGGATGCAGTGCACCACAGGCAGATTCTTGCCCTCTCTGGTGTTCAGGTAGTTTTCAAAGTGGGTGTCCCGGGTGAACAGCACATGGCCCTTGCCGTAGGCACGCACCTTGGCGGCGATGCCCTCGTCCAGCTTTTCCGCCCCGGGAAAGCCCAGTGCGCCGTCCACAAAGTCCTTCTGATAGTCGATGACAAACAAATAGCGGTTCATGGAAAATACCTCCCAGGTTTATTTGGATTCATCATAGCAAAAAGACAGGAAAAAATCAACGAAGCATTGCAAGCAGGCCGCGAATTTGGTAGAATAACAGCAAGCGAAGCAACGACAAAGGAAGTGAGCAGGATTTGACACCGGAAAGGAATCACTGGATCGCCGTATTTGACTCCGGCGTGGGGGGCATCAGCGTGCTGCGGCATCTGCGCAGATTTCTGCCCCAGGAGCAGTTTTTATACTACGGCGATACCGCCAACGCCCCCTATGGCAGCCGCTCCACCCAGGAGGTTCGGGATCTTACCCTGTCGGCCGCAAAAAAGCTCACAGATCTGCGCCCCCTGAAGGCGCTGGTGGTGGCCTGCAACACCGCCACCGCCGCCGCCGTGAAGGAGCTTCGGGCGCAGTACCCGGAGCTGATTGTCATCGGCATTGAACCTGCCCTGAAGCTGGCGGCGGATCACTTCCCCCACGGGCACATCGGGGTCATGGCTACCGAGGTCACCCTCCGGGAGGAGAAGTTTGATGCCCTGCTGCACCGGTTCGACAGAGACTGCACCATCGAAAAAATCCCCGCTCCCGGACTTGTGGAGCTGGTGGAGGCCGGAAAGGCCGACTCGCCGGAGGCAGAGGCTCTTTTGCAGGGTCTGCTGGCACCCTACATTGGAAAGCTGGATGCTCTGGTGCTGGGCTGCACCCACTACCCCTTTGCCGCCGAAGCCATCCGTACCGTTCTGGGGTCGGACATTCCCCTTCTGGACGGCGGAGAGGGTACCGCCCGGGAGACCCGGCGGCGTCTGGAACAGGCCGGGCTGCTGCGGCAGGGCACAGGCTGCGTGGTGCTGAAAAGCAGCGCACAGGAGGAAGGCTACCCCATGGCAGCGCGGCTGCTGGAAAATGACTTTTCGGAGGGATAAGCATGGACAAGAATATTCTGGTCATTGGCATCGCCGGGGGCACCGGCAGCGGCAAAACCACCCTGATGAAAAATCTCATTGAGAGGTTTTCCGGGGATGTCACCGTCATCAGCCACGACAACTACTACAGGCGCCACGATGACCTGCCCTATGAGCAGCGGTGCAAGCTGAACTACGATGAACCGGCCGCCCTGGAAACCGATCTCATGGCGCGGCATCTGGATCAGCTCCGCCATGGTCAGGCCATTGCCTGCCCTGTGTACGACTTTACCGTCCATAACCGCTCCGATGAAACCATCACCATACAGCCCAAGCCGGTAATCATCGTGGAGGGCATCCTGATCTTTGAAAACGAAGCCCTGCGGAATCTCATGGATATCCGCATTTTCGTGGACACCGATGCGGATGTGCGGCTGTGCCGCCGGATCATCCGGGATGTGAACCAGCGGGGACGGACGCTGGAAAGCGTGCTGGAGCAGTACCAGCAGACCGTCAAGCCCATGCACGAAAAATATGTGGAGCCCAGCAAGCGCTTTGCCCATGTGATCATCCCCGAGGGCGGCAAAAACCTGGTGGCTCTGGACATGGTGATGGGGCGGATTGCCCGGCATTTGGAGGAAGTATGCACGCAGAATCCCTGATTTTCGACATTGACGGCACCCTGTGGGACTCCCGGGAACTGGTTGCCCGGGGCTATAACCGGCAGCTGCATCAGGAGGGACTGGATCATTTGCAGGTCAGCGCAGAGCAGTTTCTGCCCCTGTTCGGAAAGGTGGCGGAGGATATTGCCGATGTACTCTTCCCCTCCATCCCTGCCCCGGAGCGCTACCGGCTGATGTTCCGGTGCATGGATGCCGAGGAAGTCTACATGAAAAATGACCCCTGTGATGTGGGCTACCCCGGGGTGAAGGAAACTCTGGAAGCCCTCTCTAAAAAACACCGGCTGTTCATCGTCAGCAACAGTCAGAAGGGCTACCCCGAGCTGTGCATGGAAAAGCTGGGACTGACAGGCCTCTTTCAGGGGCACCTGTGCTACGGCGACACCGGTACGGAAAAGGGGCTCACCATCCGCACCCTGATGGACAAGCACCATATCACCGATGCCCTCTACATCGGCGACACCCTGGCAGACCAGCAGGCGGCAGACCTTGCCGGCATCGGCTTCGTCTGGTGCAGCTACGGTTTCGGAAAGCCGGAACATTTTGATGCAAAAATAGACAGCTTCCCCCAGCTTTTGGAGCTGGAGCTGTAAAAACTGAAAGGAGAAATCGAATATGATTGTCTGTCCCTGGAAGGATATCGCCCGGTATCTGGGCAGCGTTCCCGGCCTGCAGGAGGCCATGGACATGGTAAACAGCAAAACTTTCTGGGAGGTGGGCACCACCCAGCTGTCCGGCGGCAACCGGATCATGGTGATGGAGGGCACCACACGCTCTGCCGAGGGCGCTCTGTTTGAGGCGCACCGGAAGTTCCTGGACATCCAGTACATTCTGGAAGGGCAGGAATATGTGGGCTGGGCTCCCCTGGAGCAGACCGTTTTGGAGGGAGAATTCAGCGAGGAAAAGGACATTGGAATGTATTCCGGCAAGGCAGATTTTCTGCGCATCGCCGCAGGCAACTGCTATGTAGTTTTCCCGGAGGATGCCCACGCCCCCACCTGCCATCTGGATGCCCCCAACGCCTACAAGAAGATGGTCATCAAGCTGAGGGTATGAGCATCGCCTTCAACTCCCAATGCATCCTCTGCTATCTGGAACGCAACGCCCGGAAGGCCAATTCCCTGGGCACGGAGGAGCAGGCTTCCGCGTTTCTGAAGGAGATGATGGCTCTCATCAGCTCTGCCCCGGCGGAGTACAGCGCCCCCTGCTTTGCCCCCATGACGGCGGAGCTGTACCACCGCCACTACGGGCTGGACATGGATCGCTACAGGCAGGAAAAGGCGGATTCCAACGCCTTTGTATTGGAGCGGATGGAGCAGATCCGGCAGAAGGTGGCTTTGGCTCCCGACCCTCTCCTTGCCAGCCTGAAATTTGCCATTCTGGGCAACTATATCGACTTCGCCGCGCTGGAAGGGAAGGTCAGCTTTCAGCAGCTGGATGCGCTTTTGAATTCCGCGCTGGAGCAGGAATTGGACAGCAGCACCTACGCCGCCCTGCGCCGGGATCTGGAAACCGGGAAAACCCTTCTGTACCTGACGGACAACGCCGGGGAGATCGGCTTTGACCGGATCTGCGCCGAGGAAATCGCAAAGGCCTTTCCCCATATCCGGATAACCTTCTGCGTCCGGGGCGGCCCGGCCAACAACGACGCCACCCGGGAGGATGCCGCCGCCGTGGGGATCCCCTTCCCTGTCATCGACAACGGCACCTGCATCCCCGGCACCTGGCTTCCCGCTCTGGGGCAGGAGGCAAAAGCCGCCATTGCGCAGGCCGATGTGATCCTTGCCAAGGGTCAGGGCAACGCCGAAACCATGCTGGGCTGCGGATACAATGTGTACTATGCCTTTCTGGTGAAGTGCATCCGCTTTCAGGAGCTTTTCCACAAACCGGCCCTGACCCCCATGCTGGTCCGGGAGCGGTCATAAAAGCCCGGCAACAGGAGGACAATCATGTTCAAATCAAAAGAACAGAAAATTGCAGCTGCGCGTGCAGAAATAGAAAAAGCATTTCAAGTCTTTCTGGAAGGGGAAGGCAGACTGCCGGAAGGTTTTTCGGAACGGTATAACAGAACTGCACCTTCCGGATTTGTTTTGCACGACACACCATTTGAAGCCTATCTGAATCAGATACGGGATCGCGTGGATGCGCTTCATGATAGAACCGGAATAGCAGACTGGCTTTATCTGGACGAATCCGTGGAGATAAATGCTGCGGCTGCGGCAATCTCTGATTGGGCAAAGCGACATAGGGAAATGAATGTCCTGTTAAGGGAAAAAAGTCGTGTAGGCAATATGAGCGCAGCGGTGCCGGTATCCAATTACTGCACCGGAAAAATCATGATTGTAATAGACGACAGAGGCAGATTTGCGGATATTACGGAAGAATCCCTGCAAAAATGCAAAGCGGAAGAGATTTCTTTCTGTACCGTTCTTTCAGATTGTAAGCTATATGATCTGATTGAGAAGAAGGAAAAAGAAATCACATATGTGACTTATCCGAATTACCATGATGAGACATATGCTGACTGGAGCTTTCATTCCATAAAAGCATGAAGATCAGAGAGAAACAAATCCTCCGTATGATCCTGCATCATACGGAGGATACCTGTTTTTGGGGGCAGCAACCAATCCGCCGGGACTTTTTTATGAGAATTTCCCCATATATAGAGGAAATGAATTGCAATTTCGGGAAAACTATGGTATACTGTTTGGGCGTTCCCAGCGCAATTCAAAAATGTACATTTTCAGGCGAAAATAAACCATGCCTGTCAATATGGAAAGGGGTTATTCAATGTCTCACAAGTATGTTTACCTGTTCACCGAGGGCAACGGCTCCATGCGGGAGCTGCTGGGCGGTAAGGGTGCCAACCTGGCAGAAATGACCAACATCGGTCTGCCTGTCCCCCAGGGCTTCACCATCTCCACCGAGGCCTGCACCAAATACTATGAGGACGGCCGCCGGATCAACGACGAGATTCAGGCTCAGATCATGGAGTATGTGGAGAAGCTGGAGGGCATCACCGGCAAGAAGTTCGGCGACAAGGAGAATCCGCTGCTGGTCTCCGTCCGTTCCGGCGCCCGGGCCTCCATGCCCGGCATGATGGACACCATCCTGAATCTGGGTCTCAACGAGGATGTGGTGGAGGTTCTGTCCGCCAAGTCCGGCAATGCCCGCTGGGCATGGGACTGCTACCGCCGCTTCATCCAGATGTACTCCGATGTGGTCATGGAAGTGGGCAAGAAGTATTTCGAGGCTCTCATTGACCAGATGAAGCAGAAGAAGGGCGTCACGCTGGATACCGAGCTGAACGCCGAGGATCTGAAGGAGCTGGCAGGCCAGTTCAAGGCCGAGTACAAGGCCAAGCTGGGGATGGACTTCCCCTCCGACCCCAAGGAGCAGCTGATGGGCGCCGTCAAGGCCGTGTTCCGCTCCTGGGACAACCCCCGCGCCAATGTCTACCGTCGTGACAACGACATTCCCTATTCCTGGGGCACCGCCGTCAATGTCCAGTCCATGGCCTTCGGCAACATGGGCGACGACTGCGGCACCGGCGTTGCCTTCACCCGCAACCCCGCCACCGGCGAGAAGAAGCTGTTCGGTGAGTTCCTGACCAACGCCCAGGGCGAGGATGTGGTGGCCGGTGTCCGGACCCCCATGCCCATCAGCCAGATGGCTGAGAAGTTCCCCGAGGCTTTTGCCCAGTTTGAGAAGGTCTGCGCCATTCTGGAGGAGCACTACCGGGATATGCAGGACATGGAGTTCACCGTGGAAAACGGCAAGCTTTATATGCTCCAGACCCGTAACGGCAAGCGCACCGCCGCTGCCGCTCTGAAGATCGCCTGCGATCTGGTGGACGAGGGCATGATCGACGAGAAGAAGGCTGTTGCCATGATCGAGCCCAGAACGCTGGACACCCTGCTGCATCCCCAGTTCGATGCCAAGGTGCTGAAGACCACCGCTCCCGTGGGCCGCGCTCTGGCCGCCTCCCCCGGTGCCGCCTGCGGCAAGTGCGTGTTCTCCGCCGAGGATGCCAAGGCCTGGGCTGAGCGGGGCGAGAAGGTGGTTCTGGTTCGTCTGGAGACCTCTCCCGAGGATATCGAGGGCATGAAGGCCGCTCAGGGCATCCTGACCGTCCGCGGCGGCATGACCTCCCACGCAGCCGTGGTTGCCCGGGGCATGGGCAAGTGCTGCGTCTCCGGCTGCGGCGCCATCGCCATGGACGAGGAGAACAAGAAGTTCACTCTGGCAGGCAAGACCTACCACGAGGGCGACTGGCTGTCCATCGACGGCTCCACCGGCAACATCTATGACGGTCAGATCCCCACCGTGGAGGCCACCATCGCCGGTGAGTTCGGCCGGATCATGGGCTGGGCTGACAAGTTCCGGGTTCTGAAGGTTCGCACCAACGCCGACACCCCCAGAGATGCCATGAAGGCCAGAGAGCTGGGCGCCGAGGGCATCGGCCTGTGCCGTACCGAGCATATGTTCTTCGAGGAAGGCCGTATCGGCGCTTTCCGGGAAATGATCTGCTCCGACACTGTGGAAGAGCGTGAAGCCGCTCTGGCCAAGATCCTGCCCATGCAGCAGGCTGACTTCGAGGCTCTCTACGAGGCCATGGAGGAGTATCCCGTCTGCATCCGCTTCCTGGATCCTCCCCTGCACGAGTTCGTCCCCACCACTGAGGAGGACATCGCCGCTCTGGCTGCCGCTCAGGGCAAGAGCATCCAGCGCATCAAGGACATCATCGCCTCCCTGCATGAGTTCAACCCCATGATGGGTCACCGTGGCTGCCGTCTGGCTGTCACCTACCCTGAAATTGCCACCATGCAGACCAAGGCTGTCATCCGTGCCGCTCTGGCCGTCAAGTCCCGTCATCCTCAGTGGAATCTGGTTCCTGAGATCATGATCCCCCTGACCGGCGAGGCCAAGGAGCTGAAGTATGTCAAGGATATCGTGGTGAAGGCCGCCGATGCCGAGATCGCCGCTGCCGGTGTGGAGCTGAAGTATCAGGTTGGCACCATGATGGAGATTCCCAGAGCCTGCCTCACCGCCGACGAGATTGCCAAGGAAGCCGAGTTCTTCTGCTTCGGCACCAACGACCTGACCCAGATGACCTTCGGCTTC
>CAMCRV010000029.1 GCA_945877365.1 uncultured Clostridia bacterium | reverse complement strand
GCGCCGACAATACTTGGCGGGTGACTGCCCGGGAAGATAGGTAATGCCAACACAAAGATTCCCCCTTAGCTCAGTCGGTAGAGCGACGGACTGTTAATCCGCAGGTCGTTGGTTCGAGTCCAACAGGGGGAGCCAGAAAAGAGCCCACATTTGTCTACGACAAGTGTGGGTTCTTTTCAACGCAATAAATCCCTAACGGGATTTGTGAAATACACTTTGTGCGTGAAATATTGCTTCGCAATGTGAAATGCGCTGCGTTTGGGTAGTGTCATAAGCTCAACTTCATAACCAGAATTCTCTTCTGCTATACATAAAATTCGTGCCGAAGCTTTCACTCCGACACGAATTTTCTATACCCTTTTTAAATAATCAATTGTCAGTTGGCTTACAGCCACCCTGCATCCTCCGGCTCGGCTTTTCTCTGCCGGGTCAGAAGGGCGTAGAAGCCATCCTTCACATCGGCGTTTTCATACAGTACCCGGTAGGTTGCTTCGGTGATGGGCATATCGATGCCCTGCTTCTGCCCCAGCTCCCAGGCGGACTTGGCGGCGTAGTAGCCCTCCACCACGGCGCCAACCTCCTGCATGGCCTGCTGCACAGGTTTGCCCTGACCGATGAGAATACCGGCACGGCGGTTCCGGGAGTGCATGGAGGTGCAGGTGACGATGAGATCTCCCACGCCGGACAGACCGGCGAAGGTCTCCTTGTGAGCCCCCAGAGAGCAGCCCAGGCGCGCAATCTCCGTCAGTCCCCGGGTCATCAGCATGGCCTTGGTGTTGTCGCCGCAGCCCAAGCCGTCGGTGACGCCGGCACACAGGGCAATGACATTTTTCAGTGCGGCTCCCAGTTCCGCGCCAACGGGGTCGGGACTGGTGTAAACCCGCAGGCTGTCACTCATAAAGACATCCTGCACGAATTCTGCCAGAGCCTTATCCTCGCAGGCGGCCAGCAGACCGGTGGGGATGTTCAGAGCCACTTCCTCGGCGTGGCTGGGGCCGGTGAGCACCACCACAGGGCGGCGGGTCTCCTCTGCCACCACCTGACTCATCCGCTTCTGGGTGCCCTGCTCCAGACCCTTGGTGACGGACACCATCACGGCGTCCTCGGACAGGTAGGGGGCAACCCCCCGGCAGACACTGCGGATGGGGAAGGAGGGGCTGGCCATCACCACCAGCGAGCATCCGGCCACGCAGCTGTAGTCTCCGGAGATTTTCAGTTCCTCCGGCAGCACAGCATTGGGAAGCCTTGGATTTTTCCGATCCTTCACCATGCCCTCGATCAGTTCCGTTTCAAAGGTCCACATGGTCACATCGTGACCGTTTCTGCACAGATGGATTGCCAGGGCAGTGCCCCATGCGCCGCTTCCCACAACTGCTGTTTTCATTGCTTTCGTCCTTTCCCGAAGAGATTGGTTTTCCGTTCCTCCCCCCGGAGGAGCCGCTGGATATTGCCCCGGTGCATAAAGATGACAAGAGCTGCCAGAAGAAGGGCTGTCCACATCATCACAGGCTGCTGCCGGTAGAACAGGATAAAGCCCACGCCGAACATGGCCGCCGCCAGCACAGAGCCCAGGGACACATATTGAGTCAGGCTATAGGCCACTGCGAAGGTGAGGAAGATCAAAAGGCCAATGCGCCAGTCTACCATCAGGGCGATGGTGAAGCCGCTGAGAATGCCCTTGCCCCCCTTGAAGCCCAGCAGGGCAGGGAAGATGTGTCCCAGAAGCACACAGGCGGCTCCCAGCATCTGGCCTTCCTTGGCGTAGCCCAGAGGGGAGAGCAGAGCCTGCCCCAGAAGACAGGCGGCCACTGCTTTGCCCACATCGATGAGTACCACCAGCGCGGCGGTGCGGACGCCGTAATTGCGGATAAAGTTGGTCAGTCCGGCATTTCCGCTGCCGTGGCTGCGGACATCCTCATGGGCCATTACACGGGATACGATTACCGCACCGTTGAGGTTGCCCAGAAGGTAGCTGCCCAGGGCAGCAATTACAACCCGATACCACATGGCTTACTCCTCCTTATCGCCCTTTTGACGAATGGTAATCCGCACGGGGGTGCCCTGCAGGCCGAAGACCTCCCGGATCTGGTTTTCCAGGTACCGCTGATAGGAGAAATGGAACAGCCGGGCATCGTTGCAGAAGATTACGAAATGGGGGGGCTTGACCCCGGCCTGGGTCATATAGTAGATCTTCAGGCGGCGGCCCTTGTCCGTGGGGGGCTGCACCCGGGCGGTGGCATCCGCCAGCACGGAGTTCAGCGCGCCGGTGGTGATGCGCTTGCAGTTCTGGGCGTAGACATCCTGAATCATCTGGAAAATCCGATCCACCCGGGCGCCGGTGAGGGCAGACATGAAGTGAATGGGGGCGTAGCTCATGTAGCTCAGGCCGTCACGAACCTCGGCCTCCATGTCCCGCATGGTGTTGGTCTCCTTGTCTGCCACGGCATCCCACTTGTTCACCACGATGATGGCGGCCTTGCCTGCCTCGTGCACCAGACCGGCGATCTTGGTGTCCTGTTCGGTGACACCCTCGTTGGCATCCACCAGAATCAGGCACACATCGCTGCGCTCGATGGCGCTGATGGTGCGCATATTGGAGTATTTTTCGATGGCATCGTCCACCTTGCTCTTCCGGCGCATACCGGCGGTGTCGATGAAGCAGTATTTTCCGGTCTCGTTTTCAAAATAGGAGTCGATGGCATCCCGGGTGGTGCCGGCCACATCGGAGACGATGACCCGCTCCTCTCCCAGAATCCGGTTCAGCAGGCTGGACTTGCCCACATTGGGCTTGCCCACGATGGCCACCTTGACCGTATCCTCGTCCTCCTCGCTGCCGTCGCTTTCCGGAATGTTTGCCAGAATCCAGTCCAGCAGGTCGCCGGTGCCGTGGCCGTGGACGGCTGAGGTCTCAAACAGGTCACCGATGCCCAGGGAGTAGAACTCGAAGACATCGGGATTCACAAGGCCGATGGAGTCGCATTTGTTGACTGCCAGCGCCACGGGCTTGCCGGACTTGCGGAGCATAGCCGCCACATCCTGATCCGCAGCGGTGACGCCGGAGCGGACATCGGCCACCATTACAATGGCATCCGCCAGCTCGATGCCGATTTCCGCCTGACGGCGCATGAATTTCAGCATATCGCTCTCGGTGCCCGGCTCGATGCCGCCGGTATCCACCAGAGAGAAATGCCTGCCGCACCACTCGCACTGACCATAGATCCGATCCCGGGTGACGCCGGGGGTATCCTCCACAATGGAGGTGCGCTGGCCGGTGAGCTTATTGAACAACATGGATTTTCCCACATTGGGCCGTCCTACGATGGCCACCAAGGGTTTTGCCATGACAACACTTCCTTTCCTTCGGGAATCTCTGAGAAATTTCCAGTCAACTCATTATGCCATAGTTTTTCCGGAAAAGCAACGATAAACTGCCGCATATCCATAAAAATGAAAAAAACGGCTGGGATGTGATATGGATCAGCCATGCGGCAAATTGAAATTTGTGGGGATGCCCCCACGGGCAATGCGAGCCTTCGGCCAGGTGGTAATCTTTCTATCCTTAGGGCACGCCCGGTTCGTTTTTGCGGTGGTGGTCTATTCTATATAACCTACGCAGTTCCGGTCGAGGGGCCCAAAGGATGTGGATTGTCCACCCGCAGTCCGTAACGCATTGTCAGCGGCGACTCGCCGCCAAATTCCAATTTCTCTGCCAGCCGATTCCAGATAAAACGGAAAAAGAGGAAGGCAAACGCCTTCCTCTGCATTTCCGCATCGTGTCTTACTCAGCCTCAACACTCAGGACCTGACGGCCATTGTAGGTACCGCAAGCCTTGCAAGCTCTGTGGGGCATAACGGGTTCACCGCACTTGGGGCAGACGGCTACGCTGGGAGCGGACAGCTTCCAGTTGGAGCCACGGCGCTTATCGCGGCGGGCCTTGGACACTTTACACTTGGGGACAGCCATGGTGACACCTCCTTGGTCAAACTGCTTGTAACAGCGTTCAATATGGATTTACTTCTCAAGAAGCTGCTTCAAAGCAGCAAATCGGGGATCCAGCTCCTTCTGGCAGCTGCAGGGACCGTCGTTGAGGTTTTTGCCACACCGGTGGCAAAGCCCCTTGCAGCTTTCCTTGCACAGCAGCTTGGAATCCAGATTCAGGACGAAAACCGTCCGCACAATGTCATCCAGATCGGCGCTGTCTCCCTCCAGAGGGAATACCCACTCGTCTTCGTTCTCTTCATTGGCCATTTCCGTAACCAGCACCACATCCAGAGGAAAGCGGATATCCCGGTCAAAGGCCGCGGCGCAGCGGTCGCAGGTGCCGTGGATGCAGGTGGTGATTTCCCCTGTCATCATCAGAACCCCTGCGGTGTTGCGTACCGTGCCGGAAGCCACAACCGGCTCCGTCACGGGATAGCTGACGCCGTAACAAAGATCACTCAGATCCATGCTGACGGAAAAGGGAACAGACTGACCAGGGCAGTCAATGATTTTGGAAAGCCCTAACAGCATACCTCTCCCCCTTCTCATAGTCATGCCTAGATATTATATAGGGTCAAAGCCAATTTGTCAAATGTTATTTTTAGAAAAATGCCGTTAAACAGGAAGAAGAATGGGCGCAGACCAGCGCAAGCTCAACTTTTTCCACTGTCCCTGCGGATTCCGGTCCACGCGGCGAAAATAAAAACACCACCGGAAAACCGGTGGTGTAATTACAGCAATGGAAAATCAGATAGCTCTCTCGACCTTATTGGAACGGAGGCATCTGGTACATGCGTAAACATGGCAGGGAGTTCCATTCACGACAGCCTTGACACGCTTAACATTGGGCTTCCATGCACGGTTAGCCCGTCTGTGGGAGTGGGAGACCTTGATACCAAAGGTTACGCCCTTACCACAAAAATCGCACTTAGCCATTTCATTGCACCTCCCATCCGGATGATTTCCTCAACAAACTACGCCAATATCAGGCGCTTAGATATGATACCAGACAATCCATAAAAAAGCAAGCCTTTTTTTCAAAAAATTTGAATTTTTCAAAATCTATTGCTATTCCTATCGGCGGTGGGTATAATAGCCCCAAAGGATTCTTTTGTGAAAGAGGTGGCCCTATGATTGATACATACAGCGTTCCCCTGACCACCATTGTGGAAAAATTCCGGCTGGAGGTGGCCTTTGCTTCCACGGATTATCCACACATTCAGCTGACGGTGGAGGATGTGGCTCGACCCGGGCTTCAGCTCACCGGCTTCTTTGACCACTACGAGCCCATGCGTCTGCAGGTTCTGGGCAATGTGGAGATGAGCTATATTGCCAAGCGCACCGAGCAGGAGCGCTCTGCCATTTTTGACCGGCTCTTCTCCTACAAGCTCCCGGCTCTGCTGATCTGCCGGAATCTGGTGCCCGACCCCCAGCTGATGGAGATGGCGAAAAAACACAATGTGACCATCCTCAGATCTCCTGCCGGCACCAGTACGCTGGTTTCCTCCATCATCACCTTCCTCTCCGCCGAGCTGGCTCCCCGAACCACCCAGCATGGCGTTCTGGTGGAGGTCTACGGCGAGGGCATCCTGCTGGTGGGCGACAGCGGCATCGGCAAGAGTGAGGCAGCTGTGGAGCTCCTGAAGCGCGGTCACCGGCTGATTGCCGACGATGCCGTAGAGATCCGTAAGGTCAATTCCAGCTCCCTGGTGGGCACCTCGCCGCCGCTGATCCGCAATTACATTGAGCTGCGGGGTATCGGCATTGTCAATGTGGCAAAGCTCTTCGGTATGGGTGCCGTCAAGGCGGAAAACGAGATCAATCTGGTGGTGAACATCGTGCCCTGGAACACCCAGCAGGTCTATGACCGGCTGGGGCTGGAGGATCAGTTCACGGAGATTCTGGGGGTCAAGGTGCCCCAGTACACCATCCCCATCACCCCGGGACGAAATCTGGCGGTGATTCTGGAGGTTGCCGCCATGAACAACCGTCAGAAGAAGATGGGCTACAACTCCGCGCAGGAGTTCACCGAGCAGGTCAACCGTCACTTCGCCAACAATCCGGGAGACTAGACATGAAGGAATTTACCATCGGCTCCAACGATGCCGGGCAGCGGCTGGATCGGTTTCTTTCTAAGGCCGTCCCTCTGCTGCCTGCCTCTCTGGCGCAGAAATACATCCGCATCAAGCGCATCAAGTGCAACGGTGCCCGGGTGGAGCGGGATACCCGGCTGAAGGCCGGGGATGTGCTGCAGCTTTACATCAACGATGAATTTTTCGACAAGCCCAGAGAGGACAACGCCTTCCTCACCGTGGCCAACCCCAGGCTGAACATCGTCTACGAGGACGAGCACATTCTGCTGGCGGACAAACGGCCGGGGCTGGCTGTTCATCCCCACGACGGCGCGGAGTACGGCCGTACCCTCATCGACCACATTCAGGCCTACCTGTACCAGAAAAAGGAATGGCGTCCCCGGGAGGAGAACGCCTTCACCCCAGCCCTGTGCAACCGCATTGACCGGAACACCGGAGGCATTGTCATCGCCGCCAAGACCGCCGAGGCTCTGCGGGTGATGAACCAGAAAATCAAGGATCGGGAGCTGGACAAGCGGTATCTTGCCATCGTGGAGGGCACGCCAAAGCCCAGAGAGGGGAGCCTCAAGGGGTATCTGTTCAAGGATGCCAAAAAAAATCGGGTGTTCGTCACCGACACCCCCCAGCCCGGCTCCAAATCCTGCCAGACCAATTATAAAACCCTGGCAAGCGCCCGGGGGCTGTCTCTGGTGGAGTGTGAGCTGATTACCGGCAGAACCCACCAGATCCGCGCCCAGTTTGCCCACGCCGGGCACCCCCTGCTGGGGGACGGTAAGTACGGCAAGCTGGACAAGCGGTTCGACCGGAATTATCAGGCTCTGTATTCCTACAAGCTGACCTTTCAATTCACCACCGATGCCGGGTCTCTCAACTATCTGAACGGCAAATCCTTCCATGTGGAGCAGGTGGACTTTGTCAAGGAATATTTTCCGGAAGTGAAGCTGAATCCTTAAAATGAATTGACAATTGACAATTGACAGTTGACAGTTGACAATGATTGTGTCCCTTTGGAACGATTTTGAATTGGATTTCGGCCGGTTTTTCTTTTTTATTTCATCCCGAAGGGATTCCTGAATTGTCAATTTTCCATTGTCAATTGTCAATTAAATATCCCGCACATTCAGATGAAATGGAGTGGTATTTATGACCCTGTTTATTACCAGCAGTCCCTATGTGGAGGATGCCGACCGTCCCCTGCTGTGGGAGGATAACGATTTTATTGAAAATCTCCGTCAGGCTCTGCCGGAGAATCCCCGGGCACTGTTCGTCTGCGCCGACCCCGATGACCACGGGAATACCTGCCGCTTCGGCGCGGACACCGTCACCGCCTTTGCAAACGCCGGGATAGCCTTTTCCGGCTATCAGGTGCTGGACGGGTGGAATGCGGAGGATGCGGCGGAGCTGATATCGGAGGCCGATCTCATCGTCCTGTCCGGGGGTCATGTCCCCACCCAGAACGCCTTCTTTCAGGAAATTGGCCTGCGCACCCTGCTGGAGGACTTTGACGGTGTCGTCATGGGCATCAGCGCAGGCTCCATGAACATGGCGGACACGGTGTATGTCCAGCCGGAGGAGCCGGGGGAATCCGACCCCGATTTTCCCCGGTTTGCCCCGGGGCTGAATCTGACTCAGGTGAACATCCTGCCCCACTATCAGAAGGTGAAGGACAACATTCTGGACGGTCAGCGGCTGTATGAGGACATCACCTATCCCGACAGTGTGGGGCAGCTGTTCTTCCTCCTGCCCGACGGGAGCTACATCTATCAGGACGAGGAAAGCCTGCTGCTCTTCGGCGAGGGCTGGTGCCTGCATGACGGGATTCTGGAGCGCCTGACCCTGCCGGGGGAAACGCTGGATCTGGCTGCGCTGTAAAAAAGCTGTCATTCTGAGCGCAGCGCGAAGCGCGAAGTCGAAGAATCTACGCAATTACCAACTGCACAGCACAAACCAAGTGTGAAGATCCTTCGACTTGCTTTCGCTCGCTCAGGATGACAACGGGGGGATAAATTCCCATTTCCCTGCCCGAAAGCAGAAAAATCCTCCGCATGGCTTTGCCACACGGAGGATTTTGCTATCGCTTAAACGATGTCTCCCGAATCAAAGGGGTCGCCGCACTCGGGGCAGAACTTGGGAGCCTTGGTGGGATCGGCGGGCTGCCAGCCGCACTTGTCGCAGCGGTACTGGGGCACACCGGCAGGCTTCTTCGCGCCGCACTCGGGGCAGAACTTGCCCTTGTTCACCGCGCCGCAGGCACACTTCCAGCCCTCCTCGGGCTTCTTCGCGCCGCACTCGGTGCAGAATTTGCCGGTGCAGGTTGCGCCGCAGCTGCATTTCCAGCTGCCGGGAGCCTCCTTGGGCTGCTGGGGCTGCTCCTTCTGCGCCTGTGCCTGCTGCTGAACGCCCATATTGTAGAAATTCTGGGCTGCGTTGAAGCCGCCCTGTCCGCCCATGCCGGTCATGCCCATGCCCATAAAGCCGGTCATGGCACCTGCCGGATTCCCGGCGGCGGTCTCCATGGAACCGGCAGTGGCGGCGGTCATGCGGCCTGCCATATTGAAGGCACTGGAGCCATAGCTGGCGGCCTCCTCCAGCTCGTTGATCTTCTTCATGTCCTCCGGCGTCAGGGTGATGGGGTTCAGAGCGATCTTGCCCACGCTGATGCCCTTATTTTCCACCCACTCCTGCCGCAGAGCCGCATTCATGGCACTCTTTAGCTCGTTGGCCTTGGCAGGCAGCTGTGCCGGGCGCAAACCCTCATCTGCCAGAGAGCCAAAGGCGGACTGCAAAGCATCCACAAACTCGGTTTTCAGCTGCTCGTCAATCTGATCCCGGGTGAACCGCTCGGTGACATTGCCGCACAGACGGGTGTAGAACACCAGCGGATCGGAAATCACATAGGAGTAGACACCGTTGCAGCGAACCTGCACCGTGCGGCTCAGGCCGATGTTCCGGTTGACCACCTCGTACATAATGGGGGTGGGGGTGCCGAATTTATTGCCCATGATGTCCTTGGTGTTGATGTAATAGACCCGCTGATCCCGGCCTGTATCGCCGCCGAAGGTGAACCGGCGGCCCAGGGCGGCAAAGGATTTCTTCAGGCTGTCGCCGAAGCTGCCGGAGAAGATGGAGGGCTCTGCGGACTTGTCGTAGACAAACTCACCGGGCTCGGCGCAGACCTCGGCGATCCGCCCCTGATCCACAATCAGCATACACTGGCCGTCTGCCACCACAACCACGGAGCCGTTGCTGATGACATTGTCCGAGCCCTTGGTGTTGGAGGAGCGGCTGCTGACCCGCTTCTGTCCTTTCACCATCAGCACATCCTGAGGCAGTGCGTCGCAGTAAAAATACTCTTTCCACTGGTCTGCCAGCACGCCGCCGGCAGCACCCATTGCAGCTTTGATAAGACCCATATTGTTTGCTCCTTTTCCTTTTTTGCACCGGCATCCATGCCGGGATATTGTCGTCTCTGCCTGTGAATGTCCCCATTATACCAGCAATCTGTTAAAAATTCTATCCTTCCGGAAAGATTTTTTCCGCCCATGGGGAATCCTGCCATTTTGTACAAAACCGGGAGCCTCGCCTTATGCAAACCGCAAAAATGACGGGGCATTACAGCCCCGTCAAATATTCCTCCAGACACAGGTCGTCCCGGTACATCTGCTCTGCCGCTTCTATGCCCACATACCGGTAGTGCCACGGCTCATAGCCGATGCCTGTTATGTAGCTTTTTCCCTCCGGATACCGCAGGACAAAGCCATAGCGGTAGGAATTTGCCATCAGCCATTGCTGCTCCGGGGTATCCTCCTGCCCGGCATCCAGAACCGGATAGCTCTCCGCCACAATGTCCACAGCCAACCCAAGCTGATGCTCGCTGGTGCCGGGACGAGCCACCCATCTGGCGGCCTCCGTCTGAGCATCCTCCTGAGAATACCCCTGCTTCAGCAGCCGGGCAACCTTATTGCTGTACAGGGTCTGCTGGAGTTCCCCTGTCCGGTAGGAGGAACACACCACCGGCGACAGACCCTCCGCCCGGGCATCCGCCAGCATCCGCTGCAAATCCCCGGCAATCCGGGCGTCCACGGCCTGCTCATTTCCCAGCTGTGTCAGCTCCACGGCGTAATTCTCCGGCAGGAGATTTTCAAAATTGACCAAAATCAGTTCCCAACTCTGCGCCGATTCCTGCGTGTTTTCAGGCGTTTCCGGTTCCGCGACCCGGGCAATCCGAAACCGCTGTTCTCCATGCCCGGAATCCGCAACAGTCCCGGCGGGAAGGCAGACCACCAGATACCCCTGCGTATCCACCTCGAAGGGTGTGTCCGCCCCAATGGTCACATACTCACCAAGGGGCGCTTTCTCCGAAACCGGGTAATAGTCCACATGGGGATTCCGGTTCATCCGGTTTTCCATCTGCATGGTGATGGTATCTGTCAGAAGCTCCACATAGTCCTCACCCAGCAGAGCTTCCAGGGTTACGGTGGCTTGCGGTGTGGTTTCGGCAGGGGCAGGGGGCACAGATGCCAGCCGATGCGCCAAGCCCCAGCGTCCCACCATAATCAAAAAGCCCAGTGACAGGAGAACCAGCAGAAGGCCGACGATCCGCGCTATGTTTCCCACGGCTCTCATTATATACCTCCTCTCGGTGGATTTGGAAATGCCTTAATAGTTGATTCCGGAAATGGCAAGCACTCCGTCTCTGACGCCGAAATTGATGTTGGCGGTTCCCCCGTTGGAGATGGAGAAGCCAGCCATGCTGGGCTGCAAATTGTCGATATCCGCCGCTGCCAGGGCTTCCATCAGTTCCTGCGTAAACACGGCCTCCGCCCCCAGCTTCAGAAAATCCTCTCTGGTTTCCACTCCGCCGACTCCCGGCAGCCCCACATACACCGGGAAGGCGGTCAGCTCTGCCAGACCTTCCAGATCCTTCGCTGCAGCGGCATCCTTTACCTTCTGAGCAAATTCCTCTGTGGCTGCGGTGTCCACCGCGAAATTATCCGCGTAGGTCTGCGCCGCTTCGGTCTGCTGCGCTTCGGTGGCCAGGGTGGTTTCCTGCTGGGTTTCCTCGGGCGCGGTCAGGGAGATCTCCTGCTGCCCATTGCCGCATCCTGCCAGAACTGCGCCAAGTACGCAAACTGCCGCAATTTTCAAAAGTGTTTTCATAAGGTTATCCTCCGATTTCAAATTCGATTTCTCCGGCTGCGCCATTGGCAATTTCGTATTTTGCAAATACGATCACCGGATTGTGATTGGCATTGATATAGAACTGGGTATCCTCCGAAATGCCGGAAAAGCCCCCGGCATCCTCCGGGAAAAAGACCATGCCGGCCTGTTCTCTTTCCGCAATCTGCCCCCGGATGCTTTCGTTGGCCAGATTCTCATAGTCATCTCCCAGCAGATCCCGCAGGGTGACTTCCTTTCCGGAGGTCAGATCCAGATTGTAATACCGGGTTTCATTGCCTGCGCCGGACCAGTTTTCGCTGCCCCGCACCGCAAAGGACAGGTAGCTGTCATCCTGCCGGAGGATTTCATAGTCCACCGTGATTTTGATATTGTGTGCCGCCCATTCCTCCGGCGTACCCCCGGTTTCCAGAAAGGCGGTTCTGTAGTCTTCCGCCCGGGCAAGGGCCTGCTGCACATACCGGCTGCACCGATCCAGAATCTCCTGATTGATTCCGTCCACCCGGATTCCGGTATCCTGCGCAATCATCTCAATGGAGGGAATCTCCACGGACACTGCGATATCGTTCTGCTCCGTCTCATAGGCGCGGAAGGTCAGCACCCGGGCCAGCCCGCCGATCACCGGCAGCCGGGCGGCCTCCACGGCAAAGACCGGGACGGTATTCAGCGCCATGGTGAACACCAGAACCACCGCGGCGGCAGCCGTTCCCATGGCGCGCATTGCCCTTGCGTACCGGAGCCGGTGGAATTCTCTTTGGCTCTGCCGGTTCCGGGACTTGGCAATTTCCTGCTGCACCCGAAGTGCCAGCTCCCCGGGAATGGGAATTTCCTCATAGTGCTGCTTCATTTCCGTTAATTTACCCATAATGCCGCCTCCTCCATGGTTTCCTTCAGCTGCTTCAGACCGCGGTAGAGTCTGGTTTTCACCGTATTGACATTGCAGCCTGTAATTTCGGCAATTTCCTTCAGGGACATCTCTTCAAAGAACCGCAGGCGAATAATGGTCTGAACCTCCGGTTCCAGTCTGTCCAGCTCCTCATCCACATTCTCCCGGTGGTAGGCTTGCTCATAGTACACCGCGTCCGCTTCTTCCAGGTCGGCTGTCCGGGCGTCCTTTTTTCGGGTTTTGAGCAGCCGCAGACATTCGTTGGTGAGGATTCTGTAGAACCATGTGTGGATGGCATCCGGATTGCGGATGCTTCCATAGGCTTCCAGCGCCCTGCACACGGCATTCTGCACCACATCCAGGGCATCCTCCTGATTTCTGGTATAGCTGTAGGCCAGCCGGTAGAAGCGCTCCTGATGATCCAGAATGTACCGGATCAGATTGTCATACAGCTTCTGATTCACGGATGACATTCTCCTTTCTTTCTGGTTTCACTATAATAGACCCTTCCGGTGAGGAAAAAGTTTCAAATTCTGAAATTTTTTCAAAATTTTTCCCTTGCCAATCCCATCGCCATGTTCCGACGGCAGAAAACGAAGAGAATGCTCTGTGACCTGACCATGGGAATACACAAGCCCCCGGTTCTGCGATGTGCAGAACCGGGGGGATTGGCATTGTATCAGAAGGTGCTTATCGGTTTTCCTCAGACGATTGATAAATTGGAATTTTATGAGTTCTCCACCCACGCTGTCATTCTGAGCGCAGCGCGAAGCCGAAGAATCTACGCAATTACCAACTGCACAGCACAAACCAAGTGTGAAGATCCTTCGACTCGCTTTCGCTTGCTCAGGATGACAACAGAGGGGTTCTATTCCGGACAGCCGGGACATACCCTGTGGTAAACCCATGGCAGGAGCCTTCCTCCTGCCGGATGAGGAGGCTGGCTATGGAGAGAATTTATGAGGACATCGCCGCCAGAACCGGCGGCAATATCTATGTGGGGGTGGTGGGGCCGGTGCGCACCGGGAAATCCACCCTCATCAAGCATCTGATGGAGGAGCTGGTGATTCCCCAGATCGCCGACCCCCACCGCCGGGAGCGGGCGAGGGATGAGCTGCCCCAGAGCGGCTCCGGCAAGACCATTATGACCTCAGAGCCCAAATTCGTCCCGGAGGAGGCGGTGGAAATCTGCCCCGACGGCAAAACCCGGCTTCGGGTGCGGATGATCGACTCCGTGGGCTACATGGTGCCCGGGGCTGTGGGGGCGGAGGAGGACGGCAAGCCCCGGATGGTCACCACCCCCTGGGCGGACACCGAGATGCCCATGACGGAGGCGGCGGAGCTGGGGACGAAAAAGGTGATGGAGGGTCACAGCTCCATCGGCCTTGTGGTGACCACCGACGGCACCATCACCGATATCCCCCGGGAGGACTATGCCCAGGCGGAGGAGCGCGCCATCCGGGATATGCAGGCCACGGGGAAGCCCTTTCTGGTGGTGATCAACACCCGGAATCCCGAGGGGGAGAGGGCAAAAGCTCTGGGTCAGCAGCTTGCCGCGGAATTTGGGCAGACCCCGGTGATCGCCGACTGTCAGCGCATGGACAAAGGGCAGATGATGCAGCTTTTACAGGCACTGCTGTATACCTTCCCCATGACCCGGCTGCAGGTGTGGCTGCCCCGGTGGATGGAGGCTCTGGAGCCAACTCACCCGGTGAAGGAGGCTCTCTATCAGCAGCTTCTGGAAAAGGCAGACAGTATCCGCAATCTGGGGCAGGCGGAAGGAAAGCTTCGTGAGCTGGAGGGCTGGGATCAGCTGGAAAGCTGCACCCTGCGCAGTGTGGATCTGGCCACCGGCACAGTCTGCTGCGGTCTGCAATTTCCGGAAAGCCTGTTCTATGAGATTCTCAGCAGCAAGGCAGGCATTCCCATCAAGACTGATGCCCAGCTGCTGGAGCTGCTGTCGGAGCTGTCCCAAATCAAGCAGGAGTACGATAAGATTGCCGATGCCCTGTCTGCCGTCAAAGCCACGGGCTACGGTGTGGTGATGCCCACGGCGGAGGAGATGAAGCTGGAAACCCCGGAGCTGGTGCGCAAGGGCGGCGCCTTCGGGGTGAAGCTGAAGGCCGGGGCACCCTCCATCCACATGGTTCGGGTGGACATCGACACGGAGATCAGTCCCATGGTAGGGGAGGAGAAGCAGTCCCAGGATCTCATCACCTATCTCATGGGGGAGGACCCGGAAAAGCTGTGGGAGAGCAACATCTTCGGCAAGTCCGTGTATGATCTGATTCAGGAGGGGCTCACCGCCAAGCTGGTGCAGATTCCCCAGGAGGTGCGGGGCAAATTCCGGGGCACCCTGACAAGAATTGTCAACGAGGGAGCCACCGGGCTGATCTGTTTGATTCTGTAATTGACTTTTTACTGTTGGGAAGGTAAAATAAATACAGTTAGCAGGAATTGCCAACTGTCAACTGTCAATTGTCAATTCGGCGCAGCCGGATAAAGATAAAGGAGGTCGTCGGAATGGAGAAAAAACCCATCACCTATGTTTGGAAGGATCGCAAGCGGTATCTGGGGCTGCCCCTGAGCTTCACCCGCTACAAGCTGTCGGAGGATCGGCTGTTTTTGTCCGTGGGGTTCCTGAGCATTCAGGACGATGAGGTGCTGCTGTACCGGGTGCGGGACATCACCACCAGCAGAACTCTGTGGCAGCGGCTGTTCGGGGTGGGCACCGTGACGGTGATCTCCTCGGATAAGACCATGCCCACGCTGGTGCTGAAGAATGTGAAAAACCCCATCGCCGTGAAGGAGCTGCTCCACAGCTCCGTGGAGGAGATGAAGCTGAAGCGCCGGGTGCGCATCAGCGAGCTGACGGGCACCGGAGAGGACGGCCACGACTGCTGCGGTCACGACGACGAATCCGACGATATTCTGGACGATCCTCTGGACGATCTGGACTGATATTTCTGCCCCCGGTGCAAACCGGGGGCAGGCTTCTTTTCCGCAGGATTTTTCCTGCGGATTTTTTCTGCCGGGGACTTGACAGAACTGTATGAATGTGTTATTGTATTAATACGCTAATACAGTAATACAGAGGAGGTGCCTATGGACTGGAAATTTAGCGCGGATCGCCCGGTGTATCAGCAGATCGTATCGATTATTCGGGCCGGGATCCTCACCGGGGAGCTGCCCCCGGGTGAAAAAATACCCTCCGTCCGGGATCTGGCGGCGGAGGCACAGGTGAATCCCAACACCATGCAGCGTGCTCTGACAGAGCTGGAACGGGAAGGGCTGCTGGTCAGCGGCGGCACCAGCGGACGCACTGTGACCCGGCAGGAGCAGATTCTTGCCCAAATGCGGCAGGATGCCTTGCAGGAGCTTGCCCGGCAGTGCGCGGAAAAATTCCGGGTATTCGGCCTTTCCCCCGGGGAGGCCGCCCGGCTGCTGCAAAATCTGGAAGAAGAAAAGGAGGATGTGTAAATGGAAGCATGGGTATTAAAAGCGGCAAATCTTACCAAGCAGTATCATAACACCAAGGCTCTGGATGGTCTGAATCTGGAGCTGCCCAAGGGGAAGATCATCGGCCTGCTGGGTCCCAACGGCAGCGGCAAGACTACCTTTATCAAGCTGGCGGCAGGCCTGCTCACCCCCAGCCAGGGAAATCTTCAGGTCTGCGGGGAGAATATCGGGGTGCAGACCAAGGCCATGGTCTCCTACCTGCCGGACAGAACCTATTTCAGCCGGCAGCGGAAGGTAAGTGAAATGCTGGATTTCTTTCAGGATTTCTACGCCGACTTTGACCGCCAGAGGGCGGAGAAAATGCTCTTTGCTCTGGGAATTTCCCCGGATGCCAGATTCCGCACCCTTTCCAAGGGCAATCAGGAGAAGGTGCAGCTGGTGCTGGTGATGTCCAGAAGGGCAAGGCTGTACCTTCTGGATGAGCCCATCGGCGGCGTGGACCCCGCCGCCCGGGACTACATTTTAAATACCATCATCAGCAATTACGACCCCGAGGCCACGGTACTGATCTCCACTCACCTGATTTCCGATGTGGAGCGGGTGCTGGATGAATTCGTGTTCCTGTATCAGGGCAAGGTGATCCGGCAGGGCAATGCCGACGAGACCAGAGAGGAAACGGGAAAATCTCTGGATGAACTGTTCCGGGAGGTGTTCAGATGTTTACCAAACTGTTAAAGCAGGACTGGCGTGCCCGCTGGGGCGTTCTGGGGATTCTGTGCCTGATCTGCCTCAGCGCCGCAGTGCTGGGCGGCGGCTCCATGCGCTATCTGGTCTGGGCCAGCAACCAGAGCGAGACCATGAGACTTCCGACGGTGTTGTGTGTTCTGGCAATGGTGATGTCTTTTGTCGCTATTGCGGTCTGCTGTGTGGCCCAGCTGTTCTTCCAGCTGTGGCGGTTTTATAAGAGCTGCTTTACCGACGAGGGCTATCTCACCTTCACCCTGCCGGTGACCACCCATGAGATTCTGCTGTCCAGTCTGATCAATACCTTCCTGGGAGTTCTTCTCATGGTGGTGGTGGCCTGCGTCAGCCTTGGGGGATTGCTGCTTCTGGGCTTTTCCGTGGTGGAGGGCTTCTGGCCTGCCCTGTGGGAGCTTCTTCCCCGGATGGCAGAGGAGCTTGCCAGTGTCTTCTCCGGTGAGGTTCTGGGCTATGCCCTTCTGATGCTGCTGGCCGGTATTCTGGGCATGATCTGCCAGATTGTCATGCTGATGCTGTGCATCACCATCGGCGCCATGGTGGCAAAGAAGCACAAGCTGCTGGCAGCCGTGGGTGCTTACTACGGCATTCAGGTGGCGGTATCCATCGTGGAAGCCGTATTTCTGGCTTCACAGGTTGTCAGGGTTGTGGGCGAGGCCAATATCTTTTTCCGGGTTTTCGGCATGAACAGCATTCTGATGCTGATTCTCTCCCTGCTGAGCTACTTCGGAATGTACTACCTGACGGACAGAAAACTGAATCTGACCTGAAAAACCGGGCGCTGCAAGGGATGCAGCGCCCCTTTTCTTTTTGCGCGGCGGTATTATCTCTTTACCAAAGGGGAAAAACATGATAGAATAGCCTGAGATTTTCCCTGGGAGGAACTGCTATGAAACTGCCGAATCCGGCAAAAAAAACATGGAGCTATCCGGCGCTGGCCTTTGGGTTTCCCTTTGCTGGGATGCTGATTCTGATGCTGGTCAGCGGCTATGCCCCCTTCGGGCACTATTCCATGCTGTATTCCGATATGTACCACCAGTATTATCCCTTCTTCGTGGAGTTCCACCGCACATTGCGCAGCGGCGGCAGCCTGCTCTACAGCTGGAGCATCGGCATGGGGACGGATTATCTGGCGCTGATTGCCTATTATCTGGCATCGCCGTTGAACCTGCTCAGCGTGCTGGTGCCGGAGGGGTGGCTGCTGGGCTACTTCTCCCTGCTGATGCCGGTGAAGCTGGGGCTTGCCGGGCTGTTTTTTGCCCTGTTTCTGAAAAACATCTTCGGAAAAAATGATCTTTCCATCAGTCTTTTCGGCGGCTTCTACGCCCTGTGCGCCTGGGCGCTGGGGTATCAGTGGAATGTGATGTGGCTGGATACCTTCGCCCTGCTGCCGCTGGTGGTGCTGGGGCAGGTGCGGCTGCTCCGGGACAGAAAGTGCGTCCTGTACACCCTGACCCTGTTCCTGTCCATATTTGCCAACTATTATATCGGACTGTTTACCTGCATTTTCGTATTTCTGCTGTTTTTTGTGTATGAGTTCTGCCGCTGGGGAGGCTGGAAGAAATTCTTCGCTGACCTGCTGCGGATCGCCTGCTTCTCCGCACTGGCCATCGGCATGACGGCGGTGCTGGAGCTTCCGGCTCTGGCGGGGCTGCAAACCACCCAGTCCAGCGTCAATAAATTTCCCACCGGCTTCCGGCTGAACATCGCCCCCAGCAATACCATCTATGGGCTGCTGCAGGCCATGGTGCAGGTGGCGGGAAATATGGGCGGCGGCATTGAGCCCAGCTTCAAGGAGGGGCTTCCCAACCTCTACTGCGGCGTGGGCACCCTTGTGCTTGCCTTCCTGTACCTGATGGCAAAACGGGTGCGGCTCCGGGACAAGATCTGCGCCGTGGCGCTGCTGGTGTTTTTCAACCTCAGCTTTATCATCCGGCAGCTGGACTATATCTGGCACGGCTTCCACTTCACCAACATGATTCCCTACCGGTTCAGCTTTCTGTACAGCTTTGTGCTGCTGTATATGGCTTACCGGGCGTGGACCCTGCGCAGGCAATTCCGGCTGGAGCAGGTGCTGCTGGCCGGTGCGCTGACGGGACTGGTGCTGGCCTGCTCCAGGGAGGTGCAGACCACTGCGCCCCTGTCTCTTTTCAATCTGGAATGGGATGTGCCGGTATACATTATATATAATCTGTCTTTTCTTGTCATATTCACGGGGATTCTGGCCTGGGGCAGCCTCCGGGAGCGGATTCCCAGGGATGCGGACAGGCAGGAGCTGGCGGAGCTTTGCAGCCGCCGGTACTGGCGCAGGCAAAATGCTGGCTTTCTGACCCTGTTCTTCGTGGGGGTTGAGCTGATTGCCACGCTGGTGGCCTTCGGGCTGTATTTCCCCGGCACCAATGTGAACGGTTACCCCAAGGGAACCAACGAGGCTGCCTCCATGATCCGCTATATGCACGAGCGGGAGAAAAACAACCTCTTTTTCCGGGCGGAGACCACCCACTCCCAGACCCTCAACGACGGCGCCCTCAACGGCTATAACGGAATTTCCGCCTTTACCAGCTCTGCCAATGTGAAGATTACGGAATTCATGAAGGCTCTGGGCTACGGGGCAAAGAATACCTATAACCGCTATTGCTATGAGGAAGGCTCCCCGGTGTCCAACCTGTTTCTGGGACTGAAGTATATGATTGAACGGGAGGGCAAGGACAAGGAAAGCCGCTTCTTTACGGATGTGCACCACTTCGGCAAGGTACACCTGCTGGAAAACAACGCTTATCTGCCCCTGGGCTTTCTGGCGGAAGCCTCCCTTGGGGAGCTGGAGCTGCCCTTTGAAGGAAACTTTGACTTCCAGAATGCGCTGTTCCGCAGCGCCACGGGGCTTGCCGGGGATGTGTGGGAATTCGTGCCTGCCGTGTCCATCGTGGGCACCGGGGTAGATGTGGAGGAAAGCTCCACCACCGGCTACTGCACCTATTCCCAGGGGGAAGCCGATGCCACCGTGGTCTATTCCTACCGGGTGGAGCAGGACGGCTTTCTGTGCATCTATGTGGATTTTCCCGAGAAGAAAACCTTCACCATTTCGGTGAACGACATCGAGCGGTACACGGAAAACGCCAACCTGCCCCAGATGCTGGCGGTGGGGGATGTGAAGGCCGGAGACTATGTGGACATCCGGGTTCGCTGCGATTCCGGCACACACCGCTCTCTGGATATCAAGGCCTGCATGGTAAACGATGAGCTGTTCCGGCAGGGCTATGAGATCCTCTCCGCCTCCACCCTGGAGCTGACCACCTTTGAAGATACCTTTGTGGAGGGCTTTATCTCCTGCAACCGGGACGGGCTGCTGTACACCTCCATCCCCCAGAACGGCAACTGGAGGGTGTGGGTGGACGATCAGCCTGCGGAAATTCAGCTGGTAGGGGAGTGCATGATCGCCGTGGAGCTGAATCAGGGCAACCACTGGATCACCTTCCGGTATGAAAATGCGGCCTTCAATCTGGGCTGGAAAATCAGCCTGCTGTGCACGGCGGTGTTTGCCGCAAATGTCTGGTACAGCCGCAGAGAGAATCGCCGCAGACAACACCCCGGAGACCATACCGGAAAATATCAGAAGTAGTGTCCCCAGCATCGCCTGATTCAACACTTTGGCGAAAAACATAGCCGGAAACAGAAAGAAGGAAAACCATGAAAAAACTGCTTTGCCTGTTGACAGCGGCTGCGCTGTGCCTTTCCCTGGGAGCCTGCGGCGGCGGAAAAAACAAGGAACACGAATATATTCTTTCCTTATTGGAGCAGGGGGAATATGACAAGGCCATTCAGGTGATCGAAATTCTCCGGGACGGCGAAGAGGGCACAAAGCCTCAGCCTGTTCAAACGGCTGCCACGGAGGCTCCTGCCGCAGAGCCCTCCGCCACCCAGACACCCCCTTCGCCGACAGTCCCACTCTCCGCCGGCTTGACGGATCGGCAGAAGCTGGCGGCGGATACCGTGAAAGCCTTTCTGGAAAGCAAGGGAGATGCCGCGGTGAAGGAATTTGAGGAAGTGACCGGTTCCAAGGCCCGCCCCGTTACGGTTACCCATGCCATGGAATACAGAGTTGGCAACTGGGATGGCAAGGGCACCAATGCCCATTGTATGCTGATTTGGCTGGACATGGATGTTGCCTGCGATGGAGGCGTTGACGACAGTGTCCGTATCCTTCTGGATATGGATACAGGCAAATGCTACAATTCCATGGACATAGATTGGAGCCTGATCGATGCCTGCGGCGGCACGCCTACCAACAAAGAGGAGTTCAACACCATTGCGTTAAATTCTTACCACAGCTATGTCGCCTATGGCAATGAATTCATTTGGGCGGATATGGAGATCCGGGAGGAGCTGACACAGGAGGAGCTGGCAGCCATCAACGAAGCCCTGAAATAAGAAGGAAGGAGGAGCAAACGCTCCTCCTTACCTTATTTTATAGAGCCTGCGCAATGGTGCCGCCGCCGATGACCAGATCCTCCTGATACAGCACCACTGCCTGCCCCGGGGTGATGGCTCGTTGGGGAGTTTCAAACTCCACCCGGGCGAAGCCGTTTTCCTCGGGATACACCATCGCTGGCTGTTCATTCTGGCTGTGCCGGGTTTTGGCGGTGACGGCCATGGGGGCGGTCAGGGCAGGGAAGGGGTACCATTCCCAATCACAGCCCCGGAGGGCGCTGGAAAACAGAGCCTCGTTGGGACCCACGGTAACGGTATTTTTGACCATGTCCTTGCCGCAGACATAGACGGGAGCCCCCATGGCCAGCCCCAGCCCCTTGCGTTGGCCGATGGTATAGGCCACCGTCCCCCGGTGCCTGCCTACAACCTTGCCGGACAGATCCAGAAAATCTCCGGCAGGGTAGGTCTTGCCTGCCCAATGCTCCATAAAGGCCACATAGTCCCCGTCGGGGACGAAGCAGATGTCCTGACTGTCCTTCTTCCCGGCGGTGAGCAGACCGTTGTCCTGAGCAAGCCTGCGAACCTGCTCCTTGGTCAGCTCCCCCAGGGGAAAGCGAATGTGGGCAAGCTGGCGCTGGGTCAGACCGGCCAGAAAATAGGTCTGATCCTTGGCTCGGTCTGCGGCCTTATATAAAAGGTATCGTCCGGTGGCTTCCTCCTGCCGGATTCGGGCGTAGTGGCCGGTGACAACATACCGATATCCCATATCCAACGCCCTGTCCAGCAGCACGCCGAATTTCATGGTTCGGTTGCACCGGATGCAGGGATTGGGCACCAGACCGGATTCGTAGCTGCTGACAAAGGGACGGATGACATTTTCCTGAAAGGCATCCTGAAAATCCATCACCTGAAAGGGAATCCCCATCTTCTGCGCCACGGCCGCGGCATCCGCGCTGTGGTTGGCGCCGCCGCAGGGGACGCTGTGCAGGCGCATATAGACACCCATGCAGGAAAATCCCTGCTGCTGCATCAGCAGGGCAGCCACGCTGCTGTCCACGCCGCCGCTCATGCCGATGAGGGCTGTTTTTGAATCCATGGCTTTTCTCCCTTCTGTTTTTATCGAGTATATCAGCGCAGATGGGGAAAGTCAACGGGGAAAGACTGGCTGGGGATTTGTAACCAAACCTCACAATTTGTAACGAAAAAAACGCCGCCGAGTTCCTGCGGAACCTCTGAAAAGGCCGATTTTACCCCCTGAGGCGCCGGTCGCGCCAAAATACAGTCGAAAAAAGAGTAACAAAAATGTAATTAATTTCAAAAAAGGGGTTGCAATTTGTAAACAGCTGTGTTATAATTCGGGTACTTACAAAGAAGAAAAGGAGTAAGTGTGTTATGATGAAGAGAATTCTTAGTTTCGTCCTGGCAGCTGTGCTGTTGGTTGGACTGGTGCCCGCCACCGTTCTCACCGCTTCCGCTGCCACCATGAAGACCAGTAATTCTGGTATCTCCATGATCAAAGGCTTTGAGGGCTTCAGTGCAAAGCCCTATCAGCATGGAGCTCAGTGGTATGTCGGCTACGGTACCCGGATTGAATCGGATAAAAAGGATCTGTATTCTACCGGTATTACCACGAAGGCCGCTGAGGAGCTGATGAAACAGCATCTGAAGGATGTTGTCGAACCTGCCCTCAACACTTTTATCACCACCAACAATCGCCCCCTGTCTCAGACTCAGTTTGATGCACTGGCATCTCTGAGCTACAACATTGGCACCGGCTGGCTGACATCTTCCTCCAGCGTGATTCGTTCCTATGTTCTGCAGCAGAAGGGCGGAGACCAGTTCGTTCAGACCCTTGTAGAGCGTAATTCTCTGGATCCCTCCAGCGATTACTTCCCGGGTCTGGTCAGCCGTCGCCTGAAGGAAGCTAATCTGTACTTGAATGGTACATATAACTCTGCTGGAAACTACACTTATGTGGTTCTGAAGGACGATGATGGTGCCACTCTGGATGCTACCGATAGCGTCCTGGTCATCAATACCAAGAGCCTGCCTGCAATGCCTGAAGCTCCCAGCAGCCCGGAAACCTTCCTGGGCTGGTACACCCGCTCCTATACCAGCAGCGGCGCTCTGGCGAAAGAAGAGCCTGTTTACTCCCTGTCCGGTATGGGCGGCAAGACCCTGTGGCCCAAGTGGAATGGTGATTCCAGTTACACCATTAACGCCAACAATTTGATTTCCACTAAGGTTTACGATGTTGCTGATCCTGCAACCATTACGGACACTACCAAGGCTGTCTGTAACTTGATGGCAAACTCCTCCTTCAAGGTTGAGGAAGAGAAGGTCGTTCAGAATATTAAGTGGGCTTACGGTACCGGTAAGGATACCAAGGGTGCTTACTGCCAGGGCTGGGTTGCTGTCCACGATAACGATGGTATTTCCGGCAACAGCAGTGTGAAGGTTATTGCTTCTGCTACGATTACTATGGCAACAGGCGGCTGGCCGAACCCGGTTTATGCTGGTACGCCCATCACCAACTTCCCCGAGGGTACGGTTTTGAAGGTTGTTGAGAAGAGAGTAGATGCAACCAACTCCAAAAAGACCTGGGGCAGAGTTGTCTATGGTGAAGGCGGCTATGATTACCTGTGGGTCGATCTGGATTGCGCAAAGGTCATTAACGATAGCTACAACGACACAAATCCCTATCTGGGCAAGACTGCCGTCGTCACCAATTGCGCACAGCTGAATGTCCGCAATGCAGCCGGCATGGCAGGCACAACTGTCATAGCCAGAATTGGCTCCGGTACCAAGGTTACGATTTATGATACCTCTGATGTGGAAGGTAAGCTGTGGGCAAGAGTCAAGTGGGGCGAGGCCAACGAAGGCTGGGTATACACCTACTACCTGAATGTCACCGGCGTCAGCAACGGCGCTTCCACTGGCGGCTCCACCACATCTGATGTGCTTCTGTACACCGGTATCGTCATCAGCAACACCAATCTGAATGTCCGCAAGCAGCCTGCGGTGAACGGAACCTGGGTCACCTCCCTGGCCACCGGCACAAAGGTTAACATTTACGAGGTCACCACTACCGCCGGCCACAGATGGGGCCGCACGGAGAAGGGCTGGATCTGTCTGGATTATGTCAACCTGACACAGGTACAGCAGCCCACCACGCCCAGCGGTTCCAACGGCACCACCGGCGCAGGCACCGGCGTCACCATGTATGATGTCAACGCCTATCAGGAGGCTGACAACAACAGCAAGGTGATGTTCACCCTGAAGAAGGGCGAGTCCATCGCCATCAGCGAGCAGGTTCCTCAGAAGACTGCTTCCGGCTCCAAGATCTGGGGCAAGGTCACCGTCAACGGCGTCACTGGCTGGGTCAACATGGCCTATGTCGAGGTTCAGACCGTTACCGTGGTTCCTCCTGCTGACGAGAGCGGCTCCAATAGCGGCATCGATCCCGTCAACGGCTCCGCAGGCGTCATCGCCAATGCTTCCATCCCCGTCAATGTCCGTATCGCCGCAGGTGTGCAGAACAACAAGGTTGCATCCCTGGCTGTGGGCACCGCAGTTACCGTCTATGAGCTGACTGAGGTCAACGGCGCACAGTGGGCCCGTATCAAGTGGAACGGCAACGAGGGCTGGGTCGCCAAGCAGTATGTCAACCTCACCGGCGGCATCGGCGGTACCGGCAGCAGCAACACCGCCAACGGCACCACCCCCGGCCAGATTTCCCTGACCGGTACCGTCAACAGCAACATCAACCTGAATGTCCGCAGCGGAGCCGGCCTGGGCAATCCCCAGATTGCATCCCTGCCCAAGGGCACCAAGGTCACCGTCTATGAGCAGGTCACTGCCGACGGTATGCTGTGGGGCAAGATCAATGTCAACGGCACCTCCGGCTGGGTCTGCATGAGCTACATCTCCGTGGAGCAGACCAGCAGCTCCGGCACCGGCGTCATGGGCACCATCGCCCGCTGCTTCGACTCCGTCAATGTCCGCAGTGCACCCGGCGTGGGCAACGCCATCGTGGGCAAGCTCAAGGTTGGCACCCGTGTGGAAATCTATGAGCAGAGACTCTACAGCGCGCAGTACTGGGGCCGTGTGGCTCAGGGCTGGATCTGCATGGAGTATGTGGTCACCGACGGCGTCGTTCCCGAGGGCCCCATCAGCGGCGAATCCACTCAGGAAACCACCATTTCCAGTGATGCTGTTGTGAACAACAACAAGGAACTGGTCTACAATATCAAGGCTACCACCAAGACCAACAGACAGTATGTCTACAAGGATGCCACCGATAAGAGCGGCGTTGCCGGCACCATTGATGCCAATATGCCGATCACCATCCTGGCTTTCAAGGCTGACGGTGATAAGACCTGGGGCAAGATCAACGATTACAACACCCCGGGCTGGATTGACCTGGCTGGCGTAACATTCCCCTCCAAGATCGGTTATATCAACTCCGACAATCAGCCTGTTTATGCAAAGCCTGATTCCAGCAGCACGACTATTCAGGTTCTTAGCTGCGGCACGCAGGTAACTTACATCAAGTATGCAATGTTTGGGGATGTTCCCTTTGTGGGTCTGACCACTGGTACGACTGATGTTACTGGCTGGGTGCCCATGAGCAAGATCAGCGACACTGCTCTCAATGTTGCATTGACTTACAATTCTGCACTGGGCATTACCACCGGCAACGGCTCCGGTAAGACAATGGTGCTGACCGATGTCCTCGAGTCTCCCAACTCCGCAAATGTTGTGTTTAAGCTGGCTGCCATGAGCGATGTAACCTTCTTCCTGCAGATGGATGACACCTTTGCAACCAGAGCCGACGGCGGCAAGGTTTGGGTCAAGGTTGCTACCGATGACACCGCTAAGACAGGCTGGCTGGATGTCAGCAAGCTTAGCTTCACTGCAAGCTATGTCCTTGGTGTTCCCTTCAATGTTCGTGTGGATTCTTCCATGGATTCCACGATCGTCAGAAGAATGTCCGCAGGTACCATTACCATCTCCTCCGTTGTCTGCGATGCTTCCGGCAATGTCTGGGGTAAGATTGCATCCCCCGATGCAACTTTGAATAACTACTGGATCCGTCTGGATGGCAAGGACCAGCCCACTGCAGTGACCAGCACCGATGTGGTTTCCGGTACCACTGCCTACGGTGTGACAAGCGGTATCGTAAATGCATACACCACTGCATCTGGCTCGGATGTCCTGTTCCAGCTGGCAGCCGGTACAAGGGTCTCCTTCAATGGCACGGAGTACTCCACTGCACCCGGAGCACGCGTGAAGATTCGTGCACTTGGCAGCGATGCCTATGTGAATGTTTCCGATCTGGCAAGCTTTGCACTGAGCGCCTATGTTACCACAGCGGACAGCGCAGTCTATGACGGTACCGGCACCGATAAGATTCAGGTTGCAACCCTGCAAATCGGCAGTCCTGTGACGATCACTGGTATTATTGTGGACAGCGGCAACACCTATTTCAACATCGGCATCGGATATATTCAGAACACCTGTATCGGTGTCATCAATCCCTAACCAATTCTCACATCATCATACACACACCCCTTAGCGAAACAGGCCCCGCGGAGCAATCCGCGGGGCTTGTTTTTTGCGTGCTTCCATGATATGATAAGACAAATTTCGCAGGAGGACAATGCCATGAGCTATGCAGACGAGCTATACAGACAGACCTGTCTGGACATTCTGGAAAACGGGGTTTCCGACGAGGGATTGGAGGTGCGTCCCCACTGGGAAGACGGCACCCCTGCCCATACCATCAAGAAATTCGGCGTGGTGAACCGCTATGACCTTTCCAAAGAGTTCCCCATTATGACCCTGCGCCGCACCTACTGGAAGTCCGCCGTGGACGAGCTGCTGTGGATCTGGCAGAAGAAGTCCAACCGCATCTGTGACCTGGGCAGCCATGTCTGGGACGAGTGGGCCGGGGAGGACGGCACCATCGGCAAGGCCTACGGCTATCAGCTGGGCATCAAGCACCACTACAAGGAGGGGGACTTCGATCAGGTGGATCGGGTGATCTATGACCTGAAGCACAACCCGGCCTCTCGGCGGATTCTGACCAATATCTACAATTTTCAGGATCTGCATGAGATGAACCTGTACCCCTGCGCCTATTCCATGACCTTCAATGTCACCGGCAACAAGCTCAACGCCATCCTGAACCAGCGTTCTCAGGATATGCTCACCGCCAACAACTGGAATGTGGTGCAGTACGCCGTGCTGACCCACATGATGGC
>CAMCRV010000028.1 GCA_945877365.1 uncultured Clostridia bacterium | reverse complement strand
TGTTAAGACCGCAGCAAATAAAGCTGGTTCGGATTTGGATTGCCTTGGTGCACCAGCAAAACAGGGCACCCCACAATGGGGGGCCCTTGTTTTATTGAATGATGGAAGTCGGGCTCGAACCCATCCAAAATGGAACTGTCCGGTGGACAGTTCCAGCAGCCAGTTCAAAAACCGGCTGCCTCCTTACCGTTTGCCAAAGGCAAACGGGTAATCGAGCCCGGCCACCGGCACCAGAAAAGCAGGGCACCCACAAAGGGTGCCCTGTTTCGTTGATGGCGGGATACGGCATCGAACCCATGGAAACGGAGCCGTCCGGCAGACAGCTCCGGCAGCCAGTTCAAATATGGACTCTCTTTTAAACTGTTGAGACGGGAATGCATATGTTCCCCGCAGCCCATGTGGAGGTTTTCAAGCCTCTGCGCAAGTATCTGTAAACAAAGGAGCGATTCATCATGGAAACTATGCAAACAATTCTGTGGCAGGTTGTCACCATGATCCTGCTGGCGGCAGTGGGATATCTTATGTACAAGTCCGGGAAAATCAGTCACGAGGGCAGCAAGACTCTGGGCAATATTCTGATCTTTCTCTCCCTTCCCTGTGTCATCATTAACAGCTTTCTGGTTGACCGCACCCCGGAGCGAATCACCGGATTCTTCGTCAGTGCCCTCATGGCAGCGTTGGTTCTGGCACTGTCCATGTTGCTGTCCCGCCTGATTCTGGGCAGGCACGCCGTCGAAAATTTTGCAGGTTCCTTTGCAAATCCCGGTTTCTTTGGTGTCCCCTTAATTATCGCGTCTGTCGGCAGCGGCGGTGTTTTCTATATTGCTGCCTTCATTGCTTTCCTGAATCTTTTACAGTGGACTTATGGCGTTTCTCTGCTGACATCCTGTGACAGCGAAGGAATGCTTCCCATCCGGGGTAATCAGAAGGAATCTTCTAAAGTCAGCCTGAGAAAACAGGTTGCTGCTCTGGGATTACGGCTGATCAAGGCTCCGTTTATGATTGCCATTCTTGTCGGAGCATTCTTCTTCCTGACAGGAATTTCCATGCCTGCTGTACTCCAGAAATGCGTAGCAAACATCGCCGGCCTGAATACATCCATTGCTATGTTTACAATTGGTATTTACATGGCTCAGGTGGATATTCTGAAAATGTTCCTGAAGCCCCGGCTGTATCTGGTGTCCCTGGTTCGCATGATCATCATTCCCGCTGTTACAATGGGACTGCTTCTGGCGCTCCCCGCATCTATGAACGATCTGAAACTGTCTGTTCTGATTGCCGCCGCCTGCCCCGTGGGCAGTAATGTGGCTGTCTATGCCCAGCTGCACAATCGGGATTACGGCTATGCTGTGGAAACAGTAGTCATATCCACACTTCTCTCCATTGTCACCCTGCCTATGGTTGTGGGAATCGCAGAAAGACTATTCTGAGGCAGCACCGCATAATGCGGCAAGGAGATTCGGCGAAAAATGAGAAAAACATGATCATTAAATATCTGCTTATCGGTTTTACTCAGCCGGTTGATAAATTGTTATTTAGCGTGCTTTCCACCCACGCTGTCATTCTGAGCGAAGCGCGTAGCGCGAAGTCGAAGAATCTTCGCACTTACCAACTGCACTGCACAAAACAAGTGCGAAGATCCTTCGACTCGCTTCACTCGCTCAGGATGACAACAGGTGTGCAAATTGTTATTTGCCTCACTGCCCGTCTGATATGTGTTTTTCTTTGTTTTTGATGGATTACCAGTTGTTTTCTGTCGTCGCTTGCGCTAGAATGTATGTGAACATTCTTCCAGTTCAAAAGGGAGGTCTGTGCTGTGTACTATTTCGGCGATTACTGCGCTTTGGCACTGGTGGCCATTCTGAGCCTGTTCTACTTTCCTGACCGGCGTTTTCTCACCAGAACCAGTAAGCTCTTCGCCATGTGTCTGGTTTTCATTGCTGCAAATGCCCTGCTGGATCTGCTGACAGGCTGCCATCAGCACTGGATCGGCAGCCCCATCTGGGTCGGCTATCTGGTGAACAGCGCCTATTTTCTGTGCAACCTTCTCACCACCTCCTGCATTGCCCAATATCTGGCGCTGAAGATTCTGGAGCATGTCTACGGGGAACATTGTATCCGCCAGATGAGAATCCTGCTCAGCATCATTTTCTGGCCGTTTGTGGTGATCGTCCTTCTGAACCTATGGAATGGCTGGCTATTCTACTTTGACCAGCAGGGTTACTACCGCCGGGGGCCTCTCAACGCGGTTGGCTATGCTGCGGTGCTGATGCAGATGGCCTGCGTCACGGTCTGCTATCTGCGCAACCGGAAGTATGTGGATCGCTCCCTGAGTCACGCTCTGCTGCAGACCTTCCCGGTGGGAGTTCTGTGCATTGTCCTGCAGCGGATGTATGTGGATATCATGCTCAACAGCTTTCTGCTTTCCCTGGTGGCGCTGGTGCTGTTCCTGAATTTCCAGGGGCCGAGACCCGGTGTTCACAGCCTCACCAAGCTCAACGACCGGATTCGTTTCTTCAAATCCGTAAAGGTGCAGATAGCAACCGGGAAGCCGTTTCAGGTGCTGCTGATTCAGGTTCGGCATTTCAGCGAGATCAACCGCCGGTTTGGCTACTTGGCCGCGGATGAAATACTCTACCAGTTTGCCTTTTCTCTGGAGCGGCAATTCCCCCAGGCCTCTGCCTTTCACATGAACGGCACGGAATTTACGCTGATTCTCCCCTCCGCCACAGAAATCTCATCCCAGGCCAACGCCAGGATTCTTCTGGATTTTCTGGACGGCGGTATCTTCTGCCTCCACCAGCAGGTGCATCTTAGCTACAATGTGGTGGACTATCTTTCCTCTTCCCAGGATCACAAGGCTGGGGAACTGTACGAAAAAATGGCCTACGCCCTCCGGCTGGCCCGGCGGCAGGATCTGCCCTATCTGCGCTACACCCAGAACATCGGCTCCCAGATGCTACGCCGTCAGTATCTGGCGGATCGGCTTCAGACCATCGACCAGGAGCACGGCTATGAGGTCTGGCTCCAGCCGGTATTCTGCTGCAAGAACCAGCGGTTCTGTTCTGCCGAATCCCTGATCCGTCTCCGGGAGCCGGACGGTCAGCTCATCTCTCCCGAGGAATTCATCCCTCTGGCAGAGGAAACCGGGCAGATCTTTCAGCTCACCTGGTTCGTAGTGGAGCAGGTGTGCCGCCTGCTTCAGGATCCCCGGATGGATTCCCTCAGCGCGGTTTCCATCAATGTCCCCGCCCAGCAGATGATGGCCACGGGGTTTCTGGATAATCTGAACCGAATTGCGGACGGCTGCGGTATCTATCGAAATCGGATTTGTCTGGAATTCACCGAGCGCAGCATCCCGGGGGATTTCTCCACTGCGAAGGAAATCATGGAGCAGATTGCCGGGGCGGGCTACCGCTTCTATCTGGACGACTTCGGCACCGGCTACTCCAACTTCAATCTGCTGCTTCAGCTGCCCTTCTTCGGCATCAAGCTGGACAAGAGCGTCACCACCTCCGACAGCGGCAGGGCGGACATGGCGCTGATTGGGGAGCTGACCCACCTGTTCCACCGGCGGAACCTTCAGGTCATCGCCGAGGGTGTGGAAACGGAGACCCAGGCTCAGGCGCTTCTGGCAGAAGGCGTCGACCGGCTGCAGGGCTACTTCTACGCCAGACCCATGCCCCCGGAGAAGGCTCTGGAATTTTACGGGAAACAATAAACAAAACGAGGAGCGGAAAACCGCTCCTCGTTTGCTGTTATTTTGGATTACTCTGCAGGGGAGAACTGATCCTTGCCCACATTGCACAGCTCGCAGGCAAAATCTTCGGGCAGGTCTTCCCACTTCACGCCGGCCTCGTCTTCGTCATAGACCCAGCCGCAGACATCGCAGATATACTTCATGGCCTCTTGCTCCTTGCAAATTACACTTTGGGACGGATAGCCTTGTGGTAGTGGGCGTAGGTGCAGGGTGCGCCCTTGCCCAGAACCTTGCTCTCCACAACCTCGCCGATGAACATCATGTGGCTGCCCAGATCCTTCTTTTCCTTCACCTCACAGGAGAACATGGCGTTCACATTCTCCGTCAGGTAATAAAGGCCGTTGCAGCTGCGCTCCAGGTTGGTGAAGTCGGCAAACTTGTCCACATCCCGGCCGGACTGCATACCAAAGTGGCGAATGGTCTCAAAGGGCACATCCTCCGTCAGCACGCTGATGTTGAACTTGCCGGTCTTCTCGATGATTTCCCGGGTCAGGTTGCCCATCTGGCAGGAAATCATCAGCCGGGTGGGATCGCCGGCCACCTGCACGCAGGTGTTGATGATGCAACCATTGTCCTGATCGTCCTTTGCCGTCAGCACAAACAGACCGTAGGTCAGGTTCCGTGTGGCAGCAGAGTTGATCGCAGGCTTTGCCTGCTTAACGAAAGTAGCGCTCCAGCAGGCCCTTCAGAGCCTTGCCATGGCGGGCCTCGTCACGGGCCATCTCATGGACGGTGTCGTGGATGGCATCCAGACCGTTCTTCTTGGCGCAGGCGGCCAGATCGAACTTGCCCTGGGTTGCGCCGAACTCGCAGTCCACACGCCATGCCAGGTTGTCCTTGGTGGTAGCCTTCATGTTGGGCTCCAGATCCTCGCCCAGCAGCTCTGCGAACTTGGCAGCGTGCTCAGCCTCCTCATAGGCGGCCTTCTCCCAGTACAGACCCACCTCGGGGTAGCCCTCACGATGGGCGATACGGGCCATGCACAGGTACATACCAACCTCGGAGCACTCGCCGTTGAAGTTAGCCATCAGCTGATCGAAGATGAACTTCTTGTCCTCGTCGGAAATGTCGGGGTTGTTCTTCACGGTCTTGGCGTAGATGCCGTACTCATGCTCGGCAGCCAGCTTGCCCTCTTCCAGCACCTTGAACTTGGAGCCGGGAACCTTGCACAGGGGGCAGACGAAATCGGCGGGCATGGACTCGCCCTCATAGACATAACCACAGACAGGACAGACAAACTTCTTCATAGTAAATTCCTCCATTAAAATAAATTTTTGATTTCAGGCAGTTGCGTTTTTGTCCAGACAATCCTGGCAGATTCCGGTGAAGGACAGCTGGCAGCTGTCCACCCGGCCGCCGGAAAGGCTGGCCACCCGATCGCGCAGGCTCTCGGGGGTTTCCATCTGAGGCAGATCCAGCACAGCGCCGCAGCAGCCGCAGATGAAGTGGACATGGGGCTGAACATTGGCCTCGAACCGCTCCACGCCGTTTACCGCGCCAAGGCTGGCAATCATGCCCTGACTTTTGAAAAAGGCGAGGTTGCGGTAGACCGTTGCCAGAGAGATGTCCGGGTGTTCCTGCTGAAGCATCTGGTGCAGCGTCTCAGCAGATGGGTGCTGATCCGTACAGCGCAGGCAGGAAAGGATGGCATTGCGCTTGCGAAATTGCTTCGTTTCGCCCATTGGCATCTCCCCTTTCGGGTTTATTTGCGATTGATTCTTATTTACAGGGCAAGTATATCACACCATTTTTTCTTTGTCAAGAGCTATTTGCAAATAATTCTCAAATAAATATTGACAGTTTTGGCGAGTTAGGAATTAGGAGTGAGGAGTGAGGAGTTAATCTATCCTCTTCGGGGATAGATTAAAAACGGGAGAACAATCCTTAAACTTTTTCGTAGGGGCGGCCATTGGCCGCCCACAACCCTTGATGCGGAACTGCCCGGTTCGGGCGGCCGATGGCCGCCCCTACGAAAGAAGTGGAAGAATGCAATCACTCCTAACTCAGATAAATAATCCTTTTGCCTTTTATAATATGCACAGAAAGCAGAACAGCCGTGAATATTGCGTGAATTTTTCTTGAATTGCCCCGGACAGGGTGGAATTTTTCAGCTGTTTGTGCTATAGTGTCAACAAGTATACCATAATGGAGAGGTAGGCCTATGATCGAATTACTGGCACCGGCCGGTTCCATGGACGCGCTGCGGGCGGCGGTTCAGAACGGAGCCAATGCCGTATACCTGGGCTGCGGCCCCTTTAATGCCCGGCAGGGCGCAAAAAACTTCACCCCCCAGACCCTGAAGGATGCGGTCAAATACTGCCACATCCGGGGCGTGGAGGTTCACCTTACTTTAAATACTCTGGTTTCCGACCGGGAGATTCCCGATATGACGGAGCTGATCCGCCACGGGGCATCCTGCTGCGTGGATGCCTTCATCGTGCAGGATCTGGGCGTTGTGCAGCTGTGCCGCCAGATCGCCCCCCATGTGCCCATCCATGGCTCCACCCAGATGACCGTCCACTCCCTGCCCGGGGTGCAGATGTGCGCCGCCATGGGCATGAAACGGGTGGTGCTGAGCCGGGAGCTGAGCCGGGAGGAAATCCGCTACATCTGCGCCCACAGCCCCATTGAAATCGAGGTCTTTGCCCACGGCGCACTGTGTATGTGCTACTCCGGCCAGTGCTATATGTCCGCCGTCATCGGCGGCCGCTCCGGCAACCGGGGTCGCTGCGCCCAGCCCTGCCGCCAGAGCTACGGCTACACCCACTGGGAAAACAAATACCCCCTGAGCCTGAAGGACAACTGCCTTGTGCGGTATTTGGAGGAGCTGAAGGAGATGGGGGTGGCTTCCATAAAGCTGGAGGGACGGATGAAGCGGCCGGAATATGTGGCCACCGTCACCGCCGTCTACCGCAAGGCTCTGGACGAGGGGAATGTGACCCCTGCCATGATGGATGCCCTGATGACCGCCTTCAACCGGCAGGGTTTCACCGACGGCTACTATACCCACAAAATCGACCGGAAGATGTTCGGCATCCGGGAGGAGGTCTACGACGATCCCCAGTGGCTGCAGGCCGCCCAGAACTCTTATGAAGCCGGAGAGACCCAGCTGGTGGACATCTCCTTCCGGGGTGTGGTCAGCGTGGACGGCAGCTCCCTGACTGCCACCGACCCCGAGGGGCGGATGGCTCAGGCCACAGGTCCTGTGCCGGAGCTTGCCAGAAATGTGCCCCTCACCGGCTCCGCTCTTGCCCAGCGGATTGCCAAGACCGGTGGCACCCCCTTCCGATGTGTGGAGGTGCGCACCCGGGTGGACCCCGGCCTTACCATCTCCGCCGCCGCCGTCAACGCCATGCGCCGGGATGTGCTGAACCAGCTCACCGCCCTCCGGGCACGCCGGGAGGATTTTACCCTTGGCAAGCCTGCCTCCGTCACCAAATACCCCGGTCAACGGGGTCTGCCCGGGCTGACCATTCAGGTCACCAGCCGGGAGCACCTGACCCCGAGGCTTCTGAATACCGAGGCTGTGATGCTGTATGTCCCCATCCATCTGCTGATGGAGGACGAAAAGCTGCTGATGAAGCTGCTGAAACGGGGACGGGTTGCCGCCGTGCTGCCCAGAATCGTCCACGACGGGGAGCTGCCCAAGCTGCAGCAGCAGATGGCCATTCTCCGGGATCGGGGCATCCGGGATGTGCTGGTGGGAAATCTGGGGCTTTTGATTCCTGCTCAGGAGACCGGAATGCGGATTCACGGCGACTTCGGCCTGAATATCTTCAACTCCATCTCCATGAACATCCTTCGGGAGCTGAAGCTGGCCAGCGCCACCGCCAGCTTCGAGATGACCCTGCCCCAGATCCGGGATCTGAGCAAGGCTGTCAACACCGAGCTTATCGGCTACGGCCGTCTGCCCCTGATGGTGACGGAGCACTGCCTGATCCGCAACCGCACCGGCGAGTGCAGCTGCAACAACGCTTCCACCAAGCTCACCGACAAAACCGGCGCGGAATTTCCCATCATCAAGGACTGCGGCACCTGCCGCAGCGTGCTGCTCAACGGCAAGAAGCTCAGCTGGCTGGATCGTCAGGACGATCTTTCTAAGCTGGGGCTGTGGGCTGTGCGGCTTCTGTTTACCACAGAGAATACCCGGGAGGTGGATCGGGTTCTGGACGACTACCTGAACCCCACACCCTTTGATCCCGGCGCCTGCACCAGAGGTCTGTACCTCCGGGGCGTAGAGTAAACCCATTTGGAAAGGACAAAACTATGCAACTGATTCTGGCTTCCGCATCGCCCCGGCGGCAGGAACTGCTGAAGGTTTTCGGCATTCCCTTTACCGTCCGGGCTGCGGATATCGATGAAACCATGAACGCCAAGCTGCCCCCGGAACAGGAGGTGGCCCGGGTCAGCCGTCTGAAGGCTCTGGCCGTCCCCCGGGAAGAGGGGGATGCGGTGGTGGCCGCCGACACCATTGTGGTCTGCCGCGGGCAGATTCTGGGCAAGCCCAGAGATGAGGCTGATGCCGTAAGGATGCTGAAGCTCCTCTCCGGCGGTGCGCATCAGGTGATGACCGGCTGCACCGTGGTAAAGGGCAGCAGCAGCGAGACCTTCACGGAAATCACCACCCTCCATTTCCGCCCCCTGACCGACGGGGAGATTGCCCGGTATGTTGCCTCCGGGGAGCCCATGGACAAGGCCGGCGCCTACGGAATTCAGGGCGGCGCCGCCCTGTTCTGCCGGAGTCTGGAGGGGGACTATTATAATGTAATGGGACTTCCCCTGTGCAGACTGGGTCAGGCTCTGGGGCGGATTGCCCCGGAATTACAGGAGGACTAGATCCATGAGACATCTGTTCAGCACAAAAATCGCAATCATTCTGGTGCTGGCCATCGTGCTGGCTGCGGCGCTGGGCGTTTACGCCGGTGTTTCCAACCAGTCTGCCCCCGGCATCCTTGTGCAGGGTCTGATGACTCCCGTCCGGGCAGTGGGCAACGCCCTGACCCGAACCGCGGAAAAATACTACAGCTATATGTTCCGCTATGAGGCTCTGTCCGCCGAAAATGAGGCGCTGCAGGCCAAAATCGCCCAGATGGAGGATGTGGCCCGTCAGGCCGACTCCGTCTCCCGTGAAAACGACCGTCTGCGCAAGATGCTGGATCTGCAGGCCACCCACGAAAGCTATGATCTGGTGGACGCCTATATCATCGGCTGGGGCTCCACGGACTGGAACAGCACCCTGACCATCAACCGGGGCAGCACCGCCGGTATCAAGGAGAACCTCTGCGCCATTACGGAGAACGGTCAGGTCATCGGTCTGGTGACGGAGGTGGGGCTCAACTACGCCGTTATCAAAACCGTTCTGGACTCCACTCTGGAAATCTCCGGCACCATCTCCGTCTCCGGCTACAACGGCATGGTCAAGGGCGGCTATATCGACGGCCACGACCGTCTGCTGAAAATGAACTATCTGCCCTCCGCCGCCATCATCCGAAACAACGATCAGGTGGTGACCTCCGGTTCCACCGTGTATCCCCGGGGTCTGATCATCGGCTCCGTGGTGGATGCCGGCTTTGAGGAGACCGGCGTTGCCAAGTTCGCCCTGCTGGAGCCTGCCGCCGAGATTAACGCTCTGGAGCAGGTGTTCATCATCACCAACTACACCACGGAAGTCAGCACCCAGCCCTCCGAAACCCAGCCCTCCGAAACCCAGCCCACAGAGGCAACCACCCCCATTGAATGAGGCAGGCCATGGCAGAACAACAAAGACGAAGAACAAATTCCCGGTCCCGGCGCACCCGCCGCAGAACACCCGCCAGGAAGCTCCGGTTTGACTGGACCGCCCTGCTTCCCAAGCGGAAGACAGCGGACTTCAAGCCGGACAATCTGGACGGCGGCTTTTGGAAATTTCTTCACCTGACCCAGGCGCAGAAGGATCGGTATGCCAAGTGGGGGCTGTATATTGCGGTGATTGCGGGACTGCTGATGATTCAGGATGTGATCATGAGCCAGATCCATATCTACGGCGCCACCACGGATCTGGCCGTGTGCGCCATTCTGCTGATCACCGTGATGGAAGGCAGCGAAGTGGGCAGCGTGTTTGTGCTCATCGCCTCCACCCTGTACTATCTGGCCGGCACCACCCCCGGCCCTCATGTCATTGCAATCCTGACCATTTACGGCATCGGTGCCTGTATGTTCCGCCAGATGTTCTGGCACCGGAACCGTACCTCCATCGTACTGTGCGCCGGGCTTGCCATGATGGCCTATGAGATGACCATATTCGGCGTTGGCATTTTTCAGGGTCTGACCCGGTGGGACAGAGCCTTTTCCTTCGCCCTGTGCGGCGTCTACAACTGGGCCGTGATGATACCGCTTTATACCCTGATCCAAAAGATCGGTCTGATTGGAGAAAATACATGGAAAGAATAAGCCGCCTTCGGGCCATCGTTTTCCTTCTGCTCTTCTGTCTGGTGATGCTGCTTTACGCAGGACGGCTGTTCCGGCTGCAGATCATCGACACCAAGGGCAAAAAGGACAACACCGCCACCTACACCACCATCACCACCGTCCGCGCCGCCCGGGGGGATATCCTGGACCGCAACGGCAATGTGCTGGTGGGCAACCGCGCCAGCTATGATCTGGTGTTCAACCACTATGTTATCGAAAGCTCCAGCGGCACCAACGAATCGCTGTACCGTCTGGTGCAGAAGTGCAAGGAGCTGGGGGTCAGCTACATCGACCACTTCCCCGTCACCGCCACCCGTCCCTTTGAGTATACTCTGGGAACCTACTCCACCGCATGGCGGAACTATTTCCAGAACTTTATGAAGGATCGGGATCTGGACTCCGATATCTCCGCGCCCCTGCTGATTGAGAAGCTGCGCAAGCGCTACGATATTCCCGAGGAATGGGACGAGGAAATGGCTCGCGCCGTGGTGGGTATGCGCTACGAATTTGACCTGCGTGGCGTTACCAACCTGCCCACCTATACCTTTATGGAGGATGTCTCCGACGAGCATCTGTCCGCCATTCTGGAGCTGAATACCCCCGGTCTCATGGTGGAATCCTCCACCGTCCGGGAATACCACACCAAATACGGCGCCCATATTCTGGGCTATGTGGGCGGTATGGATGCCAACGACTGGGAAAAGTACAAGGATCAGGGCTATTCCATGGATGCCTACATCGGCCAGTCCGGCTTTGAGGAGGCCTTTGAGGACTACCTCCACGGCATCGACGGCGAGCGCGTGGATGTGGTTTCCCGTGACGGCACCATCATGGCGCAGTATTACCGGGAAATCCGGGATCCGGAAACCGGCGAGGTCATCGGCACCAAGTCCCCTGTGGCCGGCAACAATGTGGAGACCACCATTGACATCACCCTGCAGGCCGCCACGGAGGAAGCTCTGGCGGACATTATGAAGAAAATCACCGACCCCGCCATCAACACCAAGGAGGGCGACAAGGAGGGTCGGGATGCAGAAGGTGCCGCCGCCATCGTCATGGATGTGAAAACCGGCGAGGTGCTGGCCTGCGCCAGCTATCCCACCTACAATCTGGCCACCATGAATGAGGATTGGGCAGACATTGAGGCTGACCCCAACAAGCCCTTCTTCAACCGTGCCTTCGGCGCCGCCTACGCCCCCGGTTCCACCTTCAAGATGGTCACCCTGACGGCGGCCATGAACAACAAGGACAAGGAAGGCAACTTCCTGTACACCCCCGGGGAGATCATCCGGGACATGGGTGTGTTCACCAAGTACGCAGGCTTCGCTCCCACCTGTCTGATCTGGTCGTCCAATCAGGGCTATACCCACGGCGAGCTGGATGCCACCGATGCGCTGAAGGTCTCCTGCAACTACTTCTTCTACGAGCTGGGCAGCCGGATGACCATTGAGATGCTGGACGCCACCTCCAAGGCCTACGGTCTGGGTGAGCCCACCGGCATCGAGCTGCTGGAGAAGGTGGGCTGGCGCGCCAACGAGGAGAGTAAGAAAGCCTCCTACACCTCCGGCGTCAACCAGACCTTTACCGCAGGCGACCGCGTTCTGGCCTCCATCGGCCAGTCCGAGAACCGGTTCACCCCCATGCAGCTGGCTGTCTACACCTCCACCATCGCCAACAAGGGCACCCGGATGAAGGCCACCTTCCTGAGCCGGGTGGTGGCATCGGACTACCGCACGCTGGTGTTCAAGAATTCCCCTCAGGTGGTCAGCACCATGGACAATGTCTCCTGGGAGACCTGGGATACCATCTTCAAGGGTATGCGCAAGGTTGTCAACGCTGTGGGCGGCACCGCCGCCAAGTATCTGGGCGGCCCGGAGGATGTGGCCAAGGTGGATGACACCGTATGGCCTCTGCAGGATGGCCGCTGGCCTCTGGCTAATGATGTAGCCGTCTGCGCCAAAACCGGTACTGCCGAGCACTCCTCCGGCGGTTCTGACCATGCCGTATTCGTGTGCTTTGCCCCCATGGAGGATCCCCAGGTTGCCATTGCCATCTTCGGCGAAAAGGCAGCCCACGGCGGCTGGCTGGCTCCCGCAGCGGAGGATATTCTGGAGGCCTACTTCGACCAGATTTCCGCCAGCGAGGTCTATACCTACGAGAATCAGATTGGTTGATTTGCGCAGGAAAATTGGAACTTATCGGCTTCGCCGAATTGACAATTGACAGTTGACAATGGACAATTGAGGAATCCCTTCGGGATGAATTAAAAAGAAAAGCACTGAAATAAACGGGCATTATTTTCAATCGTCCCGGAGGGACACCATAATTGTCAATTTTTAATTGTCAATTTGATAAATCCCGTTTATCGCACTGTATGGCGTCCGCCGGCAGGCTGAAACCTCATATTCCCCAAAAGAGCGTTGCCGCGGCAACGCTCTTTTGCTTAGGGAAACCGGGTGTAAATCTGTCCGGGGGTCAGTTTTTTCTCCCGGAGCTTCCGAAGCTCCGACACGGTGACAAACCGGTAGCCCTGCTTGTCCAGTGCATCCACAATGTCCAGTGCTGCCTGCACGGAGCTGGCAGTCATATCGTGGAGCAGAATGATGTCCCCATCCTTCACCTGCCGGAGAATCTGTTTTTCGATGGCGGCGGTGTCCTCGGTAGCCCAGTCTCTGGGATCCACCGACCAGCCCAGAATGGCCAGTCCCCGGGCCTGCGCCACCTGCCGCACCCCGTCGGTGCATTTGCCCCCCGGCGGCCGCAGAAGCACCGGATGGCACCCCTCCGGCAGCAAAGCCTGACTGTCTATCAGCTCTTTGGCAATCTCCCGTCGGCTCATGGAGGCCATGGAATTGTGGGTAAAGCCGTGAAGCCCGATTTCATGGCCCTCCTGATAAATCCGCTCCGTCAGCTCCGGGTACTGCTGCATCCGGTAACCGCACAGGAAAAAGGTGGCTTTTGCCTCCCGTTCATACAGCCCCTCCAGCAGCCGCCGGGTGAAGCGGCCGGAGGGGCCGTCGTCAAAGGTCAGCGCCACATATTTTTCCGCCGCAGCGGCCTGAACCGGCAGCACCAGCAAGGCCAGCAAAATGAAAATGCAGGCAAGTATTCTGCGCATGGAATCCCCTCCTTGGATTTTTGTTTGACGAATGAGAGAAAATGGGGTATCATATAGGGCGAGAAAAGTTGTTTTTTTAATTGATAATTCGTAATTGATAATGGATAATGATTCTGTCTCAAAATTTTCAATTATCAATTGTCAATTTTCAATTCTACAGAAGGGTAGTGCGTATGGAGCTTATTTGTCCAATTTGCAAGCAGCCGCTGCAGCGTCGGGAAAAGGCCTTCGTCTGTCCCCGGAATCACAGCTTCGATATCGCCCGGCAGGGGTATGTGAACCTGCTGACGGTGCAGCAGAAGCACTCCCTCACCCCCGGCGACACCCGGGAGCAGGTGCTGTCCCGCCGCGCCTTTCTGGAGGCCGGGTACTATGCCCCCATTGTGGAAACCCTGCTTTTTACTGCCAAAAAATACGGCGTTTCCGGGGAAATTCTGGATGTGGGCTGCGGCGAGGGCTACTATGGCAGCCGCCTGTCCCACGGGCTGGGTCTGCCCCTGACGGGGCTGGACATCTCCAAGGAGGCTGTCCGCTGCGCCGCCGGAAAATACAAGGATGCCGCGTGGCTGTGCGCCACCGCCGCCCATATTCCCGTAGCCAGCAGCAGCGCCGGGCTGATTACCAGCCTTTTTGCCCTGACCATGCCAGAGGAATTTCGCAGGATTCTGCGGCCTGACGGCCTGTACTTTCAGGTTCTGGCGGCGGAGGATCACCTGCTGGGGCTGAAATCCATCATCTACCCCCAGCTTCACCACCGGGAAAAGGACACCGTGCCGGATATCCCCGGTTTTGCCCGGCTGGAATCCATTCCCATCCGCTTTGATTTCACGGTGGAGGGGCAGCAGGTGCAGAATCTCTTCTCCATGACTCCCCATGTGTTCCGCATCGGAAAAGAGGGCGCTCAGCGGCTTCGGGAAACGAATGTGCTGACGGACACCGCAAGCGCGATGCTGAATGTTTTTAAGCCCCTTGGCTGATGTTACTGTTCCCGAAGCAAACGGGAAGTATGTCTGGAAAAATGTCGAGAAAAATACGAAAAAAGGATAGATTTCAAGTATGTTAGAGAAATTGCAAGGCGTTTCCAACCGATATGAGGAGCTGTGCTTCAAGTCCGAGCAGCCGGATTTTTACGCCGACCCCAAAAAGGCCGCTGCCCTGCTCCGGGAAAAGAACGAGCTGGAGCCTGTGGTGGACGCCTACAAAGCCTACCGGCAGGCTGAGCAGGACATGGCGGATGCTCAGGAGCTGATGGGCGACCCGGAGATGAAGGAGCTGTGTCAGGAGACCTTCGCTGCCGCCAAGGCGCAGAAGGAGGAGCTGTATAACAAGCTGCAAATCCTGCTGCTGCCCAAGGACCCCAACGATGAGAAAAATGTCATTGTGGAGATCCGGGGCGGTGTGGGTGGCGAGGAAAGCGCCCTGTTCGCCCACAGCCTGTTCCGGATGTACTCCATGTACGCCGCCGCCAAGGGCTGGAGCATTGAGCTTCTCAACTACAACGAAACCGAACTGGGGGGCGTGAAGGAGGCGGACTTCGTCATCAACGGACGGGGAGCCTACTCCCGGATGAAGTACGAGTCCGGGGTTCACCGGGTGCAGCGGGTGCCGGAAACCGAGTCCGGCGGACGGGTGCACACCTCCACCGCCACGGTGGCTGTGCTGCCGGAGATGGAAGAGGTGGATGTGCAGATCAACCCTGCGGATATCGAGATGCAGGTCTACCGTGCCTCCGGCGCCGGCGGTCAGCATGTCAACAAAACCTCCTCCGCCGTCCGTCTGATCCACAAGCCCACGGGCATCGTGGTGGCCTGTCAGGAGGAGCGCAGCCAGCTGCAAAACCGGGAGAAATGTATGCGGATGCTGGCCTCCAAGCTCTATGAGATGGAGCAGGAGAAGAAGGATTCCGAGGTCACCGGCCTGCGCCGGTCACAGGTGGGCACCGGTATGCGCAACGAGCGCATCCGCACCTACAACTTCCCTCAGGGTCGGGTCACCGACCACCGGGTGGGTCTGACCCTGTACCGCATCGATGCCATTATGGACGGCGATCTGGACGAGATCATCAACGCCCTTGCCACTGCCGATCAGGCGGAGAAGCTGAAAAACGCCCAGAAATAATAATATAGAAGGTCTGCTTATGGAATTCATCACCAATTCCCCTGAAGAAACGGAGGCTCTGGGAGCCGCACTGGGAAAGCGCCTGCCTGCCGGGACGGTGATCGCCTACCGGGGGGATCTGGGCGCCGGAAAAACCGCCTTCACCCGGGGTCTTGCCCGGGGGCTGGGGTGCACAGAACAGGTCACCAGCCCCACCTATACCATTGTCAACGAATATCTGGGGGGCAGGCTCCCTCTGTTCCACTTCGATATGTACCGGCTCACCTCCTCCGACGACCTGTGGGACATCGGCTGGGAGGACTATCTGGATCGCAGCGGCATCTGCGCCGTGGAATGGAGCGAGAATGTAGCCGATGCCATGGAGCACCCCCTGAACATCACCATCGAAAAGCTGGGGGAGGACACCCGGCGCATCACCCTGGAAGGAGAGATAGACCTTGCGGATCTTAGCCTTTGAAACCAGTGCCAAGGCCGCCTCCACCGCCCTGCTGGAGGACGGCAGGCTGCTGGGGGAAATCTATCAGAACACCGGCCTGACCCACAGCCAGACCCTGATGGTCATGGCGCAGGATCTGCTGAAGCAGTGCGGAAAAACCGTGGAGGACATTTCCGCCGTTGCCGTTGCGGAGGGCCCCGGCTCCTTCACTGGTGTGCGCATCGGTGTTGCCGCAGCCAAGGGCTTTGCCTGGGGAGGGGAAATCCCCTGCTGCGGTGTGTCCACCCTGGAGGCCATGGCAGAAATGGCAGGGGTCTTTCAGGGCTACCTGTGTCCCTGCATGGATGCCCGGAGAAGTCAGGTATACAACGCCTTGTTTTATGTAAACCACGGTGAGATTCAGCGACTCACCCCCGACCGGGCCATCGCCCTGTGCGATCTGAAAAAAGAGCTGGAAAATTTGCAAGAGCCCATTTTTCTGGTTGGCGACGGCAGCAATCTGTGCTATAATACACTACTGGAGAGTGTGCCCGGTCTGGTTCTGCCGCCGGAGCACCGGATGCACCAGCGAGCCACGGGAGTTGCTCTGGCTGCCGCGAAAAAGCTGGCTGCCGGGGCAGAATGCAGCGGCGCCGCCCTTGTGCCCAACTATTTAAGATTGTCCCAGGCTGAACGGGAAAGACTGGAAAGAGAACAGAAATAAAAGGAGACACGATTATGGGAAATGTACATGTAATGGATCACCCTCTGGTTCACCACAAGCTGGCTGTGATGCGCAACAAGGACACCTCCGTCAAGGAATTCCGGGAGCTGGTCAGCGAGGTTGCCGGCCTGATGTGCTATGAGGCCACCCGGAATCTGCCCACCGTGGATGTGAAGGTGGAGACTCCCGTTGGCACCGCCAACTGCAAGATGCTGGCAGGCAAGAAGCTGGCCATCGTGCCCATTCTCCGCGCCGGTCTGGGCATGGTGGATGCTCTGGTGGATCTGATTCCTTCCGCCAAGATCGGTCACATCGGCCTGTACCGGGATCCCGAGACCCATGAGCCTGTGGAATACTACTGCAAGCTGCCCGAGGACATCGGCAACCGGGTGGTGTTCGTGGTTGACCCCATGCTGGCCACCGGCGGCAGCGCCGTGGCTGCCATCAACTTCCTGAAGAAGCGGGGCTGCAAGAACATCATTATGCTGAACATCATCGGCTGCCCCGAGGGCATCCGGCGTGTGCAGGAGGAGCATCCCGATGTGGAGATGTATCTGGCTGCCTGCGACGAAAAGCTCAATGAGCACGCCTACATCGTCCCCGGTCTGGGCGATGCCGGCGACCGGATTTTTGGAACGAAATAGTCCGTATGCACGGACGGGCAATGACGAGAGGCAGGTCTGGAAGTGGTCGTTACATCCTTAGGGCTCGCCCGGTTCGTTACTGCCTGTAATGTCTAATCTGTCATTGGGCGTGTTGCAAAATGCAGCACGCCCTTTTCACAAAAAACGCCGGTGAGGATTTCCTCACCGGCGACAATATTTAGCAGTAGAAGTCCCGGATCTTCTTTGCGCGGCTGGGGTGGCGCAGCTTTCGGATGGCCTTGTTCTCAATCTGGCGGATCCGCTCCCGGGTGACGCCGAAAATCTGACCCACTTCCTCCAGGGTGTGGGTGCGGCCGTCGTACATACCGAAGCGCATCCGCAGCACATCGGCTTCCCGCTCCGTCAGGGTGTCCAGAATCTCCTTCAGAGCCTCGGCAAGCAGGGCGTTGGAGGTGGCATCGGCAGGGCCGGGGGTGCGCTCATCCTCCACAAAGGAGCCGATGGAGGTATCCTCTTCATCGCCCACGGGGGTATCCAGAGACAGGGTATCGGCAGCGGTGCGGTTGGCCTCGATGATCTTCTCCACCGGCAGGTTCAGCTCGGCGGCGATTTCCTCCACGGTGGGCTCCCGACCCAGCTCCTGCACCAGCTTGCGGTTGCAGCGGGTGGCCTTGTTGATGACCTCCACCATGTGCACCGGCACGCGGATGGTTCTGGCCTGATCGGCAATGGCACGGGTGATGGCCTGCCGGATCCACCAGGTAGCATAGGTGGAGAACTTGTTGCCCTTGGTCCAGTCGAACTTGTCCACAGCCCGGATGAGGCCCGTGTTGCCCTCCTGGATCAGATCCAGAATGTGCAGACCCCGGCCGGAATACTTCTTGGCAATGGAGACCACCAGGCGGAGATTGGCCTCGGTGAGCTTGTTCTTGGCATACTGGTCACCCTCGGAGACCCGCTTGGCCAGCTCCACTTCCTCATCCGCAGACAGCAGCTTGATCTGGCCGATTTCCTTCAGATACATCCGCACGGGGTCATCCAGACTGTACTCGGCGGCCAGATCCACAGGATCCACCAGATCCTCCTCGTCGATGCCGGACAGGTCGATATCTCCCTCCATATCCAGATCCCCGTCGGAGCCCAGATCCAGCTCCAGCTCGGCGGTGACCAGCTGGATATTCATGGCATCAATCCGGTCATAGATCTCCTCGATCTTCTCCGGGGTCAGAGCCAGTTTTTCCAGAATGGCATTGAGGTCAGTGGCACGAATCATGCCCTCCTTCTTGCCCTGATTGATCAGCGCCTGAAGGGCAGCCTGAGCATCTTCCATATTGGGTTTGGCAGGCTTCTTCTGTGTACTCATGGAACAGTCTCCTCTTTTTCTGTCTGTATATGTAAAAATAATGAAATCACATCAGCTGTTAGACTATACCTCGATTTTTTTCTTTTGACAAGGGTTTTTTTCAGATTATTTGCAAAAATCGCCGCCAGCCGGTAAATTTTCCTGTCCTGCGGAGAGTTTTCCCCGGAATTCGCCAAAACATACGGTTTACTTTTGGAGGAAAATTCGCTATAATTGGGAAAATGACTTTTTGCGCCCCTGGCGCGTACCATACACGAGGTGCACACTATGACCGATCTGTCCAAAATCCGGAATTTTTCCATCATTGCCCACATCGACCATGGCAAGTCCACCCTGGCAGACCGTCTGCTGGAGGAATGCAACGCCATTGACCGGCGGATTCACGCCGAGCAGCTGCTGGACTCCATGGAGCTGGAAAAGGAACGGGGCATCACCATCAAGGCTACCGCCGCCACGCTGACCTACACTGCCGATGACGGGGAAACCTACGCCCTGAACCTCATCGACACTCCGGGTCATGTGGACTTCACCTACGAGGTCTCCCGGTCTTTGGCCGCCTGCGAGGGCGCGGTGCTGGTGGTGGATGCCTCTCAGGGTGTGGAGGCGCAGACTCTGGCCAACACCTATCTGGCCATTGATGCCGGGCTGGAAGTTCTGCCTGTCATCAACAAAATTGACCTGCCCTCTGCCCGGCCAGCGGAGGTGAAGGCTGAGGTGGAGGATATTGTGGGCATTCCTGCTGAGGATGCTCCGGAAATCTCCGCCAAAAACGGCATCAACATCCACGCCGTTCTGGAGATGATTGTGAAGGATGTCCCTGCCCCCACCGGCGACCGGGAGGCGCCCTTGCAGGCTCTGATCTTCGACAGCCAGTACGACAGCTACCGGGGTGTCATCGTCTACACTCGGATCAAGGCCGGTACCATCCGTCCCGGGCAGGATATCCGGATGATGGCCACCGGCGCGGTATACAAGGTGGTGGAGGTGGGCACCATGAGCCCCAACGGGCTGATCCCCCGGGAGGCTCTGGGTGCCGGAGAGGTGGGCTACATCACCGCCTCCATCAAAACCGTGGCCGACACCCAGGTGGGCGACACCATCACCACCGCGGAAAATCCTGCTCCCGAACCCCTGCCCGGCTACCGCAAGGTGCAGCCCATGGTTTACTCCGGCATTTATCCCGCCGACGGCGCCAAATATCAGGATCTTCGGGACGCCCTGGAAAAGCTCCAGCTCAACGATGCCTCCATGTCCTATGAGCTGGAAAGCTCCATCGCCCTGGGCTTCGGCTTCCGCTGCGGCTTCCTTGGCCTGCTGCACATGGAGATCATTCAGGAGCGGCTGGAACGGGAGTACAATCTGGATCTCATCACCACTGCCCCCAATGTTGTCTACCGGGTCACCAAGACCAACGGGGAAACCATGCTGGTCTATACCCCTCTGGATTACCCCGACCCCATGGAAATCCAGCTGGCGGAGGAGCCCTTCGCCAAGGTCAGCCTCATCGCCCCTCAGGAATATGTGGGCAGCATGATGGAGCTGGCGCAGCAGCGCCGGGGCGAGTTCAAGGACATGGTGTATCTGGATGCCAACCGGGTAGAGCTGCACTATGAGATGCCCCTGAACGAAATCATCTACGACTTCTTCGATGCCCTGAAGTCCCGAACCCGGGGCTACGGCTCGCTGGACTACGAGGTCATCGGCTACCGTCCCAGCAAGCTGGTGAAGCTGGACATTCTTCTCAACGGCGACATTGTGGATGCCCTGAGCTTCATCCTCTTTGCGGACAACGCCTACCCCAGAGCCAGAAAGATCTGCGAAAAGCTGAAGGACAACATTCCCCGTGCCCAGTTTGAAATCCCCGTTCAGGCAGCCATCGGCGGCAAAATCATCGCCCGGGAGACCATCAAGGCTCTGCGCAAGGATGTGCTGGCCAAGTGCTACGGCGGCGACATCACTCGGAAGAAGAAGCTGCTGGAAAAGCAGAAGGAGGGCAAAAAGCGGATGCGCACCTTCGGCACCGTCTCCGTGCCTTCCGAAGCGTTTATGGCTGTCCTCAAATTAGACGAAGACTAAAAACAATTGACAATTGATAGTTGACAATTGACAATTATTTTTATGCGTATGACCAAAAAAGAAAACATTTTGGAGGCAAAAAGCTTTCAGTTTGCGGTTCGCACTGTAAAGCTATGTAAGCACCTTAGAGAAGAGAAAAATGAATGGACTCTCTCCAAGCAGCTTCTGCGTTCCGGCACCAGTATCGGAGCCAATATTGTGGAAGCCCAGCAAGCCCAAAGCCGCCCCGATTTTGTGTCCAAGCTCTGCATTTCGTTAAAGGAGTCCGCTGAACCAAGCTACTGGCTTCGGCTTTTGATGGCTACAGACTATCTCTCAGAAAAAGAATACACTTCCATTGCCCGTGACTGCAAAGAGCTGGAAAAGCTGTTAACCTCAATTATCAAATCCACAAAAACATCAGGGCAAATGACCAGTGCAGTTCACAATGAGCCGGAAAAACCGGAATAATTGTCAACTGTCAACTGTCAATTGTCAATTATCACTCGGAGGTATTCCATGCCCATTATCACCCGCAGACCCAACAAGACCCCTCTGGGGCTGTATGTTCATGTTCCCTTCTGCCGCAGCAAGTGCCAGTACTGCGACTTCTACTCCCTTGCCTGCAAGGAGGACAAGCTGATGGACGGCTATCTGGATGCCGTCTGCGCCCACATCAAGGAATCCGGCGCACTGGCTCCCAATTATAAGGTGGACACCATCTATTTCGGCGGCGGCACCCCCAGCTTTTTCGGTGCCGACGGTCTGGCTCAGATCCTGGCCACCATCCGCCGGAATTTCGATGTGGACAACAACGCCGAAATTTCCATCGAGTGCAATCCGGATTCCGTCTCCGACAAGCTGCTGCGCCGTCTGCTGGCGGAGGGCTTCAACCGCGTCAGTCTGGGCATCCAGTCCGATGACGACGAGGTGCTGAAAAAGCTGGGCAGACCCCACACCTATGCCCAAGCCGTGTCCGCCTATCAGCGCATCCGCAAGGCCGGATTCAAAAATGTGTCCGTGGATCTGATGTACGGCCTGCCGGAGCAGACCATCGGCGATTGGCAGGAAACACTGGACAATGTGCTGCGGCTGCTGCCGGAGCATATCAGCTGCTACGGCCTGAAAATTGAGGAGGGCACCCCCTTCTTTGCGTACAAGGAGATGCTGAATCTGCCCAGCGACGATGTGCAGGCGGATATGTACCTCACCGCGGTGGAAATGCTCCGCTCCCGGGGCTACCGTCAGTATGAAATCTCCAATTTTGCCCGGAAGAATCTCTACTCCCGGCACAATCTGAAATACTGGGAGGGCGGCGAATATCTGGGCTTCGGCCCCAGCGCCAGCTCCGACTTTGCCGGCAAGCGCTTCACCCTCTGCCGGGATCTGCAGGCCTACATCTCCGGCATCCGGGACGGCGGCGAGGTGATGGAGGATGTGCAGGAGATTCCCCTCCGGGAACGGGCCGGGGAATACCTGATGCTCCGGCTGCGCACCGCCAGGGGCATCGCCGCCGACGAGTACGAGCGGCTGTTCCTGCTGCCCTTTGAACCGCTGGCAGAGGTGCTGGCAAAGCACCGGGCTCTGGGCTACACCGGCATCAACGAGGAAGGCCGGTGGTATCTCACCCCCAAGGGCTTTTTGATCTCCAACACCATTCTCTCTGAGCTGCTGCTGGCACAGGACGAATCCGTGCCCATGCGGAAGCTGTAACGATAAAAGGACTGCTGCAAACCATATAGGTCGCGGCAGTCCTTTTTCCTGAATTAGCTGTCTGCGCTGTCATTCTGAGCGAAGCAACCGAAGGGAGCGAAGTCGAAGAATCTTCACACTTACCCACTACACAGCAATAGCGGGATGTGAAGATCCTTCGACTCGCTGCGCTCGCTCAGGATGACAAACTTTTTCAAAATTGTCCCGTAGGGGATGCAACAATTGTCAATTGTCAACTGTCAATTGTCAATTAAGAAAACAGTTCCTCCAGCGTACCAAACCGATACCCCTCCGCCTTCCACTTTTCAATCAGCTCCCCCAGAATCTCGGCGTTGGTTTTGGAGGTGGAATGCAGCAGAATCACCGCTCCGGGGTGGGTTCTGGGCAGCAGCTTTGCAAATGCCTGCTCCCGGGTGGGCTGGCTGTCGTTGTTCCAGTCCACATAGGCAAGGCTCCAGAACACCGTCTTGTAGCCCAGCTTCTGGGCCAGCCGCAGATTCTCCTCGCTGTAAATTCCCTGGGGCGGGCGGTAGTACTTGGGCATGGGCTTGCCCACCGTGTCCTCATACAGCTTTTCCAGATCCTGCAATTCCTTGGTGAAGGCGGCTTCGTCGGTAATCTTGCTCATGTCCTTATGGTGCATGGTGTGGTTGCCCACGATGTGGCCCTCCGCCTCCATCCGACGCACCAGATCGGCGTTTTTCTCAATGTAGTTGCCCACCAGAAAGAAAGCAGCCGGTACCTGCTGTTCCTTCAGGGTGTCCAGAATTTTCTCCGTGGAGCCGTTTTCGTACCCGGCGTCGAAGGTGAGATACAGCACCTTCTGGGACGGATCTCCCAGATAGGCGGCATCGTACTGCCGCAGCTGCTGCCGGTCCGCGTTCCCCACCGGAGGCGCGCCCTCCTGCCGGAAGCTCAGGCCCCAGGAGGCGGTGGGCAAAATGTTCCTGCGAAAAAACAGGGATACCGCCGTCACCGCCATGGCCAGAGCCAGAAAAATCAGGAGCTTGTCCCGTTTGGCCATAAAAAATCCCCTCCCTGCAGGCAGACTATGCCCAAAGGGGAGGGAATATTCCTTTTGATTCAATTGACAATTGAAAATTGATAATTGACAATTATGGCGTCCCTCCGGGACAATTGAAAATAATGTCCGTTCATTTCAGCGCTTTTCATTTTTCATTCATCCCAAAGGGATTCCTCAATTGTCCATTGTCAACTGTCAATTGTCAATTCGGCGAAGCCGGATCATCTTCCGCCGTGGAGATATTTCCGATCCCAGTCCAGATCGAACAGCCTGCTGCCCTTCTCCATGGTGCAGCCATGGTAGAGGTCATCCGCCAGCTCCCGGAGGACTTCCCCCGGCTCCAGACACTCGATGTAAAATTCCGGCAGCGCTTCCTCCCCCATCCGGGCACCCAGAATGGCACCGGTGATGGCCCCCACCGCGGCGCTTCTGCCGGAGTGGTTCACCGCAAGAATCATGGCGCGGTCAAAATCCTCCCCGGAGGCAAGGCAGGCATACACCGCCCCCGCCAGCACCTGCGCCGAATCGTAGCATTCAATCCGCTCCATAACCTCCTGCCAGTTCAGGTCGGGGGATTCTGCGTATGCGATGGCGCTGCGGACAGCGGCGCAGATTTCAAACACCTGACTGTACTGGTGGCCGAACTGCTCCCGGAGTCCTGCCATGGCGTGCTTCACCAGAGCTTTCAGGGGCACATCCGGATGGCGCAGGCACAGGGAGATGATGTGGGTCAGCATGGCTCCTGTGAGGAAGGCCAGAGGACTGCCGTGGGTCAGCGCCACAGCCTCGGCTCCCAGCCGCTCCGTCTCCGACAGAGCCATCCGGCGGCGGTCAAAAAACAGGCCCACGCCGATGGCGGTGCTGAGGGCTCCGGGATGGGCATAATTGTTCACCGGCTCCTCCGGGGTGCCCAGCGGGTCCCGGTTCAGGATGTCCAGCATCCGGGTGTCCATACAGTGCCGGCGGCACAGCTCCGGGGTCTGGGACAGCCAGCAGAAGTTTTTCTCCGGCCGACCCCATGGACGCTGGGATATTGCCCACTCCCGGCTGGACAGGCCGATATACTTCACAAAGGGAGCCATTTTCCCCAGCATCTGCCCCCGGGTCAGCCCCAGCAGAAGGCCGTTGCAGGTGAAGGCCGCCAGCTGGGTATAGGAAGTGACATCGGCATAGCCGTTGGCAAGGTCGTAGCCCAGCAGACCGTTGGGGCCGTAATCTTCCTGAATCTCGGCCCAGCTGCGGCTGTCCACGCTGTAGCCCATGGCATCGCCCACAGCCAGCCCCAGCAGGCAGCCGCGGTAGTACGATTGCTTCATGCCGCTTCCTCCCTTCCCCATTCATCGGCTTCGCCGAATTGACAATTGATAATTGATAATTGACAGTTGACAATTTAAAATAGAGCCTTCTGTTTATTTCATCCCAAAGGGATTCCTTAATTGTCAATTTTCCATTGTCAATTGTCAATTCAAGAACTTTGTTCTCATTATATCCTCAGCAGCCACAAAAGGCAAGGAAAATTATGGGGTGCCCTTGCTGCGGGGAATTCTCCCTTGCAATCTTTGACCCTTTGTGCTAGGATATACTGTAAAAGTATGCTTGAAGATCTGCCCATTTTTCAGAAAGGAGGAATCTGCTTGAAGCTGCGACTGGTTTGCCTGACCCTGTGCTGTGTGCTGATGGCGGCGTTTTTTGTCATGCCCGCCTCCGCCGAAAGCGCCGCATCCTCGGTGGAGACCTTCGTCACCGTCAACTCCGACGGCGACTGCATGGTGAGCCTGTCCCTGCGGCTCCGGCTGGAAACTCCGGTGGAGAGCCTGACCTTCCCGGTGCCTGCCAATGCCACCGATATTTCCGTCAACGGCGGCGGCGCACGCACCACCAAAAGCGCCTCCGCCATCGATGTGGATATCTCCCGGGTGGTGGGCGGCATGACCGGGGAAATGAATGTCACCCTGGGATACAATATCCCCAAGGCCGTCACCCCCCAGAAGGCCGCCACCGGCAGCGGCTACTATCTGCAGCTGGATATCCCCATGCTGTGCGGCTTCTCCTATCCCGTGGAGCAGATGAAATTTGTCATCACCCTGCCGGACAATATCAAATATATGCCCACCTTCTCCAGCATCTACCAGCAGACCAGCATTGAATCCTCCCTGACCTACTATGTGGATCAGAAAATGATCACCGGCAGCACCACCAAGGCTCTCAACGACCACGAGGGTCTCACCATGTCCATGGTGGTTCCCAAGGAGATGTTCCCCTCCGTCAAGACCCACATCCGGGAGGGCAACCCCGAGCTGACCCCCATGCTGGCAGTGGCAGGTGCCGGGCTGGTGTACTGGCTGCTGTTTTTGCACACCCTGCCCCTCATCCGCACCCGAAGCGTCACCCCTCCGGAGGGCATCACCGCCGGAGAGATGGGCTGTCAGCTGACCCTGGCAGGAGCCGACCTGACCATGATGATTTTCCACTGGGCACAGCTGGGCTATGTGATTCTCCAGCTGGACGGCGGACGGGTCACCGTCCACAAGCGGATGGAGATGGGCAACGAGCGCAGTCCCTTTGAGGTGAAGGTCTACAAAATGCTCTTTGGGAGCCGCCGGGTGGTGGATGCCACCGGCAGCGGCTATGAGAAGCTGAGCCGCAAGGTATTCGCCATGATCCCCGGAGAGCGGAACCTGTGCAAATCCGGCAGTGGCAGCGTGAAGATCTTCCGGGCCATCTTCTGCGTGGCCCAGGCCATCTGCGGCGTGTGCGTGGCTATGAACTTCACCACCTCCTCCATTTTGCAGGTTCTGTTGTCCATCATTCTGGTTCTGGTGGGCATCGTCACGGCATGGCTGATTCAGGAGATCGCCTTCCGCACCCACCTGCGGGGCAAAACCCGGGTGTTCATCGGCTTGAGCTGCATTGTGCTGTGGATGGTTCTGGGTCTGCTGTGCGGCCAATTCTGGATCCCTGCCGGTGCCGCGCTGGCTCAGTGGGCGGTGAGCTATCTGGCAGCCTACGGCGGCCGCCGGACGGAAATCGGCCGGCTCAACGCCTCCCGGATTCTGGGACTGCGCAGCTACCTGAAGCACCTGCCCAAGGGCGACATCAACCGCTTGCTGATGACAGATCCGGACTACTTCTTCAACATGGCTCCCTTTGCCCTGTCGCTGGGGGTCATCCACCCCTTCGCCCGGAGCTTCGGCAGCCGGAAATTCGACCAGTGCCCCTATCTGGTGACCCGGGTTCACGGCAAGCGCACCGCCTCCGAGTGGGCGGAGCTGCTGGCAGACACCGCCGACCTGATGGACGAGCGGTTCCGCCGGATGGAAATTCAGCGCCTCACCCGGGGAAGACGGTAATAAAATTGACAATTGACAATGGAAAATTGACAATTTGGGAATTTCTTCAGGCTGGCCGGAAATCTTCAAAAAAATCTGTCATCCTGAGCGTTACGCATAGCGCGCAGCTGTAGGATGGCAGATTTTCTCTTTTTCATTTGTCCCGAAGGGACACCGCAATTGTCAATTGTCAATTGTCAACTGTCAATTCTTTTAAGGAGGAGTACCATGGGTCGTTTTCTCATTTTCTGCGCTGCCGGGTTTGACGGCCTGCTGGAGCCTGTGAAGGAGGATGACTTTCTGCTGGCTGCCGACGGTGGGCTCAGGCACCTTCAGTCCCTTGGGCTGACCCCGGATGAGATTCTGGGGGACTTCGACTCGCTGGGCTATGTCCCGGAAAACAGCAGCCGCTTCCCTGTGGAAAAGGACGACACGGATTCCATGCTGGCCATCCGCCGGGGGCTGGCGCTGGGGTACCGGGAGTTCTGGCTCTACGGCAGTCTGGACGGCCCACGCCTTGACCACACCGCAGCCAATTATCAGGCTCTGCAATACCTTGCGGATCACCATGCCTTCGGCTATCTCATCGGGAAGGACTATCTGGTGACGGTGGTGAAAAACGGCAGTCTCCGGTTTCCTGACGGATGCCGGGGGACGGTTTCCGTCTTCTGTCAGGGCAGCGATGCCCACGGGGTAACCCTGAAGGGACTTTACTATCCTTTGGAAAACGCCGTCCTCACCAGCGGTTTTCCTCTGGGGGTCAGCAACCATTTCACCGGTCAGGCCGCGGAAATTGCCGTGACCCAGGGGAGCCTGCTGGTATTCTTCCCCAGAGCCGCGGGACTTCCCCGGAGGAGGGATGCCTATGCTGACCTATGAGCTGAAAAAATCCCCGGGAGTTCCTCTGTACGAAGCGTTGTACCGCTGCATCCGAGGGGACATCCTCTCCGGGAATCTCCGCCCCGGGGAAAAGCTCCCCTCCAAGCGGGCGCTGGCTCAGCATCTTGAGGTGAGTAAGATCACCGTGGAGGGTGCCTACAATCAGCTTCTTTCCGAGGGCTACATCTGCTCCCGGGAGAAGGTGGGGTATTTTGTGGAGGCCGTGGAGCATCCTCAGAATCCCAGGGTCTTCTCCCCGGCAGCATCCACCCCGGCAAAGGTCGTCCCTGCCCTGGATCTCACCGCCAACGCCACCGGACAGTTCCCCTTCTCCGTATGGAGCCGCCTGCAGCGGGAGGTGATGCTGGACTACGGCCACCAGCTGTTGCAGGGGCTTCCTTTACAGGGAATCCCGGAGCTGCGGCAGGCCATCGCCGCCCATCTTTCTGCCTTTCGGGGAATGTCGGTAGATCCGGAGAACATCCTCATCGGTGCCGGAACGGACTTTCTGTATAACCTTTTGATCCAGCTGTTGGGGCGGGATATGGTCTACGCCCTGGAGGAACCGGGCTACGGAAAAATCCACAAAATCTACGCCGCCGGAGGGGTAGCCTGCATCGGCGCGGCTATGGATTCCCGGGGAGTGCTGCCCCAAAAGCTGGGAAAAGCCCGGGTTCTGCACATCTCCCCCTCCCACCACTTCCCCACGGGGCTGGTGACCCCCGTCAGCCGCCGCATGGAGCTGCTGGACTGGGCAAGCCGGGTGGACGGCTGGATCATCGAGGACGACTACGACAGCGAGTTCCGCTTCAACGCCCATCCCATGCCGGCCATGCAGTCCATGAACACAGAGCGGGTGATTTACATGAACTCCTTCTCCAAAACCCTGGCTCCCTCCATCCGTATCAGCTATATGGTGCTGCCCCGGGCGCTGATGGAGCGGTTCCGGGGCAATCTGGGCTTTTACAGCTGCACCGTTTCCAGCTTTGAGCAGTACACCCTTGCCCGGTTTCTCCGGGACGGGCATTTTGAAAAGCACATCAACCGGATGCGCAAATTCTACCGCAGCCGCCGCAACCGGGTGGTCTCCCTGCTGGAAAGCTGCCCCATGGCAGAAAAATTTACCATTCTGGAGCAGGATGCCGGGCTGCATTTTCTGGTGCAGGTGGACACCGCCGTGTCTGACGAAGCTCTCACCGCCCTTCTGGCGGCGCAGGGCATCCGGGTACATACCCTGTCCGAATACTACCACCAGTCCCCCCCGGAGCAGCTCCACTGCCTTGTGGTGAACTATTCCTCCATCGATGAAGATGCGCTGAAAAAAGCACTGGAAACCTTGGAGATTCCATGATGTGCATTTTGTCAGCAAGACGATAAATTGGAATTTGCGGGGTGCCCAAAGCCTCCCCTGTGTAAGGGGTTGTGCTCCGCGCAGCGAATCAAAATCTCCATGATTGCCAGTGGCAATCATACCAAAATGCATCAGGTGGCAAAAATCTATTGATTTTTGCCGGAGGGGTTGTCAATCCCCCAGTC
>CAMCRV010000027.1 GCA_945877365.1 uncultured Clostridia bacterium | reverse complement strand
ACCTGCAACAAGATCTCCAAGTACATGAATAAGGTTGGCTACGAGTGCCGTGTCATGGGCGTGCCCAAGACCATCGACAACGATCTGGCCGGTACCGACCACTGCCCCGGCTTCGCCTCCGCTGCCAAGTACATCGCCACCTCCTTCATGGAAGTCTCCCGGGACTGCCAGGTCTATGACAAGGGCATGGTCACCGTCATCGAGTGCATGGGTCGCCACGCCGGTTGGCTCACCGCCGCCGCTGCCTGCGCCAATGTGAAGGGCGACGGCCCCGACCTGATCTATCTGCCCGAGGTGGACTTCAACATGGATCAGTTCATCGCCGATGTGAAGCGGGTCTATGCCGAGAAGCACAACTGTCTGGTGGCTGTGTCCGAGGGCATCCACTACGCCGACGGCACCTTCGTCTCCGAGGCCAAGACCTCCGGCACCGACGGCTTCGGCCATGCCCAGCTGGGCGGTCTGGCTGCCCGGCTCACCGATGTCATCAAGGCCGAGATGGGCGTGAAGGTTCGTCCCATCGAGCTGAGCCTGCTGCAGCGCTGCGCCGCACACTGCGCCTCCGGCACCGACATCGCCGAGTCCTTCCTGTCCGGCAAGACCGCTGTGGAGGCTGCTGTTGCCGGTGAAACCGACAAGATGGTGGGCTTCGCCTGCACCCGGGATGCAAACGGCTACCACTGCGAGCCCAAGCTGTTCGACCTGAGCCTGGTGGCCAACACCGAGAAGAAGGTTCCTCTGGAGTGGATTAACGCCGAGGGCAACGGCGTGACCCAGGGCTTCATCGACTACTGCCTGCCCCTGATTCAGGGCGAGACCGACATGGTCAAGGAGGACGGCCTGCCCCGGTTCGTACATCTGAAGAAAGTCTTCGCCAAGTAATTTCACAAAAAACCGCCTGTTCTTCCCCGGAACAGGCGGTTTTTTTGTACTTTTTCCTAGTTGTAGCGTTTGGTACGTATGTACGCAGCGTTCACGCCGCAAGGGGCCGGAAGGATTCTGCATCCGCTGTCTAACCCTTGCGAAAGTGGGAATTTTAATGTATACTAAAGAAAAACCATCAAGGAGGAATCAATATGGAATGGAAAATTCTGGCAGTCGGCGATGTGGTGGGCAATCCCGGCATGGAGCACATCCGCCGCAGCCTGCGGAAGCTGAAGCAAAGATGCGGGGCGGACTTCGTAGTGGTCAACGGGGAAAACGCCAGCGCAATCGGCATTGTGCCCCATCAGGCGGAGGATATTCTGGACGCCGGGGCAGATGTCATCACCCTGGGCAACCACAGCTTTGACAAGCGGGAAATCTGCAGCTATCTGGACGAGAGCAGCCGCATTCTCCGGCCTGCCAACTACGCCCCCCAGGTGCCCGGCAGGGGCTGGGCGGTCTATGAAAGCAAGGCAGGGGATATCGCCGTCATCGACCTCATTGGCCGGTGCAATATGGACTACGGCCCCGACAATCCCTTCCTGCTGGTGGAGAAAATATTGAAGCAGATCACCGCCAAAATCATTCTGGTGGAGCTTCACGCCGAGGCCACCTCGGAAAAGCTGGCCATGGGCTTTATGCTGGACGGCCGGGTCACCGCCGTCTGGGGTACCCACACCCATGTCCCCACCGCCGATGTCATGGTTCTTCCCAATGGTACAGGCTATGTCACCGATCTGGGCATGACCGGCCCCCGGTATTCCGTGCTGGGCATCAAACCGGAGCTGTCCATCGCCAAATTCCGGGGAGATCTGACGGAGCGCTACCGCTGTGCAGACGGCGTAACTCAGCTCAATGCCGTGCTGTTCACCGTTGACAGCGTCACCGGAAAAACCATAAAAGCAGAGCGGGTCGACGAATGGGAATAACGATTCTTCACAGTGCGGACTGGCATCTGGATGCCCCCTTCTCCTCCTTCCCGGAGGAGCAGCGGCAGTTTCTGCGGCAGCAGCAGCGGCTTCTTCCCGGAAAGGTGGCGGAGTTTGCCCGTCAGGAGGGCTGCGATCTGGTGCTGCTGGCAGGCGACCTCTTTGACGGCAATCCGGGCAGGGAGAGCATCGAGGCTCTGAAACAGGGGCTGGCAGACTGCGGCGTTCCCGTATTTATCTCCCCCGGAAACCACGATTTTGTCTGCGATACCTCCCCATGGGTCACCGAAAGCTGGCCGGAGAATGTCCGCATCTTCCGGGGGGGACTGGAAGCCGTTTCCCTTCCTCAGCTGGATTTGAAAATTTACGGCGCAGGCTATCAGAGTATGGACTGCCCTCCCCTTCTGGAGCACTTCACTGCCGAAGGAGAGGAACGCTGGAAAATCGGCCTGCTCCACGCAGACCCTACCGGCAAGCGTTCCCCCTACTGCCCCATCACCACGGCACAGGTGCGAGGAAGCGGCCTGAACTATCTGGCTCTGGGGCACATCCATAAGGCCGGGTTCTTTCAGGCCGGGGACACCCTCTGCGCATGGCCGGGCTGCCCCATGGGTCGGGGCTGGGACGAAACCGGGGAGCGCACGGCCTACCTTGTGACCCTCGGGCAGCCCTCCCGGCTTCGGGAAATCCAGCTGGACACCCTGCGGTTTTATGACCGGGAGGCAGAGCTGACCCAGCTGGAGGACATCCTCCCCGGCTCGGAAAGCCGGGATTTCTACCGCGTCACCCTCACCGGCTGGGGAAAGCCCGATCTGGGGGAGCTGTACCGCAAATTTTCCCACCTGCCCCATCTGGAATTCCGGGATGAAACCATGGACCCGGATTCCCTCTGGGAGGGAGCCGGAGAGGACAGCCTGCAGGGTGCCTACTTCGCCCTGCTGAAGCAGGCTGCCGAAACCGACCCCAACGCCCGGCTGGCGGCGGAAATCTCCCGGAAGCTGCTGGCAGGAAAAGAGGTGCGTCTGCCGTGAGAATTTACAAAATGATCGCCACCTTCGGCAAGCTGGAGCACGCCGTGCTGGAGCTGGAGCCGGGGCTGAACATCCTCCACGCCCCCAACGAGTGGGGCAAAACCACCTGGTGCGCCTTCCTCAGCGCCATGCTCTACGGGCTGGACACCCGGGCAAAATCCACCAAAGACCGGCTGGCGGACAAGGAGCGGTATCTGCCATGGTCGGGGATTCCCATGTCCGGCCGCATCGACCTGAACTGGCAGGGCCGGGACATCACCATTGAGCGGAAAACCAAAGGCCGCACCCCTCTGGGGGATTTCCGCGCCTATGAAACCGAATCCGGCCTTGCAGTGCCGGAGCTGACTGCCGCGGGCTGCGGTCAAATGCTTTTGGGGGCAGAGCAGAGTGTCTTTCACCGCTCCGGCTTCATAAGGCTTGCCGACCTTCCCGTGACCCAGGACGAGGCTCTGCGCCGCCGTCTCAACGAGCTGGTGACCACCGGGGACGAATCCGGGGACGCTGAGCGGCTGGAAAAGGGACTCAAGGAGCTGAAAAACAAATGCCGCTACAACCGCTCCGGTCTGCTGCCTCAGGCGGAAGGCCGGCTCAAGGAGCTGGAAGCCACCGCCCAGCAGCGGCAGACCTTGCTGGAGCAGTGCCAGACCCTGTCCCAGCGGCTGGGGGAAACCACCGTCTGGCGGCAGGCTCTGGAAAATCACCGCGCCGCCCTGCAATATGCCGCCGCGCAGGAGGATCTGCGCCGGGTGGCGCAGGCAAGGGAAGCCCGGGATGCTTCTGCGGCGCAGCTGGCGCAGCTGGAAGAGAAGTGTGCCAATCACCCCAGCCGGGAAATCTGCGAAGAAAAGCTGCAAGACCTGCAGGCCTTCCAAGCCCAGTGGAACGAAGTCCAGCGGCAGAGGAACCTTCTGCCCCCTGCCCCGGAGGCTCCCCCTGCTCCTGCCCCCTTTCAAGAGCTTACCGGTGAGGAGGCCATTGCCATGGCAGACCGGGACGGTGCAGACTATCAGGCTCTCCTGAAAAAAAGCGGCCTGATTCCCTGCCTGATTCTGGGCATTCTGGGCTTTGCAGCCGCCGGGTGGATGCTGTTTTCCAAACTGTGGCCGGCGGCGTTGATCGTACTGGGGCTTTCCTTTGTGCCCAGCCTTCTGTATGGCCGGAGCCGGAAGAAAAAGGAACAGCAGGCGCAGGCCTTTGAAGCCAAATACGGGTCTTCTGTTCCATCTGCGTGGCGCACCATGGCCTTGGTATACAGCACCGCCCTGAAGGATTACACCGCGCAAAAGCTGGAATACCAGCGCACCCACCGGCAGCTGGACATCCGGCTGGCAGAGCTGGAGGTCACCCGGCACTCCCTGTGCGGTCAGCAGACCCCGGAGGCGGTGATTCCCGTGTGGCAGGACATTCTCCGGCAGCTGGAGCAGCTGGACGGCCTTCGCCGGGATGCCCGGCGGTGGGAGGAGCATCTGCAAACCCTTCAGGCCATGGTGAGGCTCGTGCCGGAGCCTGCCGGGGAGGACCCCCTGACCTACCCGGAGGGAGAAACGGAAAGGCTGCTGACGGAAGCGGCAGCGGAGGAGCAGCGGCTGAAAACCCGGCTGGATCAGGCCACGGGGCGGCTGCACACCTTCCCGGATGCCCATGTGCTGGAATCGGAAACCGCCAAAATCCGGGAACGGATTCGTCGTCTGGAGGATACCTATGCCGCCCTGACTCTGGCGCAGGATACGCTGACCAGAGCCAAGCAGGATTTGCAGCGGCGGTTCGCTCCCCGGATCTCCCAGCGCGCCCAGGAGCTGCTGGGGCAGATGACCGGCGGGCGGTATGACCGGCTTTCTCTCAATCAGGACTTCACCCTGCTGTCCGGTGCTTCAGGAGAGGACACCCTCCACGAAGCCCTGTGGCGCAGCAGCGGAACCATAGACCAGCTGTATCTCTCCCTTCGGCTGGCGGTTGCCGAGGTGCTGACACCGGAGGCTCCCCTGATTCTGGACGATGCGCTGGTGCGCTTTGACGACGACCGGATGCAGTCCGCCATGGAAATTCTGAAGGAGCTGAGCCGGGAAAAGCAAATTCTGCTGTTCTCCTGCCAGCAGCGGGAAACCGCCTGCCTTGCCGAATCCCAATAATCAACAGGTGCATTTCCCTGTGAGATGCACCTGTTTCCTTTTCTGTCAAAATCGTCAAAAAGGTGAAAAACAGATTGTCATTTATTGGGATTTGTGATATACTCTAATGGCTGGCGGTTTTTCACCGATAGCCCCCGGGAGGCAGCCTCTCCCGGTGTTTTTGAAACCATAACGAAAAATGCGAGGAAACAACAATGAAAAAGTGGTTAAGCTGTGTATTGGTTCTGACGATGCTGCTGTCGCTCCTTTCCGGATGCGGCGCTGCTCCCGCTCAGGAGAGCTCCGGCACCGATGCCGGTATCTTCTATGAGCTCACCGGAATCCCTGCCGGAAAGACGGTGATGACCGTCAGCGGCGTCAACATCTCCGCCGAGGAATACCTTTACTGGCTGGCATACCTGTGCACCTCCATGGAGTACAACATCACCAATTACAACGCCTATTACGGTTCCTACGCCAACCTGATCAATCCGGAGGATTCCTCCGTGATCTGGGACGGCGAATTTCAGGATGGCATGACCCTTGCCGAATATGCCCGGAACGAAGCGGAATCCACCATCAAATTCTACACCGCCATCGAGCTGATGGCGCAGAAGTACAACGCCGGTCTGGACGAGGAGGACAAGGCCGCCATTGTGGAAAGTCTCAACGGCGCCATCGCAGAGCTTGGCGGTCAGGAGGCCTTCGATGCCTATCTGAAAAAGCTGGGCATCTCTCAGGATACCTTCCAGAATCTCTCCGCCTCCGGCTACCTGTTTGACAATCTGCTTCTGCTGGTGCTGCAGGAGGGCACCGACCTGTATCTGCAGCCTGAAAACTACAGCAAGTACGCCACCTACGCAGACCACATTCTGCTGACGACCATCGATACCGATTCCGGCAAGGCGCTGTCCCCCGAACAGCTTCAGGAAAAGAAGGCTCTGGCTGAGGATCTGCTGGCACAGCTGCGCAGCTCCGAGGATCCCGTGGCACTGTTCTCCCAGCTGGCGGATCAGTACAGTGAGGACCCCGGCCGGGAGGAAAATCCCGACGGCTATGTCTTCACCCCCAATACCATGGTGAAGGTCTTCGAGGATACCGCCAATGCTCTGGAGGTGGGTCAGATCAGCGACATTGTGGAAAGCGACTACGGCTACCACATCATTCTCCGGAAGGATTTACAGGATGCCCTGGATGCCGACCCGGAGCAGAAGGTATCCCTGGCGCAGACCCATCTGACTACTCTGCTGACGATTCTTGCCAACGAAGCCACCGTGGAGGTCATGCCGGAGATTCAGAATCTGGATGTGGCCGCCTTCTATCCGGCCTATTCCGCAAAGGTTAAGGAGCTGACCATCGCCAACGCTGAGGCCATGGCCGCCGATGCAAAAGCCGCACAATCCACAGCCGGGTAACTGCATAAAAAAGGGAACGGTTTTCAAACCGTTCCCTTCTTCTTTTGCTCACGCCCCAGCCACAGCAGCACGGCTGCAGCCGAAAAGCCTGCCGCAGCGATCCAGGTTTCGTAATGCGTCTGATAATACACGCCCCCCTGCCCCACCGCCGGCAGCGGCACCGGGTCAATGGGCAGGCCGTATTCCGCCGCGAGACTCTTGATGTTCAGCAGGTGGATCACCGGAATCCCGTTCTTCAGGAACAGCTGCACCAGTCCGGTGGAGTTGTCCTTCTCAGACAGCTGGGTGAGGATTCCGCCGTCGGTATGCACCATCACGCTGCTGTCGCCAAAGGAGGCATCGTTGCCCCCCACATTGATGAAGCACTTCACATCCCCCTGCCCGCAGTAAATGTCATACCGGGTCAGCACATTGTGGATGAGATCCTCGTCATAGAACTGGGTATAGCCATAGCCTTTGATTCTGGCCACAATGGCATCCACCACCTCCGGGGGCATCTCCTTGCCCAGATCCTCCATGCCGCCAATGGAAAACAGGTCGCTTCTGTGGCTCAGCAGTCCCTGCTCCACCAGAAGATGCTCCATGTCCAGATAGGTGAACTCCGGGTCGTTGGCGCCGTGGGTGGAGGAGCCGAAGGAGCTGATGAGATAGGGCTCCAGCTGCAGCTCCTGCAGCGCACACATCACCGCGATATTCAGAGCCGGGAAGGAGCCGGAGCAGTTGACGGCCACCTTGTCCCCCGGCTGCAGCTTCAGCTCGTGGAGCATATCCACCACCACCGCCGCCATGTTTGGGTTTGTGGAGGTTCTCTTGGCCTCCAGATTTCCCACCGTGGTGGTGATAAAGGAGTAGTCCAGCCCGATCATCCCGGTTCTGTTGATATCCGCCCCAGCGTCCATCTCCAGCCCCCGGGACAGCTTCTCCGCGTAAATTGCCTCATAGCAGGCCGCCGCCCGCTCCGACGCCGCCCGCTTTTCCGGGGCATCCTCCGTCGGTACGGTGCTCTTGGTCAGCTCCAGCAGCACCAGCGCCGCCGCCAGCACCACCAGCGCCAAAGCGCGGTATTGATTCTTCATTCCCCTCACCCTTACATCAGAATAACCTGCACCATGCGCACCATCAGCACAACAATGGTCAGGGCGCCCAGCGTCTTTGCGATTCCCTGTTTTTCCATCTCCCGTCCCAGAATACCGGGCACCAGATAGCCGATGGTCATGGACAGGTTATAGAACATATAGGAATTGCCGAAGTACAGATAGGTAAAGAGGATTTTTTCCAGAATTCCCAGAATCAGGTACACGGCGAATTTTCTGCGGCCGTACAGGATGGTGTATCGGGAAAGCAGCTTGACGGCTCCCATGGCAATCAGGGCAGACAGCACCGTGGCGAAAATCTTCACCGGGTCATCCAGATACAGCACAAAATAGAACGGAACAATGATGCCCCCCGGCACCAGGTTGGTAAGCTCCGTGAATACCAGACTCACCAGCAGGGCAAGAACCGCCAGCTCATTCATGGTGATTTCCTCCTTCAAACCAGGCGACCATTTCGTAGGCCTCGCCCTTGATATTCCCGATGCCCACCACCAGGGAATCCCCGGCGGCCTCAAGAGCCTTCTGCCAGCCGCTTACGCTCTGCGCCTGAAATCCGTGTTTTTTCAGCAGCCTCAGGGCAAGCCCCCTGGCCTCCCCCATGACCAGAATCCGGCTGTTGGGAAAGCACGGGAAAAAGTGCCGCGCAAACAGCAGCAGCCGATCCGGCCGGTCTGCCCGGTTGTTATACAGCAGGGTCATGTTGGAAAGATCCAGGCCGGAATTTTCCAGCAGCAGCCGGGTGGAAACGGGATCATTGGCGGAAAACAGATTGTAAAACCGGCCATGCTCTCTGGGATAGCACCGCTGGGCGCCGAAGTCCTCCTGGTAGAGGGTTCGGTTTTTCAGATACTCCGTTTCCGGAATCCCCAGCTCCGCTCCCACCGCGCAGGCGATGGCATCATTTTCCCCCGGCGCAAGCTCCGATGGCGCACACAGCACAACCCTCGTGTTCTGCTTCTCTGCCTGCTTGCAGAAAAAGGGATAAAATGCCTCGTCCGCAGTGAACAGCACGCCGTTTTCCGGGATGGTTCCGCAAAGGCTTGCGGCAATCTCCTCCAGAGACTGCCCCATCTCAAAAATGTGGTCATAGCGGACATTGGTGATCACATTCAGATCCCCATGCACCAGCTGCTCCTGGGCAATCCGCTGAAGCTCCGGCTGGACAGCCATACACTCAAGGATCAGGATCTCCGCCTTTTCCCGGTGCGCCCGGCGGATGATGGAAAGCTGCTCGCCGATATTGGCATTTCCCCAGCGGCGAATCCTGTGCTCCTGCCCCCGGGTATCGATATAGCAGGGGGTGGAACCGGTGGTTTTCGTAAACACACGGTACCCCGCACCCCGCAAATGGGCATCGATCAGGCGGCAGACACTGGTCTTTCCCCGGATGCCGTTGACATGAATAATATGTCGGAATGACCGGACAGCCCGGTCATTTTCCCATTTTTCATAGAAAAGATATACCAGATATCCCAAAAACAGTGCGGCAACCACTGGCAGCATGGAGATTCCTCCGTTTCTGTTTTGAAAAGCCCTCCCGCCTTGTGGCAGGAGGGCTTGTTGCGATATGGGTTTAATCGAAGTAGATCAGGCTGGAATCCACGGTATTGGGATCGCGATAGTAGGGAGCCAGGCTCTCCAGCAACTGATTGTAAGTGGGGATGCCCTCGATGGCAATGGCCTGATCGGGATGCATCATGGAATAGGTCTCGATGAGCTTGGTGGTGGTTGCCACATGACGGGCAACGCGCTTCTCGATGGGCCAGCCGTTCTCGTCGATGGGAGCGTACAGCAGGCCATGCTCACCGGCCTTGATGACGAAGATGTCCTTGCCTTCCATCAGCAGCTTCTCGTCTGTGATGCCGCGGATACGGTCCAGCATAGGCTCGGCAACCTCGATCAGGAAGGAGGTAGCGTCGGAGTGGTCACCGATATCCCGGTGGCTCAGGCCACGCAGTGCCTTGGGAGAGAACTCCATGCTGATAGGCACATCGAAGGTCTCGGCAGTCAGCGTCATGGTAACGATGGATGCCACATCATGACCCTTCTCGTGAGCCACCATGGTGTTCTCAACGGAGTATTCCAGCTCAGCCTCGTGCATATCCAGGGTGTAGTCCACGCCCTCATTGCGGATCAGCTCCATGATGGCAAAGGCGGTACGCTCGCTGATGAGGCCATCCTCCTTGCCGGGCCAGTTCCGGTTGATGTTGCGGATATCCACATTGGCCAGGTTCTGACCGGAGGGATAATGGATGTACACCTCGGGATCGGGCCAGGAATCCAGCTCAGCGGCATGACGCTGGCCGAAACGCCAGGTCTTGGTGCCCCAGTTGGTATCCAGATTGAAGAACCGGGGATAAGCCTCGCCCACACGGGTGATGGTGGATGCGGATTTGTTGGCACGGGTGATGATAAACACCCGACCCTGGGTGACCTTCAGGTTCTCTGCGATCAGGTCAGCAGCCATGGGACCCACAGGCTCTTCGGGGTGGGAGCCGCCGAGGAGCAGGAAGGTGCCGCCCTCCACGCCGCTGTCATAGATATAGACATTGCAGTCGTTGACGGAGCCGGGCTTGATGGCGGTGCTGTAATCGCTGAGCTTCTTGACCTCGGTGCAGTAGTCGCTGACCACCACAGTCTCCTTGAAGGTACGATGCTCCCGGAACAGGTAGCCGGCAACAGCCATGCAGAACACAACCGTCACAAGAGCGATGGCCTTGACGGTGTTCAGATTCATTTTCTTGTTCATACTGTATGCCCTCCCCTATTTCAAGCGCAGCATACGCAGCACAAACGGAATCAACATAATGCTATACACCAGTGCGTCCTGAACATTCTTTGTCTTGAAGAAGCTGCGCACGATGCAGACCAGGAAGAACAGTGCAATGGCGTAAGTGCACAAAGTAATAAAGCCATTAATCAATACTAACATGCCTTACACCCCCAGGAAAGAGCCAATCGGCTTATTGAAAATCATCACAACGGTGCAAACCGCAAGGACAAACAGAACAGGCACCAGCACATTCTTCAGGAAGCCCTTGTAGTAGTCGCCCTTGTACTCCATCTGCATGACGGCAGCCTTGCCGACCACAGCCGTGGGGGGCAGGCAGTCACCGCAGGGCCACATAACAGCCCAGCAGGACAGAGCGATCACGGGGTTATAACCCAGCATATTGAACAGCATAATCAGAGGAACGCCAAACAGAGGTGCCACGGCATACTGCAGAACACCCTCGGAAACGGGCAGGATCAGCCACAGGGCGGCAAACAGAAGCCAGATAGGCAGGATAACCACGCCCAGAGAAACCAGGCCGCGGGCACCGGTCAGGGTCAGGATCTGATTCAGAACGCCGACCACAACCATAATACCCACCAGTTCCTTCAGATTGGAAACGGTGGTCATGCCGACCTCAAGCAGGTTGACCTTCTTGGGGCTGACCAGCAGAACACCCAGCGTGGAGAAGCCGAAGATCATGGGCATACCGATGACAGGCCAGTAGGCAGGGAAAACCCGGGCGCCCAGAATGGCCACCAGCAGGACGATAAAGGGAACAATGGCCTTCAGGAAGGTCCAGCCCTCGGGAGCCTGGGGCAGGGAAGCAACCACATCGTTGACCTCCCGGTCGCACTTTGCGCCCCGGGTCATGTAGAAGGTTGCAAACAGTGCACCTGTGCCGGTCAGCAGCAGCAGGGGAACACCGAAACCGGTGTAGGGCATATTGGCGCCGGCGGCGGCCATCATAGCCCACAGGTTGATGGGGGGGCAGGCTGCGGACATGGCAGCCAGTATGAAGATCAGACCCACACGGCGCTCTTCCTTCACACCCATGGTTGCCAGAACTGCGCCCACCAGTCCGCCGACGGTCAGAACGGTGGTAGCACCGGAGCCGGTAACGGCGCCGGGAACCATCATGATCACCATCAGCAGGAGCAGCAGGATAATGCGCTTCTTGTAGAACTTCTCAACAATGACACGAACCAGATAGTCAATGCCGCCGACTTCCTTATACAGTGTCATGAAGAAGGTTGCGGACAGGAAGGTCATACAGACATCGAAGTAAGTAAAGGTGCCTTCCACGAAATGGCGGATAATCTCTGTGAAGGGCAGTGCGGAGCGAGCGTCAACGCCCATAGGGGTGACCAGGTGTGCCAGCAGGGCAGCCACGGCGGAGACAAACAGCGTCAGCTCGGTATTGAGCTTGAACTTCTTTGCGCCGATGAATGCCAAGACAATTACACCCAGCACCACGAAAGCGTGATGATACATTGTAAACTGCACTTGAATTGCACTCCTTTTTATTGTTCAGACAGGAAGCGGAAATTTACTCCATGACAGAGCCTGCATCCAGAGCCTTGGGAACCTTCAGCAGGGGAATGGAATGTGCCTCGCAGTAGTCGGTGAAGAAGCCGTCGGAGTCGGAGTCGTCAATCACCAGAACAGCGTCGGACACTGCCAGAATGCCGTCGATGGAAGCCTGATCGTTGGCATCGGTACGGCGAGCCATACCCTCGACATGTGCGCCTACCACCAGCATGCCGGCAGCATGGGCAGCGTTTGCCAGCTCCGTGCACCGAGCCAGCTCCATATCCACATCAGTACCGGCAGCGCCCATGCCCTTGCCGGAGGTGCCCATGGTGATAATCAGGGTCTTGGTGCCCTCGGGGATGGCATCGGCGGTCATGGCGTTGTCGCAGACGGAGGTCAGCTGAGCCTGAGTAGCCACCACATTCAGCATGGTTGCTCCGGGAGACTGGCCGCAGGAAGTGACGGCAAAGGGAGCCACCAGCTTGCCGGTGAACTCAGCGGCAGCGGCAGGAGCAGCGGGAGCAGCAGGAGCAGCTGCAGGAGCCTGGGTAGCAGCAGGTGCCTCGGTAGCGGCAGGTGCAGAGGAGCCGCCGCAGGCAGCCATGCTCAGAACCATGACAACAGCCAGCAGCATTGCAAACAGTTTTTTCATTTGGAATATCTCCTTTAACAAAATAATAGCGTTCCCCGGCGGCGCAGGCTGCGACCCTCATCCGGTCAGGATGACCCAGGGGAATTTCCCGGTTTTCATCAATGCAGGCTTACCGCCCGAAGGCGGTAAGCCCCATGGATTGAAACCTTCAGCGGTTCTTTTTCAGCGCTGTTGATCTGAAATTACTTCTTTTTCTTCAGGAAGAAGAAGGCGGCGGCAGCCACAACAGCAGCAGCGGCGATGCCGATGATCAGAGCGGTGGAATTGCTGGAGGAGGTGTTGACCTCAGGTGCAGCGGTCTCAGCGGGAACAGGAGCGGTGGTTGCGGGAGCCTCGGTCTCAGCAGGAGCCTCGGTCTCGGCAGGAGCCTCAGTCTCGCCGTTCAGCATGGCAATGTCATCCAGAGAGGACTGACCATAGCCAACCTCAATCAGCCAATCGGTGGGATAGCCCAGGGTGGTGGAGGTGCCGTCCTCGTTGATCATGATGCCGTCATAGTAGTGGCCAACCAGCTCCCATGCAAATGCCCACCATGCATCGTTGACATCGTTCATGGTCTTGTTGACATACTCGGTGACATACTTCTTTGCGCCGGCCAGGTCGCCCTTGTTGTACAGCTCCATTGCAGCTGCATCCACATCGGCCTGCTCAGCAAACAGCTTGTCCTCGATCTCGAACTTGCGCTCGCGGATGACGGGGTACATGGCGTTCCAGTTCAGGTTTGCATAGTTGTTGACAAAGTTGAATGCCCACCATGCGCAGTTCTGGTCAAAGTTCTTGCGGTCGCCGGTGCTCCATTCCACGGGAACCTCGGTGGTGCCGGCGTAGATAGGAACATAGACGGTGGTGTCGGGGGAATCCTCGCCGAACCACAGGACGGAGCCCAGCTCACCGGGCATATCCTGACGCAGCTCAGCAACGAAGCTGTAGGTGCAGCGGAACTGAGCGATGATACGCTCCCAGTCCTCGCCGGTCTCAGGCTTCATGCTGCCGGGAACCTGCCAACGGGTGGGGTTGCCGAAGGGACCTGCTGCGGGACCCTGGGTGGTGTCGTAGGGAGTGCCCTCCAGATGGTCGCTGTAGATGTCGCGCATGATCTGCTGCTTGGTGACAGGTGCATCGGGGGTGATGGAGAAGTCGTAGTGCGTCCAGCGATCCACCACGGGGAACTCCTGAGAAGGAGCAATCAGAGAGAATGCACGCCACTCACGACGGGAGGCGTAGAACATATAGCCGTAGGGGTTGGGATTGAAGATGTCGGTGAAATTGAAGTCCTCACCTTCGGTGTACAGTCCCAGCTCGGTGGGCCATGCCTTGATGTCGGTGCTGATCATGGTGTTCTCGGTGTCGTTGAAGTCCAGAACGCCGAGACGGGAACGGTTGGCGCCCACGAAGACCTGATCATCGGGGACGCGGCGTGCTGCCCAGTGTGCGCCGGGCTTGCCGGAATCGGCGGTCCACAGGGGGCCGGGTCCGCAGATCTCAAAGATCCACACTTCGTTCTGGTCGGCAACCAGCAGGCACTCGCCGCCGTCGCAGTAGCCATACTGCTCAGCCAGGGCGCCCATGACCTGAACAGCCTCACGGGCGGTAGCTGCACGCTGCAGGCCCAGCTGCTCCAGGTTGGCGATGACGAACATACCTTCTGCATTGTAGAAGTTGTTGTAGTCACCGGACCAGGTGAACTCGGACATGACAACGCCCTTCTCATTCATGAAGGGGTAGCCGGTGTTGAAGTAAGTATAGGTTTCTTCTGCCTGAGGAATGGTACCGGTCAGGGTAACATCGCTCTTGGTCAGGGTGCAGGGATCGTTGTAGATCTCCACAACCTCGTCGGCACTGTGGGTGCCGCCCTCAACGATCTGGATACGATGGTCGTACCAGCCGTCACAGGTGTGAGCCACCATAACAGCACCGGTGTCGGATGCATCCTTACCGACTGCCACAGTGGTACAGGCGTTGGCTGCGATTGCTGCGGTGGACAGCATCACGACAGCCATGATCAGGCAAAGAAGCCTTCTCATTGTTTTCATACTTGTTTCCCTCCGTATGATAATATTGATGATCTTTGTGTGTCTTCTCTCTCCGATATGACACGCAATCAACCGTGAATATTCTAACACCGATGCAAGGATTCTGTCAATATCTATTTTACAAAAAACCCACAATTTCTTTACAATTCCCCCCTGTTTCTCTCAGCAGTTTCTACAATGCAGTAGGATTGTTCCGGAGACTAATTAGTTCAATCAGCTTCTGGTTTTTGTAATAATCGCCCTCAAAAATACACGAATTTGAAAAATTTATTATTCAAAAATATATCTTATCATTTGTTTATTTACTGATTATGAAGTCAACCCGGCCTCCTTCACTCAAATTTGTTCATAAATTATAATTTTTGGAATAAAAGTCATTTTCGCAGGATGAATTGCAAAAAATTGCAGGATCCTGTGAATACTTTTCACAAGATCCCGCATGAATTTGCAGCGTATTTCGAGGCTTTTCCCGCATTGACAGGAGCATTCTCTCCTCCGGATATGAATCAGCTTCTGTGTGCCCCTTCATCTGTCTGTTCCATAATTACCGGACAGACTTGGCGTACTCCGTGGGGGTGATGCCGAACTTCTCCTTAAACTGCCGGGAGAAATGATGCACCGTGGAGTATTGCAGCGCGGCGGCAATCTCCGTAAAATTCAGATTGTTCTCCCGGATCATCTGCTTGCTCTCCTGCAGCTTTGTCCGGCGGATATACTCGCCGGGGGAAATCTGAAGATTTTTATGGAACAGGGCTGTCAGGTAGCTGGGGCTGACATCCACCTGCCGCGCCACCAGCGGCACGGACAGCTTCTCCCGGATATGGGCGCTGATATACTGCTGCGCCTGACGGATGATCTCATTTTCACTGTGGACGGCGTTGGAGGTCTGGAGCTTACCCACCTTGGGGGACATCTCCGAGCGCAGAAGGTACAGCAGCAGCAGATTCATCTGCGCCAGAATCACATCGTTGGAGTAGGCATCCATTTTTTCCTGCTCCTGCAGCATTTTCTGCAGCAGCGTCACCACCTGCTGGGAGGCCGTCAGCTTCCGTTTCAGCAGATGGTTCAGATCTCCCTGAACCAGATCAAAGGTCAATGTCACGAACCGGGGCGCCACGCCGATATCCGCGTACTGCATATGCCACTGGTTGGCACCGTACAGCACCAGTTCCCCCTGCTTCAACAGGATATCCTGCCCCTCCACCACGGAGTGCAGCGCGCCCTGATCCACATAGGTCAGCTCCATCATGGGGTGGGATTCCCCGGCAAACAGGAAGCCCTGCTCCTTCTCCTGATAGAAGAAGGTGTGGATGCCGTCCACCCGCAGCTGATGCTCGGTCTTCCGGAAGTCCAGCTCCCGGGACGGGAACATCTCCGGGCTTTCCTCAGCAGCCATCATAACCGTGGCCTCCATCTCAAAGGGGCTGACGCCAAAATAGACCCCCGGCTTGACAAGGGCAATCTTATCCAGATAGAAATGCTCAAAAATCTCCCCATCCAGACTGACCGAGAGCACAGCCGGTCCTTTTCCGCCGCTGATCCGGGTCTGGGCGGAGGCACGGAAAATTGCAGAATCCCCCCGGCTCAGCTGCAACACTTCACTGTTCTTATCCGCATTTTTCACCGGTTGTGCCCGTTCAGACAAAACCGATCCAAAATTCTGAAAGGTAAGCTGGTTCAGATTCTTGATCATAGCTGCCTCCGTCATCCATAAAAAAAGTAGGGCCACAGTCGTAGCCCTACTATTGTAACAAAAAAAGTCGAAATATGCAAATACTTTTCTAACTTTTTTACCGCTGATATTCAAATTCTATATCGTAAATATCCACGGTGTCCCCGTCCTGAATTCCCATCTCCTCCAGACGGGCAAACAGGCCGCATTTGCGCAGCTGCTGGTCAAAATAGTTCCGGGATTCATAGTCATCGAAATTGATGTTGTCCACCAGACGCTCCAGCCATGTGCCGGTAATGACCCAGGTGCTGCCCAGATGCTCGATGGTCAGCTCCTGAGGATCGCCGGACTGGGGCAGCTCCTCCACATACTCCGGCTCATAGATGGTCACCGGGGGCAGGGTGCGCAGCTTCTCCGCCACCACCTGCATCAGCCTTCTGGTGCCCTGCGCCGTACCGGCGCTGATCTCGTACAGCTCACACCCGGCGGCCTCCACCACAGTGCGCAGACGCTCCAGATTGTCGCTGTCCGGCATCAGCAGGTCGGTTTTGTTGGCCGCCACAATCATGGGGCGGTTGCTGAGATCCACGGAATAGTTTTGCAGCTCATCGCAGATGGCGTTGAAATCCTCCACCGGATCTCTGCCCTCGCTGCCGGAAACATCCACCACATGCACCAGCAGCCGGCACCGGTCAATATGCCGCAGAAAGTCGTGACCCAGACCGGCTCCCTCTGCCGCGCCTTCAATGATGCCGGGGATATCCGCCATGACGAAGGAAACGCCCTCCTCCACATAGATCACCCCCAGATTGGGAAACAGGGTGGTGAAGTGGTAGTTGGCAATTTTCGGACGGGCATTGGAGGTGACGGAGAGCAATGTGGATTTGCCCACATTGGGGAAGCCCACCAGACCCACATCCGCCAGCAGCTTCAGCTCCAGAATGATGTCCCGCTCCTGACCCTTTAACCCGGCCTTGGCAAACCGGGGCACCTGCCGGGTGGGGGTGGCGAAATGGGCATTGCCCCAGCCGCCCCGGCCGCCCTTGGCGATGACGAAATCCTCCCCGGTGGACATATCCACAATGATCCGGTTACTCTCCGCATCCCGAACCACGGTGCCCCGGGGCACCTCGATGATGAGAGGCTCCCCCCGCTTGCCGCTCATATTCCGGCCTGCGCCGTTGCCGCCGCACTGGGCAGCGTACTTGCGCTTATAGCGGAAGTCCAGCAGCGTGGACATATTGTCGTTGACCCGGAGAATCACGCTGCCGCCATGGCCGCCGTCACCGCCGTCGGGGCCGCCGGAGGCCACATATTTCTCCCGGTGGAAGGCCACGGCACCGTCGCCGCCCCGACCGCCGATTACGGTAATTCGAACTTTATCTACAAACATAGCAGATCCCTCCCTGCAATTAATGGAAACTGGAAAACAGAAACAACCTTCCCCGATAGTTTACGGCGTTCCCCGAAAACCATCCTTTTCCCCTTTCCATTTCCCATCAAAAAGGTTTTTTCTTTCATCCCCGAAGGGGATACCATAACTGTCAACTGTAAACTGTCCACTCAGCTGGATTCCACTTGCCCCAACCGGGGAAGCAGAGCCTCAAAAAAGGACTGCCGCAGAGTTTGCAGCAGTCCTTCCCATTTGATTCGCAATTACTGCTCAGCGTAAACGGAGCACTGACGGCGATCCTTGCCCTTGCGCTCGAACTTGACAGTACCGTCAACCAGAGCAAACAGGGTGTCATCCTTGCCGATACCAACATTGACACCGGGATGGATGTGGGTGCCTCTCTGGCGAACCAGAATATTGCCAGCCAGAACGAACTGACCGTCTGCGCGCTTGACGCCCAGGCGCTTAGACTCGGAGTCACGACCGTTCTTGGTGGAACCGCCGCCCTTGTGGTGAGCGAAGAACTGAATACCAATCTTCAGCATGGTGTTACACCTCCAAAACTTCGATATTATCAGGATAATCATCCCGCAGGCTACACAGGGTCAGCATCATGCCGGTGAGCACCGCCTGAACGCTGTCCTCTTCATCGCAGGACGCGGGGAGGGTCAGGGTGATGCGATTATTCTCGCCATCCTTTACCCGAACCTTGGCCTTGGCGCCGCACACATCGTTGATGGTGGCCTCAGCCATGGTAACAACAGCGCTGATGGCGGCGCAGACAATGTCCTTGCCCGGCTCGTCAAAATCGCTGTGACCCGAGATGCTGAATCCGTTGATCCGGTCATTCTCGGTGAAAAATTCGCATCTAGTCATACCTTAAATTACAGTGCGATCTTGGTGATCTCCACCTTGGTGTAGGGCTGACGATGGCCGATCTTCTTCTTCTCGTTCTTCTTGGACTTGTACTTGAAGACAGTGATCTTCTTGCCCTTGCCGTTCTTGACCACCTTGGCCTCCACAGCTGCGCCCTCCACAACGGGGGTGCCGACCTTGGAGTTCTCGCCGTCCAGGACAGCCAGAACCTGATCGAACTTGACGGTCTGCTCAGCCTCAGCGTTCAGCTTCTCGATGAACAGGACATCGCCCTCTGCAACGGTGTACTGCTTACCGCCGGTAACGATAATTGCTTTCATTTGTTTCACCTACTTTATATTGTGTAGTCTCGCTCTGGGGGTGCGGCTGCGCCGACTTAAAAGCCCCTTCGATGCGGCTGGTCTATTTTAGCAAAGGAGTTGGCAAATGTCAAGGTGTTTTTTCTGTTTTTCCTGTTCTTTTCCCCCTTTTCTCCTGCGGGAATGCGGAAAAAGACGCATTTCCTTCCCTCGCTTCCGGTCTTTTTGCGGTTCCTGCCTTCCATTCAGAAACCCGCAAAAAAGGCTTGACAAACCGTGGCAAACCATGTATACTTACTGAGTAACTCAGCGAAACTCACATGGACGATTAGCTCAGCTGGCTAGAGCATCCGCTTGACGTGCGGAAGGTCATAGGTTCGAGTCCTATATCGTCCACCACTTTTTCCTGAATACGCCGGACGATTAGCTCAGCTGGCTAGAGCATCCGCTTGACGTGCGGAAGGTCATAGGTTCGAGTCCTATATCGTCCACCATACATGAAAAATCCGAACTTCTTCCCAATCGGGAACGGGTTCGGATTTCTTTTTTTCATCAAAGACATTACATACTGAGCCCGTGTCCCCCCGGTTTTGCCTGTCGCAGAACCGGGGGCTTTGTACATTCGACGAAACATTCCTCCTTCTGTACAATAGCAGTATCAACCAAAAGGAGGATTGCATATGAAAATTCAGTACATTCGCGTTGGAGACTACTATATTCCAGACCTGACACTGCCGGAAGAAGCACGCCCAATCGGCAAATGGGGACGGATGCACCGTGAGTATCTGAAAGAGCACAAGCCGATTCAGTACAACTGCCTGCTCCTGTCCGGCAAGCTGTGGACATACCTTGCTGATCTGAATGAGCAGGCGCAGGATAGGATGGAGCGGATCATCGAGCAGATGAAAGTTACTGAGGGCATCACAGAAACGCTAAAAGCCAGCGACCCGATGGCTTGGGTTGGTGCCATGAACAACATCCGGAACAGAGCTGAGGAAATCATCCGAGAGGAGCTAATCTTCGGGGAGGATGCAAAATGAGAATTCTTGAAGAATTTTGGTACGGCAATATCGAACCAACGGAATATGACACATTCGCCTGTGCAGAATACAAGGAAGCCCTTCAACTAATCAGCCGAAACGAAGAAAAGCTCCAGGCTACCATGACGGATGCACAGAAAGAATTGTTCTCCCGGTATGCAGACAGTGTGAGGGAATTTCAGGATATGGCAGAATGTCTTCTGTTTCAGAACAGCTTCCGACTGGGGGCCAGGATGATGTTGGAAATAGTAACAGATGCGTAAAATGAACAGGGAACAATATTAACCAAATACAACCTATAAAGCAAAGTACCAAGCCCGAGGAGATTAAAACTCAGGCTCGGATTGCTTTGTATGCGGCTAGCATTGACGCTTACAGAAAGCAACACAGTCCCGCCAAGTACTCTCCAGCGGGGCTGTGTTATGTTTTCCTGTCCCCACCCTTTACCCCATTCGTCATTCTTGACAACGGTTCGTTTTTACACTATAATAAATAAAAATATATATTATAGTGTAGAAGGTGGTAGCGTGGCTCATAATCAAGTCCATAATGAGATTAAAGCGATTATAGCTCAGAACGGCCTTACACTTACCGAGGTTGTAAATCGAATGAATCTACAAAGAAGGCCAGATGAACAAACCACAGTGCAAAATATCTCAAATAAATTGACACGCGGAACCATTAAGTTTTCAGAAGTTTTAGAAATTGCATCAGTAATCGGTCTAAAAATAAGCTGGGATAAAGTGTAAGGGAGGAGGAAGCCACTTGAATCAGTATCTACGTTCAATTTTGAAAGAATACTCTACCGGAGAGATCATTCAAATGTGCAAGGTAATAAACAAGGATTATAATATTTACGATCCTGAGGATGTGCGTTGGGCTAAACTGGAATATGTATTTAGTAAAACAACTCATAGTGAGATTGAATTATTACGAAAAAGTTGTTTATCAAATAGTGTTGTCAATGACTTAATCTTCACTTTCTACCATTGCGAAAGGGTTATTAAGTATTTCTTTATCAAACATTTAAAGAGTAGAATGGATCATATAGTTGCCTTCGAAATGTCCATCGGAGACAGTAGAGTCGATATTTGCAGAATTAACGGCAGATCATATGCTTATGAAATCAAAACAGAATACGATACATTTGAAAGATTGGAAACCCAGATGCAGGACTATTTGAAAACTTTTGAGAAGGTTTATGTTATAGTTCCGCATACACGCGCTGAAAATGTTCGGTCTCATATTCCAGATTCCTGCGGAATAATATCTTACAGAGTCAACAAAGATAATGAGTTTGTTTTTTCTTATACCAAAAGGGCGCAGAAGAATCTTTGTGACATTACATTTTGTATCAATAGTTTATCCAGTAATGATATGAGTTATTTGCTCAGATTGCTAAAAGAGAAAGACTTTCGAACAAGAGCCGAAAAAAAGGATCATCTTTTAGAAATAGCGGAGACAACACCAATCTGGAAGCAATATCGGCAGCTATTGAGGCATAAGTATGAAAATCAGTGGGCTTTTATCACAGAACATTTTGATGAAATTCTTCCAATCGACATTCAAAATTTTTTCTCATCTAACATAGACCCCAGCCTATTGTATACAAAATAAAAGTGGCTCAGTCAGGGCATTCACCCTGACTGAGCCACTTTTATGTTATGCATCTATCTCAAACATTGTGTATATATAATGCAGCATGGTAATCATTTTCCACTGTGCTTGATTTCTTCCGCTTTTTACCCCTGACACGACATCTGTGATTTCTTGACAACCTGGACAAGTCTTATGATGCTCATCGCTAAATTCACGCCAGTATTCCGAGCTCACTATTCTCGGTGCAATATATAGGGGAAACTCAGATAGTTGCGGAGCACGCCCCCTATAGGAAACAAAATAGTTATTTTCATTGGAGTAATAAATACCAACAGGACTAATTGCTCCACCAGTAGATGGGAGTGCAGCGGAAATGCAAGCGTAATCCCCAAATCCATCAAATTTGCTCATATACGCAGACGAGTACAGTTCCTTCAAGCTGTTGTCAATATCTGCAATTGGTTCTCCGTCAAGCATTTCTTTATTTGTGAGACTTTCGGGACGGTGGGCATTAATTATCACTGAAGTAAATCCGTGTTTTTTCTTGCTATCAGCTATCCTTTTATATATCTTTTTGAACACAGGACTCATATGAGACGCAGATTCAATGTCCAAGATCAAGTAATCCTCTGAAGATATTAGTCCCTCAACACACGAGAACACGTGTTCAAACTCCGGCACCTTTACCCGAAACGCTATACGAGGGAAAGTAGTACGGAGTTGAGTAGCCTCAAATTCTATTCGTTCCAACGATACAATCTCTGAAAGGTAAGAAACAACAGGAATGATGCGATCGCTATATTCTGCCAATGGTGCCAGTTTACTCATCCCAAATTCGGGCAGTCGAATGGACATCGTAACATACTCACGGATCGCATCCGTAGTATTGCGCAGCTTAGTTGATTTATAAAAATCCACCATCATATGCATATCTGGCGCATTTTCAAGAATATTGCACAGGTCTTGAATGAATGTGTTTTTATTATTGCTTCTGGTTTTTTCCTGAATCAACTCAACTAACGGGATAATATTGCCATCAAATACATGCATGACGCTTAATTGCTGCAATACGCTTACTTCGACAGTACGATTCTTCATCACCGGAACATACATCAATCAATACCTCCCTTAGCCTTTAAATCAAGATAATAAGCCAATCCATCAAGCCCAGGGTATATAAACGAGCGGTTAATACCGAACCAATCCAAATCTTTTACGAACTCGCGCAATGCATCCCTTGGCACAATCAATTGGTCAACATTGCACATGACTCCATTGATTATTGTTTGGTCGAGAGGGAGTGTCGGATTCCTATGAACAGTAAAAACACCTTTCTGCGCAATAATCCGGGCATTAATATAGCTTGGAATATGGAGCAGGACGTCGTCATCCTCAGGAAGCGAAAAGATATCTGGAAGATCATCTGTGCCCACATTGAATTGAGTACGGTCTGTTACACACACAGCAACATCCTCAGTAGCATCTTCAGTTGCAAAATATGCTGCAATCAGGGGATTCTCTGTCCAATCCAAAAACCTCGTCGGAAGTCCGTAATGCTGCCCGATTGTCCACTGATCCCACGGATTCATATCACGCAAATCCATATGCGGTACGGACATCTTTATGAAGTCATTCATCGTACCTTCTTCTAAGTCCTGAAGATCAAACAATTGCTTGTCAGTTTCACTGGAACATCTTTGAACATAATTACTGCGGCCTATTTTGGGAATCAGTGGATAACTTTTCTTTTTTAGTCCCCTAAACAAATGAGTTCTGCCATAGTTCCGTTCTACATATGATATGTACTCCGAAAAAGATGTGATTGTGATTGTATTCACATTATCCCCCCTCTGCGGCTAGCAGATTCTACAATATAGGTATCGTTTCACATTAATTGTATCACAGTTCCTTCATAATCTCAACAAACTGATCCATCGTATATGCACCGTCAATGCCGAACTCGCGGTTCTTGAATACCATGAAGTAGCGGTAATTCTGCCCGCACTGCGCCTGCCATTTGCGTCCCAGCTTCAGCTTGCGTTCACTATCACTGTTGTCCCGATCATCGCCCTTGTATTCGATCAGTACCAACTTTCCGGAATTGGTCATAACCATAAAATCAGGGTAATGATTGATGTATCCGTTCAACCGGAAATCATTGCGTTCGATGATCCGATGCCACCATTTCACATTCCCCAGAGCAACCACTGCATCGATCAGTTCGTGTTCGCCGCTGTTCATATCGTTTTTCTCTGCCTCATACAGAGATTTGGGGATAGCATCTGTCGTATCGGCAGGCGTGATGACCGGACGCAGTGTATAGCTTTCCCGGCACACGATTTTGCCTGTATCCAGCCAGCGGAGGAATTGATCCTCCCGGTAGGCTTTCTCCAAGCCCTTGATTTTTTCCTGAATCTTTGCCGCATAAGTCGGGATGGCTGTTTCCATGGCTGCCAATTCATCTGCGGTCATACCGGCAACAATACGGCGTACATAGTCGTTGATCTCCGCGGCTGCGTAGCGGTTGTTCCGGTTGATTTGCGCGCAGAGCATATTCGTGCAGCTTTGAATCTTCTTCTCAGGCGGCAGCTGTGCCAGACGGTTGCGGATGTAATCGCTCAATTCGCTGTCGGCTCGCTTGTACTTGGGGACTGCCTCGCCTTTTTCTTCCACATCGACACGGTACATATCACCGGTCGCCAGTTCAAAATGTACCTGTGCGTCTTGGCCGGCTAAGGAGAACCCTTCGGAAAGGTTTTCCGGCTCCAGCAGCTCAAACTCGCCGCCAAACAGATCCGGAACAGAGCGGAGGAAAAACTGCGGAATACGAAGGGAAGAAACTTCTTCCGTAAGATAAGGCTGCATGGCATTCTGTTTCAGCATATCTCCCAGTTCACCTCCCATGAATCCATCATCCGGTGTACTTACAGCCTCAGAATAGCTTTCGGCTTGCTGTGTTGCCTCCTGAACCATCTGGGCAACAGAGGATCCAGCTGCATCACCGCTCTCCAGAGCCGTTCTCACTTCCTGCGTGTTTATATCTTCAAATGTGTCCTCTGCAGGCGTGGGCTTCATGGGGATTTCTGTCTGTACAGTTTCCGGCTGGACAGGTGCCTGCGGAGTCTCAATCACCTCACCGATACGATAATCTTTTCGGCTGAATCCTGCCTTGTTCAGACCGGCAACGATTTTCTCCAGCGTGCTGTGGAAATCCACGGAGTTCGTCAGTACATAGGATGTATTTAGCAGCGGGGATGTGTGCTGCATCGCATAGGGCTGACGCAGAATTCGACCCAGAATCTGTTCCACATCCACAGTAGAAGTGCGGTTTGCCAACGACGCCAGAATATAGGCAAATGGGCAGTCCCAGCCTTCTTTCAGGGCATTTACCGTGATAATATACCGAACCGGGCAGTCTCTGCCCATCAAGTCCCTGCCCTTGAGATCATCCACGTTGGATGTCTTGACGGCAATCTGCTCTTCCGGGATGCCCATATCCATCAGCAGGGCTTTGATCTTATCAAAGGTATCACTATTGTCGGAAGTTTTGGGCTGCGCCTGGAACAGTACAATGGGACGGATGTATTTGCCGCCTGCTTCCTCTGCGGCAATGGCTTCCTTTTCTATGCTGCCCCGAAGCTGAATGGCATCCTGAATGACGCTCTGCCGGGTAGTACGGTTATACACCACTACAGGCAGCTTTACCATGTGCTCTTTTTTCAGTTCCCGTGCGTCCACATAGGAAATGATATTGCTGTTCTTTCGGGGCGTTGCCGTCAGGTCGAGAACAAATGACGGATTCAGATTGTTCAGCATCTCCACGCTGAGGTCAGAACCGGCGTTGTGACTTTCGTCCACAATCACCACCGGCTCCAAATGCCGCAGAACCTGAATCAGTGCGGTGTCTGGAGTATCTGCCAGCAGGGCGTCTTTGTCCCTGAAAAAATCCGCGAAACGGAACAGATTTCCATTTTCCTGATAGACCTTGCGGACATCCTTTTTCTTGCTGTCAATTCGCAGTGAACCATAGCTCATAATGCAGAGCGTCAGCATTTCCCGGACGGTATCCGGTGAGAAGTTCTGACCGTTCAGCAGCATTTCTTTCGTATAAACACCAACACGCCCGGCAAAATCCTGATCCAGTTTCTGGCGGTACGGATGATTTACATCCGACAGATTGCGAACCGTCTGTGTCAGAATGGAATCACTGGGTACCAGCCACACCACCACCTGGGGCTTGCCGGTGGGCATGGCATCAAAAATACGCCTGACGGAAGCACAGGCCATAAAGGTTTTGCCGCCGCCGGTGGGAACCTTCATACAGACATGGGGCACCCGTTCGATAGAATTGTTGTAGGATGGTACGCCGCCGAGACCCACCGCCACATCCTTTGCAAACCAGTATTCCCGCCACGCAGAATACAGGTTAGTGCCGTGGTTGACGCAGGTTAAGTATGCAGACAGGTCACGCATGACTTGCTTCTGGTAGTTGTTCAGTTCCATAACAATTCAATTCATAATTCGGAATGCGTAATTCGGAATTATAATTCTCCTTTCTGCGTTTTCGTGATTGCCACAAGAAGTTTTATCACCCTGTTTTATAATTCGGAATTCGTAATTATTAATTTCGAATTACAGTTTTGTGATGTCGCGCGGGATTTTCTTGAATGTGATATGGTATTTCTCCAACTCTGCGTCGCTGAGGGTGCAGAGGTCTGCGTAGATTACATAGGCATCTGCCTGGGTTTTGACTGTATGCAGGAATTTACGATTCAGAGTGGTGACAGCCTCACGCTCATAGTAGAAGTAATAAGCGCTGTTCACATGGACGCCCATAAAATACGGCTCGTCCGGGTGAGGTTCCGGCAGGCGGCTCTTGGTATCGGTGAAGTAGACATATTCCCGAATTTTCTCTACGCCCACATTCTCGTTGAGTATATCGCCAACCATAAGCGGTTCACCCAGCTCGTAGTAGCTGAAACTGCCGCCAGTACCAGCAACCTGATCTGCTGCTTTTGTAACAGCAGTAACAGTCAGATGACCATTTTCAATTTTTGGAGCCCTTACAGATGAATACTTGCCTTTTGCAGATGTGGCAATTGTTTTGGCTTCATTAAGCATTTCTTCTCCTCTGGCGAGATTCTTAACAGTTATTTCTGCATCGTACAGGATTTCCTCTTTGTCTGCGGTATAGCCGGAAATAACACGCTTAACCCGTTCGGCAGTAATACTGTCGGCATAGTCCATCATCTCAATCAGGATGAACTTGCGGTGTCCGCCATCGGCTTTATTCATGTTCAGAACCGCGTGGGCGGTGGTGCCAGAACCGGCGAAGGAGTCGAGAATGATGTCGCCATCTTGAACCGCTGCAACTTGCAGAATCCGTTCAATCAAACGTGACGGCTTTGGCGTGTCAAATGGAGCAGTGCCATTAAAAATGGACTTCAACTCTGAATTTGCTTCTCTTGTTGTTCCTACATCTTTTCCAAACCAAATCGATTCTGGTGCTCGACCCTCTACCGCGTCAAGGTATATTTTGCGAATAATCCATGTTTCGTCGGAGTTAAAGATGATTTCTCCGGTTTTCATTTTTTCTGTAAGAGTTTCTTTGCTCCAGCGCCATCCTTTCTCCGGTGCTTTAATCACATTTCCAGCCGGAGAAACAATATCGTAGATCAAATTTGGACGATATAGCGCATTCCGCACATCACCGCTTCGCCAAGGCCCTCGTGGGTCGTTGTCAGGATTGCGGTATGCCTTGTTATCCTCAGCCGTTCGTTCCAAGCTGCCGAGCGCAAACATATCGGTCTTTCTGTATATTAGCGTGTGGTTATGATGCAGGGAGAATGTACCTAAATAGCCTTTTGGCTGAATGCTATGCTGCCAAATTGCGTCTACAAGGAAGTTGCTGCAGCCGAAGATTTCATCACATAATAATTTCAAGGAGAAAGCTTCGGTATCATCTGCATTGATAAAGATAGCCCCATCTTCCGCCAACAGCTTTTGCAGCAGCTTCAGCCGGGGATACATCATACACAGCCACTTATCATGGCGGCTAAGATCTTCGCCTTCCTTGCCGACCGTCTTGTTCAGCCACTCCCGGATTCGCGGATCATTGACATTGTCGTTATACACCCAGCCTTCGTTGCCGGTGTTATACGGCGGATCAATATAGATGCACTTCACCCGGCCCTCGTATTGCGGCAGCAGGGATTTCAGCGCTTCCAGATTGTCCCCGTGGATAATCATATTTTCACTGCCGTTATCGGCATCGTGTTTTCCGTTTTCATCGAAGCTATACTGCCGCTCCAGCACCCGGTACGGCACATCCAGATGATGATTCACGACTTTATCTTTTCCGATCCATTCAAGCGTCGGCATTGGTAGTGTCCTCCTGACTGGCTACATAGTTCCTAATAAATGAAATGCATGTCCGAACAAATATTTCATCGAACTTGCGATAACCTATGGTTGTCTCAAAAACATGCTCTGCTTTTTTAGAATTCTTGTCCAACTGAGCTTTTGCCATGATAGAAAGTGGCGTTCGACTGTTGTAGTTATTAAAGCAGGAATCCCAGTATTGCCCTTCATGCGCGGCAGCATTTCGGTATTCACTCAGCACGCTAATAAACTGCCAAAAACCATCTTCATCAGGGTAAAGCCCTTGTTCGCCGTGTGCGAAGTGCTTCCTGATATAATTCTTGTCCTTTGATGATGTGTTGGTTTCAAAAAAGTCGAAGAGCATATCCTTCTTGAAACCATCTTTCCCACTTAGTTTTTGGAGCGTTTCAACACAGGTTACCAAAAAAACAATTTTAAAAGCATCTTTTCCTTGCCGGATTTGCTCCATATCCCTTGCCGCAGACACCATCCGCTCAACACAGTTCAACATACGGCGCGGAATAAAAAGATGGTCATCCGGATCAACATAATTGTCATCATTAAAAGCATGAGAAAACTGTTCTACCAGATATTCTTCAGTATATACCGGCTCTTGCCGTACAGCGCGAAAAAGGAACTCAAGACAGCTTTCGTCGTTTTTGAAATAATCCCGGTAGAAAAGCCATAGTTTGGAAAGCAATCTGCTGTCTAACCGCTGCAAAATTAGGCGCAGTTTCTCACCCGGTTCAGGTGTTGACATTCTTGTTTCCTCCCGAAACGCAAAATCTCATCCGCATTTTTCTGAATTTCCCCATAAAACGCACCAAAGGTTTCTTCATAGTATCATTCTTCCTCTTTGGCGGATGGATGCAAAATATCTGCCATCACAGCCACACGCCAATCAAATCTTTCGCAATCTTTTTCACACGCAGAGGTTCCGCATATTCCATTAGTTTTGATATGCGCTTATCTGAATCACGGATATAATTCTGAATTGCCTTGTTGAAAATCTCTTTATTCATCTTGTTGCGATAGCGCAGGCAGTCACAGATCAGCCGCTCTTTATCATAAATCCGAATTTCGTGCCCATCCATATTACCCTCAGTCAGTCCCAGCTCCAGAACCGCTGGTTCTATGTAATATGGTTTTACAAATGGGTAGTCAATCTTAAAACGGGATTTTCCAGAATCCTTACTGACTGCCAGATTCCACTGCTCAGGTGTACGGTCACTGTAACCATAGTAGCGCAGTGCTGTCTCCATACAGAAGATTCCGTCAGGAAACAGACGGCTCACCGTGCTGACCTCGCTGAAACCATCGGGGTTGACCCATTGATAATAGCCGTATCGCACTTTTTTCACGTGCCCTGATTCAATCAGCTGCTGGATATTCAGGTAATAAATTTTCTCCTGTTCCAGCTCTTTGGTGCGCATCATGCCGCCGTAGTGCTCAAATATTTCTTTGCAATGCTCGATATCCATGAGCGCATCTCCTTTCTGACTTGTGTACGCTTTGCACACACGAGCGGACAAAGCTATATAAGTAAAGTATAGCAAATATGGGACGGAAGTCAACATGACTTTGGTTCGCTTTCGCCATAATTTGCATGTCATCTTATGATGAAAAAGTAATGAATCATTCGGTGCGGACTATGAAGCAGATGGACGCATAGTACGCATGAATGAAGCATTTGAAATCCCCAGAGAATTCCTCTCCATTTATCAGAGGAACACACTGGGGATTTTTGCGTTTTGAAATGAATGCCCACAAACCATTTTTCATTTGTGGGTACTCATTTCAAAACGAGCTGGGAATCCAAAGGGATGGCAATTCCTTTGGCTCTGGGTTATCCAATAGGGGCGAGAGCGCCCTGTTGGCTGGGGATTCCAAAGGGGACAGCGTTCCCTTGGCAGGAAGAATCCAATGAAACCGGCGGTTTCGTGGCACACGACTTTGCGCGTAAAGTCTAGTGTGTTATACCTTTGGCGACCGTGGGTGGCGGAAAGGGGTTGTTCGGGGCGGGAACAAGCACTTTCCGTCGGCCACAGAATAGGCGGATTTTGGCGCGCCACGCGCTGAAATTCAGGATTTGCCCCGGGGCGAAATCCGCCTGTTCGGGTGTAGGTGATGTGGCGGAGCGGAGAGGATTTCCGCAGAAATTCTTGGAACGCAGCAGCATCACCGGGGGAGCAAAAGGTATATCAAACCCGCCGCGGCGGCGTTACTCTTTCTCCTCGTTACTGTATTCCGCTTCACACTTCGAGCAGCAGAAATCTTCCTCGTTATCCTTGGCAAAGAATGCCTTCATGCAGTTTTTGCAGAGCTTCAGGCTGGAAGTTTCGTCTGCCAGCATGAAGCTGAACATCATCTGAATCGCCAGAAGCA
>CAMCRV010000026.1 GCA_945877365.1 uncultured Clostridia bacterium | reverse complement strand
TCATCAAAGGTGTTTGTTCGTCTTTGCATTATTCAATTTACAAGGTACAGGGTCGTTCGCGCTTGGCTGCGAACTTTTTTAGTTTAACACATCTTGTCGAATTTGTCAAGATCTTTTTCAAGATTTTTCAAATTCTTTTCTGTGTTGGCTGCGCTCCCGGGTTTTCTCCGTTCATCACGCAACTTTTATATGTTAACACATTGGACTTCATTTGTCAAGGACTATTTCCTCGTTTTTTGAAGTTTTTTGTGTTTTCTGCTGTCTCTCGGAGACAGCTTGCCTATACTACCATCCGCAGCCCGATTTGTCAAGCACTTTTTAACAAATTTCGCCATTTATTTTTGTAGTATCTTCCAAGGGGTGATTTCCCCGGTTCGAAACATTGTCCGTGATTTTTGCCAGCGCCCGTCCTGCTTCTTCATCGCAGGCACTGGTACGGATCAGATCTCCCAGACTGACCACGCCAACCAACCGTCCATTTTCAACTATGGGAAGCCGACGGATCTGCTGCTGCGCCATGAGCTTTGCAGCCTCCGATGCTTCCATATCCGCTGCTGCCGCCGTCACGCCGGAGGTCATCAGTGCCTTCACCGATGTGCCCTCCGGGCTTCTTCCGGCGGCGATGCACCGGGTCACCAGATCCCGATCCGTCACCAGTCCGCAGATGTGTCCGCTGCTGCCGCACACCGGCAGAAAACCGATGTTGTACCGGCTCAGCAGCCTTGCCGCCACCGCCGCGCTCTCCTCCGGATGCACCCGAATGGCAGGGCTGGTCATAATTTCCCGCAGCTTCATAATATTCCCCCTGATTGTGCGATAGTAGATAAAGAAACCTTTAGTGAATTGACAATTGAGAATTGACAGTTGATAATTGTGGTGTCCCTTCGGGACGGTTTCAAAATAAATCCTGGAGTTTTCAGATGGAATTCCTTTTTTATTTCATCCCGAAGGGATTCCTTCATTGTCAATTTTCCATTGTCAATTGTCAATTAAACTATCCTTTCGTAAATTATGACCACATACGCAAAAAAGCATACCCCAAAAATCGGGGTATGCTTTGACGCTTATTCCTTGACCAGCAGCTCCGCAATCTGGACGGCATTGGTAGCGGCGCCCTTGCGAACCTGATCGCCGCAGCACCACAGGCACAGGCCGTTCTCGTCTGTCAGATCCGGGCGGATACGACCCACAAACACGATATCCTGATCGGAGGTATCCAGGGGCATGGGGTAGGACTTGTTGGCCAGATCGTCCACCAGCTTACAGCCGGGAGCCCCCGCAATCACTTCCCGGGCCTGCTCCACCGTTACGGGAACATCGAAGTGGCAGGACACGCTGATGGAGTGGCTGCGCACCACGGGAACCCGGACGCAGGTGCAGCTGACCTTCAGCTGGGGCAGGTGCATGATCTTTCTGCCCTCGTTCTGCATCTTCATTTCCTCAGTGGTGTAGCCCTCGAAGGACTCGCTGCCGATCTGGGGGATCAGGTTGTAGGCAATCTGATGAGAGAACACCTTGGGCTCATAGCTCCTGCCCTCCCGGAGAGCCTCCACCTCGTTCATCAGCTCCACCGGGCCGCCGGCACCTGCGCCGGACACAGCCTGATAGGTGGAGGCAGTCATGGTACGGATGGGAGCAATGGAATTCAGCGCGTTGACGGCGGTTACCGTAATAATCGTCGAGCAGTTGGGGTTGGCAATGATGCCGCTGTGCCAATCCGCATCCTTGGGGTTTACCTCCGGCACCACCAGCGGCACCTTGGGATCCATCCGGAATGCGGAGGAATTGTCGATGAACACGGCGCCGGCCTTGACAATAGCAGGGGCGAATTCCTTGGCGATGGCATTCTGGGCTGCGCCCAGCACGATATCCACACCCGCAAAGGCATCCTCCCGAGCCTCGGCAATGGCAATCTCCTCTCCCCGGAAGGAAACGGTCTTGCCCACGCTGCGCTTGCTTGCCAGCGGAATCAGCTTCCCCACCGGGAAGTTCCGCTCCTGCAGAATCTTAATCATCTCCTGGCCCACGGCGCCGGTGGCGCCCAGAATGGCCACGGTATACTGTTTCATGTTCCTACCTCCTGTTACTTGACAAAGCTGTTGTACAGCACCCGGATAGCATCCCGGAAATCCCGGTTCTCCACGCCGAAGATAATATTCAGCTCATCCGGCCCCTGGTTGATCATGCGGATATTGATACCGGCTTCGCCCAGGGTGGCGAAGATCTTGCCGGAAATACCGGGGCGGAAGGCCATCTTCCGGCCAACAGCGGCAACCACGGCGATCTGGTCGTGGACATCCAGAGTATCCGGCTCCACTTCCTTCTGAATCTCTCCCAGAATGGTATACAGGCTGGAGGCCACGGCTTCCGTGGGCAGCACCACGGAAACATTGTCGATACCGTTGGGCACATAGTCCACGGAGATATTGTGCCGCTCCAGCACCGTCAGCACCCGGCGCAGAACGCCCACCTGATTGCTCATGCCCCGCTTGCTCAGGGAGATGATGGTGAAGTCCTTCTTGCCGGTGATGCCGGTGAGGAACCGGCTGGGATCGGTGTCCACATCGAAGTGCTCCCGGATCATGGTGCCGGGATGGTCGGGATCATTGGTATTGCGGATATTCAGGGGGATATTCTTCTCCCGGACGGGGAAGATGGTTCCCTCGTGGAGCACCTGGGCGCCGGAATAGCTCAGCTCCCGAAGCTCATCATAGGTGACCTCGGGGATGGTCTGGGGATCATCCACAATCCGGGGGTCGGCCATCAGGATGCCGGAGACATCCGTCCAGTTTTCATACACCTCGGCATCCAGTGCGGCGGCGGCCAGTGCGCCGGTGATATCGCTGCCGCCCCGGGTGAAGGTGCGGATATGTCCGTCGGGCATCATACCATAGAAGCCGGGAATCACCACGCCGATGCCCTGAACCTGTGCCCGGAGGGCTTCATAGCTGGATTCCTGATCCACGGTGCCGTCAAAGTTGAACTTGACCCAGTCCGCCGCGTCGATGAACTGGAAGCCCAGATAGGCAGCCATCAGCTTGGCGGAGAAATACTCGCCCCGGCTGGCCAGCTCATCCTGGGTCACAGCCTTGGCGTCCACCCGCTTTTTCAGGTTGGCAAACTCCGTCTCCAGATCCACATCCAGCTGCAGCTCATCCCGGATTTCCCGGTAGCGGCTGGCAATCATCTCAAACACATGGTCGCAGGCCACGCCATACTGGCTGTGGGCATGGCACAGATACAGAAGATCCGTGATCTTATGGTCATTTTTAAACCGCTTTCCTGCGGCGGATACAATAACGACACGGCGCTCCGGGTCAGAGAGCAGAATGTCGCGTATCTTACGATACTGGCCGGCATCTGCCATGGAGCTGCCGCCGAATTTCACTACTTTCAATGGAATACCTTCTTTCCGGCAGATTCTCCTGCCTGATACTGTCCTTTGATGAAAAGAACACTTTTCATCAAAGCCGCATCGCTTGACGGCGCTGCTGCTTTTGTGATTTATAAGGAAAGAAATCACAAAAGCCCGTCTCATATGAACTTTTTATCCTTCGGACAATTAAAATGTCTTGGTGCCATTTTAATTAAAGTTCAATATGAACCAGTCTACTCCCCTTCCGGCAAGGCTGCCAGAAAGGCATTGGGATGGGCTTTGCGCCAGCTGTGGATCTGCTGGACAGGCACCAGGTCGGTGATGACACCGCTGCCCCAGTGCTCCCGGGTGTGCTCTGCCAGCCAGGCATCTTCCTCGCCGCGGACATAGTAGCACATTTCTTCCTGATTGGAAACCTCTGTTTTTTCTCCATAAGGGCTGTAGAAGCCCTTTCCTTCCAGAAGATCCACGCAGTCCTGCACCACATTATATGCAGTGGGGTAGCGGCCTGCCCCCTGACCGTAGAAGCTCATAATCCCGGAGCTTTCCCCCCGGAAGGTGATAAGATTATAGTTGGCAGGCACGGCAGCCTCCAGCGTTCCTTTGGCAAACAGGGTGGGCTGGACACAGGCGCTGATGCCGGTTTCCCCCCGGGTGGCTGCGCCGATGAGCTTGCAGACCATGCCGTGCTCCGCAAAGGCCGCCACATCCTCCGCAAGAATTTTGTCGATGCCGCAGACGGGAACCTGCTCCCGGTTCACGCTGATGCCGAAGGCCACATTGGCGGACAGAATGGTCTTGTGCCAGGTGTCGATGCCCTCCACATCGGTGGAGGGGTTGGCCTCCGCATAGCCCAGAGACTGCGCCTGCTTCAGAGCCTCGCCGTAATCCAGACCCAGCCGGGCCATGGAGTCCAGAACATAGTTGCAGGTGCCGTTCATAATGCCCCGAACCTGCTCCAGCTTCTGCGCCCGGCGGCTGCGCTCCAGCTCGCTGAGCCAGCCGATGCCGCCGCCCACTGCGGCGGTGCAGCGGAAGGAAAGTCCCTTCTCCTGTGCCAGAGGCATCAGCTCATCATAGAAGGTGGCCACCAGGGCCTTGTTGGAGGTGACGATATGCTTGCCGGCCTCCATGGCGGCGCGGACAAACTCATAGGCAGGGTGCAGGCCGCCCATGGCCTCCACCACGGTGTCGATGGAATCGTCATTCAGGATGCTCTGAAAATCCCGGGTCACTTCCGCATCGGGCAGCGTCACATCCTCAAGGCACACCACCTTGGCTACCTGCATATCCTCCCGGGCAGCGGTCAGCTCATAAACACCCCGACCCACCACGCCGAAGCCCAGCAATCCGATCCGCATACTTTCTTCCTCTCTTTCCCCTGTTTGGGCAGAAAAGTTGTATCCCTGCCGAAAACACTTGCATTTTGATGAAAAACAGTATATCATATACCCATTCAAAATTCAACACCGCACAATATCAAAATTTCCCGGGATTATCCCCTCTTTTTGTGCTAAAATCAAACAGAATCCCGGCTATCAGGAGGTTCTCCCATGTATTATCATTCCACCAGAAGCCCCATGCCCCGGGTGGACAGTGCCCAGGCCGTACTGGATGGTCTGGCCCCCGACGGCGGCCTGTATATGCCCGAAAGCCTGCCTGCATTCGACTGGCAGACCTGTCTGCAAGGCACCAGTTTGCAGATGTCCACCGCCATTCTCAGTGCTCTGCTGCCGGATATCCCCCGGATGGAAGAGCTTGTCCGTCGCGCCTACACCGGCAAATTTGAGACGGAGGATCTGACCCCCACGGTGAAGGTGGGCAATTTCACCCTGCTGGAGCTGTTCCGTGGCCCCACCTCCGCTTTTAAGGATGTGGCTCTTTCCATGCTGCCCCAGCTGCTCACCGCCGCCAAGGCGCAGAAGGGGATGGAGCAGGATATTCTCATTCTCACCGCCACCTCCGGCGACACCGGCAAGGCCGCTCTGGAGGGCTTCCACGATGTCCCCGGCGTGCGAATCTGCGTGTTCTATCCCCATGGGGGCGTTTCTCAGGTGCAGCGCGCCCAGATGGTGACCCAGGAGGGCTGCAATGTTGCCGTCTGCGCCGTGGAGGGCAATTTTGACGATGCCCAGACCGGGGTAAAGAACATCTTCGCCGCCTGCCGGGATCGGGAGCTGCCCTTCCGGCTGTCCAGCGCCAACTCCATCAACATCGGCCGTCTGGCTCCCCAGATCATGTACTATTTCCGTGCCTACCGGGATCTCATGGATCGGGGGGAAATCCGGCTGGGCGATCCGGTGAATTTCTCCGTCCCCACAGGCAACTTCGGGGACATTCTGGCAGGCTACCTTGCCAAGAAGCTGGGTCTTCCCGTGGGCAAGCTGATCTGTGCCTCCAATGCCAACAATGTGCTGACGGACTTCATCTCCACCGGCACCTATGACCGACGCCGTCCCCTGCTGAAAACCACCTCCCCCTCCATGGACATTCTGGTGTCCTCCAATCTGGAGCGGCTTCTGTATCTGCTGTCCGGGGACACCGCACTGGTTGCCCAGCTGATGCAGCAGCTGAAGGACGAGGGTGCCTACACCGTTCCTGCTGACCTGCTGGCAAAGATTCAGGCCGAGTTCTGCGCATCCTACTGCGACGATGCCCGGGCGGAGGAAATCATGGGTCGGGTCTTCCGGGACTACGGCTACCTCTGCGATCCCCACACCGCCGCCGGTTGGGCCGCCGCCGAGGATTATGTAACCCAGACCGGGGATCACACCCCCATGGTGGTGCTGTCCACCGCCTCCCCCTACAAGTTCCCTGCGGCCGTGCTCACCGCCATCGGCGGCGATACCGACGGCGACGAGTTCTGCCAGATGGAGCGGCTGAGCCGGCTGTCCGGAGTTCCCATCCCCGGGAACCTCTCCGGCCTGCAGGGCAAGCCGGAAAAACACACCGGCGTCATTCCCAAGGAGAAGATGCTGGACTTTGTGCTGAGCTTATAAGGAGAATCCCCCATGAAACGAGTAACCATCCGCGTACCTGCCACCACCGCCAATCTGGGTCCCGGCTTCGATGCCTTCGGCTGCGCTCTGGGGCTTTACACCGATGTCACCTTTGAGGAGACGGACTTCGGTCTGGAAATCACCGGCTGCGATGAGGCCTACACCGGTCCGGACAATCTGGCCTACGAATCCTACTGCGCCGTTCTCAACACCCTTGCCGAGGAGGTTCGGGGGGTAAAAATCCACATCGATGCCCACATTCCCATCTGCCGGGGTCTTGGCTCCTCCGCCGCCCTGCTGGTGGCCGGAGCCATGGGTGCCAATGTGCTCCACGGCAGCCGGCTGTCCACCCAGGGACTTCTCAACATCACCAACGCCATGGAAGGCCACCCGGACAACCTGGCTCCGGCCTTTCTGGGCGGTCTTACCGCCTCCATGGTGGACGGCGGTCTGCCGGTGAGCGTCAGCTTCCCCCTCCACCCGGACTGGGTATTTCTGGCTCTGGTTCCGGATTTCAACCTGCCCACGGTGCTGGCCCGTTCCGTCCTGCCGGAGCAGATCGGTCGGGCGGATGCCATCTACAACATCTCCCACGGTGCGCTGGTGCTGAAGGCGTTGGAGCTGGGAGACGAAAAGCTGCTGCGCACCGCCATGCAGGATCGGCTCCACCAGAGTTACCGGAAAAAGCTGATTCCGGACTACGAGAAGATTCAGGCTCTGATCCGCACCACCGGAGCGGCCTTCTGCCTCAGCGGCGCCGGCCCCACCCTGCTGTGCATCACCCGGAACAAGGGGCTCAAGGGAATGCTGGAGCAGAAGCTGCCTGCCATCACCGAGAAGAACTGGCAGGTGCTGCCCCTGCACATCGAATTCGAGGGCGCGCATATTATTGCGCAGGAATAGCAGTCTTTAATTGATAATTGATAATTGAAAATTGAGAATTGATAATTGTGGTATCCCCTTCGGGGATGAAAGAAAACAAAAGCCACATATATTATTTTAATTCGTCCCGAAGGGACACAATCATTATCCATTACCCATTATCAATTATTAATTCACTAAATATTTCTTTCGCAAACAAAACCGCCGCCGTGAGGATTTCCTCGCGGCGGCGATTTGTTATCCATCGATGCGCTCCAGCAGGGCTTCCAGCTCTGACAGGGCGGAAATTTCATAGTCCGGCCGGATTTCTTCCGGGGCGGTTTTTCCTTCGGCGTTGACCCAGACGGTAGTGATTCCGGCATCCCGGCCTCCCTTGATGTCGGAGGTCAGGCTGTCGCCCACCATCATGGCCTTCCGCTTGTCAAAGCCGGGAATCCGGGCGAAGCAGGCTTCAAAATAGGCGGTGCTGGGCTTGTTGTAGCCGATGTCCTGAGAGACGAACACCTTCTCAAACCATGGGTACAGGTTCGCGCTGGTGAGCCGCCCGTGCTGAACCGTCGCCGTGCCGTTGCTGGCCAGAAACAGGCGGTATTTTTCATGCAGCCGCTTCACTGCCTCCTCCGCGCCGGGCAGAAACCAGTGTCCCTGAGACAGATTCTTTTCATAGCTCCGGGCGCAGGCTGTTGGCTCCACCTCCACGGAAAACTCCCGGAACAGCTGGCCAAACCGGTTCACAAGAACTTCCTCCCGGGTGAGGGCTCCCAGCTCCAGCTGCTCCCAGTGCCATTTGTTGATGACATGGTAGCGATCCAGCACCTCCCGGGTGGGCTCCAGCCCAAATTCCCGGATGGTTTTGGACAGGGCAACGGCCTCGGCCTTGTGGAAGTCCAGAATGGTGTCGTCCAGATCCAGAAACAGAAATTCCATCATGCCCCCGGCCTCCTTTTGGTGATCTCATTGGCAATCCGGGCAAATTCCGGGATGCTCAGGGTCTCTCCCCGGACATTGGCATCAAAGCCCGCGGCGGCAATGACCTCCGCCGCCCCGGCCTTGCCCAGCTCCGGGAAGCCCGAGGCCAGACCGTTGCTCAGCTTCTTCCGGCGCATGGCGAAGCTGGCCTTCACCACCCGGAAGAAAACTTCCTCATCCAGAATGTCCCAAGGCCGCTCCTTTCTGGTGCGCAGGGTGATCACTGCGCTGGTGACCTTGGGCTGGGGCAGGAAGCAGTGGGCGCTCACCTCAAACAGCAGCTCCGGCTCTGCGTAATACTGGCAGAACACGGTGAAGGCGCTGTAATCCGCCGTGCCGGGGGCGGCGGCAATCCGCTGGGCTACCTCCTTCTGCACCATGACGGTGACGGAGTCAAAGCACTCCGCCTCCAACAGAGCAGAGAGAATGGGGGAGGTAATATAGTAGGGCAGGTTGGCGCAGGCCATGGGGCGCAGACCGGCAAATTTCTCCTGCACCAGCGCGTTTATGTCCAGCTTCAGCACATCCTTCCAGAGGATTTCCAGATTGGAAAACTCCCCCACCGTCAGCTCCAGAATGGGCTTCAGCCGGGTGTCCACCTCCACGGCGCAGACCTTCCCTGCCCGGAGGCACAGCTGCTGGGTCAGCGAGCCGATGCCGGGGCCGATTTCCAGCACCCCTGCGGTTTCGTCCACCCCGGACTCCACGGCGATGCTCTCCGGCACCCAGGGGGCGATGAGAAAATTCTGCCCCTTGGCCTTGGAAAAATGGAAGCCGTGCTGGGCAAGCAGCGGCTTCATCACCTGAATATCACAAACCTGAATCATAAAAAAATCCGCCTTTCTTTCGGCTATCATACCAGAAGAAAGGCAAAAATGCAATCTATGTAATTCAGTATTATCCCAGAAAATACAGGGTACACCGACGGCGGCCGAACTGGATGCACTCCTCATAGGTGGGGAAATACAGATCCATCCGATCCCGCTTGATGGCACCGCCGCAGTCCTCCGCCACGGCGATGCCGTAGACCACCTCGCCGTCGTTGGACACAATGAACATCCTGGTGCCGTAGGGGATGAACCGGGGATCCACCGCCACCGTCCCCCGGCGGACGGTGGTACCGGTGGCTGTGGTATAGTCGCACCCGGCGTCGGTGTGGGTGTAGCCTGTGGCCTGCACGGTGTCGGTTCGGGTGTAGGTCAGCACCTCCCCGGTGGCCAGCCGGATATATCCGTCCCCAATCTCCGGCTTCCCGTCAGGATTCACCGCCGGGGCACCCTCTCCTGTGCCCACAGCCACCACCTCCGTCACCGCCGGGGTGACCACCGTCTCCTCCAATATCCGCCGGGCGCTCTCCTGCCCGTTGATGTAGGTCACCTCCGCCGTCCGCAGTACCTGTCCGTCCTCCCCCGGAATCAGCACCTGCTCCAGCCCGGCAGCAAGGGAGCTGTCGGCGCAGCGGTTAACCCCATGGGGCAGCGCTGCGGAATACCGCTCCTGCCGAACCTCCACACGGTCGATCCGCAGCTCCATGCCGTCATAGGTGCGGCAGGCCGGATCGTGGGACAGCTTGTCCCCCTGTCCCAGCGCAAGATCCAGCTCCTCCAGAAGCTGTCCCACCGTCTCCGACCGGCACAGCACCTCCCGGCTGCTGCCGTGGTAGGAAAGGGTGATCCGCTCTCCCCGAGAAATTGTGATGCCATTCCGGCTGGCAACAAAGCTGTCGTCGCTTTCCAGCGGCAAGCCTGCCTCCTCCAGAACCTCCGCCGGATCCGTGGCAAAGGTGGTGTAGGTCATCACCCGCTGCCCGTCGGTGATGGTATAGCTTCTGGCCACCCTGCCGTTGTCCAGCCACACCCCTGTCAGCAGCAGTGCCGCCGACACCAGCAATATGCCTCTTCCCCATTTTCTTCTGCATGACCCATGGCGCGCTGCCATCTGCCCACCTCCCCGGAAATTTTTCTCTCTTTTTTCTATCTGAATTACGGGATTATTATAACATTTTATCCGTAATTGTCAACTTTTTAAATATTTTTCGCAAGTTTTGACAACTTTTTCGTCCATTTTTATGTCAACTCCTGCCGTCGTGTTCTGTCGATTGATTTTTGATTTTGTCCTTCCTTGCGGAGAAAAAATGCCGGTTGCATCGGACTGTGTCGAAGGCCATCAGCTTTTCGCGCAGGAAAAAAATTATGGTTTGCACCGGTTTCCGGCAATTGCAAACCGGGTTTGGGGTTGACTTTCCGGCGCAAATGTGCTAAATTGCATCTGTACAGGCTGTGACGAAGACACGCGATGCCGGTAAGATCCCCAGAGAGGGAGCCCCTGCGCTGAAAGGCTCCTGCAACCCTGCCCCCATCGATACCACTTCCGAGCCGCGTAGGCGGAAATGCCACGCCGGGTGCGCCCGTTATCGCGTCAATGAGTGGCTCTGCCATACAGAGCAACCAGGGTGGAACCGTGGAATACTTTGTATCCCACCCCTGATCTTTCAGGGGGTGGGTATTTTTTGTACCTTCTCCCAAGTAAAAAGGAGGAAAAAGAAATGTCCGAAGAAAATCTGTACACCTTTGAAAACCCCGAATACCGCAAAAAGTACTGGCACACCAGCTCCCATGTGATGGCACAGGCTGTCAAGCGTCTGTGGCCCGAGGTTCAGCTGGCCATCGGCCCTGCCATTGACGAGGGCTGGTACTACGATTTTGACGCCCCCTTCTCCTTCACCCCCGACCATCTTGCCCAGATCGAGGCCGAGATGAAGAAGATCATCAAGGAGCGTCTGCCTCTGGTGCGCAGCGAGAAGCCCCGTGAGGAGGCCATCGCCTATATGCAGGAGAAGAATGAGCCCTACAAGGTGGAGCTGATTCAGGATCTGCCGGAGGATGCCGTCATCTCCTTCTACACCCAGGGCGAGTTCACCGACCTGTGCGCCGGCCCCCATCTGGATCACACCGGACGCCTGCGTCACAACGGCTTCAAGCTCACCAAGTCCTGCGGCGCCTACTGGCGCGGCGACAGCAAGCGTAAGATGCTGCAGAGAATCTACGGCATCGGCTTCCCCAGCAAGGACGAGCTGGAGGAATACCTGAAGCGGCAGGAGGAGGCCCTGAAGCGGGACCACAACAAGCTGGGTCGTGAGCTGGAATTCTTCACCACTGTGGAGGAAATCGGTCAGGGTCTGCCCATTCTGCTTCCCAAGGGCGCAAGGGTCATCCAGACCCTGCAGCGCTGGGTGGAGGACGAGGAGCAGAAGCGAGGGTACCTCCTGACCAAGACCCCCCTGATGGCCAAGCGGGATCTGTACCGCATCTCCGGTCACTGGGATCACTATCTGGACGGTATGTTTATCATGGGCGATCCCAATGACGAGGAGAAGGAGTGCTTTGCCCTGCGTCCCATGACCTGCCCCTTCCAGTATCAGGTATTCCTGAACCGGGCCCGTTCCTACCGTGACCTGCCCATGCGTCTGGGTGAGACCTCTACCCTGTTCCGCAACGAAGACTCCGGCGAGATGCACGGCCTGATCCGTGTCCGCCAGTTCACCATTTCCGAAGGCCATCTGGTGCTCCGCCCCGATCAGCTGGAAGAGGAGTTCAAGGGCTGTCTGGAGCTGGCAAAATACTGTCTGGACACCGTGGGTATGCTGGACAGCTGCACCTTCCGCTTCTCCCAGTGGGATCCTGCCAACCCCAAGAACAAGTACGAGGGCACCGCTGAACAGTGGGAGACCGCTCAGTCTGTCATGAAGCAGATTCTGGACGATCTGGGGGTGGAGTACACCATCGGCATTGATGAAGCCGCCTTCTACGGCCCCAAGCTGGACATTCAGTACAAGAATGTCTTCGGCAAGGAGGACACCATCGTCACCATCCAGATTGATATGCTGCTGGCTGAGAAGTTCGGCATGGAGTACACCGATGCCGACGGTCAGAAGAAGCGCCCCTATATCATCCACCGCACCAGCCTTGGCTGCTACGAGCGGACGCTGGCCTACCTGATTGAAAAGTATGCCGGCGCACTGCCCCTGTGGATGATGCCCACCCAGGTGAAGGTGATGCCCATTACCGACCGTGCCCACGAGTATGCCAGGGAGCTGAACCAGAAGCTGAACGACCTGAACATCCACAGCGAGGTGGACTGCCGCAGCGAGAAGCTGGGCTACAAGATTCGGGAGGCTCAGCTGCAGAAGATCCCCTATATGCTGGTGGTGGGCGACCGGGATATGGAAAACGGCACCGTCTCCGTCCGCACCCGGAAGGGCGAGGATCTGGGCGCCATGACCCCCGATGCCTTCATCGCCAAGTGCCTTGCCGAAATTGCCAGCAAGAGCAAGGAAGTATAAGGTTTTAAAGCACAGGCCGCCCACCGGGCGGCTTGTGTTTTTTATGCCCATGTGGTATAATTCGGAGAAGGAATATTGAATTGACAATTGACAATGGAAAATTGACAATGAAGGAATCCCTTCGGGATGAATAAAAATAGAGGGCAAAACGCTGAGAACCACACGATTATTTAAAATCGTCCCGAAGGGACACCACAATTGTCAACTGTCAATTATCAATTGTCAATTCACTAATTTCAGGAGGATTCCATGACCCATTTCTTTACCGCCGGACGGGTGGCAGCGCTGGCAGCCTGCGCCGTGCTGGCCGGCCTGACCTTCTTTTTCAAATTCTGCATACCGGGCTACAGCTTCTCCGCGCTGGTGTGCCTGTGCCTCATCGGCATCCTGCTGTTCTATACCTTTATGCCCCTGGTGGGACTGAAATTCCCCGGCTTTGCCAGGGTGGTTACCAGAATATTCACCATCGTGCTGATTCTGGGCATTCTGGTGGTGGGCATCACCGAGGCAATTATCATTCACGCCAGCTTCGGCAATCCCAAGGAGCCGGTGGCGTACATGGTGGTGCTGGGGGCCAAGGTGAATTACAACGGCCCCTCCGTGTCCTTGTGGGATCGGATCTGCGGTGCCTACAACTATCTGGAAGAACACCCGGATGTGATTGCCGTCCTCTCCGGCGGTCAGGGCACCGACGAGCCCATCACCGAGGCGGAGTGTATGTACCGGGAGCTGGTGGAGCTGGGCATCGACCCCAAGCGGCTCTGGCGGGAGGAGGAAGCCACCAACACCTGGGAGAACCTGAATTTCTCTCTGGATCTCATTGAAGAAAAATCCGGGCAGCGACCCACCAAAATCGGGGTTCTGTCCAGCGAATACCACCTGTTCCGGGCCAGCCTGTTCGCAAAGGCCTGCCATGTGGAATTCGTGGGAATCCCGGCAAAAACATCCCGACCCAGCCAGGCGATCAACCACTTCCTGCGGGAGGTTGCCGGCGTGTGGCACTATTTATTATTAGGAGGACGCTATGATTAACAAAGAATATGCCGATTTCGCATGGGAGCAGGCCGCAGAGCTTCTTGCTGTGGACTCCCCCTCGGGCTACACCGCGCAGGCCGCCCGGTGGGCAAAAAACGCCTTTGAAGAGCTGGGCTTTTCCGCGCAGATCACCCCCAAGGGCGGTGTTCTGGCTGACCTCGGTGGTGAGGACCCCCAGAATGCCCTGCTGCTGGAGGTTCACACCGACACCCTGGGGGGCATGGTGGCGCAGATTAAAAGCAACGGCCGGCTGAAGCTCACCAATCTGGGCGGCCTGAAGGCCGAAAACTGCGAGACGGAGAATGTCCGCATTTATACCCGGAACGGTAATGTCATCGAAGGCACCTTCCAGATCTGCAACCCCTCCGTCCATGTCAACGGCAGCTACAACGACACCAAGCGCAGCTTCGACACCATGGAGGTGGTTCTGGACGAGGATACCGCATCTCCGGAGCAGACCCGGGCGCTGGGTATTGAGGTGGGGGATATCGTCTGCTTCGATCCCCGAACCCGGAGAACTGCCTCCGGCTATCTCAAGAGCCGGTTCCTGGACGACAAGCTCTCCGTGGGCATTGTGCTGGGCTTTGCCAAATACCTCCGGGACAACGGCATCACCCCCAGCCGCAAGGTCTATGTCCATGTCACCGTGTATGAGGAGGTGGGTCACGGCGGCTGCGCCTCTGTGCCTGCCGGTGTGACGGAGGCCATCTCCGTGGACATGGGCTGCGTGGGCGACGGCCTGAGCTGCACAGAAAAGCAGGTCTCCATCTGCGCCAAGGACTCCGGCGGCCCCTACAATTACGACATCACCACCCGCCTCATCGAAGCCGCTAAAAAGACCGGTGCCGACTACGCCGTGGATGTCTACCCCTACTACGGCTCCGATGTGGAGGCCACCCTGAAGGCAGGCTTCGATATCCGCCACGGTCTCATCGGCGCAGGGGTCTACGCCAGCCACGGCTATGAGCGCAGCCACATCGACGGGGTGTACAACACCCTGAAGGTGCTGTGCGGCTATCTGGATGTGTAACAAAAAAATTTCCCGGCCTGCAGGCCGGGAAATTTTCATATTCTGATGATTTCGCAGTTCAGCTGCTCTGCCTCCCACGCCTCGTGGGTCACCAGCAGAATTGCGGCACCGGTCTTTGCCACGCAGGCAATGACGGAGGTTCGCAGGGCTTCGTCCATGGCCTTGAAGGGCTCATCCAGCACCAGCAGCTCCGGCTCCACCGCCATGGCTCGGGCGATGGCCACCCGCTGCTGCATTCCCCCGGAAAGCTCCCGGGGATACTTCCCGGCGGCTTCCGAAAGCCCCATTTGCGCCAGCACCTGCCGGGCTTTTTCCATGGTCTTTAGGGTATCCCCCAGCACCAGATTCACATTTTCCAGCGCCGTCCGCCAGGGCAGCAGTCTCGGCTCCTGAAACACCGCCGCCGTCTTTCCAAAGCGGTTTTCCACTGTCCCCTGCTCCGGGGTTTCCAGCCCCAGTGCAATCCGCAGCAGAGTTGTCTTTCCTGCCCCGGAGGGACCCATAATTGCCACACGCTGGCCGGGGTTTACCGTCAGGGACAGGCCGGACAGCACCTGCTGGGCTCCATAGCTGCGGCAGATATTGGTGAGTTTAAGCATGGCTCTTCCTCCCTGCCAGCAGCTTCAGGATAATCTTCTGAAGGCCAAGGCTCAGCAGCACCACTGCCAGCGTCCAGGCAAACAGATCCTCCGTCAGCAGATACAGCTTGGATTCGGAGATCATCCGTCCGATGGACTTTCCCGGCACCGTCAGCACCTCGGCGGCAATGCCGGCCTTCCACCCAAGGCCCAGCGCCCCGGTGCAGGCCGCCCGGAAATAGGGCAGCACCGTGGGGATATAGATTCGCCGGGCGATGGTCAGGGGCGGCAAGTGATAGACCCTCGCCATTTCCAAAAGCTGAGGGTCTGCGGCGTGGATTCCGGCGCAGACATTGCTCCACACCACCGGCAGCACCATCATGCCGCAGATCAGCACCGGCACAAAGTCCCGGCTCAGCCAGATCAGCACCAGAATGGTGATGGATGCCACGGGGGTGGCCTGCACCGCCGTCATCACCGGGGCAATGAGGGCATCCAAAAAAGGGCTGGAGGTGGTGAGCACCGCCAGCAGCGCTCCCAGTACCATGGCGGACACCGCCCCCAGCAGAATCCTGCCGATGGACACCGCCGTGATGCGCCAAAACTGCCCGGTACAGGCCAGCTGCCACAGCCGCCGCAGCACCTGCACCGGCGTGGGCAGCATCAGGGGGTTCCCCATGGAAACCGCCAGAAGATACCATGCGGCCACCCAGAACAGGGTGGCCAGCAGGTTTTTTACGGCACGGCTGGAAATCATCCCAGGATGCAGTAGAAGTCGTCACCGGGGATGCTGCCGCCAACGCTGGCAGGGGCAACCTCGAACATGATATTCAGGAATTCGCTGAGGGCGGTCTGCATTTCGCTGCCGGTGATGAAGCAGACATTGCAGTTGGGGATGGCCTTGGCAGCCACGGCGGCCTTGGTGAAGATGCCGTTGGCCTCGATCTTGGCGGCGGTACCCTCAATATCGGCGGTCATGCCCTCGATGGATGCACCGTACTCCTGCAGGAAGGTGGCGACAGCATCGGCATTTTCCTCAGCGAATGCCTTGCGAACCACCACGCAGCCCTGTACCAGAGAACCGGCAGGAGAGACCTTGTCCCACTCGGCGGTGAGATCCAGAGCCACCTGCAGATCGGGGTTCTTGGACTTGGCCACGGTGACCATAGGCTCCGGCAGCACGGCGATACTCACCTGACCGGAGGCCACGGCAGTGTTCAGGTCGGCAGGCTGGGCGTAGGTGTTGTCGATGGTCACATCGTCAAGGCCGTTGGCCTGACACAGATGCTGGAAGATGAAGCTGGGGTTCTGGGCAGGGGCATAGACGGTCTTGCCTGCCAGATCTGCCATGGATTCCACAGTGACGGAGCCGTCGGTGACCAGATACAGCACGCCCAGAGTATTCAGAGCCAGCACCTGCACCTTGCCCTGGGTCTTGTTGTACACGGCAGCAGCGGCGTTGGTGGGCAGAGCGGCGATATCAGCAGAGCCGTTGGCCAGAGCCGCCACCACATTGCTGGCGTCGGTTTCCACGGTGAAGCTGTAGGCCTGCTGGGCTTTGCCGTTTGCGGCATCGTCCATCAGGTTTGCCATGCCGAAGCCGGTGGTCCCGTTGAGCACCATCACATTGACAGGAGCGGCAGGCTGGGTGGGTGCTTCCGTGGGAGCCTCCGTGGGAGCCTCGGTAGCGGCGACGGTGGGCGCGGCGGTGGGGGCGGGAGCCTCCTGCTGGCCGCAGGCAGCCAGAGACAGCACCATCAGCATAGACAGTGCAAATGCGATCCATTTTTTCATGTTTCGTTCTCCTTCAATTATGCTTTCGCAGAATAAGCAGCCTTGGCAGAAACCCCCGGCAGACGGCCGATCTTTCCCGTAAGCCCGTTGATAATGTCCATGGGGGCATCCACCGCCAGGCAGATAACGCTGACCCCCTTGGGCTTATAGGGAATTCCCATTCTTCCGATGATATACTCTCCGTAGGTGTGCAGGATGGAATTCAGCTCCTCCGCGGAAGCCCGGTCGGAGACGATAATAGAGATTGCCGCGATTCTGGTTTCCATAGGCTGCCTTCCTTTCACAAAAAGCGAAAAACAAACTGCCATGCGCATGGCATGGCAGTCCTGTACGGTCAGTATGTGCCTTCCACCTCAAGATTATGTTTCGGTATCAGAATTTGAATTCCTTCGGCCTTGCTGCAAGGATTGCTGCTTACAGCTCGGGTAGGATTATTATACAGTCAAAAATGGGTTTGGTCAATAGAAAAAAAGCAGCATTTCATGAATTGACAATTGAGAATTGACAGTTGACAATTGTGGTGTCCCTTCGGGACGATTTCAAAATGATTCCTGTAATTTTCGGATGGTATTTCTTTTTTATTCCATCCCGAAGGGATTCCTTCATTGTCAATTATCCATTGTCAATTGTCAATTCAATTATACTTTCGTCAGTTCCCGTTTTCCGGCCCTGGTGAAGTGCTCCAGGGTGGGCACCAGAATGATGCAGATCAGCACCGCGGTAAAGCCGCCGTTATACAGGCAGAAGCCGCCGTGGAGATCCGGCACCGAGGTCACCAGCAGAAAGTGCATTCCTGCCGCCAGAACGCCGTACTTCCAGCCGAAGCGGTCGGCAATGGGGCTGAGACCGTTGGCATAGCACAGACCCACCACAATGGACTGGGCGTTGATGTACATGGCAAAGTTTCCCCCTGCCAGCTTGGACAGCACCCCGAACAGTGCGGACATTCCCACATAGCCCAGCATGATGGGCCAGACATTGCCCGGGTGGGAGCCGCCGTTGCAGGTGGACAGCATACAGAACACCACGCCGAAGGTGACACCATTGAAGGTGGCTCCGATGAGGTTGTAATAGCTCAGAATAAACAGGCCGAAAACGCCGAAATTCATCAGGAACACCGCATTTCCGTATTCCCCGGAGACGCAGGTCACCAGATCCGGATCCGCCATCAGTGCCCAGTAGTCCCGGGGGCGGCAGCCAAGCCAGAAGGCCAGCACAATGGCGGTGCCGAAGAGGATACCGCAGAAGGTGTTGACGATCATGGGAGAGGCCAGCAGCAGGCTCTCCGCCGGAGGGGCCGGGGGCACCGAAATGCCCATGGTGCGAAACAGGGTGGCGTTGAGGAAAAAGGCCATCATTCCCATGGGGAAGGCGGCGCTGTAGATGGAATAGCCCCGGTGGGTATCCGGGGAGTGCCGGATGCCGGCAGGCAGGAAAAATCCGATGAACACTCCCACCGCCAGAGCCAGCGCAAAGCCAATGGGCTGGAAGCCCACAATCCGGTCGTTGGGATAGCGCATCACAAGGTCTGTCATCAAAGGTGCCAGTCCGGTGGAGAAGATGAAGGACTGGGCATTGTCCCGGAAACGCTCCTTCTTGATCAGGCAATGCAGGATGACACCCAGCATTCCCGGGAGCATATTCACAAGATTGATGCCCCAGGCGCCGAAGCCGGTGGTGAGAATCACCGACAGTGTCTCCGGCCCACCCACCTCCGCCCGGAGGAAGGTATACAGTCCGGCGCAGAACAGTCCCACCAGAGCCATGTTGAAAAAGGTAGCCGCGAAGCCTCCCACGGCGAAATAGCTGGTGGGCACCTTGCAGGGCTGAATCAGAATTTGCAGGCAGCCCGGCAGAAGGTTGTTTCTGTCCGGCATAAAGGGCACCGCCAGCAGGAACGACAGGGCAAACACCCAGTAAAACAGCTTCAGAAAGGTTTCCTCCGGGAGTTGTCTCAGCTTTTTCATAGTCCTCTCCTTTCCGCCGCAGTGATCACATGCTCCATCAGCACCGAGGAGGTCACCGCGCCCACGCCCCCGGGCACCGGGGTAATGGCTGACACCACAGGTTCCGCCTGGTCAAATACACAGTCTCCGGCAATGCCGTTTTTCTCCGGGTCCCAGTTGACGGACACATCCAGCACCACCTGACCGGGGCGGACAAAGCCTGCATCCACAAAGCCCAAGTGTCCGGCTGCCGTCACCAGAATATCCGCCTGCCGGGCGATTTCCGGCAGATTTGGCGTTTTACTGTGGCAGAGGGTCACTGTGGCATCCTCTGCCATGAGCATCATAGCAAGGGGCCTTCCCACCACCAGACTTCTGCCAATTACCACCGCTCGCTTTCCGGCGCAGGAAATGCCATAGTGGTGCAGAATCTTCATGCAGGCCTCCGGGGTGCAGGGAGGAAAGCCCAGATCAGACCGCCCCTGATAAACCCCGGCACTGCTGAGATCCGTCATGGCATCCACATCCTTGTCCGGTCTCAGGGCATTGCAGATCCGCTGGGAATCCCCTTTCAGCTGCTCCGGCAGGGGGCGCAGCAGCAGAACTCCGTGAACACTGTCATCGTCATTGAGGGCGCGGATGGTCTCCAGCAGGGTTTCCGCTTTCACATCCCCGGGGAGGGCGAGTTTCCGGATTCCTACCCCCACCTTCTGCGCCCGTTTTTCTGCGCCCCGCTCATAGCTCAGGTCGCTTTCGTTTTCGCCCACCCGAACAATGGCAAGGGTGGGAAGGATGCCCCGTTCCGCCAGCGCTCCTGCGCGGGTCAGCAGGGCATCGTTCATGGCAGAGGCCACTTCTCTGCCGGAAAGAATCTGTGCCATCGTCCCCTCCGTCACTGGCCGAAGCTCTCCCGAATCTCGTCAAAGATCCGGTCAGCCAGCACGCAGTAGGACTTCAGCATCCGGTAAACCCGGCGGTTGATCTCCTCCGCCACCGCCCGATTCTTCAGGTGGGCGGTATTGGTGAAAACCGTCAGGGCAGCTGCCTGCAGGGCAGCCCTGCAGCACACCGCGGCGCTGCCGGTGTCCGATGCCATCATCCGGGAGCCAATGGCGGCGTACACCGCGATGCAGTCCAGGGCATCACAGCACAGCACCATAATCCGCAGGGGCGCAGTACAGGCATCCGTCACAGCCTTCTCAATGATCTGAGGACGCTCAGGATTCTGTTTTTCCACGGCATAGGCCTGCACCACCGCGCTGTAGCCCTGAGCATCGGCCTGCACCTGCTCCAGCAGCTCCTGCTGCAGCTGGCTGCACCGCACATTCAGGGAACGGAGTTCTTCTTCAACCTCCTGATACCGCTTTTTGCCTACGGTCAGGGAGCCGGTCATATGTCCCAGTGCCGCGCCGATGGCTCCCACCAGAGCCGCCGCACCGCCGCCGCCAGGGGTGGGCGCTGCGGAACCCAGAGCCTCCACAAAGCTGCGGCAGGATTCCATAGTCATGTCCTTCATGTCGGTCTCCTTTTCTCATTCTCAAGTAATTACTGCCTGTTTGCTTTTCATCCGGGAAAGCGGTCTTAATTGATAATTGATAATTGAAAATTGAGAATTGATAATTGTGGTATCCCCTTCGGGGATGAAAGAAAACAAAAGCCACATATATTTTTTTATTCATCCCGAAGGGACACAATCATTATCCATTACCCATTATCAATTATGAATTCACGAAATACTCCTTTTCCGGATTTATGAAGAAAGCGCAGGCAGCGGGGGCTGCCTGCGCTTACGGTCTTAGAACAGGCCGGAGATCTTGCCGGTTTCGTCCACATCGATCCGCTCTGCCGCAGGAACCTTGGGCAGACCGGGCATGGTCATAATCTCACCGGTGAGAGCCACCAAAAAACCTGCGCCGGCGGAGACCTTGATGTTGCGCACCGTGATGGTAAAGCCGGTGGGTGCGCCCAGCTTGGTCTGGTCGTCGGTGAAGGAATACTGGGTCTTTGCCATGCAGACGGGCATTTTGTCATAGCCCAGCTCCGTCAGGGTCTTGATCTGCTTCTCCGCATTGGCGGTGAAGGTCACGCCGTCGGCGTGATAAATACGCTTGGCAATGGCCTCGATCTTCTCCTTGATGGAGCAGTCCAGCTCATAGGCAAACCGGAAGTCGTTGGGCATCTCGCACAGGCGAACCACCTCTTCTGCCAGAGCCATGCCGCCCTCGCCGCCCTTGGCCCAGACCTCGCTGAGAGCCACATTGACACCCAGCTCCCGGCACTTTCTCTCGATGAGAGCAAGCTCTGCCTCGGTGTCGGTGGGGAACCGGTTGATGGCCACCACGCAGGGCAGCTTGTAAACCTGGGTGATGTTCTCCACATGGCGCAGCAGATTGGGCAGACCCTTCTCCAGAGCCTCCAGATTTTCCTTGCCGGTTTCCGCCTTGGGCACACCGCCGTTGTACTTCAGGGCCCGGGCGGTTGCCACCAGCACCACGCAGTCGGGATGCAGGCCGGCCATCCGGCACTTGATGTCCAAAAACTTCTCCGCACCCAGATCGGCGCCGAAGCCGGCCTCGGTGATGGTATAGTCGCTGAGCTTCAGGGCAATCTTGGTAGCCGTGACGGAGTTGCAGCCGTGGGCGATGTTGGCGAAGGGGCCGCCATGGACAAAGGCAGGGGTGTGCTCCAGGGTCTGCACCAGATTGGGCTTCAGGGCATCCTTCAGCAGGGCAGCCATGGCGCCCTGAGCGTTGAGATCCCCGGCGGTGACGGGCTTGCCGTCCCGGGTGTAGGCCACCACCAGACGGGCAAGGCGTGCCTTCAGGTCGTTGATATCAGAAGCCAGGCACAAAACAGCCATCACTTCGGAGGCCACGGTGATATCATAGCCATCCTCTCTGGGGACGCCGTTGACCTTGCCCCCCAGACCGTCCACCACATTGCGCAGCTGCCGGTCGTTCATATCCACGCACCGCCGCCAGGTGATCTGCCGGGGGTCGATGTTCAGGGCGTTGCCCTGATAGATATGGTTGTCCAGCATGGCAGCCAGCAGGTTGTTGGCAGCGCCGATGGCGTGGAAATCGCCGGTAAAGTGGAGGTTGATATCCTCCATGGGAACCACCTGTGCGTAGCCGCCGCCGGCTGCGCCGCCCTTCACACCAAAGACAGGGCCCAGAGAAGGCTCACGCAGTGCCACCAACACATTCTTGCCGATGCGGCGCATACCGTCTGCCAGACCCACGGTGGTGGTGGTTTTGCCCTCACCGGCAGGGGTGGGGTTGATGGCGGTGACCAGCACCAGCTTGCCGTTGGGGGCGGATGCCTTGTCCTTCAGAATGTTGTAGTCCACCTTGGCCTTGTACTTGCCGTACTGCTCCAGATACTGCTCGTCCACCCCGGCGGTTTTGGCCACCTGGGTGATGGGCAGCATCTGGGATTCCTGCGCGATTTCGATGTCTGTTTTAAAGCTCATAGTTTTTATTTTCCTCCCAATATTTGTGTGGTCCCTGCCGTTGAAATGGCTCAGGCCCATACTGGATGTATGCGGCTTGCCGTGGAAATGACGCCCCGCACATGGTCTTGACTTTCGTCCCTATAACCATATCATTTTCTATAGACGATGTCAATTCCTTCCGAATTTTTTAATCTGCCCTGTCTTTTGCCGCCAGACACCGGAAAAAGAGGCTGTCCCCATCCCCAATGAAGTTTACATAACATTCATTTTCCTCCTGTTGGAAGGCAGTGGGCAGCGCGTCGCTTCTGGCCCGTTGCTGACCCTGAAGCACCGCCAGCTCCCCATGAAGGGTACGCATCATTTCCGCGGCAGGGGTCGCAGCCCCCAGCAGCAGAACCAGCGCCAGCAGCGCTCCCCGGGGGCGGCGCCAGTTCATCCCCTCCACCTGCTTCATCACCAGCAGCATCAGGTAGAAGGTGAAGGGAATGCAGGTGCGCCATGCAAAGTCATAGGAATCTCCCATCACCACAAAGGAGCAGGCCGCCGTCACCGCCCCCAGCAGATACAGCAGAGGGTCTTTTCGGTTGTCCCGGTACACAAACAGCAGATATACCCCAAACTCACACAGGAAAAACAGGATAAACCGTCCCACCACAGCCCCATTCAGGGGCAGAAAACCCAGTCTGCCCCGGGCGATATTGCTGGCATAATACAGGGCAATGGTCAGAGCAAAGGGCACCACACCGAGGTTGCACAGGGTAAATGCCTGCCGGAACCGGCGCCACAGGCCGGATACTGTAATCGGCTTCTCCCCTTCCAGCAGCATCCAGTACACCATCACCGGCACCAGCGCCACACAGGGGAAGGGACAACAGAACAGCATCAGGCCGAAAACCAGCACCGCAGACCGGCTATTCTTCCGGGTCAGCAGCAGCATCATGCCAACCCAGAAGGGAATGATCTGGTTATACAGCCAGAACAGCAGGGTGGTGTTGGAGGAGGCGTTGAAATACTCCGTCAGCAGCTCCATGTGTACACCCCGGAACAGGTTGCCGCAGAAGCTGTACAGAGGATTTTGAGCCGTCTGAAGGGTAAACAGCCCGAAAATCACCACATCCAGTCCGCTGAAAAACACCAGCACGCCGAAGGCCTTCCAGGACACCCTCCCCAGCCAGCGGAAAATCAACAGCCCCGCCAGGCTGATTCCCAGAACTGCCCAGAAAACCTGAAAGGCGTACCCGGCCTCCAGCCCGAAGGCCTTGCCCACCAGCGCGGAGGGAATCCAGTAGCCCAGATAATAGCACAGTCCCAGCCCATCCTGCCGCACCGGCCAGGGGCGGTTCACCAGATCCTGAAACACCGCGTTGCGGAATTTGTGATCCCATGGATTCTGCCAGACAAAGCCCCCAACCCCGGCAAGCAGCACCCACAGGAGCACCAGCGCCAGCATCCAAGCCAGCTTGCAGGCATCCCGGCGGTTCCGGAAAGGCAGATTCTTTCTTTCCGCCGCAGCCTGCCGGATAAAGTCCGCCGTCCCCGCTGCCAGCGGCAGAGCCACCACTGCTGCCGCCACGGGTCTCAGCCATCCCAGGGCAAACAGCACCCCGGGAACTGCAAGATATAACATGGCCAGTATCTCCACCATTTTCCTTTTCTCCTTCTTCGTTTTGCACCAGTATAACACAGCCGCGGCCTTCTTTCCAGCACCAGTTGTGTGAAAGCGTGCAGACAAGGAAGCTAAAGGAATATTTAGCTGAGTTAGGAGTGAGGAGTTAGGAGTTATGGTATCCCCTTCGGGGATGAGATAAATTGGAATTTGGCGGGGTCAAAGGCCCCCTTGTGTAAAGGGGGCTGTCAGCGAAGCTGACTGGGGGATTGACAACCCCTCCGGCAAAAATCTATTGATTTTTGCCACCTCCCCTTACACAGGGGAGGCTTTGGGCAGCCCCACAAATTCCAATTTGTACCGTTCAGAATGACAAAAGCCTTTCACTCCTAATTCCTCACTCCTCACTCCTAACTCAGTGAAAGTCCGCTTTTCTTTCCCTCGGACAGAAAAAAGCCGCCGCACCTTGCGGTGCGGCAGCTTAAAACCATATCAGCTGATGCGGACGGCGGCAACCACAAGGCGGCCGTTTTCCAGTGTGTACTCACAGGTGGACAGGCAGATGATCTTATCGCCATACTCCGGGGTAATGCCGGTGTCATAGAAGGACAGATCCTTACAGGTCTTAATAAACTTGTCGAAGTCTTCCTTGCTCTCGGCGTCGATCATGTTGTGGTACTTGAAGCCCTGATTGACGGAGGCTGTGGTCTTGAACACCGCGAAGATCTTATAGACATGGTACTCATACAGCGTATCAAAGAAGATCAGGGGGTTATTCTCCCAGGTGGCCTTGTCCTCATAGGCGTTCAGGTTCTGGAACATACTGCCATCCATCATATTGTGACCGTAGATGGTAATATTGTCGCTGGGCTCGTTGATATCGCACTCTTCCCGGGCATAGATCGTACCCCAGTCGCTGGACTGGCCGTCAAAGTTACGCTTCAGGTAGTAGTTGGGATTGTCAGGGGTCTGCATGACCGGATAATCGATCTTGGTTCCGTCGATGCGGATCCAGCCCACCAGATCATTGTTCTGCTCATAAATCTTGCCGTATTCCACCAGCATACCGTTCTCATCCCGGATCTCCTCCGCGCCGAAGGTGGCCTCCGGTTCGGTGGGCTTTGTTTCACCCGGCTTCTCGGGCTGAGTGGGCTGCGTAGACTGTGATTTTGCTTCTTCCTTGAGCTGTGTCAGGGCATTCTGCCTTTCTGCCTGCTTCTTGGACTCCAGGAAGTAATTGCCCAGCATGAAAGCACTGACCAAAAGTACCAGCGAAAGGAGGATAACTATTAATGTGTAGATCGTTTTTTTCATATGCCTTACCTCCGACGGTATTATATCCCAGCGTCACACCCCTGTCAAGCGAGGCTGAAAGGTGTTTACAAAAATGTTACCAATGGTTGTAGGGCAGGCCCATAAGGTCACGCATATCGAAGTAATTCTGCAAGCTCCGCCAGCCGCCGGAGAAGTCCTTGTCGAACTCGATATGGGTATTGGGCATACTCTCCTGCAATGCCCTGCGCTGCTCCTGCGTCACCTTCACGCAGTCCATCTGCAGCCAGTGCAGCCAGTCCATTCCTGCCACGCTCATGGGATCCACATAGAGCTGGGAAATGCACAGGTCCTGCAGCGCCTTGCACTCCCGAACCGGGGTAATATCCTTCAGATGCTGGTTGTTGAACAGTTCCAGATAGATCATCTTCTGGCAGTTGACAATGGGGGAAATATCCATCAGCCAGTTGTCCGCCAGAATCACATATTTCAGCTCCGGCATATAGGCAATCCAGTCGATGTATTTGATATAGGAGTGGCCGATATCCAGTACCACCAGATCCTCCAGATATTTCAGGTCATAGCTCATTTCGTTGACCAGACACACCTTCAGGCCCGAGGAATGGAAGATGGTGACATCGGTGCGCACCGGCACTCTGGTAATATACACCGTCCAGACCACCTTGTACTCCTGCCGCATCTCGTCCCGGAAGGCGGACATGGTCTCGTTGTCCATGCCGCAGTTGCTGAGAACCACCTTTTCCGCATTGGGGAAGTAGCGCATGGCCTGCTTGACCTCATTGGGGGAGGAAATGGAAATGTTAGAATAGTCGATCTCCTTGTCGGCGGTGGAATAGGTTCTGCCGAAGAAGGTCTTTTCCCAGTAGAAATTCACGGCAGGGTATGCCGCCATCAGATCCCGCAGAGTCTCGGCATCGGCAGTGGGCTGTCCCAACGCAACCGACTGCACCTTGGGCAGATATTTCAGCCCGGCCTTCAGCTGAGCCACATCCGGGTTGGAAAGGGTGAGAGTCGTGGTATCCCCCGGATAGCTTTCACCCAGCAGCTCCAGCTGATACTGCACGGAAATCTCCGGGCGGCGCAGTTGCAGCGCCAGCAGCTGATCATAGTCCCGGCAGCCGGAGGCGTCCACCGTGGTAAGCCGGGGCAGGTAGTCCATAAGCTCCACCTCGCTGTCGGTCAGGCGCGAAATGGTAAGGCTGGTGGTATCCTGGGGATACTCCGTGCCGTCCACGGGGACGGTATACAGCACCTCCAGATTGGGAAAGCGGGTCTGGATCTCCTGAATTACCCCGTAATCCCGGCAGCCGGCAGCGTGAAGGGTCTTCAGCTTCGGCAGGTGGGCAATGGAAATAATATCCTCCCGGGTCAGACCGGTGACGGTAATCTGCTCCGTATCCTCAGGATAGCTCCGGTTCTGGAACGGAACATCCCAGAAAATGGTACAGTTCGGGAATTTCTCCCGAAGGGTATCATACTCCGCCAGAGAAACCTTCCGGCCCCGCAGATTCAGCATCGGCGCATCCTTGGGGTAGAATTTCCCGGAAACAAACACATGGCTGGTAAAAAAACATACCAGTCCGCCCGCAAGGATACACAGCAGCAGTGCCGCAACTGCCGACAGTATCAGAATTCTCTTCTTTTCCATTGTCATTTTTTCTCCTCCAAATTCGGATCAGCCTGTCATGTAGGCCATTCCGATAAAGTCACGCATCTCGTAGTAGTGCTGCCCCGTCCGCCAGCCGTCGCCGGTGGAGGATCGGGAGAGAAAGTTGGTTTCCGTGTCGGTCAGCAGCTTGGGCAGGGTTGTCCGCGCCTTCCAGTTGCCGCTCCACCACAGCCGCTTCAGCCAGGTCATTTCCCCGATGGGGGTGGGATCCCCTGTGGTGTAGCACAGATTCAGATCCTCCAGATTTTTCAGCTTCACCAGGGGAGAATAGTCCTTCACCTTGCTGAGAAACAGCTCCAGAAACACCAGATTGTCCAGCCCCTCCAGAGGGGTCAGGTCGGAGATTCCCGTCTCTGCCAGCACCAGATATTTGAGCTTCGGCATATTTCTGACCCAGTCGCACCGGGTGACCATGGTGGCATGGCCGATATCCACGCAGACCATATCCGTGCAGTACTTCAGATCCGCGATGTTGTCGTCGGTGCACTTGAGGCCCCACCGGTTGGGGGTAAAATGTACGGCATCCGTGCGGAACTCGACACCCGCCAGATTCACGCTCCACACAAAGCGGATATCCTCATGGCGTTTGTTCAGGGCGTCCATTTCCGGGCTGGGAATTCCGCACTGACACATAACCACCTTTTCCAGCTGATGGAAGGCAGGCAGCAGTGCCTCCACCTCTGCGGTGTCGGAAAAGGGGATGTTGGAGAGATCCAGCTCCGTGTCCCCCGTGTGGAACCATCGATCCCCGATCTGAATATCAAACAGAAACTGAATGCTGGGATAGCTCCGGGCAAGCTCCAGCAGCTCCTGCTGGGGGATATCCGTTCCCGACAGCTCCACAACCTCCAGCCCCGGGAAATACGCCAGCAGTTCCCCCAGCTCCCGGGCGCTGCCCAGGCTCATGCCGGCCAGATTCAGGGCTGTCATATCCGTCTCCAGCTCCTGACCGAAGGCATCCATTTTCCACAGGAAGAATATGTCCGGGAAGGCATCCTGCAAGGCCTTCAGCTCCTGCCGGGGCGGAAGCTGACCTGTCAGCAGCACGCTTTCCAGCCGGGAAAACAGGGGCAGCTTCTGTTCCAGCTCCTGAGCGTCGGCATCCCGGAGCATCAGCGCCGGCTGATCCGCCTCCCACTGCTCCCCGGCCAGCTCCACCTGATAGCGCAGCCGGTATTGCGGATACGCTTGGGTGAATTCCAGAATCCGGGGGTAATCCTCCCAGCCCGAGGCATCGATGCTTTTCAGCTTCGGCAAATATTGCAGGGCATGGATGTCCGCCTCGGACAGTGCCTTTACCGTAATGCTCTGGGTATCCCGGCTGTAGAAGCCGCCTGCCACCGGGACATCCCATTCCACAGCGCACCGGGGCATCTCCTGCCGGAGCCACTGGTACTGCTCCACCGTCAGTCCGGTGCCCCGCAGATCCAGCCGCTCCAGCTGGGTAAGCTCCAGCAGTCTGTCCAGATTCTTCATGGGGCGGCCTGTGAGGGTCAGGCTCTGGGCATCCCGTGCCAGAAGAGCACCGTTCCAGAACAGAAAGTTTCTGGACACCAGCAAACAGCCGCCCCAGATGGCGGCAGCTGCCGCCAGTGCAGCCAGCATCAGGGTCAGCATCCTGGCAAGTTTTGATTTCATCCCGGGGAACCTCCCTGCGCTTTTGGTATCTATGTTATTATGGAGCCGATTCCCCCGCAAGTCAAGAGGCATTTGCCATCTGTTTTTGTCACGCCCCCACCTGACAAAACTTTTTCTTGCATTTTCCCGTGAAGTATACTATACTGAGTAAGCACCACGCCGGTGTGTTGGAATTGGTAGACGAAGTGGACTCAAAATCCACCGGTGGCAACACCGTGCCGGTTCGAGCCCGGCCACCGGCACCAAAGCAATATAATCCGAACCAGTTCTTCCCAATCGGGGACGGGTTCGGATTATTTGTTTATTTCGAGCGATACGAGCAAGTCTACTTCCCCAACGGCTACCGCATTCTTCCCACTTCCAAGCCAAGAGGTCCACGGAAGAAAAAGCCCAAAGAATAACAACGGAGGTCACCGCTGCGGTGACCTCCTTCTTTGTGGTATGTAGTTTCCGTTGGGCTTTCTTGGCTGCCTGTTCTGCCTGCCACTCGGCAAATTCCCGTTGTCCTTCCTCACTCTGGTAAAAGGCTACGATGTCGGGATATACGCAACGGGCAAATTTCTCAATGGCGTGCAGGGGGTAATTCGTCTTGTTAATCAACTTTTTCTGTCTACTCACAACTATTCAATCTCCTTAAAATTTTTTCTACTATTTTTATAGTTGTGAGCCTCCATTTTGGGAGGGAAATACAGGACTTCAAAAGGCGTTTTTTTATCTTCTATGTTAATCCCGTAACGGTGAGCAGCCACACAGCGCATGGCTGCACCTGCTTCTGGGTCATAGAAGAAAGGTCTTGGCAGTGCATACATTAAGCTGCCATGATTCTACTGGATGACGATACCAGTATAAAAACGATGGTGTAGTATAGCCACTTCAGAGAATATACTCGGCCCGACAGCGTCCCAATCATCACGCTTCGGTAACGAAAGGGGTTAAAGACGGAAGCAAAGACCTCAATAGGCCTAACCCGACTTTGGTCGGTACATTGGTTAAAACTATCCCGTGGGAAGACAATGGCATTGCCACCTTACTTATGTATGAAGGGGCAGGGAATACGCAGATTTACCGAAAGGTTACGCATGTGGAAAGAAGTGTGGCTTGGCGCATGCAGAAAGCGTAGCGGAAGCGGCTCAGAGCCGTGGATGCGTCGGATGATTAAAACACGGATACCTCAACAATTCTCCCATAGGGTGAGATTTTTCGGTTTTTGGGCGGCTTTCATTCAATCTACAGGGAAAGTCTGCCCAAAAGCCGTATTCCTAATTGTCCACAACCCTAAGGTGAGACATTGGGGCTTGCATCTATCATACAAGGAGCTGAGGTCAAAGCCCTAAGACCGAAGCTCGCAAATCAGCAAATGGATAAGGACACAGGAAGCAAGCCCCTGTGTCCTTAGTTTTTTAATGTTCTCTACCATCAATTTCAGGTTGTTGTTGATACTCATGTTCATGAAATCGTTCTTCTTCATATTGAGGATTAATCAATCTTTCCCAATTAGTACGAAGTTCTTGATAATATTGCTGTACATAAGCTTGAAATCCATCACTAATGTTTTTGATTTTACCATTTACTCCACGAACCTTAGCATTCTGTACAAAATATTCCATACAAAATTGCATAAAAGATTGCTGCGAATGTTCAGTTAATGATTGGTTTACAGCTTCTAATTTTTGATTCTGCAAAAGTAATTGTTTACACTCATTTTGTAGCTTTTGACTTTCTTTTCTAAGTTGTTTGTTCTCAAATTCTAATTGTTGGTTCTTAAACGCCTGTACTGTCAGGTGTTTTTTTGCCTCCTCTGGGTCATGGGACTCCCCACGCTCAAGGCCCCTTGGTCTGCCTACTTGCTCATAGAACAGGTCTTGTCGGCGGCGGTAGTCATTGCGCCCACCCATAATCTCACGGGCTGACAGACTGGCTTGTCCGTTCTCCTTCTCAATGATTGGAAGACTCTGACAGGTCAGATGGGGCGTTGCCTCGTCAAAATGTATTACCGCATTTATAACTTTTCCGTATGTTTTTTCGTGGAATGCAAGGCAATCCTTGAAGTAATCCACAACTTCATCCAATGTTTTGTCAAGAAACCATTCTGGAGAAGCCCCATAGAAGCCATCCAGCACAACCACGCTGTTCTTGCGCTCCTGCACCTTGGCCTCCTCCAATGCTGCTGTGACGGCCTTGCCCCAGTTCTCCGCCTTGACCAAGAACAAATTGAACGGGGTTAGTTCCCAGTTAATGTCAGAGGCAGCAAAGTCCCTTCCTCGCTCATGGTCTGCCACAGTTCGGTTAGCCTCAATTTGCAGCCCGTACAAGGCAGAACGCTTTCTTTTCTCAACTCTCATAATACAATATGCCATATAAATTCCTCTTTTTCGTAGTTTTAAGAACGGAAAGCCAAAACCCGTCTGTCCGCACCGTTCGCCCCCCCTCCTTACCGCTGCACCCGTGGGAAGCGCAGCAGCAAGGTAGCGGTCTCTCTGGCTGCGCTCGTCCCCGTGAAAGGATTGCTCCCCCCACCGTCGCACACCTTCCTCAAGCTCTCCCACAGCCTGCGGACAGACAAGTTTTGTCTAACCCACTAGACAAACATCCGTTTATCGTGGGGCAGGGAGTAGCCCTGCACCCCTTTTGATATTACTTTTGTTGCGAAAAGTAATATAGAATATTAGAACAAGGTGAAAGCTTTTTGCTTCCACCTTCTTCTAATATTTGTTATTGCCGTATCAAGAACCAGTTGCCAAGGGGCTGAGTCTGACGTATAATGTAAGAAACCGACAAACTTGAATTTGTGGAGATGATAAGATGGTCAATATAACAGATGTAAAACAGATTCTTCA
>CAMCRV010000025.1 GCA_945877365.1 uncultured Clostridia bacterium | reverse complement strand
GACGATTTTGGAGCCGAAGCCCAAACGGGTCAGGAACATTTTCATCTGCTCCCGGGTTGTATTCTGTGCCTCATCCAGAATGATAAAGCTGTCGTCCAGTGTCCGACCGCGCATATAGGCCAGAGGTGCAACCTCGATGGAGCCGCGCTCCTGATACTTCTGAAAGGTCTCTGCTCCCAGCATATCATACAGCGCATCGTACAACGGACGCAGATAGGGATCCACCTTGTTCTGCAGATCACCGGGCAGAAAACCCAGCCGCTCCCCTGCCTCCACGGCGGGTCTGGTCAGGATGATCCGGTTTACGGTTCTGTCCCGAAAGGCGGCAACCGCAGCCGCCACAGCCAGATAGGTCTTTCCGGTTCCGGCAGGGCCAACGCCGATGGTGACGGTGTTTTTCAGAATGGCCTTCATATAGTTCTGCTGGCCTACGGTCTTGGCCTTGATGGGCTTTCCCTTGGCGGTGATGCAGACGACATCCTTTGCCATCTGCGCCACCTGATGGTCGTTGCCCTCACTGACCAGAGTAATCAGATAGCGGACACGCTGCTCATCAATAACCTCCCCACGGGATGCCAGAGCCAGCAGCCCCTCCAGCGTTCTCACGGCCTTATCCGCCATTTCCTCGTCGCCAATAACCCGAAGATCCGTTCCCCGGTTGACAACCTGAACCTGCAGGGCTTCTTCAATTCGTTTGATATTTTCGTCAAAGGATCCGAATACGGCAATCAGATCCTCCACCCGTTCGGCGTTGACAATTCGTTCAACCTGCTTTGTCATGATACACTCCTGTATTCTCCTGCCGCGGAATCCCGATCATTTCCAAACAAAGAAATTTCCCTTCCAAATACAACCAGCTTTTTTCCCGGGAAAAGGCGTGAACTTCACTTTGAATACGGCCTGCCGTCATCTGATTGGAAATACGGTCAGCCGCACAGCGGAATAAAACATCCCCTGCTCCTTCCTCGGAAATCTGGTGCAGGACAGTCTGTCTTTGAAGAAGCTCGTCGATGGCGATGGAAAGTGGGAGCCGGAATCCGCCCGGCAGTGTCATAATATACTCTTTATACATTCTACCACAACTGCTGTCCCAAATTCCACTACCTTTCCATAAATTTATTCGTTTTTTTCCGATGATCAGACTGACACACCGCTGGGTTCTTTCGGAACTCACCACTTTTTGAAACCTGAGAGGGGTGACACCGTGATAATTTCGCTCTGTCAGCGCATAGACCTCCCCTCTGGCCGCCTCCGCCCGGAGGAACTGGCCGCAGTCGGTATAACCCGATATCAGAACCTCACCCCGGCGAACTGCCTGCCCCGGTATGCACATAGCCTTTCCCTGCGAGGCTGTAACGGATTGAATGATACCGTCTCTGGCGGCTATGATACTGCAAATCTGCCCGTTTTCCGTTTGGTTATCGGGAACTGCTTTTTCCCGAACAGAGATGGTTGCTACACAGCCGGCTGTGTTTATGCCAACCCAGCTTAAGGAAGGAAGCTCTGCAAGGATTTCGTTTTTGATGGTCTGGCTGGCAATCTTTTTCCGGCTTGCACCAAAACAGACACCATGTTTTTCTGCGGCAGACAGAATGCTGTGTGCGCTGGTAAGGCGGTTGCCATCAACCTGAAGGAACAAGACTCTGGTCGGTAAAAAATATGTCAAAGCGATCAATGCAAGTATCCCTGCTATCAGCAGCGGTCGCCGGAGAACTCCGGAGATATCGTATAATATTCCGCTCCTTCTGCAAATTTTGAGCGTGCTTCCATATTTTTTGCAATATTGCTCAAGTCGTGGATAATCCTTTCGGGATATGGAAAAACGGATTACCAATTCTGAGATCCACTGAACCTGACTTAGGGTGATTCCCATTGCAGCGCAATCTGCCAGAGTTTTGCTGATTTGTGCGCTGGCCAGCTCTACAGAAAGGGTATCCCACGAAAATCTCCCCGTTTTTATCGCCTCCTGTCAATGGAAACTGTGGTGATCCTCCCACGGATGATAAGATATTCGGATGTCATTTTGTCGAGATACAGCTTTTCGCCGGAAATGGTAATGCATCCTGTTTTGACAAGTACACTTACAATGCTGCTTTCGTATTGACAGATACCCAGATGCCCTTCCACAAGCACCCGGTTGTCGGATGATATTTCGATGATGGAGTCGCCGGAAAACTTTTCTGCATTGGTTTTCCAGCCCTCGATCCAATGCCTGGAAGCGTGTTTGTCCATGGTTTCACCTCATTAGCCAGTATATGAATGCCGTAATGTCTGCTTGCATAAATTTCATGGGGGTGGTTGCATTGAATCCGTGGAAGAAAACCCAGGGAGTACTGGCATTTTGCGCCATGTTGATCTTGATTCTGGACAGCAAAACTGCCGCTGCCGGGGCTGCAGGGGGCATTCTGCTGTGTTCGCGGCAGGTAATTCCTGCCATATTTCCCGTGCTGGTTTTGTCTGTCTGGCTGACAAATGCAATGGAAAATACCGATTTCGCCGTGCTAAGGCCGATTGCTTGGCTGCTGCGGATTCCACAGAATGCCATATCTTTGCTGATTCCGGCATTTTTCGGCGGCTATCCCGTGGGAGCGCAGTGCACTGCTGAACAGTGCAGACTTGGAAGATTATCAAAAGCTGCAGGAGAAAAGATGCTTTCCTTCTGCAGCAATGCCGGACCCTCCTTTATATTCGGATTTCTCCCATTGGTTTTTTCAGATATCCACAGAATCTGGCAGATCTGGCTGATCCATATTGGGAGTGCTGTCCTCTCGGGAATGATCCTGTGCAAGTCACAGCCGCAGGCAGCGCAGCAGGTTACCATGAAAAATGCACCGGTAATGGGAACTGCGGTGCGGTCTATGGCAATGATCTGCGGGTGGGTGACGGTTTTCCGGGTGTTTATCTGCTTTCTGGAAAGGTGGTTTTTCCGGAGGCTGCCGGCCTTGATTTCGGTGGTTCTGATTGGCCTGCTGGAACTGACAAATGGATGCGTTTCCCTTCAGAAAATCCCGGATGAGACCCTTCGCTTTATCCTTTGCGCCGGGATGCTTTCTTTCGGAGGGCTTTGCGTCCATATGCAGACCATGTCGATCCTGCAGGGTCTTTCCGCAAAGAATTACTGGAAAGGAAAGATGCTGCAGACATTTTTTTCTCTTCAGATTGCCTGTGCAACGGTATTTGCAGGACTTTGGTATACCCTGACGGGACTGGCTGTTCTGGTTGTTCTGATTCTTGCCATGCAAAAAAGACTGGTAATTTCGAAAAAAATGGTGTATAATGCACACAGTATTTCTGGGAGGAAATCGCCATGCTATTTCGCAAAAAAATCCAACGCTCCTGCAGCTATTGCACCCACGGAACAAAACTGGAGGAAGGGTTGATTCTGTGCAGCAAAAAGGGCATCCGGACGGACTGCGGCGGATGCTTCCGGTTTCGCTATGACCCGTCCAAACGAATCCCGGTTCGCCCGAAGGCTTTGGATTTTCAAAAATATGACGAAGAAGACTATTCTCTGTAACAAAATCCCGGTGTGCTCTGAGTCCGAGCACACCGGGATTTTTTAATCTGCGAAGTTATAACCTGTTTCCAGTGCTTTGATATTGATATCCAACAGCTCTGCGCGTTTTGCAGACACAACTTTCTTCATGGCACTCTGAAGGTCTTCAAAGGATACAGCCTGGGTTTCCTTCATCATTTTACCCAGAATAATCATGTTGGCCAGCGTAGGAATCCCGGCATCTGCTGCCATCTGGGTGGCGGGGATATAGAAAGTGGAAATATCCTCCCGGACTGCCTTCCGCCCGATCAGGGTGCTGTCCACAAAGACCTTGCCGCCGGGGACAACTGCTCCCTCATACTTGTCATAGGAGGGCAGATTCATGGCAATCAGGATATCCGGACTGGAAACAATGGGACTGCCAATGCTGTCATCGCTGATGATCACAGAGCAGTTGGCGGTGCCGCCGCGCATCTCAGGCCCGTAGGAAGGGAGCCAGGAAATCTGCTTGTTTTCCATCAGGCCCTTGTATGCCAAATACTTTCCGGCGAACAGGACACCCTGACCACCGAATCCGGCAATGAGAATCTGGTTTGTCATGGTTCAGTCCTCCTTCTTCTGGGTACTTTTGTCCCGATAGACACCGAGGGGATAATAAGGAATCATCTTTTCCTCAACCCACTGGAGAGCCTTGGCGGGGGTCATACCCCAGTTGGTGGGGCAGGAAGACACGACTTCGATCAGAGAGAAGCCCTTGCCGTCAATCTGGTTCTGAAAAGCTTTCTTAATGGCCTTTCTGGCCTGATTGACATGTTTCACATTGTTGACGGCAACGCGTTCGATGTAGGCCGGGCCATCCAGAGCACTGAGCAGCTCACAGACCTTGATGGGGAAACCGGCGGTTGCCACATCTCTTCCATAGGGAGAAGTCTGGGTCACCTGACCGGGCAGGCTGGTGGGAGCCATCTGGCCGCCGGTCATGCCGTAAATGGCATTGTTGATGAAGATAATGGTGATATTCTCATTTCGGGTAGCGGCGTGAACCGTCTCAGCCATGCCGATAGAGGCCAGGTCACCGTCGCCCTGATAAGTAAAGATGATGTTTTCCGGCAGGGAACGCTTCAGACCCGTTGCAACGGCAGGAGCCCGGCCGTGAGCAGCCTCCACCATGTCACAGGCAAAGTAATCATAGGCCATAACCGCACAGCCCACAGGGGCAACGCCGATGGTCTTACCCTCAATTCCCAGATCATCAATGGCCTCCGCCACCAGACGGTGAACGATACCATGGGTACAGCCGGGACAGTAATGCAGAGGGGCGTCTGTCAGTGACTTGGGTTTTTCAAAAACAACTGCCATATTACTCAACCTCCTTTGCCATCTGCCGAATGGAATCCAGAACCTGATCCGGGCTGGGAATCATACCGCCGGTGCGGTTGCACAAACGCACCGGGCGCTTGCAATCAATGGAGAGCTTTACATCCTCAATCATCTGACCCATGGACAGCTCCACACTCAGGAACGCCTTACAGGTTTCAGCTGCTTTGGCCAGAACCTTTTCGGGGAAGGGCCACAGGGTGATGGGACGGATCATGCCAACCTTGATGCCTTCCTTCCGGGCGGCGATGACGGCGTTCTTGGAGACACGGGCGGCGATGCCGAAGGCCACGACACAAAACTGGGCATCCTCCATCAGGAACTCTTCCCACATACACTCATTCTTTTCGATCTGGGCATAGCGCTCGTAGCGCTCGTAGTTCTTCTGCTCCAGCTTTTCGGGATTCAGATACAGAGAGTTGATGATGTTGTGCTTCCGCTTGCCCATGGTTCCCGTAACTGCCCAGGACTTATCATGGGGCTCGGGGGTCACTTCGGAAAGCTCCACTGGCTCCATCATCTGTCCCATGGTGCCGTCAGCCAGAAGCATGGCAGGGACACGATATTTTTCACTGAGATCAAAGCCCTTCACAGTCAGGTCTGCCATCTCCTGAACAGAGGCCGGTGCCAGGACGATCAGATGGTAGTCACCGTGTCCGCCGCCCTTGGTGGCCTGGAAATAGTCCGACTGGGAGGGCTGAATTCCGCCGAGTCCCGGGCCGCCGCGCTGCACATTAATAATCAGGGCAGGCAGATCAGCGCCGGCGATGTAGGAGATACCCTCCTGCTTCAGGGAAATTCCGGGGCTGGAGGAGGAAGTCATTACGCGTTTTCCTGTGCCGGCAACGCCATACACCATGTTAATGGCGGCAATTTCACTTTCTGCCTGCAAAAACACACCGCCGATCTTCGGCATACGCTTGGCCATGTAGGCAGCCAGCTCCGTCTGGGGGGTGATGGGATATCCAAAATAATGGCGGCAGCCTGCCTGAATGGCAGCCTCGGCAATGGCTTCATTGCCCTTCATCAAAACTTTTTCAGCCATAAAGCAACCCTCACTTTTCTACGGTAATCACACAATCAGGACACATGGTGGCGCAGAAGGCGCAGCCGATGCACTTTTCCTGAGCAGTGATTCTTGCCGGGGAGTGACCCTTGGCGTTGATTTTGCCTTTTGCGATTTCCAGCAAATGCTTGGGGCAGGCATCCACGCAAAGGCCGCAGCCCTTGCAAAGATCTTCGTTGAATGTAACTTTTGCCATTTTCCTACTCCTTTATGTCGTAATATTTTTCCTGAAGAATCATTGGGAAAATGTTATCGCAGGAAAGATTTCTGGCAACCTCCTGCTGTGCGGAGGTCATCAGAATGGGAAGACCGGAGAGCCGGGACAGCGTTTGCGCCTTCTCTCGGGTTGCCTCCACATTCTGCGCCGTTGTCAGATTACCCAGGTTGGAATTATTTGCAATGGCAGTGAAGCGGATTTTGCAGGCGTCTTCGATTTCCCTCATAACCTCCAGGGCATCCTCCGGGGTGGTGGTGAGGGGACGATAGAAATTCGTCACAAAAATCATCTCATAGTCGTTTTCTTCCAGAATATACGGAACATAGCGACCCAGGGCATAGGCACCCCGATCATCGCCGCCCACATCCAGAATCACCTTGAAGTCCCGCTGCTGAACCAGCCCGTAAATCTCCTGCGGAAGTGCGGGAAGATCCACATTGGAGTTGGCAAAGGCGGGAGAAATCAGAGGGATTCCTGCCTCCTCCAGCTCTCTGGCACTGTCTTTCGTGCGGAAATAGGGATTCACAATGTCCAGATCCGCAATCTTTACAGCCTCCCCGGCCCTGCGCAGGTGCAGAGCATAGTTGACAGCCAGATTGGTTTTTCCACTGCCATAGTGACCTGCAAAGATGGTGATTCGCTTAGCCATTGCAGACAATGTGGCTCCAGCCGTGGGTGTCTGCCAGCTTGCCCCACTGGATTCCGGTGAGATTGTCATACAGCTTCTGGGCGGTTTGGCCGATCTTGCCGCCGCACAGGGTGTAGGAGGTATCCTGATAGTACAGCTGGCCGATGGGAGAAACCACGGCTGCCGTGCCGGTGCCCCAGGCCTCTTCCAGTGCGCCGCTGGCGGCTGCTGCAAACAGCTCATCTACGGAAATCTTTCGTTCCTCTACCTCGAAGCCCCAGTCCTGAAGCAGTTCCAGGCAGGATTTCCGGGTAATGCCGGGGAGAATAGAGCCGGAATCCAATGCAGGGGTGACAATCTTGCCGCCAATCTTGAACATGACATTCATGGCGCCAACTTCTTCAATATACTTCTGTTCCACGCCGTCCAGCCAAAGAACCTGGGTGTAGCCCTTCTTCTCAGCCTTTTCACCGGCCCGGAGAGAAGCTGCGTAGTTGCCGCCGCACTTGGCGTAGCCGGTGCCGCCACGGACAGCGCGAACATCGTGAGCCTCGATGGCAATTTTAACAGGGTTCAGTCCCTCGGGATAGTAGGCACCCACAGGAGAACAGATGACCACAAAGGTTGCCTCTTTCACAGCGTGAACGCCCAGGTGGGGATCGTTGCCATACATGAAGGGACGAATGTACAGAGAAGTGCCCTCACTGTGGGGAACCCAGTCCTTTTCCAGCTCCACCATTGTGTTGAGAATATCCAGTGCCCCCTCCTCGTCCAGCTCCGGCAGGCACAGGCGCTCGGCGCTGCGGTTCAGACGCTGAATGTTTTCCATGGGACGGAACATCCGAATGGTGCCGTCTGCAGCCCGGTAGGCCTTCAGACCCTCAAAGATTTCCGCGCCGTAATGCAGAACCGTAGAGGCCGGATGGATGGCAATGGGGCCAAAGGGGATGATTCTGGCATTGTACCAGCCCTTACCGGCGGAATAATCCATCATAAACATATGATCCGTAAAGATCGTGCCGAAGCCCAGCTTGCTCTCATCGGTGGGCTTTTCTTTGGGGGTGGTGGTCTTTGTAATGGAAATATCGTACTTCATTTTCTTATCTCCCTTGTATTAAAGTTTGTTGCGCTGTATTTTTCCGCTTGCGGTCTTAGGGAGTTCCTCACGGAAGACCACAACACGGGGGTATTTGTAGGGGGCTGTGTGCTTTTTCACATAATCCTGAATCTCCTTTTTCAGCTCCTCGGTAGGTTCTTTGCCCTTCACCAGAACGATGCTGGCCTTGACAACCTGACCGCGAACCTCATCCGGCATGGCAGAGACGCCGCATTCCAGAACATAGGGAAGCTCCATGATCACATTTTCAATTTCAAAGGGTCCGATACGGTAGCCGGAGGATTTGATTACATCATCCACACGACCCACATACCAGAAGTATCCGTCCTCATCCTGCCATGCGGTATCACCGGTGTGGTAGAAACCGTCGTGGCGGCACTCCGCTGTCTTATCGGGATCCTCATAGTAACCAGTGAAAAGGCCACAGGGGTTGCCCTGGGAGATATCGAAACAGATCTCTCCCACCTCGCCCATGGGGACGGGGCGGCCATCCGGATCCAGAAGACGGATGCCATACTGGGGAACGGGCTTGCCCATGGAACCCAGCCTTGCTTTGGTACCTGCCAGATTGGCCAGCGCTACAGTGGTTTCGGACTGACCGAAGCCCTCCATAATCTGAAGTCCCGTAGCCTTTTCAAACTGCCGGAATACCTCAGGATTCAGGGCTTCACCAGCGGTGGTCATGTGCTCGATGGTGGAAAGATCGAAGCGGCTCAAGTCCTGCTTGATCATCATGCGCAGGATGGTGGGCGGTGCGCAGAAGGTGGTTATGCCATATTTCTGAAACATGGGAAGAATATCATTGGCATCGAAGCGGTCAAAGTCATAGATAAAGAGTCCTGCCTCGCAAAGCCACTGACCATAGAGCTTGCCCCAGGCAGCCTTGGCCCAGCCGGTGTCGGCGATGGTCAGGTGCAGCCCTTCGGGATTGACGCAATGCCAGTATTTTGCGGTAATAAAGTGGCCCAGAGGATACTTGAAGTTGTGCATTGCCAGTTTGGGATTGCCTGTGGTACCGGAGGTGAAGTACATCAGCATCAGGTCGTCGCCGCAGGCGGCATCTTCCGGTCTGGGAAGGTGTCGGGTAAAGAGACTGTATTCCTCATCGAAATTACGCCAGCCTTCCCGTTCTCCACCCACAAGAATCTTTGTCTGGAGACTGGGAGCATGGAGAGCGGCCTTGTCCATTTCTTCCGGCACATGGTCATCGGCGGTGCAGACCACCATTTTGACACCAGCCTTATTCAGCCGGTAGACCATATCGTGCTCTTTCAGCTGGTTGCTGGCAGGGATTGCAATGGCTCCCAGCTTGTGCAATGCGAGAATAGCAAACCAGAATTGATAATGCCGCTTCAGAATCAGCATGACCCGGTCACCCTTGCGGATTCCCAGAGATTTGAAGTAGTTTGCCGTCTGGGAGGATGCATCCTTCAAATCCTTAAAGGTAAACCGGCGCTCGGTCTTGTCGGCGGCGATGTGAAGCATAGCCAGCTTGTCCGGCTTCTCTCTGCCCAGCCGATCAATCACATCGTAAGCGAAGTTAAAGTTTTCCGTATTCCGGAACTGGATTCCGGTCAGGCAGCCCTGGGCATCCTCCTGAGGGATGATGTAATCGTTCCAGACACGGGTCTGTCCGGTTTTCCGGATGGGTGCGGTATTGAAGTCCCGGATTCCACCGTGAACCAGCTTGTCCACAGGTTCAGAGTTGGGATTCAGCACGAAGGCGTAAAATTCGCAGTCCTGTTTCTCCACAGCGATCATTCCGTGAGGAACGGAGGAATCGTAGTAAATGCTGTCACCGGCGTGGAGGATTTCAATATGGTCTCCCACCTGAACCTTCAGAGCACCCTTCAGAACCACATCGCATTCCTGACCTTCGTGGCTGGTCAGTTCGATATCTGCGTGCTCAATCATGGGGTCATATTCCGAAAGCACGAACAGGGGCTCTGCAATCCGGTTCATAAAGGCGGCAGCCATGTTGTAGTAGGTCATGCCGTGAGCCTTCTGGATGATCTGCCCCTCCCCTCTCCGGGTCAGGGTGTACTCAGCCAGGCGGGGAGATGTACCTTCAATAATATCGGTAACATCCACACCCAGAGCCAAAGCGCAGCGGTACAGGAACGCGAAGTTTAAATCCTGACAGCCGGCTTCACAGGCCTCATATTCCAATTCGCTGACGCCTGTTTTTCGGGCCATTTCTTCTACAGACAGGCCAACGATTTCCCGCAGCGTACGAATGCGCTGTGCCATTTCCAGAAGCTTAAATTCCAAACCAGTTCCACGAGACATAGAAAAGACCTCCCTAAGTGGGATAAGGGTGCAAAAACAGCCCGTCCCAAAGATATGTTTCTTTGAGACGAGCTATAATTTCTTATATCCCGCGGTACCACTCAAATTGCGCAGAAAACCTCTGCACCCCTCAGGCTCCAACAAGCCTTATGCCTTTACGCAGCAATCACGGGAAGGGTCTACTAAGGGGTGCACCCCGTTCTTCCTTCCGGCTCGGAAGCTACAAACACAGAAGCCATTGCAGCGGCTTGCACCAAACGCCGCCTCTCTGATGCAACGGGTTTTCCGTGCCCTCTTCGTCATCGCCTTTTAATTAGCGGTATCATACCATATCTTGTGAAAACTTGTCAATAGGAATTTGTAATTTTCTCAGAAACATTTGTCCGCGTGTGCAGTGCACTGGGTTACAGCTTGTTGCGCTGGATCTTGCCGCTGATGGTCTTGGGCAGCTCATCCCGGAATACCACAACTCTGGGGTACTTGTAGGGCGCAGTGTGCTGCTTCACATAGGACTGGATTTCCTGCTTCAGAGTTTCGGAAGGCTCGGTCCCCTTGGTCAGAACGATGCTGGCCTTGACAACCTGACCACGGATGGGATCCGGAACAGCGGAGACGCCGCACTCAGCCACATAGGGCAGCTCCATGATGACACTTTCGATTTCAAAGGGTCCAATGCGGTAGCCGGAGGACTTGATCACATCGTCAACCCGGCCCACATACCAGAAATAGCCATCCTCATCCCGCCATGCGGTGTCACAGGTGTGGTACAGGCCATCGTGCCAGACCTCCCGGGTTTTCTCATCGTCCAGATAATACTGCTTGTAAAGACCGCAGGGTACATTCTCCTTGGTGCGAATGACGATTTCACCCACTTCGCCCACGGGAACGCTGTTGCCCTCGGCATCCACAACATCCACATCATACTGGGGAGATGCCTTGCCCATGGAGCCGATTTTGGGAACCGTTCCGATGAGGTTCGCAATGATCAGGGTGGTCTCGGTCTGACCGAAGCCCTCCATGATCTCCAGTCCTGTGGCGGCCTTGAACAGCTTATGTACCTCGGGATTCAGTGCTTCACCGGCGGTGGTCATATGGTGGATGGAGGAAAGGTCATACTGGCTCAGGTCGCCCCGGATCAGCAGGCGGAGCATGGTGGGAGGCGCACAGAAGGTGGTGATATTGTACTTTGCGAACATGGGAAGGATTTCCTTTTCGTCAAAGCGGTCAAAGTCGTAGACAAATACGGCACCCTCGCACAGCCACTGACCGTAGAGCTTGCCCCACAGGGACTTGCCCCAGCCGGTATCGGAGATGGTGAAATGCAGACCATCCCGCTCGCAGCAGTGCCAGTATTTCGCAGTGACATAGTGCCCCAGAGCGTAGGTGTGCTTGTGGGCAGCCATCTTAGGATTGCCGGTGGTGCCGGAGGTGAAGAACATCAGGGCGGTATCGTCACCGCCGCTGGCATCCTCCGGACGGACAAATTTTCTGGAGAAGTATTTGAACTCCTCGTTGAAGTCGTGCCAGCCCTCCCGATGTCCATTCACAAGGATCTTGTGCTTGACCTGAGGACAGTTGGCGGCGGCAGCCTCAGCAATCTCGGCGGTATCGCCGTCGGCGGTACAAAGAAGGGCGCTGACACCGGCGGCATTGAAGCGGTATTCAAAGTCATGCTGCTTCAGCTGATTGGTGGCAGGAATGGCAACGGCACCAATTTTATGCAGGGCAACCATGGCAAACCAGAACTGATAGTGCCGCTTCAGAACCAGCATTACCTTGTCCCCCCGCTTGATGCCCAGAGAGGTCAGATAGTTGGCTGTCTGGTTGGAATAATGCTTGATCTCCCGGAAGGTAAACCGCCGCTCCTCTTTATTCCGATCCACATGGAGCATGGCCAGCTTATCGGGGTATTTCTCGGCGATTTGATCCACAATATCAAAGCCGAAGTTGAAATGCTCGGTGTTTTTGAACCGGATATTTTGCAGAGCCCCGTTTTCGTCCTCCTGACAGTCCACAAATTTCTCGCAGACCAGACTGCCGATCTTCTGGGCGGAAACGACACTTCTGCGGACGGTTTCCTCCCTGGTGGCCTCTCCGGGAAGGACAATAGCCACAAAAACGCAGTCTTTGCCATCCACAGCCACCATGCCGTGAGGCGTAGAAGAGTCGTAGTAGATACTGTCTCCCTCATCCAGATACTCCACATGGCTGCCAATCTGAACCTTCAGGCGGCCGCTGATAATCAGGTCGAATTCCTGACCGGAGTGGGTGTCCAGATGCAGGGGCTTTCCGGAAAGAGCAGGGTCATATTCGTAGCGAACCCAGTAAGGCTCTGCAATTTTTTCCCGGAATTTGGGAGCCAGATTGGTGATGTCGATGCCGTTTTCCTTAGCGGTTTTCTGGCCGCCGCCCTTCCGGGTTACGGTGTAGCTGCGCAGTCTTGCAGACCGGCCTTCCAGCAGCTCCATCATTTCCACATTGAAAGCCAGGGCGCATTTATGAATAAAGCTGAAGGGAATGTCCACGCCGCCCCCTTCGTAAACCAGGTAATCCTTGACGGAAACTTCGGTCTTGAACGCCATTTCCGCTTCTGACCAGCCCATAATTTCCCGCATCTCTTTAATACGGGAGGCGATCTCGGAAATCTGCAGCATGGTTGTGTTGGTATTCATGGCTAAATGCCCCTTTCAGAAAAATAAAAAGACTCGTCTCAATTTCTTGAGACGAGTCTTGATAATACAATACCCGCGGTACCACTCAAATTGCACGAACCACCCGTGCCCCTCAGGCTCCAACAAGCCCTATGCCTTTACGCAGCAATCACGGAAAACCCTACTTGCACAGGCGTTGGGGTTTTCAGCTCAGAAGGGATAGAATACTCGGCCGCTGTTTGCTGGGCTTCCACCATCCCCAACTCTCTGAAAAACGCACCTGCCGGATTCGACTTCGTCATAGCTTTTGTATTCGATTACGGTGATTATAGCACCATTTTGACATTTGTCAAGAAAAAGTTTCACCGGGCAAAAACAGATGACTGCGCAGGAAAGACTATTCTCTCCCCTTCCAGCGGAAAAATGCGCTATTTCAGCCCCAGAATCGCCTCAGACTGTTCCTTCATCTTGAACTTTTGTATTTTTCCGGCAGCATTCATGGGGAAGTCCTTCACCATCATAAAGTATCTGGGAACCTTATGCTTTGCCATGTGGGCATTGCCGTACTCCCGCATTTCCGCCTCGTCGGATTCCACGCCGTCATGCAGAATGATCCAGGCACAGGCCTCCTCGCCGTAGCGCTCGTCCTTGACACCTACCACCTGAACATCCCGCACTTTTGGGTGAGTGAGATAGAATTCCTCAATTTCTCTGGGATAGAGATTTTCGCCGCCGCGGATGATCATGTCCTTCAGGCGGCCGGTAACCTTGAAATATCCATCCGGCGTACGGCAGCAGATATCTCCGGAGTGAAGCCATCCGTCAGCATCAATGGTCTCCTCCGTGGCCTTGGGCATCTTGTAATAGCCCTTCATAATGTTGAAGCCCCGGGCCACAAATTCTCCGTTCTCGCCGTCGGGGAGCTCCTCCCCTGTTTCCGGATCAACAATCTTACAGGAAACTCCGGGGAACGCGCTGCCCACAGTTTCCACACGGTGCGCCAAGTCCTCGTTTACCTCGCCCATTGTACAGCCCGGTGAGGCCTCTGTCTGGCCATAGACGCTGATAATCTCCCGCATATTCATCTCTACGCTGGCACGGCGCATCAGATCCGCAGGGCAGTTGGAGCCGGCCATAATGCCGGTACGCATAAAGCTGAAATCGGTGGCAGCAAAATCCGGGTGATTGAACATGGCGATAAACATGGTGGGAACGCCATTGAAGCAGGTGATCTTTTCGTCATTGATGCAGGCGAGACTGGATTTGGGAGAGAAATACGGCATGGGACACATGGTTCCGCCGTGGGTCATCATGTTGGTCATAGAAAGAACCATGCCAAAGCAGTGGAACATAGGCACCTGAATCATCATCCGGTCGGCCGTAGACATATCCATCCGGTCACCGATGATCTTGCCGTTGTTCACAATATTTCGGTGGGTCAGCATGACACCCTTGGGGAAACCGGTGGTGCCGGAGGTGTACTGCATATTGCACACATCGTCCGGGCGGACAGCAGAGGCTCTGCGGCGAACCTCTTCCCGGGGGACAAGGGTATGCCGCATCAGCATCTGCTCCCATTCCAGGCAGCCGTCCATATGGAAGCCCACGGTAACCACATTCCGCAGGAAAGGCAGCCTGCGGCAATACAGAGGATCACCGGGGTGAAGCTGCTTCAGTTCGGGAACCAGTTCCTCCATGATCTGCTGATAATTGGAATCCTTGCAGTCCTGAATCATCACCAGTGTGTGAGTATCTGACTGGCGGAGCAGATACTCTGTCTCATGGATTTTGTAGGCGGTGTTGACCGTCACCAGCACGGCGCCGATCTTCACAGTTGCCCAGAAGGTCAAAAACCACTGGGGCACATTGGTGGCCCAAACCGCCACATGGTAGCCGGGCTTGACGCCCAGAGAAATCAGCGCAGCGGCAACCTTGTCCACATCCTCCCGGAACTGGGCATAGGTTCTGGTATAGTCCAGGGTAGTGTACTTGAAGCAGTATTGATCCGGATAACGCTCTGCCATTTCATCCAAAACCTGAGAGAAGGTCAGATCAACGACATCGTACTTCTTCCAGGGGAAGGTGCCGGTTTTGCTGCGGTTGTAGTAAACCGGACGGCTGAGTTTTTCGGAGGCAGTCAGCCTCTGCATGAAGCTGACGAAATGGGTCAGAACAATATCCTCAGAGGTAATATCCTGATTCCAATCCACGCAGAGGAATCCGTCGTAGTTCAGGGACTTCAGGGCATTCATAAAGTCTTTCACCGGAAGATCACCATCTCCCAGGAGTACATCCTCGCTGCCCTTACAGTCTCCGATACGGACATAGCCGATGTAGGCGCCGAGGGTCTGAATAGTGGTATCGGCAGCCTCCTTGCCCCGGAAATAGGATTCCCGGATATTCCAGCACACGCCCAATGCGGCGCTGCCAAACAGATTGATGACATCCAGCGCACGCTCCGTATGGGAAAGATCCCCCATGGTTTCCAGCAAAATGGATACTCCCAGCCGCTCGGCACGGCGGACGGAGGGGGTTAAAAGCGCGGACAGGAAACCGTCTGACGGAAGACTTCCAAACTGGAGAATCACCTTCTCCACGCCGCCCATGGCGGCCTGATCCACATACCGGGCGATCATCTCTGGATTCGTGACCTCAGAAATCAGTTCAGGTACTGTCAATGCCGGTATTTCGATGCGGCGGTTTACCAGCTTTCGCCGGGAACCGGCAGTGTTGGCACTGGTGAAAATACTGTCAGAATGTTGTTTGCGCTCTTTGGTGACATCATACACCTCAAAACCGGAAAAACCGTACTGTGCCGCCTTGTTGCACAGCTCCAGAAAAGAATCAGCAGTTACATATCGGGTTGAAAAGGATAATTTCATAGTTATTTACCCTCGTACACAATTTTATTCAGCGCATTGATATAGGCACGGATTGCGGCACCCACGATATCCGTGGACAGGCCATTGCCGGAATACAGCTTTCCGCCTGCCCGCAGACGAATCAGAGAGGAGCCCAATGCTTCACGACCCTTCGTAATGGACTGAATCTGGAAATCATCCAGCTCGTAATGATGTCCAATGATCTGCTCAATGGCAAAGAATGCGGCATCAATGGGGCCGTCACCGGTGCTGACGCCGCTGATCTTCTCGCCATCCCGCTCCAGCGTCACATTGGCCATTGCAGAGGTAATGTTGCCGCTGGTGACCACATAGCTCACCAGATGGAAGGTCGAGGGCACCTGCATGGCGGAGGCAGCGATAATTGCTTCCAGCTCCCGGGCGCCGATGGCGGACTTCTTCTGAGCAGTCCGTTTGAAATCATCATATACTTTGCCCAGATCCTCATCGCTGAGCTCATAACCCAGAGAACCTACAGCAGCAGAGATATCGGAGATGGTGCATCCGGCATCCAGAGTCAGGGTGTCCTGCCCCGAAGCGGGGCTGTCGCCGGTTCTAACAGGTGCGGAATCCGGGGTGAAGAGATTCTCAAAAATATTATGGATGGCGGTATCGTCCAGGCTGCTGGTCAGCTCCAGAGCAGGGCCCTTTGCCCGGAGAATATCAGCCAGGGTATCAGCCCGGAGGTAATTCCCCTTTCCGGAGGTTTTCACGCCGGATGCACCGGCCTTCAACGCCTCCACACAGCAGGAGGCAGCCATGCTCAGGGCATTGCTGGGCTGCACGAAGACCTCGGCGCGGCAGGAAGCGCAAACCTCCGCAACCAGCTGTGCCAGCTCACCCGGGAAACAGCATCCATTGTCGTCACACAGGGTAACGGATTTCGCGCCGTTCTGGACTGCGGTCTGACAGCACTGGGCAGTAAATCCGGCTTCTGCGCGGGTAGCATCTCTGGCAACGAACTCCACATCTGCACAGACTGCAGAGGCTGCCTTGCACAGCTGGGCAATCTTATCCAGCATTTTGGGTGCCTTCAAATGATACAGGTACTCCATTTGCACCGTGGAAACCGGCAGAATTACCTGCAGAATGGGATGAGCTGCGCTGTGCACTGTGTTCCATGCGGCTGCAACGCTCTCTTCACTGAAGCCAACAGGAACAGCAATTCCGCACTCCACGGCCTCGGCAATGGTTCGGAAAATAACGGCGTTCTCCTTGCTGCCGGTAAGCGCCGGCAGCTCAATGGCATTGACACCGCTTTTTTCCAGCCGGGATGCGATGGTCAGCCGCTCCCGGAAGGAAAGGGCTGTTTCCAGAGTTTCATCCAAAACGCGCAGCGTAATATCGGACACATACAGTTTTCTCATCTCGTTACTACCTCTCTATTTCTGTAATAAAAAACCGCAGAGACAAAATGCCTCTGCGGGATGATCATAAAATGACCACGGTACCACCCGGATTGCTTGGGAAGCTCTGAGTAGATCGGCAAGACCTGACGGCAGACGATTGATTCAGAGATTCCTTTGAAAAGCCACTCATTCTGCGCTGTAACGGGCTGACCCGGGGCAACCTACTGCTACTTCGGAAGTCCTGCTCCGATAGGAGACGCAAAGACGATGTTTACCGCCTCGCAGCACCCGGCGGCTCTCTGAAAAACAGGATGTCTTTGCTTAGTATCATCATCGCATTTGAACTTGGTGAACATTCTACACCATGATTTCAAAAAATGCAAGCACAAAATGACCGTTTGCAAAAAACATTTGTTTTTCAGACAAGGAAAGTCCGGCACTCCTGTCTGAGAGTACCGGACTTTGGGGTTATTTGTCCAGATCACCGTGGTATGCGGTTATCCCACCCAGATCGGTCACTGCCGCATATCCGCTCTTTGTCAGAAATGAGGCGGCACGATGGGATCTTGCGCCGCTCTGGCAGTAGACAAAGACAGGAGTCTGTGGATTCGGGACAAGGTCGGAAATGTCAAAAATGGATTGCAGCGGAAGATTTCTGCTGCCGGGAATGTGGCCGCCGGCATACTCCTCCGGGGTTCTGACATCCAGCAAAACAGCCCCGTCGGTATGCTGGAACTGCTCCAGGCCGGACTGCATATCGGGTTTTTGAAAAAGGCTGGCAATGCTCATATTCTCTCTCCTTAAGTGCGTGCCATTCCGTCAACGCTGAGAATGACACCGTTGATATAGGATGCTTCCTCGGAAGCCAGAAATGCAAAGGCGTTGGCAATATCCTCCGGCTGACCCAGACGCCGCAGGGGAATCTGGCGGATGAGCGGATCAATGATCTCCTTGGGAACGGCTTTCATCATATCGGTTTCGATGATTCCGGGAGCCACGGCGTTCACCCGGATTCCCTTGGGTCCCAGCTCTCTGGCCAGAGAAACCGTCATTCCGTTGACAGCAAACTTGGAAGCCGGGTAAGCAAAGCCGCTGGGCTGGCCGTAGATGCTGACCATCGAAGAGGTTGACAGAATCACGCCTGTCCCTCGCTTCTCCATAGACTCAGCAGCCACTCTGGCTGCGGTAAAGACCCCCTTCACATTCAGATCCATGATTTTCTGGAAGGTTTCCTCTGTATACTGGGTAAAGTGGGTGCGGTCAGACATACCGGCATTGTTCACCAGAATGTCAATGGGCCCAAGCTGCTGCTCTACCTGCGCAAAGGCATCCCGGACTGCGCTCAGACAGGTTAAATCCGGGGCGATGCCCATAATATGGCTGTCAGGAAATTCTGCTTTCAGCTTCTGGACGGCCTTTTCCGCAGATGCCTGGGAACTTGCCGTGATAGCAACGGCTGCACCTTCCCTGAGGAATTTTACAGCAGTTGCATAGCCAATTCCGCGGCTTCCACCAGTAATCACGGCAACCTTGTTCTTGAGTTTCATAATGCGTACCTCCTGTTTTTTGATATCTTCAGTATACCCGTTTTTTGGGGTTTGCCTGTGATGGATTGAAAATGTGCAAGGGGCAAACCATGCTTACCCCAGCATTGCCAGAAAATCATCCTCACTGAGAATGGGAATCCCCAGTTCTCTGGCCTTGCGTTCCTTGGAACCGGCGTTTTCGCCCACGATGACAAAGCTGGTTTTTTTAGAAACCGACCCGGAAGTCTTTCCGCCCAGCAGCTCAATTTTTTCGCTGGCCTCCTCCCGGGTGAATTTGGTGAGGGCGCCTGTCAGAACGAAGGTCTTTCCGGCAAACCGGGAATCCGTAACCTGACGCTGGCTTGCAAAATTGACACCCTGCTCCCGGAGCCGCCGAATCATGTGGATGGACTGCTCCTGACGGAACCAGCTGTATATGCTCTGGGCAGTGATGGCGCCGATATCCGGGATTTGTGTCAGCTCCTCCTGAGAAGCAGCCATAAGTGAATCCAGACTGCCAAAAGCAGCGGCGAGAATTTTTCCAGTTTTCGCGCCAACCTGACGGATGCCAAGACCATAAATCAGCCGGCTTACATCCCGGGTTTTGCTCTGCTCAATGGCGGCCAGCAGCTTTTTTGCAGCTGTTGTGCCGGACTTCCACAGAGAGGAGATATCTTCCAGCGAAAGGTCGTAAATATCCGCCGGAGAGTGAACCAGTCCCCTGCTGATCAGCGCGTCCACAATGGAGGAACCCAGTCCATCAATATCCATGGCATCCCGGCTGACAAAATGGGCAATGTTGCGGCTCAGCTGGGCAGGACACTCTGCACCGGTGCATCGCAGAAATGCACCCTCCGGATCCTGCACTACAGGCGCACCGCAGACAGGGCAAGTTTCGGGAAGAAAATATGGCACGGAATTCTGAGGCCGTTTGGCAAGATCAACCTCCAGAATTTCCGGAATGATCTCACCGGCTTTCCGAATCAGAACGGTATCACCAATACGGATATCCCGTTCCCGAATGAAGTCCTGATTATGAAGGGTTGCATTGGTGACGGTGGTTCCGGCCAGACGGACAGGGCGCACAACAGCCTTGGGTGTGAGAACACCGGTTCTGCCGACCTGCACCACAATGTCCTCCACAACAGTGGGTTTGATCTCGGGGGGGTATTTGTAGGCGGCTGCCCACCGGGGGAATTTTGCGGTACTTCCCAGCTGCTCTCTCAGAGCAAGGTCATCCACCTTCACCACGGCGCCGTCAATGTCGCAGGTCAGAAGCTCCCGGTTTTCGTTGATGGAGAGGATTTCCTGGTCGATAGACTGTACAGAAGCGAGGTTTTTGTGGGGAATCACCTTGAATTTCAGGGCTTTCAAATACTCCAAAGATTCCTGGTGGCTGGTGAAGGACACACCCTCGGCCTGCTGAATATTGAAGATATAGATATCCAGCCCCCGCTTTGCGGCAATCTTTGGGTCCAGCTGGCGCAGCGAGCCGGCAGCAGCATTTCTGGGGTTTGCAAACAGCGGCTTCTCCTCCACTTCCTGCTGCTGATTCAGCTTCTCAAAGCTCTTTTTGGGCATGAATACCTCACCCCGAACGATGAGATGGGCAGGGGCATTCGCCAGAACCATGGGAATGGATCGGATGGTTTTCAGATTTTCGGTAACATCCTCCCCTACCTGCCCGTCTCCCCGGGTTGCGCCCCGGACGAACTTTCCGTCAATATACTCCAATGCCACGGAAAGGCCGTCAATTTTCGGTTCTACCGAGAAGGAGATGCCGGGAAATGCTGCCAGTATTTTTCCCAGAAAATCGTTCAGCTCCTCCAAACTGAACACATCCTGAAGGCTCATCAGGGGAACCGGATGGGTCACCTTCTCAAACTGGCTGACGGCCTCGCCGCCCACGCGCTGGGTGGGAGAATCCGGCTGAATCCACTCCGGGTGGATGGCTTCCAGCTCCTCCAGCTCACGCAGAAGACGGTCATATTCAAAATCAGGCATTTGGGGATCATCCAGCACATAATACTGATAATTTGCCTGTTTCAGAATTTCAGACAGCTCATTGATTCTTTCTTTCGGATCCATAGTCTCCTCCTGTATGTAAAAATGTATCGGGAACCTCCCCCACAATCACAGTCTGGGCCACAACCACCTGGCTGGTTACGGTAAAGCTGTCGGTTTCCCCCAGCACCAGAATAGCCACATCCACGCTGACCTCCATAATCACCTGATGGATGGTCTGGTTGATGCCTGCCTGAGAAAAGTCGCTGGAAAAGGTTGCATCTGAGTTGCGGATGGACAGAATGCGGACAGGAATCACCGGCCCTTTGCCGGATAACAGCTCCGGAAGAATCAGACTGCCCAGCGGAATCCCGATATCCGAGGTATCCAGTGCCAGAATTTCTTCGTTGATAATGCCCAAAATATCGGTTTTCAGCCGGTTTATCTCACCAATATTGGTTTTTAATGCGGTAATTTTTCCATTGACATCCTTTTCAAAAAAGACAATCCGGTCGTAGCGGATGGAGCCCTCTTCAATTTGCCGGGAAATAGCATCGTTGGTGAGATCCGATGTGCTGTTCATCACCTGTGTTTTGGCAAGATTCTGAATCACGGTTCGATATTTGCCGCGGAACATTAAAAACAGAGCCAGACCCACAGCACACAGCAAAAGGACAGAAAACCCTGCTCGCTTTATCCATCTCAGCATCCCACCACCCCTGTGGGAGAATATGCGGAAAGGGTGAGATTATTACAGCTTTTTCATGTGGGCAGATGCTGTTTTTGCCATCAGCTTCTTTGTGCCGATATCATCGAAGGCGATTTCCAGCAGTGCGTCTCCACCCATTTTCAGGACAGACAGCACCATGCCCCTGCCAAAGGCGGCGTGCATGATCATATCCCCCTTATTAAGCTCCAGATAAGCAGTGGGCTTGGCGGCTGCGGCAACGGTGGATTCCATACCGCCGGAGGAGGGCTTCCGCTGGGGCTGGCGATAAGAGCCGTATCCGGAATAAGTACCATAGTTGTTGGTATGGGCTGTGCTTTCGCTGCTGGTTCGGAATCCGCCCCTCTTTACCACGCATTCCTCGGGAATTTCCTTCAGGAAACGGGAAGGCAGCGCTGAAGATGTCCGGCCATAGAGCATTCTCTGCCGGGCATAGCTGATGGCAAGAGTTTCCTTTGCACGGGTGATGGCCACATAGCACAGCCGCCGCTCCTCCTCCATCTCCTCCCGGTCTCCGATGGCGCGCATACCGGGAAACAGGCCGTCTTCAAAGCCAACAAGAAACACATGGGGGAATTCCAAGCCCTTGGCGGAATGCATGGTCATCATCACCACGGCATCATCGCCCTCGTTATACTGTTCCAGATCCGTATACAGGGCGATTTCCTCCAAAAAGCCTGCAAGAGTGGGAATCTCTGCATTATCCACATAGGACTGAATGCTGGATTTCAGCTCGCGGACATTTTCCAGCCGGGTTTTGTTTTCCTCTGTGGGCTTGGCAAGGAGCATATCGGCATATCCGGTTCGCTCCAGCACGGAATCGTAAAAATCCGGCAGGCTCATGCCGTCTTCCAACAGCTGATCCAGCTCTTCCACCATGGCAGAGAACTGCATCAGCTTCATGGCAGATTTTTCCAACGGGCCATAAGAATAGGGATCGGAAAGGATGCTGTACAGATGCTTTCCCTCTGCATCTGCCAGCCGCTGGGCTGTTTCAATGGTCTTTGCCCCCAACCCACGGGGCGGATTGTTGACAATCCGTTTCAGCCGGAGATCATCGGAACGGTTGTTGATGACACACAGGTAGCTGAGCATATCCTTGATTTCCGCCCGGTCGAAGAAGCGGGTGCCTCCAATAACACGATAGGGAATTCCGTTGCGCTTCAGGGCAAATTCCATGGCGTTGGACTGGGCGTTTGTCCGGTACAAAATGGCGTAGTTCCGAAAACCCTGCCCCCTGGACAGACGAATGATCTGCCCGGCAACATAGTTGCCCTCGCTTCCTTCATCGTTGGCTTCGTACACGGTGATGGGGTCTCCTGCGGCATTGGCTGTCCAGAGCTGCTTGCCCTTTCGACCAAGGTTGTGGGATATTACGGCGTTGGCTGCATTCAGAATCGCCTGTGTGGAACGATAATTCTGTTCCAGACGAATCATGCGGCTTCCTTTGTACTGGCTTTCAAAGTTGAGAATGTTCTCAATGGTTGCCCCCCGGAAGCGATAGATACTCTGGTCGTCATCGCCCACCACGCAGATATTCTCATATCCTCCTGCCAGCAGAGAGGTCAGCAGATACTGGGTGTGGTTGGTGTCCTGATACTCATCCACCAGAACATAGCGGAATTTCCTCTGATAGTAGCTGCGCACATCCTCATGCTCTGTCAGAAGGCGGACGGTGATGTAAATGATATCGTCAAAATCCAGAGCGTTGTTTTCCTTCAGCCGGGTCTGGTACTTCACATAGGCCTTAGCAATATGCAGCGCCTGAAGGTCGCCGGACTGCTCTGCCCGTTCCAGCATCTGCTGGGGAGAAACCATTTTGTCCTTCTCCTTACTGATGGCACCGAGGACATATTTGGCCGGAAAGGTCTTGTCATCCAGTCCCATGTCCCGGATGATCTCCTTCATGATGCGGGCAGAATCATCGGTATCATAGATAGTAAAGCTCCGGGTAAAGCCCATACGCTCGATATCCCGTCGGAGAATCCGGCAGCAGGCGGAGTGAAAGGTCATGGCCCAGATGTCTTCCGCCTCACGCCCCAGAAGATTTGCAAGACGCTCCTTCATTTCATTTGCTGCCTTATTGGTGAAGGTAATGGCCAGAATACTCCAAGGGACTGCCGGTTCCACAGCACACAGCGCGTCTGCCCGGTGCTGCTGAAAATCATCCGGTTCCGGCGGGAGAGATTCCAGGAAGGAGATGTCATCTTCCGTAATGGTGTCGGGGATTTCATTGGAATCGCCGCCCCGGCCGAACCGCATCAGATTGGCGATCCGATTGATGAGAACGGTGGTTTTGCCGCTTCCGGCACCTGCCAGAAGGAGAAGCGGCCCTTCCGTGGTCAGAACGGCTTCCTGCTGCATGGGGTTCAGCTGCCGGAACTGACTGGCGATATACTGCCGTCTTGCGGCGAGGAATCGAGAATCAAGGGAATTTGTCATAGCTGCACCTGTTTTCCAAAAGATGCCTCTATTTTACCCCATTTTCGCCAAAAGGTAAAGTGTCAAATTTATTCCATAAGCTCTCTTAGCTGAAGCAGAGCCTTCTTCTCAATCCGGGAAACCTGCACCTGACTGACATTTAAGATCGCCGCCACTCTCTGCTGGGTAAGGGCGTGGAAATAGCGCAGCTGGATCACCAGACGCTCCCGTTCCGGCAGGGCTTCAATGGCCTGTCGAAGGGCGATCTTTTCCACCATGTTTTCCTCGGATTCCGAATCGGACAGTACATTTTCCAGAGAGAAGCCCTCTTCCCCACTCTCCTTTTGAATGGATTCGGTGGCGGCTGTGGCAGTCTCTGCCATGGCGATTTCCTCCGGAGAAAGGCCGGTCTGCTGGGATAGTTCGGAAATGCTGGGTTCCCTTCCCAAAGATGCCGTGAGCCTGTTTCGCGCAGCCTTGACGGCGGCGGACTGCTCCTTCAGGCTTCTGGAGACTTTGATGGCCCCGTCGTCCCGGAGAAACCGCCGTATCTCCCCTGCTATTTTAGGAACTGCATAGGTGGAAAACTGGGTGCCGTAGGATAAGTCAAAGCCTTCCACCGCTTTCAGAAATCCGAGACAGCCCAGCTGATATAAATCATCCGGTTCAGTACCTCTTCCGAAAAAACGCCTTGCTACAGCCCAGATCAGACCGGAGTTTTCCTCCACCAGCAGCTGTGTGGCCTCCTTATCTCCGGACTGTGACCGGGCAATCAGTTCCTCTGCCCTGCTCATTGCCGCCGCTGAATCCGCCTGCGCATATGTATGGTTGTTCCTTTTCCGGGGGTAGAGGTGATTTCCAGATTGGTCATAAAACTCTCCATAATGGTAAAGCCCATGCCGCTTCTGTCGCTGCCTCCGGTTGTAAAGCTGGGACGCTTTGCCTGTTCAATGTCTGCGATTCCCACGCCCCGATCCTTAATGACAATATCCAGAACATTGTCTTTGAGAATTCTGCATCGCAGAGTGATATTGCCCAGCTTGTCCGGATAGGCGTGGACAATGCAGTTGGTAACTGCCTCAGAAACAGCGGTACGGATATCGCCCAGTTCCTCAAGGGTGGGATCCAGCTGAGCCGCAAAGCAGGCAACCGCACTGCGGGCAAAGGCTTCATTGCTTGATTTGCTGGGAAAATCCAGAATCATGTAGTTATCGAATTTCACACCAAAGCCTCCTTGATTTCCACAATTTTATCAATACCAGATGCTTGAAATACACGCAGTGGCTGGGGAGCAATTCCTGACAATACGAGCTTACCCTCAATCTGCGCCATATTCCGAAGCGCGTTGATGACTACGGCGATTCCGGAGGAATCCATAAATGTGACATCCCGAAAATCCAGTACGCAGACCTCCGGAGCATATGCCTCAATTTTTGCGGCGATAGACTGAATATAGACCTTGGCACAGTGATGGTCGATCTCCCCTGTGAGGGCAATGGTCAGCTTTTTGCCATCCAGGAAACTGGTAAAATGCATAGGTAAGCCTCCTTATATTTTTTGCACATTCAGTATAAAACAGCCCATAATCGATTGCAGTCGTATCCAATCGAAAAGCTAATGAAAATTCCAAAGCATAAAAAACGAGGGGTATGCACCGTAGCGCATACCCCTCGGGTATCGGTTGATTTTGGGAAGGAATTATCCCAGCTTTTTCATTGCGGCTTCGCTGCCCTCCAGAGAAGCGATCAGGTCGCGAGCCTTTGCAGCCTTGTCACGAATGTCGGCAACAACATTCTCCGGAGCCCGGGAGGTGAACTTCTCATTGCTCAGCTTGCCTTCCAGACTGGCCAGATTCTTCCGGGCCTTATCCAGCTCCTTGGCGATACGCTCCAGTTCCTTGGCCACATCCACCAGCTGTCCCATAGGAATATACAGCTTGGCATCGGCGGTCGCACAGGTGACCATGCCATCCAGATTCTCCGGCTCCTTGTCCAGAAGGGTCACAGAATCGGCGTAGGCCAGACGCTGAATGAATCCCTCACCCTCCTGGAAAACCTGAGGCTTTGCCGTCAGGACATACAGCGCAGCCTTCTTGGAGGGAGGAACATTCATTTCGCTGCGGCGGTTGCGGATGGCGCGGATGGCATCCATAACAGACTCCATCAGGCTCTCCTCTGCCTTGAAGGCCAGATCCTGACAGGCTTCCGGCCACTTGGCAACAATCAGTGCCTCACCCTCGTGGGGCAGGCTCTGCCAGATTTCCTCTGTGATGAAGGGCATAAAGGGATGCAGCAGCCGCAGAATCTGATCCAGCACATAGGTCAGAACCTGCAGAGCGGTCTGCTTCCGGCCGGCATCCTCGGAGTACAGACGGGCCTTGGTCAGCTCAATGTACCAGTCGCAGTAGGTATCCCAGATGAAGTCGTAGATCTTCTGAACGGCAACACCCAGTTCATACCGATCCATATTTTCCGTGACCTCTGCGATCAGGGTGTTCAGCTTGGACAGAACCCATTTGTCGGCAATTTCCAGGCTGGACAGCGCAGGCAGCTCATTTTTGGAATCCTCGGAAAGGTTCATCATGACATAGCGGGAGGCATTCCAGAGCTTGTTGGCAAAGTTGCGCATAGCCTCGCAGCGCTCCACAAAGAACCGCATATCATTGCCGGGAGAGTTGCTGGTGACCATATTCATCCGCAGGGCATCGCAGCCGTACTTGTCGATCATTTCCAGCGGATCAATGCCGTTGCCCAGAGACTTGGACATCTTACGACCCAGATTATCCCGAACCAGACCATGAATCAGGACGGTGTGGAAGGGTGTTTTGCCGGTGTGCTCACAGCCGGAGAAGATCATTCTGGCAACCCAGAAGAAGATGATATCATAGCCGGTAACCAGAACATCCGTGGGATAGAAGTAGTTGAAATCTTTGGTTTTTTCGGGCCATCCAAGGGTCTCAAAGGGCCACAGGGCGGAGCTGAACCAGGTATCCAGCACATCCTCTTCTCTCTGAATGTTATGGCTTCCGCACTTTTCGCAAACTGTTGCATCCTCCCGGGAAACGGTAATGTGACCGCAGTCGGCACAGGTCCAGGCAGGGATCTGATGACCCCACCACAGCTGACGGGAGATGCACCAGTCCCGGACATTCTCCATCCAGTTCATATAGGTCTTGGAGAAGCGCTCGGGGACGAACTTGGTTTCCCCTTCCTTGACGACCCGGATAGCCTCCTTTGCCAGAGGCTGCATCTTGACGAACCACTGAGCGGAAATAATGGGCTCCACATCTCTGTGGCAGCGGTAGCAGGTGCCCACATTGTGGGAGTAGTCCTCCACCTTGACCAGATAGCCCTGCTCCTCCAGATCAGCCACAATGGCCTTCCGGGCATCATAGCGATCCATGCCCTGATACTTGCCGCCAAAGTCATTCATGACACCCTTGTCGTCCAGCACCCGGATGACCTCCAGATTATGACGCAGACCCACTTCAAAGTCGTTGGGGTCATGGGCAGGTGTCATCTTGACGCAGCCGGTACCGAATTCCATTTCGGCATAGTCATCGGCAACAACGGGGATTTCCTTGTTCACCAGAGGCAGAATGACTTTCTTGCCCACAATGTCTTTGTAACGCTCGTCATTGGGGTTGACGCAGACACCGGTGTCGCCCAGCATGGTCTCGGGACGGGTGGTGGCAACCACCACTTCCCCAGTTCCGTCAGCCAGGGGATACCGGATATGCCACAGGTGGCCGGGCTTATCCACATATTCCACCTCGGCGTCGCTCAATGCGGTGACGCAATGGGGGCACCAGTTGATGATACGGCTTCCCTTGTAGATCAGACCCTTTTCATACAGGGAGACGAATACCTCCCGAACAGCCCGGGAGCAGCCTTCATCCATGGTGAATCTGGCACGATCCCAGTCGCAGGATGCGCCCAGCTTCTTCTGCTGCTCCACAATGCGGTTGCCGTACTTCTGTTTCCAGTCCCAGACTCTCTCCAGGAACTTTTCCCGGCCAAGATCGTAGCGGGTCAGACCCTCCTTGCGGAGCTCTTCCTCAACCTTGATCTGGGTTGCGATACCGGCGTGGTCAACGCCGGGAATCCACAGGGCGTTGTAGCCCTGCATACGCTTGAAGCGGATCAGGGTATCCTGCAGGGTAGCGTCCATTGCGTGCCCCATATGCAGCTGACCGGTGACATTCGGTGGCGGCATTACGATGGTAAAGGGCTTCTTGCTCTCGTCTGCTTCTGCATGGAAGTAGCCGCCCTTCTGCCACATATCATAGATTTGAGATTCTACTTGCTGGGGTTCGTAGACCTTTGGTAATTCTCTTGCCATTTTTTACACTCCTTCATAAACTGAAAAGCGCCCTGAGCCATGCAGCTCAGGGCGAAAAATTCCGCGGTACCACCTGAATTCCCTTTCGGGCACTCATCGCTGTAACGGGCTTACCCGCACTTCCCTACTTCGTTCAGGAAGCAAGCTCCGGGACGACAGACCGGCCAAACCACGCAGCCTTCCACCAACCGGCTGCTCTCTATTCTGGTTTTTGGCAGGAAACTTCCCATCAAAGCCATTAACATGGATAAATTATCATATTTTCCGTCAGCTGTCAACTGAAAAAACCTATTGACGGAGGGAAATAATACAGATACAATAAAGCATACCCTATGAAATGCGAGATGATTTCATGAAACTTTCCCTGGTCGTCCCCTGCTATAATGAGGCGGAAAATGTGGCTGCATTTCAGGATGCGGTAATCGCCGCCTTTGACGGGTGCGGTTACGACTACGAATTGGTTTTTATCAATGATGGCAGCACGGATGCCACGCTGCACAACCTGAAAAAGCTCCATGCTGCACAGAAATGCCCCACCAAGGTGATCTCCTTCTCCCGGAATTTCGGCAAGGAAGCCGGCATCTACGCCGGTCTGCAGCACGCCCGGGGAGAATATATCTGCCTGATTGATGCGGATTTGCAGCAGCGCCCGGAGGTTGTTCGCCAAATGGTGGAAATTCTGGATCTTGAGCCGGAGTATGATGTGGTAGCTGCTTTTCAGGAGCGCCGCAGGGAGAACAGAATCCTTTCCTTCTTTAAGAAATCCTTTTACTGTGTCATCAACCGCCTGTCAAAGGTGACATTGCGCAGCGATGCCAGCGATTTCCGGACATTCCGCAGGTCGGTTCGGGACAGTATTCTGGAGCTTGCGGAATACCACAGGTTTTCCAAGGGAATTTTTGCGTGGGTTGGCTTTTCCACAAAGTTTATCCCCTATACGGTCTGCCGGAGGGCTTCCGGGGCAACCAAATGGGGCTTTAAAAAGCTGATGAACTACGCCATTGAGGGAATCATCGCCTATTCCACCGCGCCGCTTCGGCTGGCAACAATTCTGGGAGGGATTTCCTCTGTGGCATCCGCGGTGTACCTCATTGCTGTCATTCTGGAAAAGCTGTTCCGTGGGATTGATGTTCCCGGCTATGCGACACAAACTGTTTTAATCCTGTTTTTCGGATCGGCTCAGCTGCTTTGTCTGGGAATTATCGGCGAATATGTGGGAAAAATCTTTGAGCAGAGCAAACACCGTCCTATCTATATTGCCAAAGAAATTCTGGACTACGAACAGGAAACAAAAGAGGAAAAGAGAGGTTGATGGCCTGTGAAACCATTTGTTGCAGATGTGCATACCCACTCGTTGATGAGCGGTCATGCCTTCGGAACCATCCGGGAAATGGCGGCTGCCGCATCGGAGCGGGGGCTTGAATTGCTGGGAGTAACCGAGCACGGCCCAGGAATCCCCGGCACGGTGAATCCTATCTATTTTCGTAATTTTGGAGATGCTCCCAGAATATTATTTGGCGTTGAGATGCTTTACGGCAGCGAGGTCAATGTTCTGGAGGGCGGAAAACTGGATCTCGATCGCCGCCATCTGGATCTGCTGGACTACGCGGTTGTGGGAATCCATGGACTGTGCTATGAAAATGCCGGAATTACAGCCAACACAGACAACCTGATCCGTTGTATGCAGGATCCGAAGGTTCGCTTCGTCTCCCACCCTGACGATGCCCATTTCCCATTGGACTACCCTGCCCTGGTTCAGGCCGCAAAGGAATGGAATGTGGCGTTGGAGGTGAACAACAGCTCTCTGAGAAAACCGAAGCTCAGGCCCAACTGTCGGGAGAACTATGAAAAAATGCTTCCATTGTGCATGGAGCTGGGTGTTCCCATTATTGTGGATTCCGATGCCCACGACCCGAGCTTTGTGGGTGAATTCTCACAGGCGCGGGAACTTTTGGAACGGTTGGGCTTTGATGAGAGTCTGATCCTCAGCACCGACAAAGAACGCCTGAAAAAATTCTTGCTGAATTCATAAAATCACCCGGTGGTAGACGCATCCGTTACCACCGGGTTTGGTATTTCATACTGATATTCAATAGAAAACTTTCATTCGCAAGAATGGAAGCTTTCTATATGCGGTGTATGCTTGATAAAATGATATCATGTTATCAAGAAAGAGTTTCAAAAAACAAATTGTACCAGGAGCATATACAGGACGGTACCCCCTGCAATGGAGATCAGCATCTGCCGTTTCCACAGATGTAAAATGATCACAAATCCGATGGCAAGGAATTCCGGAATTCCATGACTGCCTGAAACAATACTGACACCTTTCAGGCAGTAAACCACCAGAAGCCCAAAAACTGCGGCAGGCAGCACTTTTCCCAAATATTGAACATATTTTGGGGTTTTGCCCCCGGAGGGAAACAGGAGAAACGGAAGAAAACGGGTGATGAGGGTTCCCAAAATAACCATGAAAATTGTGATAATCTTCTGCGGCAGGGTCATTTCATGCCACCTTCCTTTCCGGGGAATACCGAAGAAGGGTCAAAACCGCCAGAATTCCCAGCATGGCAGGAATCAGGAACCGCTCTGCGCCAAAGGCCAACAGACAGATCAGGCTGATGCCAAGCCCCAGCAGAGAACTGGTATGCTCCTGCTCGTTCAGCCAGTTTTCCAGAAAAATCACCACAAACATGGCTGTCATCACAAAATCCAGCCCCTTCGTGTTGAAGGACAGGAAAGAACCGAAAATTCCCCCCAGAGTGGAGCCGGTAAACCAGTACAGGTGGTTGAACAGGGTGACAAAAAACATAAACCAGCCCCGATCTACCCCTTCGGGGATCTGTGCAGAACAGTTGATGGAGAAACTCTCATCGCACATTCCAAAAATCAGATATGGCTTTTTCCAGCCTGTTCCCCGGTATCGATCCAGCATAGAGATTCCGTAAAACAGATGCCGTGCATTGATCATCAGGGTGACCTCCAGAGCCTGAATCGGGTTAAAGGAACCAAGGAGAAGGTTTACGGTGACAAATTCGATGGAGCCTGCAAATATGGTCAGGCTCATCAGCATGGGATACCAGAAGCTGAAGCCGGAGACATTCATATAGATTCCATAGGTCAGGCCAAGGAACCAGAACCCGGCAAAAATTGGTATGGTATAGGGAAATGCGGCTTTGGCCGCCAGACGAATCTCGCCCGGAGCGGCGGTGTTTTGCTTCATGACTCTGTTCACCCTTTAAAAATGAATATGAAAAAAGACATCCCGGTGAAGGATGTCTTTTTGGTGGTGGGCGAGGCGGGACTTGAACCCGCACGTCCGCAATGAACACTAGAACCTGA